>CAYPGS010000004.1:0-135238 GCA_964410395.1 uncultured bacterium
TCTCGATGGTGATCCTGCCATAGCGGTCCAGAAAGGCCATGCTTTTTTCCGCGAGTTCCCGGGGCAGCGGCGATTCCGAATCGTAGCGCTGGTCGATGAGCGGAAGCTTGAATCGGAGATACTCGAGGAAATCTCCCAGGTCCTGGCGGTAGAAGACGAGCACGTTCCGGTAGAGGACCTTCCGCACATCTTCGAAGTGGGGCGACAGCAGTTCCTCTCCGTTCTCGGTGGAAAACTCCCGCAGCAGTTTCGCAAGGTCCGTCCCCTCCGGATCCATGTCGATGGCCCGGAAGATGCCCTCGAAGCTCGTTTCGCTGTGGGTGAGGGCCCAGAAGACTCCGTCCGGATGCAGAACCCGGGCGATGTCGCCAATGAGCCTCGGGAAGAAGTAGAGCGAGTAGGAGCTCATCACCTTGTGGAATCGATCGTCCTCGAAATGGAGGCGATCCCTGAGCCGGGCGCGCTGGAACTCCGCGAAACAGTCCCTGGACTGGACTCGGTAGAGGTAGGTGCGGCGGTTGGAACTGCAGGCGTCCAGGCCCACGATGCGGGTGCCCCGGGGGCTTCGCTTGGCCATCTCCTCGGCCAGGAAGCCGAATCCGCAACCCAGATCCAGGATCTCCTGAGCCTCGCTGAAGTCCAGAGACTCGAGGGTGGCTTCCCTGACATCGGTAAGATGGGTGGAGTGCCGCCGTATGAGGGCCGAGATGGCGGCGTGCTGCGCGGGATTCGCGTAAGTCTGATACAGGCTCGGCGGCATGGCCCCATTATCGCGCTGGGAGCGAAAAGTGCAAGCGCCTCCGCCACATGACGGAGGCGCTTATCGCAGTGGAGTCAGATTCGCTTACGTCTTCGTTCAGCCCGCAGGATGAAGAACCAGGCCAGCGAGGCCAGGACGAGGTTGAACATTCCGAAGAGCGTACTCGTGAAAGACTCCGACAATCCCATCAGGATGATTTTTGGCGACACCTCCGTCGCCGCGATGATGGCGCCGAGAGCGTTGTAGATACCCGAGATCTGTCCGTAGATGCCCAGCAGCGCGCTGAAGGCTCCCCAGAAGAGGATGCTGTGGATGCCGGTATCCGTGTCCTGCCCTTCGATGGCAGGCTTGGACAGCTGCATCACTCTCCGAACACTCTGTGTCAGGATCACCGCGAGGAGGATCAACAAGGCATATCCCCAGATTCCCGCCGCTTTGAAGAATGTCAGCATGTGAACTCCTATCTTCCGGACCGGGCTCCCTCGTCGAGGAAGGGGAGCTCCGCGGCCACGATGTTCTGTACCTTGCTCGTCAGTGTGAACCAGCTCAGGGCCGTGGCCAGGGTGATCGAGAGGCTGAAGAGAAGCAGTGGAATGCCGCGCTTGAGCCACTCGACTCCGATGAGCCAGAGCCCGTCCAGATTGAAGATGAGTTTCTCCAGAGCGAGGTAGAGCTCCACCGAGAAGCCGAAGGTGCCCAGGGCGGTGGCGAGGAGCCCCAGGAAGATCAGGCTCGGCAGGCCGCGATGCACCTTGCCCAGCCGATGGTCCTTTCGAAGGTAGATCTGATAGGTTTTCCAGAGGGCCAGTAGAAGTGCGCCCAGCCCGATGCCCGCCACCGGCCAGACGAATGGACTCGCTTCGCGGAAGAAGTCTTCACCGGCCATCTTCGGCAGTCCCGAGACCAGCAGCCCCAGCACCAGTATCGAGAAGAGGCCTCGTTCCCAACGAACTCGCGCCTGCATGGACAGCCCGTCGAGCCACCTGCGGAAGGTCGACTGGTGCAGTTCGACCAATTGCTCGAGTGCCTCGTCGGAGAGATCGACGAACTCGGCGGCCTTGGCTTGGGCCTCCGCGGGGCTGCTTCCTTCTGCGATGAAGTGCTCGTAGAGGCCTTCCAGGTCCGCGGCAATCTCGGCAAGAATGCGTCCCTTGGCGGGGTGGGGGAGCTGGAGCCTTTCGGACACTGATTGCAGCAGGGGAATGAACTCGCTCATGCCTCCACCTCCGGACTCAGGGCCATGAGCTTCTCGTGGAAGTGCCGCCACTGGGATCTGAGCGCGGCGGCGCGGCGGCGACCCTTGGATGTGAGCGCGTAGTACTTCCGCTTGCGTCGTGTGCCCTCGTCTTTCCAGGTTCCCTTGATGAGGCCCTCTCCCTCGAGCTTGTGAAGAATAGGGTACAAGGTGCCGTGCTTGAATCGGAAGAAGCCCTCGCTGCGGCTCTCGACGCTGAGGGCAAGCTCGTATCCATGAAGACGTCCCTCGGCGAGGGCCGACAGGATCAGCAACTCGTTGCAGACCTTGGTGAGGTTTTGCGTTTCCACGAGAGGACTCTTCATGGCGGCTCCCGTAATAGTATGATCCTCGATATATCGAGGGTCTATATAATCGGCCCAATCCCCCTTGAGGTCAAGGAAAAACGCTATTTCTGGCAATTCAGCCGAAATAGGAGGCTGGACTTGTTTCCGTAGTGGCAAGGCGTTAGAAATTGAAACAGGGGACTGTCCCCATCGTATTGGCCTTCGTCCCCACACATATTCCCGGGAGGAACGAAGTGAGACCCTTGGCGAGCGCAATCCTCGCGCTCCTGCTGATCCTGCCCGCCATGGCGGCGGATCTGCCGGAGCTTCAATTCGAGAAATACACCCTGCCCAACGGCCTGGACGTGATCCTCCACGAGGACCATTCCGTGCCCATGGTGGGGGTGAACGTCTGGTATCACGTGGGATCGAAGAATGAAAAACCCGGCCGGACCGGATTCGCGCATCTCTTCGAGCACATGATGTTCCAGGGTTCGGAGAATCACGATACCGACTACTTCATGCCCCTGCAGAAGACCGGCGGGCGGGTGAACGGATCCACCACGGAGGACCGCACCAACTACTGGGAGAACGTACCGGCCAATCAGCTCGAGCTGGCCCTCTGGCTCGAGGCCGATCGAATGGGATTCCTCATTCCCGCCATGACCCAGGAGAAGTTCGATAACCAGCAGAGCGTGGTGAAGAACGAGAAGCGCCAGGGTGAGAACCGTCCCTACTCCCGCGCCTACTCGCTGGTGCAGGAGCTGCTCTTCCCCGAGGAGCATCCCTATTCCCATACGGTCATCGGCAGCATGGAGGATCTGAGCGCGGCCTCCCTCGAGGACGTGCAGGACTTCTTCCGTCTCTACTATGCACCCAACAACGCCTCTCTCTGCGTGACCGGAGACTTCGATCCGGACGAGGCCAAGGCCCTCATCGAGAAGTACTTCGGGACCATACCGCCGGGCATGCCCGTGGAAAGGCTCGAAGGCTGGCAGCCTCGCATTCATGAGGTCCGGCGGGCCGTGGTGGAGGATCGGGTGGAACTTCCGCGCCTCTTCATGGAGTGGCACGCGCCCGCGATGTACTCGGAAGGCGAGGCCGAGCTGGATCTGATCTCCGAGATCCTCACGAGCGGCAAGACGAGCCGGCTCTATCAGAGTCTGGTCTATGAGAAGGCCATCGCGCAGGACCTCTGGTCCTATGTGGATTCCCGGGAGCTCTGCAGCACCTTCAACATCACCGTGACGGCCGCTCCCGGTCATGGCATCGAGGAGCTGGAGGCCGCCGTGGATGCCGAGCTCTCGCGTCTGCTGGCCGAGGGTGTCAGCAAGGATGAACTCGAGCAGGCGCAGACCAGCTACGAGACGGGTTTCATACGACGCCTCCAGCGCATGGGGGGATTTGGTGGCAAGGCCGACCTGCTCAACAACTACAACACCTTCCTGGGCGATCCCGGCATGCTGGCCTGGGATCTGCAGCGCTACAGCGACGTGACCCGTGAGAGCCTCATGGCCGCCGCGAAGGAGTGGCTGACCCTCGACGCTCGCGCGATCATCCACATCGTGCCCCAGGGCTCGCTGGGGCAGGCCGCGGTGGCCGTGGATCGCAGCGGCATGCCGGCGGGGGCGGCGGAACGGGAGTTCAACCCGCCTGAGATCCAGACCGCGGAGCTATCCAACGGTCTTACGATCTATCTGGTGGAGAAACACGATCTGCCTCTGGTGCAGATGGATCTGTCTGTGGCCAGCGGTTGGTCTTCCGATCCCGCGGATCGTCCCGGCTGCGCATCGCTCACGGCCGAGCTCATGGACGAGGGTGCGGGGGGCCGCGATGCCCTGGAAATCGCTTCGGAAGCGCGCGGGCTGGGAGTCCGGCTCGGAACGGGCAGCGATTTCGATCGCCTAAGCGTGAGCATGAACGTGCTGAAGAAGAAGCTGCCGGAAGCCATGGACCTCTTCGCGGACATCGCGCTCAAGCCCAGCTTCCCCGAGGAAGAGCTGGAGCGACAGCGACAGATCTACCTTGGACGCATCCAGCAGGAGAAGACCCAGCCTCGCGCCACAGCCATGAAGACCCTGCAGAAGGCGGTCTATGGTGAGGGACATCCCTATGCGCAGCCCTATACGGGAACCGGTACCGAAACCTCGATCAAGGCCCTGAGTCGACAGGATCTTGTGGACTTCCACAAAAAACATCTCGTGCCCGCCAATGCCTCTCTGCTCATCGTCGGAGACATCGACATGAAGGAGGCCCGAAAGCTGGTGGAGAAGAAGCTGGGCAAGTGGAAGGGCGCCGAGCCCGAGCGCGCGGCCGTTCCCGAGGCCTCTCCCCAGTGGCCCAGCGCCAGGATCATCCTGGTGGACAAACCCGGCGCGCAGCAAAGCATGATCGCCTGCGGTAAGATCGGCCTGGCCCGGGGCGATGCCGACTACCTGCCCCTGCGCATCTTCGACCGGGCTTTGGGTGGCAGTTTCATCAGCCGCATCAACATGAATCTGCGCGAGGACAAGGGCTATACCTACGGTGCCTACAGCCAGCTCAACGCCCTGCGGGACGGCGGCGGCTGGGGTGTTGTCACCGGCGTGGACACTCCCAACACCGAAGAGAGCGTCAGCGAGATTCTGAAGGAGATGACCGAGATCCACGATCTTCGCCCGCCTGGCGGGCAGGAACTCGATGAGTGCCGCATGAGCATCAGCCGTGGATTCCCTCAGAACTTCGAGACCTACTTCGGTATCACCAGAGAGTTGGACGATATCGTGCGCAACGGCCTTCCCCTGGATCACTGGAAGCATTACCAGGATACCGTGGAGACCTGCGACGACGTCTGTGTGCGCGACGTGGGCGCCCGCTGGCTCAAGCCCGAGGACGTCATCTTCGTCATCGTGGGCGACCGGGCGGTCATCGAGGAACCGCTTCGCGCCCTGGAACTGGGCGAGATCAAAGTATTGGACTCCACCTCGCTATAAATGGCATGATTGCCGCCCCTCCGACCGATGTCGGAGGGGCTTTTCCATTTCCCGCACGGAGGTGCGCCATGCCTCGTCGCCGCAGGATTCAGGCGGACGATCTCTTCCGGATGAAGCTTCCCGAAACTCCCGCCATCAGCCCCGACGGTGCTCATATCGTCTATGCCGTTCGCTGGATGGACCGGAAGGAGAACAAGTACTACTCCAACCTTCACCTACAGGCCTTCCGTGGCGGCCGCTCACGCGCCCTGACTCGCGGCAAGCAGATGGACACGGCTCCCGTCTGGAGTCCCGACGGAAAACGCATCGCCTTCACATCGACCCGAGAAGGCAAGCAGGGCATCTGGATCATCCCCGCCGATGGGGGCGAGGCCGAACACCTGGTGGACATGGAGGGCGTCTACTCGGGCCTCGAGTTCAGTACCGATGGAAAGCAGCTGCTCTTCCTCTATCGGGAAATGAAGAAGGAGACTCCCGAGCAGCGCGAGAAGCGGGCGACCTACAAGCACATCACCGAGCTGCGCCACAAGATGGACGGCTTCGGTTTTTACCCCGAGGAGCGCCAGGGCCTTTGGATCGCGAACGCGAAGTCCGGCCGTGCCCGCCAGCTGGACGACGCCAGGTTTGACGTCGAGGAGGCCCACTTCAGCCCCGACGGCAAGCGCGTCGCACTCAGCTCCAACCGCAATGCGGGAGAGAAGCACGAGTACACCTTGACCCAGCTCTATGTCATGCCCGCGGCCGGCGGACGCCTCCGCCAGATCACCGAGGGCTACGCCCATCGTTCCTTCTTCCGTTGGGCGCCCGAGGGTAAGAGTATCCTCATGGCTCAGCACTTCGGCGGACCGGGCGAGTGGATCATGCATCCCTATCAGATCTGGGAAGTGTCGTTGCGGGACGGCGCTTCCACGAATCTGACGCCCTGGATGGACGACTGGCCCTTCAACTTCGTGCTCAGCGACACGGTCATGGGTGAGGCCGCCCTGCTCGCGCCCTATCGCGAGGGAGCCGGATGGCGCATCGCCTTCGTGCAGGGGCAGAAAGGCGCATGCCGCATCATGTCCATGGCTCGCGACGGGAGCGACGTGCGCGAGGAGTTCGGCGGACCCCGCAACAGCTACGGCGTAAGTGTCGATGGCGAAGGTCGCGCGACCACCGTGACCAGCGAGATGATGGACATCGGCGACATCTACTCGCTGCGTTTGAACGGAGACTGCGAGGCCAAGCGCCTGACCCATGTGAACCGCGCCTTCCTCGATGGGCTAGACCTGACCGAGCCCGAGGAGTTCTGGTTCAAGAGCGGAAAGAAGAAGGTGCACGGCTGGATCCTGAAGCCTCCGGGTCTTCGTAAGGGCCGTAAGGTTCCCGGCCTCCTCGAGATCCACGGCGGACCCATGGGCCAGTATGGCCATGTCTTCTTCCACGAGATGCACCTGCTGGCCGCCCAGGGCTACGCGGTCGCCTTCGCGAATCCACGAGGATCCTGCGGCTACGGCACCCGATGGATGAACTGCATCCGGGGCAAGTGGGGGGGCGTGGACTATGACGATCTCATGGCCGTGACCAGCGCTCTCTCCCGCAAGCCCTACGTGGATTCCAAACGCCTCGGCGTGCTCGGAGGAAGCTACGGCGGATTCATGACCACCTGGATACTCGGACACAACAAACGATTCAGGGCGGGGGTGACCATGCGGCAGGCGGGCAACCGTCTCACCCAGTTCGCCTCCAGCGATTACAATTCTCTCGAGTACCACAGCTTCGGCGTTTGGCCCTGGGAGAAGCCCATGGCCTACCTGAAGCAGTCGCCGAATCTCTACGGGCACAGGATCACGGCGCCGACCCTGATCATCCACAGCGAGAACGACCTGCGCTGTCCCATCAGCCAGGCCGACGAACTCTTCACCATTCTGAAGTCCCAGGGGCGCACGACGGAGTACATCCGTTTCGAGGGCGAGAGCCATGGCCTGAGTCGGGCCGGCAAGCCCCTGAACCGCCTGGAGCGCCTGAATCGCATTTTGGATTGGTTCAAGCGATACCTGTAGAAAATGATTCAACGCCTTGCAATCACAATCGTTATGGCGGCGACGGCCGCCCATTCCCAGCCAGCCGAGACCCCCGGCGCTGAGCCGGATACCCTTGTCTACCATCTGCTCGAGATGGTGGAAGTCACCGGAGATCCCCTGCGCCTGCCGGTGGAGGCAGGCCCGGTGGAACTTGACGCATCCCGCATCCGCGACGCCGGAAGCGCTTCCCTGGCCGCCCTCGGCTCCCTGCTTCCCTCCACGCGGATCACGGTGAACTCCCGCGGCGAGGGTCTCTTCATGCTGCGGGGCGCGCCCGAGCGGCACCTGCCGGTCTTCCTGGAAGGCATACCACTGACCCTTCCCTGGGACGAGCGTGCCGACCTGTCCATGCTCGGCACCCTCGCACTGGGCGGACTCTCTGCGCGACGTGGAGTGGAATCGGCGCTGCAGGGTGCAGGGGCTTTGGCCGGGCGGGTAGACCTGTCCGTGCTGCGAGGTTCGGAGGACGAGCCCGGCACCCGCATCGATTTTCGTGCCGGCGAAGGATCGGCCTTGCAATTGGGGCTGGTGCGTCTGGGAAGGAGCGAGAACTGGGAATGGACCGGTGCGGCCAGCCATCGCCGCCGCGAGGCCTGGAATCTGCCAGAAGGCTACGAGGCCGAATTCAATCAGGCCGATGAGTCCACCCGCAACAACTCGGATCTGGAGCAGACGGCGGTGCTGCTTCACGGAAGGCGGGACCGGGCGGGCGGCGGGCATTGGTCCCTTCTGCTCCACGCCCTGGACGGATCCAAGGGCGTGCCGCCGGAAACCCATCTCGCCGAGGCCCGATTCTGGCGCCTGCCCATCCACCGGCGGCTACTGCTGGGTGGGCGCGTGGTGACGCAGAATCCAAGATGGCGAAGCGACGTTACGGTATCGGTGGATCTCTTCGGCCAGAACATACGGCCCTACGAGGATGCCTCCTATGATGAGGGCGATCCGGAGAGCGGTCAGAACTACGAGCAGGATCGCGACTTCACCGCCTTCTTCTCATTCCGCCTGGATCGAAAGATCCGCCGGGGACTGAGTGCGGGAATCCTTAGCAGCGCGCGCTATGCGCGTCACAAGGAAAGCCTGATCTGGCGGGGGTCCTGGCAGGCCAGCTCCCAGGCGCTCTTCTCCAACACCCTGGAACTCCGCAGTGAGGGCGATGGGGACTGGCGCTATCGCATCGGTCTCGGATTCGAGAATTCGAGTACGCCCGAAACGGGAGAGACCGAGGATCGCGACGGTGACCGGGCGGGAGTGTTTCAGGCAGGCCTGATCCGTGCCCTGGGATCCTCCGGCGAGCTGAAACTCGCCCTTTCACGGCGCAGCCGCTTTCCGTCCATGCGCGAGATGTTCTCCACCGCTCTGGGGAAGTTCCAGGCCAATCCCGAGCTCGGGCCCGAAACCCAGAATCTCGCGGAGCTCGGTTACTCCCTGCGTGGATCCCGTGGTGAAGCCTGGCTCGGATTCTTCGCCAGTCAGCTCGAAGGTGGCATCGAGAAGATTCCCTACGAGGGCGAAAGCGCTCGATTCATTCGCGTGAATCGCGATGAGATCCGAGTGGCGGGCCTGGAGTTCATGCTGGGCTGGCGGCCGCGTCCCGGTCTTCATGTGGGTGTCCAGCACAGCCACTTCCATGCGAGGGCGAGGGAGGCCGGCGGTGAGGAACTGCCCGCGGAGGATCGTCCCGACTACCTTTCACGCCTCTCTCTCGCCTGGACCCGCGGGGCCGGCCTTCGTTTGAGGTTCGAGGCCGCGGTCACCGGTCCGCGGCAGAGTGCTCATCCCGATGAGGGACTGGTGGAATTGCCCGCCGAGGGCAGCGCGTCATTGCGCCTGGCCAGGGTCTTTCGTCTGGAGCGTTGGGCGCCCGGTTCGGATCTGGAAGTCTATCTCCGAGTGGACAATCTCTTCGACAGCGTTCTGCTTTCCCAGGTCGGCCTGCCCGAAGCCGGACGAACCCTTCAAGCGGGGCTGAACCTGGCACTACGAAACTAGAGGTAAGCGATGGATCCTCGACTGGCACCCCTGGCCGAAATCTTCAGGCTGAACCAGAGACTCTTCCTCATGGCGCTGGATGGAATGAATGATGAGTTGGGCCTGCAAAGGCAGCTGGAGCGGGGAAACTCGCTCAACTGGATCGCCGGACACGCCGCCGCCTCGCGTCACACCTGGGCCAAGCTCATCGGACTGAAGGACGACTTCCCCTTCCCCGAACGCTACGATCGCGGCGCCGAGCCGAACTCGGAAACCGACTATCCGAGCCTTGCGGAACTAGCTGAAGCCTGGCGCGATGTGAGCGACAAGATCGCCTCGGCAATGGAGAACGCCCGGCCCGAAGTCCTGGATGCGCCGGCTCCCTTCTCAACCCCCGCCCAGGACGATTCCGTCCTCGGCGCCCTGGCCTTCTTCGCCCTGCACGAAAGCTATCACGTGGGGGAGATGGCTTACCTTCGGAAACAGCTCGGCTTTCCCAGCCTCGTCGGATGAGAATAGGCGCGTCCATCCGGTCGCGCCTCGGGAATCGCTCCATCAATCGTTGCTAGTACAGCTGTTTCAGCTCGCTCCAGCTGGTCGGTCTGGATGCGGATTCTCCGCAGTTGTCCGGCAGGGCGCCGATGAGCTGGCCGCAGTCATTGTGGGCCGGCAGGCAGGGCGAATCGCTCTGCAGTTCGAGATTGCCGTTGCCGATGATGCCGCAGAACTGCGGGTCGGCCGAGAAGTTGCCGTCGACACCCAACAGACCCGCCACCTCGTCGACCCAATCTCCATCGACGTTTCCGAAGAAGTCGCAGCAGGCGAGATCCAAGGATTCGGTGTGCAAAAAGGCGGATTCGTAAAAGAAGGCGCCGCCGCTCTCACTGAAGGCGATGATGTTGAACCAGAAACGCATGTCGCCACTGCAGAAGACTCCACCGCCGACGTTGGGGGCAATGTTTTCCGCGAATGTGCTGTGCTGCACATCGGCGAAGCAGTTCGCGTAGGAGCTCAGCGCTCCGCCCGCGTTGTAGGCCTCGTTCTGCAGAAACACGCAGTTGAAGATGCTGGAGCTGGCCAAGTTGTAGATGTCCACAGCGCCGCTGTAGTCGCTACCGATATTGCGATAGAAATAGCAATTATCGATGAGCGGATCGCTGAACTCGCCTCCCACGCAGATCGCCCCACCGTACATCGAGAAGTTGTTCTCGAAACGGCAGTTCAAGACCTGGGCGGAGCTGGTGTAGAGCACCAGGGCGCCGCCCTCGCCTTCTGAATAGCAATCGCGGAACAGACAGTCGCTGATGATGGGGGATGTGTCCTGTACCAAGATGGCTCCCCCGGAGAAATCCGCATAGCCATTCTCGAAGGCGATGCCGGTGATCTCGGAGCCAGCCGGGCAGCAGCCATCCATCTTGATACCGAAATTGAGGACGTCCCGCCCCTTGCCGGAAGGCCGGGCTTGTCCACGACGCCAGCCCGAGTCGCGAGGAGTTAGGATCACCTCGTTGATACGAATCACGCAGTTCTCGGGAATCAAGGAGTGGGACTGCAGGGACACGGTCTTGGACGGCCATATGATCTGGGAGTTGCCCGGGCCCTCGAACACCCCATCGGCGAGGTAGACAGTGCCGTCATCGGACACCGCATCCAGAGCTGCCTGAATCGAGGGGTAGGCGCCGCTCCCGTCGGGGAAGACCGTGATCTCGAAGGGCTCGCTCAGGGTGAAGTAGTCCACGAGCATGTTGTCGCCAAGGCCCTCGCCGCACCCCGAGTTGACATTGCCGATGCACAGCTCGTGGGTGCTTCCCGCGTAAAACTCCACGTCCACGCCGAAGGGCGCTGCGATCTCGTCGCTGGCCTGGGTCCAGGTGCCGTAGGTATGCTCCGCGGGCGTCATGGGTCGTTCCCAGACGAGATTGCCGTCGATGCGCACCTCGATGACGCTGCATCCCACATCGTTTACGAAGCCCATCCACCACCAGTCGAGGTATCGCCCGTCGAAGTAGATATCCTGGCAGAACATGTCCTCGCTGGCATCGCCGCCGCAGAAACCGCCGATCCAGGCCGCCAGGATCCCGTCGTAGGCGGGATAGCCCCAGGCGCCGGTCGGATCGACGATCCATTGGCAGGTAGTGGTGCTGACGCAGGTCCAGGCGCTGCCGGTGCCGCATTCGCCGTCCTCGAAGCTGCCATCGTTGATGAGACCTACGCGGTCTCCACTCCATATCGGATCTCCTGCGGGAGTCGACAGGCGCGTGACGTTTTCGGGAGTCAGTGAAGGACCTTCCAGGGCGAGGCTGGGAAGGGCGATGAGAATAGCTGCTATGAGCGCTGTGGGTATGCGCATGGGACACCTCCAGGATGCCTGAATCCTAGCAAAGGCATTCGGTGTGAAAGAAGGGAAAAAGACTCGTCGGTCCGGAATGTGGTCGACAAAGAGAAACCCGGCGGCTGGGCCGCCGGGTAGAAATGTCAAACGAACTCTCCTAATAGAGAGTCTTGATCTCGCTCCAGCTCGCGGGACGTGACGCGGAAGTTCCGCAGCCCTGGGGCATGGACCCGATCTGCTGGGCGCAGTCGTTGTTCGCCCCGAGGCAGGGGGAGTCCGACTGCAGCTGAATGTTGCCCGTGCCGATCTGGCCGCAATATTCGGGATCCAGGGAGAAGTTACCATCCACGCCGAGGAGCGCGGCCATGTCACCGGTCCAGTCGCCTTCCACGTTGCCGAAGAAGTCGCAGCAGGCGACATCGGGCAGGACGGTACGAGCCGCACCGGTTACCCAGGCGAAGGCTCCGCCGTCATCGCTGTAAGAGATGATGTTGAACCAGCAGCGGAAATCACTCTGCGCATAAATGCCTCCGCCCCAGTCCGCACCGTTCTCGGTGATAGTGCACCAGCGGATGTCGGCCGTGCAGCCGCCTTCCACGGCGATGGCGCCGCCCCAGGTCGCTTCGTTCATGCGGAACTGGCAGAAACTGATGTAGGGATCGGCCATGTCCAGGATGTCGATGGCGCCGCCCATCTGCGTGCAATCATTGTTCACGAATATGCAGTCCTCGACCGTGGGGAAGGTCCCCGCGCCGCGGATCACCATGCCGCCGCCCCAGGCGCTGGCGTAATTGTTGTGGAAGAAGCACCGCTCGAAGCTCGGCGATCCATTGCTCACATGAGCGCCCGCGCCATCGAGGTAGGAGAAGCAGTCACGGATGATGACGTCCTGGATGGTGGGGGAGGCGCCATCGATGTAGATGCCGCCGCCGAAGTTCGCGCTGCCGTTCATGATTGTCAGACCGCGTACCACCATGCTTGCGTTCTCGCCGTTTCCGAAGAAGAATCCACGGGCGTCAACGTCCCGGTCGCTATCTCCGGACACGAAGATTCCCGATGTATGGCTCTGAAGGTCGTAGCCGCTACCGCTCCGAGGGGGAGGCGGAGCGCCGCAGTCGATGACACAGGCTTCCGCGATGAGGCTCTGGGATCGGATGGTGAAGTTCTTTCCCTCAGGATTGATGTCGCAATTCCCCTCGCCGGAGAAGACGCCATCGCCGAGATAGATGGTGCCCCCCGAGACGATGAGGTCCACGGCATCCTGGATGGTGGGCACGTCACCGGTACCGTCGGGCAGGACGGTCAGCTCGGTTTCGCCTGCCGCGAGAACGTATACGCCCCAGTCATAGAGGTAGGTGACGTCACCGCCCGCTCCGTCGGCGACCTGAAGGTAGAAGTCGCCACCGGACATGGCTCCGAAGAAGCCGTCGGCGAAGCCCGTCGCAGACTCGAAGGCGGCCTGGAAGCAGCCGGGCGCGATATCAGTGGGACAGTCCGCCTCGCCCATGGGGGCAGCGCCGTCGTCGCCGAAGGTGTAGACGCCGTCGATATCTCCACTGCATCCGCAGCAGCCGTCGAAGGCGCATCCGTCCAGCGCGGGACGGCAGAGGGCGGCCACGGGACCGTAGTCGTAGCTGCCGTTTCCATCTTCGTCGTACCAGAGGTAGACGATCAGGTCACCGATCCATGTCTGGTAGATGTTCAACTCCAACACCACGTCCTCGATGTTGCCGTCGAAGTCCACTTCCAGAGGGCCGAAGGTCCAGAAACCGCCGGTGTCATCGAAATTGACATCCTCGGCTCGCCAGCTGTAGGCCCAGCCGCCCACGTCACAGGCGACCCTGGGTCCGGCGATGTCGCTGTCGTTGGGGATCTTCAGTTCGTTCGAGAGAGTTGGGCCGGCCATCACCATGGCCAGGATGACGATGAGGCCCGCGATTTTCCTATCCCTGTTACCCATAGCATCTCCTCCAGTGCAGGACAAATTCACCATAGCAACTGGAATCGGTAATGGAAACAGAAAACGAATTACGTAAGGAAAAACGGACCTGAACTTTCGAATATGAAGGTTCGCGAAGCATTGGTGTAAGACGAAAAGAACCGGCGGCTAAGCCCCGCCGGCTCTCCCAAACTCTCAACTCGAGTTGCTAGTAGAGGCTCTTCACCTCTCCCCAGGTCGACGAACGCGCGACCGTGTCGTCGCATCCTTCGGGAAGTGCGCCGATCAGTTGTCCGCAGTCGTTGTTCGCCGCCAGGCAGGGCGAATCCGATTGCAGTTCAATATTGCCGCTTCCGATAGGCCCGCAGTACTGAGGATCGAGATCGAAATTCCCATCGGTTCCGAGCAGGGGCGCCAGGTCTCCGATCCAATTGCCACCGACATTGCCGGCGAAGTCGCAGCATGCGATATCAGGCAGATCTCTGACGGGTTCCATCCACCAGCAGGCGCCGCCATCGGTGCTGTAGGAGATGATGGTGAACCAGCATCGGAAAGTGGGGGCGCTGGCCCAGATACCACCGCCTTCGAGTGCGCTGTTTTCGGTGAAGGTACAGTGACGGATGTCCGCGTTGCCGGAAGTCTCGATTCCAATGCCTCCGCCCCAGCTGCCTGTATTCGCGCGGAACTGGCAATGCTCGAATGTTCCCTGTCCATCAGACCAGATATCCACGGCCCCACCTGTGGCATCGCAGAGATTCCCCACGAAACTGCAATCGATGAAGCTCGGGTTAGAACCCGTGCCCGCGATGACCGTGGCTCCGCCGAATCCTCCGGCATTGTTGATGAACCTGCACCGGGTGAAGTTCGAGGAACTGTGATAGAGGTACACCGCGCCGCCCTCGACCGCGTAGCTGCCGTGGAATGTACAGTCCTCGAAGGTGGGAGATGAACTCTCGATGAGAACTCCGCCCCCTACTTCGCTGTCCATGTAGGCGTACTCGATGCCAATCCCCCGGATCAAGGTCTCGGGCCCTTCACCGCTGCTGAATATGAATCCCCGATTGGGAGGTAGGCGGACGTCGCTGGGATACTTGCTGGAGTGCAGCGATGGATCAAGATGGGATCCGGAACCCACGTTCACCGGTGGGGGGCCACCGCCGCAATCGATGATGCATTCCTCGGGATTCAGGCTGATGGACCGCATCGTGTAGTTCTTGCCGAAGGAATCCAGGTAGCGATTGTCTGGGCCCGTAAAGACTCCGTTGCCCAGGTAGATGGTACCACCCTCCGCGATCTCGTTGACCGCCTGTTGCAGGTTCGGCACGTCTCCGGAGCCGTCGGGGTTCACCACGAGTTCCATGGGGGCGAGCTCACCGTGGAAGGTCAGGTAGTCCACTAGCATGTTGTCGTTCAGGAAATCTCCGCAGCCGTCACGATTCCAGACGAGGCAGAGTTCAGCGACGGTTCCCGCGTAGACCGAGAGATCCGCTCCCGAAGGAGCCGCGATGGATTCGGACGCGCGGGTCCAGCCCGTGCCCGCCGTGTTGTCGGGCCAGTCCATCCAATGATCGAAGACCATGTTGCCGTCGACATAGATTTCGATGGCGGAGCAGGCGTCGTTGACCCAGCCCTCCCAGAACCAGTCGAGATGGGTTCCGTCGATGAGGACCTCCTGGCAGAAGCTGTTGGTGTTGGGATCCCCACAGAATCCACCGAGCCAGGCTGCGTTGATGCCGTCGTAGGCAGGGCTCCAGCCGTAGCCTTCCGGGAAGGGTACGATGAAATCGCATCCCGTGTTGGTGGTGCAGGTCCAGGCGCTGCCCGCGGCGCAGGTGCCATCCTCGAAACTGCCATCATTCACCAGGACCTCACGGTCACCCGGCACATGGACCGGAGCCTGTGAAAGTCCGACCCGCGGCGAATGGACGCCGTCGCGGGTGGGGCTGATCTCCGAGGCCGCAGCTGTGCCAAGGATCAGAAGCAACACTGCGAAGAAACTCGTGGCTTTGCACATGACATACCTCCAGGGCGAGAAGGCATCGTAGCAAAGCACTTTCGGAAAAGGGAAGAAAAAACGGACGGCGACGTCCGAAATAGAGCGGGTCCGGCCATTCGCCGGACCCTTGTACTAAACTGGTGGCTTCGACTAGTAGAGGCTCTTGACCTCGCTCCAACTCGACGTCCGCGCCACCGTGTCCTCGCAGCCCTGAGGCAGGGCGCCGATCTGCTGGCCGCAATCGTTGTTCGCGGCCAGGCAGGGAGAATCGGACTGAAGCTCCAGGTCCCCGCTGCCGATGGGGCCGCAATACTGGGGGTCCATGGAGATGTTGCCGTCCACGCCGAGCATGGGGGCGAGGATGTCGGTCCAATCGCCTCCCACGTTTCCGAAGATGTTCGTGCAGGCGAACTCCGGGTGGGTGGCCCCACCGGTCCAGAGGAAGGCGGCACCGGACTGGCCGAAGGAGAAGATGTTGAACCAGCTCCGGAAGGGAGCATCGGCCCAGATTGCGCTGCCCCCGATGTCGGCCGTGTTTTCCGAGAAGGTGCACCATCGGAAGTCGGCGAAGGGTTCGGATCCTCCCCAGTAGTGGCTCACGGCCCCACCGACCTGCATGGTGGTGTTCCTCAGGAATCGACAGAATTGCACGTCGACCACTGCCCCGTCGTAGACGTTCAAGGCGCCGCCGTCATAGAGGGCCAGGTTTTCGTAGAAGTAGCAGTCTTCGATGATGGCGTTGCTGCCCGGGGCGAGAATCTCCACGGCTCCACCCCAGAAGGCCGTGTTGTGGAAGAAGGTGCATCCCTGGATGGTGGGCGAGGACACCTCTCCAGCGATGGCTCCGCCACCGTAGCCGTCCGCGGTGTTCTCGTAGAAGATGCAGTTGGTGATGGTGGGGGCCGAACCGTAGATGTAGATGGCTCCCCCGTACCAGTCCCAATTCCAGCCCCGCGTGAAACTGATGCCCTCCACGGTGAACGCGGAGGATTCTCCCGACACGATGTACATGGCTATCCTGAGGGGAATACGATCGTTCTCGGGGAAGAGGTGAGGGCCGCTGGAGTTCACGGGCGTCTGGGGACGTCCGATCCGGGGAGCGGGAGGAACGCCCTCGCAATCGATGGTGCAGGTTTCGGGATTCAGACTCAAGGAACGAAGGGTGAGATCCTTGCCCCAGGCATTGAGATTGTGATTTCCGGTGCCGGTGAACACGCCGTCGCCCAGGTAGACGGTGCCGCCGGGTGCGATGAGGTCGATGGCATCCTGGATGGTGGGCACGTCGCCGCTTCCATCGGGATTCACGGTGAGTTCCGTGGGCAGGGGCGGACCCCAGAGTCCCACGTAGTCGATGAGCATGTTGTCGTTTTCACCTGCACCGCAGAGGCCCCGATCCCACTCGAAGCAGAGCTGGTGGGTTCCTCCGAAATAGGCGCTGACGTCAAGGCCATCCGGGCCGACTATCCATCCGCTGGCGCTGTTCCAGGATCCGTAGGTGTGATCGCCCAGGTCCATGGCGTAGTTGACCAGGGGCGTTCCGTCCACGGTGACCAGGACCGATGAGCACTCACTGTTCACGTAGCCCATCCAGTACCAATCGAGGTAGATGGCGTCGAAGTAGATGTCCTGGCAGAAGCTGTTCTCGTTTGGATCGCCGCAGAAGCCGCCCAGCCAGGCGGTATTCACGCCGTCGTAGGCAGGGTAGCCCCATGCGCCCAGGGGATCGACGATCCACTCGCATCCGGTACTGCTGGTGCAGGTCCAGGCGCTGCCGCCCGCGCAGTTCCCGTCCTCGAAGCTGCCATCGTTGACGAGGCCATCTCTGGCGCCGTCGCTCGTGTTGGTGGAGCCTGCGCCGCTTGGAATGAAACCGGGTGCCGGCGTCTGCTCCCAGGCCGTGACCGGCAGGGCGAGCAGCAGACATCCGACTATAAGCAGTCTCTTTGCATTCATGACCATGGGGCCTCCTTGTCTTTCAATCACGCTAGCAAATTCGGAGAGGTCATGAAAAGGTGAAAAGGGTATGCGAGATGACTGGTTCATGGGGCTCGGGCGGGCTATCATCGGGCACCGAAAGGGGCGACTCCATGCCACGTTTCTCCACTTTCCTCATTCTGGTCGGCCTTGCGATGAGGACGGCCGCCGTGGAGCCCTATCCCTGGATTCCCGGTAACCAGAAAGCGCCGGAACCGGTCTACCCGGAAATCCTCATGGAGGCGTCGGAGGCCATCGATGCCTTGAAGGCCGGCCAGCTCCTTCCCGTCGACCTGCGAAGTGGGGACGAGTTCGAATCTGGCCATCTACCCAGCGCCGTATGGAAGGCCCCCGCCGGACTCGAGGCCTCTAGAATACTTCTACTCTACGGCGGTGACTTCAAGGCTCTCGGAAGCGCCTTTCTTCGCTTCGATGGCGATCCCGCGCCTCGCATTCTGGTGGGCGGCCTCGAAGCCTGGATCGACGCCGGTGGTGAGGTCGAATCCGGAACTCGGACAGAGCCCTCGAAGGAACAGCCTCGTTTTAGGCCCGAAGCCCTCGTCCATCGATCCTCGGTCATGGACGCTTTCGGACGGGATGACTTCGAGATCATTGACCTGCGCGGAGAAGAGAGCTGGTTCAGCGCGCTGGATGAGAAGGGAGCCCGGGCCGGACACATCCCGCACAGCCTCCCCTACGATTTCGGGAAGCTCTTCCTGGGACGAAACTGGCCCGACCCGGAGACGGCTCGCGCGAAGTTCCTGGAGCTGGGTCCTCGCGACGGCGATCACGTGAACCCTCGCGCCACCTTCATCCTTCACGGCGAGGATGAAAATGACGACCGCCTCGGTTTGGCCTATCTCATACTGCGCCTCATGGACATCGAGGTGCGCGTCTACGCGGAGGGCTGGCGCGAGTGGAGAAGCGACCCCGAAAGCCCCGTGGTGCGCATCCTGCCCACCGAGGAACTCGAGAGCATGCTCCGCGCTCAAAACGAACAGCTTGAGGATGACTTCCACTACGATTCGCTGATGCTCCTGGACCTGCGGGGCAATCTCGATTTCCGGCGACGCCACCTGCCCGGAGCGCTGAGCCTGCCCATCCACCTGTTCGAGGATTCACTGTCCACGCTGGCCGAGGAGCATTGGCCGAAGGTCGATCGGGCGAGCGTACCCCTGGTTCTCTACTGCTACGGTCCCGACTGCATTCGCAGTCGCAACGGCGCGAGCTGGGCCGCTCGGGAAGGCTTTCTCAACCTTCTCTGGTACCGCGATGGAGTCGAGGGCTGGCGACGGGCGGGACTTTCGCTTCCCAAGGGAAAACGAGAATAGTTGTTGAGTTTGCGTAAGCGCGACTATACTGGATGCAATGTGAGGGGAGGGGCCATCAGCCCGTAGCCAGGAGGGGACCATGCCTGCCACTATCCGACCCGTGGGATATTTCTACGCCACCGTCAAGGATCGTCCGGGAGAGGCCTATCGCCTCCTATCGCGTCTAGCGCGGGAGGAAGTGAATCTCCTGGCCTTCAATGCCGTGCCCCAGGGCCCGGCCCACACGCAGCTCGTCATCTTTCCCCAGGAGGAAGCGGCCCTGGCCCGGGTGGCCGAATCCCTGGGACTGGTCCTAACCGGTCCGCAGAACGCATTCCTCATTCAGGGAGACGATGAACTCGGTGCGCTGGTGGAGGTGCACGAGAAACTCAGCGACGCCAATATCAACGTATTCGCTTCCAACGGCGTCACCGACGGACACAGCGCCTTCGGCTACATCATCTATCTGAGGCCGCAGGATTTCGACGACGCGGTACGCGTGCTGGGGATCTAGGCGAACACTCCGGGAATCGTAGCGCCGCATTCGGGGCATGTCCCTTGGACCTCGAGCCGATTCAATTCGACGCCGAAACCCTTCCGGGCGATGAGCATGGCGTCGCAATCCGGACAGCTCGTGCTCGCGCCCTCCGGATCGAAACGGTTGCCCGTGTAGACGAAACGAAGGCCGTTATCCAGGGCGATGTCCCTCGCCCGCTGCAGGGTCGACAGGGGCGTAGCCTCCAGATCGCTCATGCGCCAGGCCGGACGGAAGGCCGTGAAGTGCAGAGGCACCTCGTCGCCCAGGTCATCGGCGATCCAACGACACAGGGATTCGAGCTTTTCGTCGGAGTCGTTCTTTCCGGGAATGATGAGTGTGGTGATCTCGGTCCAGACATCGGTCTCGTTCACCAGATATCGAAGGGTGTCGAGCACGGGATCCAGTCGACTTGAACAGAGGCGACGATAGAATTCGTCGTCGAAGGATTTCAGATCGACATTGACCGCGTCCATGTGTCCGAAGAATTCCTGGCGCGGCTGTTCGCAGATGTATCCTGCGGTCACGGCCGCCGTACGGATACCCAGCTCGTGGCAGGCCTGGGCCGTGTCCACGGCGAACTCAAGGAAGATCACAGGATCATTGTAGGTGAAGGCCACCGAATCGCAGCCCATGCGCTGAGCGGCCCGGGCGATCTCCTCGGGAGAGGCGCTCTCGGCGAGACGATCGGTCTCGCGGGATTTGCTCATGTGCCAGTTCTGGCAGAAGCGGCAGCCCAGGTTGCAGCCGGCAGTCCCGAAAGAAAGGATGTTCGTGCCCGGCAGGAAGTGATTCAGGGGTTTCTTCTCCACGGGGTCCACCGCGAATCCCGTGGAGCGTCCGTAGGCGTCCAGCCACATCTCGTCATCACGGCGTGCCCGGACGAAGCAGAAGCCCCGCTGGCCCTCGGCCAGTTTGCAGAAACGTGGACAGAGGTCGCACTGCAGGCGACCGTCATCCAGACGATGCCAGTATCTCGCGGGAACACCGTTGAGTGGGACTTGCGCCATGGTCCTCCTCGGGGCACACTTTCAGTGTAATCAATTCTAACTCCGCCGTACCAGGCATCAAGCGGCGAGGAGGAAGCCATGAGCCAGATTCGAGCAGCCGCCGTGGCTGGCGCGTTCTATGAAGATGATCCCGATGCCCTCCGCAGCGTGGTCGAATCGTTGATCGAGGGCGAGAGCGGCGAGGGACCGCGTCCCAGGGCGCTTATCGTTCCCCACGCGGGCTATGTCTACTCGGGCCCCGTGGCCGCCCGCGCCTTCGCGCGCATTCGAAAGCATGCGAAATCCATTCGCCGCGTGCTGCTCATCGGTCCCGCTCATCGCGAGCCGGTGACGAACATGGCCCTTCCCTCGGTGAAGGCCTTCCGCACCCCGCTGGGCGACGTCGCCCTGGACATGCCCTCCATCGCCCGCATGACCGGCCGACCGGAAGTGCAGATCTCCGACTTCGCCCACGCCGAGGAGCATAGCCTCGAAGTTCAGCTACCCTTCCTCCAGGTTCTCCTGGACGACTTCGCGCTGCTACCTGTGCTGGTGGGAGATGCCGATCCCTCCATGGTGGAAGCGCTTCTCCATGAGTTCGGATGCGGCGAGGAGACCCTCATCGTCGTCAGCTCCGACCTGAGCCACTTCCTCGAATACGATGAGGCCGCCGGACTCGACGCGGCGACCTGCCGGGCCATCGAGTCCCTGGACACGGAGGGTTGGACCTGGGAAAGCGCCTGCGGGAGGATTCCCATCCTGGGATTGCTCAGATTGGCCCGCCGCTTGAATATGGAGGTGGAGACCATCGACCTGCGCAGTTCGGGCGACACGGCCGGCGGGCGGGACCGGGTGGTGGGTTATGGCGCCTGGGCCTTCCACGAAAGGGCAGATTTGGCTTGATGATTCTTACCCGCGAAGAGCGAATGCTGCGAATGGCGGCCGAGGCCATCCTCCACGGACTCCGAACCCGTCGCACCATCCGTGTCGATAACCTCGAACTCGATCCGGAACTGCGCGCTCCCGGTGCCTGCTTCGTAACCCTGGAGCGTCTCGGGCAACTGCGGGGATGCATTGGCTCGGCCGAAGCCCACCGTTCGCTGGGCGAGGACATCCTGCTCAACGCGCACAACGCCGCATTCAACGACCTTCGCTTTCCGCGTCTGGACGAGAGCGAACTGGTTGGACTGGAGCTGGAGCTCTCGATTCTCACGCAACCCAAACCCATCATCGCCTCCAGCGAGGAGGAACTGCTGCGCCAGCTTCGCCCCGGCGTGGACGGGCTCATCGTGGAGGACAAGGGCGCCAAGGCCCTCTTCCTTCCCTCGGTCTGGGATTCCCTGCCCAAGGCCAAGGACTTCCTGGCGAATCTCAAGCGCAAGGCCGGCATCGGCCATCGCGCGCTGTCTCCCGGATTCGCGGCCTGGCGATTCGAGACCGAGAAGATTCGATCCTCGGAAATCGATGTAAGCAAGCCGCTTTGGGACATGGACTAAGTCTGTTATAATTCCCGGGTACCCACTCCTCAGAGGTCGATATTCATGCGATTTGCCAACGCCATGCTGGCGATTTTTCTGCTCGCCTGCACCGTTTCCGTCCAGGCCGAAACCGTAAGTCTCGACGAGGCGCAGCGCGCCGGGCGCGCCTTCCTCGATGAGAGACTGTCCATGTCCGAGGGCTGGACCGATCGGGCCGCGCTGCCCGGCGAGGTCAGGCCCCTGCAGCGCGACGGTCGCCTGCTCGGCTACTGGATGCCCGTGGAGCCGGTGGGCCATCTGATCCTCTCGCCCCTGCGCGAGCTGCCCGCCGTGAAGGCCTTCTCGGACACTCACGATTTCGATCCCGAGGCGGAGGGCTACGCGGACCTCATCCTGGATGTCTTCGAACTCACTCTGAACTTCCTGGAAGAGACCTACGGCGATCTCGAACACCTTCCCTCCAACGTGGCTCCGACCAGCAACCGCGAGAGCTGGGACCGGCTGCTGTCCGGCGCGGCGGGGAATCGAGACGCGGTCACCGTGGGTCCGCTGCTGGAGACCGTCTGGCATCAGGGCGCGCCCTACAACAACGACTGTCCTCCGGGTGACGGCGGAACCTGCGTGGTGGGGTGCGTCGCCACGGCCGCCGCGCAGATCCTGACCTACTGGCAGTATCCGGAAATGGGCGAGGGATCCTTCGGCTACAACTGGGACGGCGATGAGTCCTGCGGCGGCAATACGGGCGGCGGATGGCTCGAGGTGCAGTTCTGGGATCCCTACGACTGGGACAACATCCTGAACAGCTATGGTGGCGGCTACAGCGCCGAGGAGGCGGCGGCCGTGGCCGAACTCAACTACGAAATGGGCGTGGCCTTCGAGATGGACTACGGAGCCTGCGCCTCCGGGGCCTATCTGCAGCGCGGCCTGGTGGTCTATCCCGACTTCTATCGCTATTCCGATGACCTGAGTTACGTGAACCGCAGCGAACACAGCCAGGCCGAGTGGTGGGAGGTCATCAAGAACGAGTTGAACGCGGTACCGCCGCGGCCCATCTCCTACGGCATCCACAGCCACGCCATCGTCTGCGACGGCTACATGGAGGACGGCGGCGAGTACTACCACATGAACTACGGCTGGGGCGGCGGTTCGAACGCCTGGTACGCCCTGGACAACGTGTACTGTCCCTGGGATGGCTGCGACTTCCTGGTCGAGAACATGACCATCGGCATCGAGCCCATCGGACACTTCACCGTGCACCAGCCCGACGATAGCGTGGTCTGGACCCATGGCGAGACCATGACCGAGATCACCTGGTACGGCAGCGAGGGCACGGCCATGAGCGCCGACCTCTACAGCGGCGCCACGCGTCTGGTCCGGCTCTTCGAGGGCAGCGCCAATGACGGTGCCGAAACTCCCGCGGGCCTGGTTTCCGCCGAGTGGGGCACCGGTGCCGATTTCCGCATCAAGGTGCTCGACGAAAACGACAAGTTCGGCTGGAGCGACTATTTCTCGGTCTATGCACCGGCCGAGTGGGCCGACGCCAGCGCGCCGCCGGTGGACGACGCCGGTCGCGGACAGGCCGTGGCATGGGGAGACTATGATCTGGACGGCCTCGCCGACATCTATCTGGCCAACACCGACGACGGCAACTGCCTCTTCCGCAACGATGGCACCGGTCTCTTCGAGGATCGGTTCATCGATCCTCTGGGCGTCGCGGGCGAGTGCCGGGGCGCGGCTTGGGCCGACATGGACAACGATGGAGACCTCGATCTCTTCCTGACCCGTACGAGCGGCGAGAGCAACTTCCTCTTCCGCAACGATGGCGACGGCTTCACCGATCTGACCACCACGCTCCTGGCCGGCTCTTCCTACAGCTCGGGCCTGGCCTGGGGCGACTATGACGCCGACGGTCTCGTGGACCTCTACGTGGCCAACGTCTACGCCGCCGACCGGCTCTTTCACAACGAAGGCGGCGGAGTCTTCACCGAGGCCACGGCCTCGCCCATGGGGGACGCGGGCTATGGTCGTTCGGCCACCTGGACCGACTACGACGAGGACGGAGACCTCGATCTCTACCTGGTTCGCTACTCCACGAACCGGCTCTATCGCAACAACGGCGATGGCAGCTTCACGCGCATGAACGCCAGCGCCCTGGCCGATGGTGGAGATGGCTACGGCGCGGCCTGGGGTGACTACGACAACGATGGTCATCTGGACTGCTACCTGGTGAACGGTGGAGCGAACCGGCTCTATCGCAATCTCGGTGGAGGGGATTTCGTCGAGGTGACCATGGCGCCTCTGGACGATGCGGGCGCCGGCCGCAGCGCTGCCTGGGCCGACACCGACAACGACGGATATCTCGACCTGTTCCTGTCCAACAATGGTGCGAACCGCCTCTTCCACAACAACGGAGACGGCAGCTTCGTGGAAACCACCGACGCTCTGCTCGGTGACGGTTCCGACACCAGCGGTGCGGCCTGGGCCGACTATGACGGCGATGGACGCCTCGACCTCTACCTGGCGAACAACGGCGCTCCCAACCGGCTCATCCGAAACGAGCATTCCGGAGGCAAGCACTGGATTCACATGGATCTGGTCGGCACCGCGTCCAACGCCTCGGCCTTGGGTACCCGAATTCGACTGGTGGCCGGGGGCATGGTGCAGATTCGGGAGCTGGGTAGCGACACGGGATACCTCTCCCAGAGCTCCCTGCGGACGGAATTCGGACTGGGGGACGCCAGTCTGGTCGATTCCCTGGAGGTCTTCTGGCCATCCGGCGGCTACTCCCTGGTCACGGACCTGAGTGTGGATCAACTAATCGAAATCACCGAGTCCGACGATCCCACTAGTGTGGACGAAAACCCACCGTCCTCTTTCACGTTCTTGGGAGCTTTCCCTAATCCCTTCAACCCCAAGACGGAAATCATATTCGAATTGGCGAATGCGGGCTTCGTGAAGCTGGAGATCTTCGATGTCCAGGGCCGAAAAGTCCTTACCCTGTCTGAAGGAATCCGCGGAGCAGGGCGCCATGAGCTTTCCTGGAATGGAAGAAATGCCTTCGGCGAGCCCTTGGGCTCGGGGGTCTATCTGCTTAGGATCTCGGGTCCTGAATCCGATTCGGAAAGCAAATTAGTGCTCCTGAAATAGTTGTTGAAAGAGATAGACAGTCGGCCCGGCTCCTTTGGGGCCGGGCTTTTTAGTTCTTGAAACCGGCAATCGAAACCCCCGAGAGCCCCATGGGAAAGAGTCTCAGGGAATCGGCCTAGGCTTTGCATATGTCTTGTGGTAAAATACTCGACGGTCTCGAATACATGCATTTCCGCTCAGGGAGTTTGCTTGAAGGCTAGGTTCCTCACCTTTGCGATCAGCATCCTCATCCTCCTCGCGGCTTCCGCTGCGGCAGAGGTGCGGGTCTACCATTTCCAGACAGAGACACCCGAGATCCAGGACCGAACCGAGGGCCTGAAGGTTCTCATGCCCGGAGCTCCCTCCCTCGGACAGCCCGGCGAACCGCTTCTTCCCAAGGCGCCATTCAGACTTCTGCTCGCCCCCGGCGAGAAGGTCACCCGCGTGGAAGTCCTGCCCTTGGAGACGCGACCTCTGAGTGGATCGAGGCCGCCACTCGTGGCGCAGGCTCCCCAGATCCTGAGCCAACCCGGCTCTTACGAAAAAGTCGCCGGACTCAGATCCATCTATCAGAGCCAGGAGAACTGGCCCGCCGATCCGCTCGTCTCCTGGCGGGAAGATCTCTTCCGCGGACATCGCGTGCTCACCCTGGTGCTCAGCCCGGTGCGCTACCGGGGTTCGGATGATCAGTTGAGCTGGCATCCCTCATTCGAGATTCATGTCCACAGCGAGTTCGACGACCACGCGAGGGAGGCGAGCGCCTCGATGCTTCGCGTCGACGAGGGCACGCGGTCGCGACTGGCATCGCTCGTGGACAATCCCGAGATGCTGCATGCCTACGATGGCATCGCGTCGGGCATCGGGAACTCGCGGAGCTTCGGTGAGCTGGACTACCTGATCCTCACCACGCAAACCTGGGCGGAACAGCTCGAGCCCTTTGTCGAATTCCTCCGCTCCCGGGGACATCAGGTGGAAACCTATCTTCGATCCTGGGTCAACGAGAACTACGATGGACGCGACGAGCCCGAGACGCTCCGCAACTTCATCAAGGATGCCTATCAGGGAACCGGGGCCGAGTATCTGCTGCTGGTGGGAGATACGAGAGATGACAACGGCATTCCCCATCGAGGGCTTTTCTGCCAGGCCTACTCGACCACGGACTACGACATTCCCGGTGACATCTACTATGGAGCTCTGGATGGCGACTGGAACCCGGACGGCGACGGGCGATGGGGTGAACCCGGCGAGGCCGACCTCTTCCCCGAGATGGCCGTGGGCCGTGCCTGCGTGAGCGACGCCGAGGACCTGGACAACTTCATCCGCAAGCAGATGCTCTACCAGGACGATCCCGTGGCCAAACATGCCGATCGCATGCTCATGATCGGTGAGAAGCTCTGGACCAATCCCCTCACCTGGGGCGCAACCTACAAGGACGAGATCTGGTACGGCTCGGACGCCAATGGCATCGTCACCGCCGGCGTGCCGAGTACCATGGCCGTGGGCGGGCTCTACGAACGGGATTGGACCTGGCAGAAGGAGCACCTGATGGTGATCCTGAACGACGGATTGGGCATCGTGAACCACCAGGGGCACGCCTACTACAATCTGGCCGCCAAGCTTCACAACAACGACCTGCCCCTTCTGCACAATGACGGCATCGAAAACGCCTATGGCTTCTTCTACAGCCAGGGCTGCTACTGTGGCTCCTTCGACGACAAGGCGAGCTACGGCGGCTACCCGGCCGACTGCTTCGGCGAGCGACTGACCACCGAATTCGGAGGCGCCGTGGCCGCGGTCATGAACTCCCGCTACGGCTGGGGTGATGCGGGCGGAACCGCGGGACCCTCCCAGTACTTCGACCGCGAATTCTTCGACGCCCTGTTCGGGGAAGGTGTCCACGAGGCGGGTCTGGCCAACGACGATTCGAAGATGGATCTGGCCTGGATGGTGGACTATCCGGGCATGCGCTGGTGCCACTACGATCTGAATCTCTTCGGGGATCCGGCCATGAAGATCTGGACCGGGCAGCCCAGGCCCATGTCCCTCATGAACCTGCTCGGCCTTTCCGTGAATTCACAGGAGATCAAGTTGCGCGTCCTGAGTGACGGCGCCCCGGTCAGAGAAGCCCGTGTCACCCTGTACTCGAAGGAACTGGGAGTTCAGGTCAGCGCCACGACGAACATCACGGGCCAGGCCATTCTGGAAGTGCCGCCCCTGCAGGAGGGCGTCTATACGCTCACCGTTCATCGCCAGGATTTCCTGTCCATCCGCTCCACTCGCGTGGTGCGCGCGGAGGATGAGCCCGGCGAGGAGCCCGCTGACCAGGACGGGAACCCGGAAGAGGGCGGAGCTCCTCTGCAGAGCGCGCCGCCCCGGCTCGCCCTCGGGCCGAACCATCCCAATCCCTTCAATCCGAGCACGACTCTCCACTTCGAGTTGCCGGAGGATGGCGAGGTCTATCTGGCCGTCTACGACGTGGAAGGCCGCCGCGTCCGTACCCTGCTCTCGGAGCGGCATCTCGTGGCCGGTCTCCATACGACGGTCTGGGACGGTCGAGACGAGGACGGTCGCGAACTCGGCTCGGGTGTCTACTTCACACTGCTTGTCTCGGGCAATGTATCGGATGCGGGCAAGATGTTGATGCTGAAGTAGCGGCCGGCGGCCAGCTACCAGCTACATGCAAGAACCCTCCCCCGACACTGGGGGAGGGTGTTTTTCTGGCTGGTTGCTGGTTGCTGGCAGCTTACCCGCAGACCGTTTCGATCATCTTCGCGCAGGCCGCGTAGGGATCCATGTTGGCGTTGGGGCGTCGATCCTCGATATAGCCCTGCTCCGCCTTGGCCACGTGCCAGGGGATGCGCACGCTGGCACCGCGGTCGGAGACTCCCGCGCGGAAGGTGCGATAGTCGCAGGTCTCGTGCAGGCCGGTCAGGCGCATCTCGATGAACTCGCCGTAAACCGCGATGTGCTCCTCGGTCTTGCCTTCGAGCTTCTTGATGGCATCCCAGCAGGCGTCCAGGCTACCGCGCATGGCTTCGGTGCTGAAGTTCACGTGGGCACCGGCCCCGTTCCAATCTCCCGCGATGGGCTTGGGATGCAGTTTGGCGTTCACGCCGTAGTCCTCGGCGATTCGGTAGAGCAGCCAGCGCGCGGTCCAGAGATCGTCGGCCACAGTGAGCCCGTCGTTGGGTCCCACCTGGAACTCCCACTGGCTGGGCATGACCTCGGCGTTGATGCCGGCGATCTGAATGCCGGCATTCAGGCAGGCCACCATGTGGCGCTCCACGATCTCGCGACCGAAGACCTCGTCGGCGCCGATGCCGCAGTAGTAGTTGCCCTGGGGCGCGGGGAATCCGCCCTCGGGCCAACCCAGGGGATGGTTCCCCTCAAAGAGCGTGTATTCCTGTTCGATGCCGAAGAAGCTCTTCTGGTCGCCGTGCTTCTCCTCCTGCTCACGCAGCAAGGCACGGGTGTTGGTGGGGTGGGGCGTGCCGTCGGGATCGAAGACCTCGCAGAGGACCAGGCGAGACTCGCCGCCGCGAATGGGATCCGGGTAGACCTTCACCGGCTTCAGGACGCAGTCCGAATCGCTGCCCTCGGCCTGTTGGGTGGAGGAGCCGTCGAAACCCCAGACGGGCGGGTGATCGGGATCTGCCGTCAATACCTTGGTCTTGCTGCGAAGCTTGGCGGTGGGGCGCTGCCCATCGATCCAGATATACTCCGCGAAAGCGTACTCAGTCTGTTGAGTGACGTTCATGGGACCATCCTTTGGGGGTTGGAATCAGGCCGAACAGCCTCCAAAGCGGGCAGGGTAGGCAGGTTCGGGCATCCTGTCAATCGGGGATTGACGATACGAACAGGAGCCCGTTCTCCACTTTTATTCGCTGGTCAAGTTCATGTTCTGGTTCTAGTTTTCATGCCCGGAGGTGAGCATGGAGGATCGCGATTTCCGCTGGATGGACCAGGCCTTCGCCGAGGCCGTCAGGGCCTACGAGGAGGGTGAGGTTCCCGTGGGATGCGTGATAGTGTTGGGGGAGCGGGTGGTCGGCCGCGGACGAAACTCCGTGGAACGACTCCAGGATCCCACCGCCCACGCGGAGACCCTGGCCCTATCGGCGGCCGCCAACACCCTGGGTACATGGCGATTGACCGACTGCGAGCTCTTTGTTACCTTGGAACCCTGCACCATGTGCATCGGCGCCATTCACTTGGCCCGGATCAGCCGGGTGGTCTTCGGGGCTTCCGATCCCAAATTCGGGGCCTGCGGTTCCATCCTCGACGTCCCCGCGGAAACGCGATGGAACCATAGCGTGACGGTTCAAGGGGGCGTTCGGGCCGAAGACGCCGCCCAGCTGATGCGGGATTTTTTTAGGCGCCTGAGGCACTGATTGCAGATGGAGAGTTGCGAGAGCGGTCGAATCGGCACGACTGGAAATCGTGTGTACCGAGAGGTACCCTGGGTTCGAATCCCAGACTCTCCGCCGAAATCGACAGCAGTACAGGAGAGGTGCCGGAGTGGTTGAACGGGGCGGTCTCGAAAACCGTTGAGCCTTCGCGGGTTCCCAGGGTTCGAATCCCTGCCTCTCCGCCTCTTGTCTTTCGGTCTGGGCCAGGTCCCACGCAATCCGGATTTTCCAACCCCGTCAGGACCGGAAGGTAGCAGCGGTACGAAAAACCCCGGATGTGCCGTGGATCAACCTGGCCTTTTTCTTTGAAAGGATGCGCGTGGACTATCAGGTGCTGGCCCTCAAGTGGCGACCTCAGCGTTTCGAGGACGTGGTGGGGCAGGACCATGTGAGCCAGGTCATCGCCGGCGCCATCGAGCAGGACCGCGTGGCCAACGCCTACCTCTTCAGCGGTCCTCGTGGTTGCGGTAAGACCACCGTGGCGCGTATCCTGGCCAAGGCCCTCAACTGCGAGAAGGGCCCCACCCGCGAACCCTGCGGGGAGTGCACATCCTGTCAAGCTATTGTGGCTGGATTGAGCCTGGCGGTTCAGGAAATCGACGCTGCGAGCGGCGGGGGCATCGACCAGATTCGTGAACTGCGCGAACACGTCGGTTTTAGCGCGATGGATGGCCGCTACCGCGTGATCATTCTGGACGAAGCGCATCAGATTACTGGCCCAGCGGCCCACGCTTTCCTGAAAACCCTAGAAGAGCCACCGCCCAACGTCGTCTTCGTGCTCGCCACCACCGAGTACGACAAGATCATCCCGACCATTCGTTCGCGTTGCCAACGCTACGCCTTCCGCCTGCTTCGCAGCGAGGAGATCGCCGGGCGCATCGAGCACATCGCCGCGAGCGAGGGCATCACCCTTGGCGACGGTACGGCCATGGCGCTGGGGCGCAAGGCCGAGGGCAGTATGCGCGACGGGCTCACGCTCTTCGACCAGTCGGTCTCATCCCTTGGGCAGAGTCTCGATCTCGACGCGCTCATCGACCTGCTTGGCCTTCCCCGCTACGAGCACTACTTCACGCTCACCGAGGCCATCCTCGAGAAGGACGGCGCCGCAGCCCTGAGGTCGCTGGACGCCTCCCTCGACGCCGGCGGCACGCCCCACGATTTCGTGGCGGGCCTGGCCAGGCACTTCCGCAATCTGCTGGTGCTTCGCATGAACGATCAGCTTCTCGAGGGCGAACTCCCCGCCGAGGACATCGAAGTCTGCCGCCGTCTGGCCGAAGGCTTCCAGGACGAGGATCTGCTCTACCTCACCCGCCTCGCGGGCGACCGGGCCGAGCAGATCAAGCGCGCCAGCCAGCCGCGCATCCTCACCGAGGCTTTCGTGGTGGAGCTCACGCGTTTCGAGAAGCGGGTGTTGCTGTCGGAGGTGCTCTCGATTCTGAAAGGCGGGCAGGGGATCTCGAGTCCCGAGTCCCGTGGCCCGAAGCCAGAGGCTCGAGGCCCGAGCAGAGAGCCGCGAGCCACGAGCCGCGAGCCCCGGGCCCCGAAGCCCGAAGCCCGAGGCCCGAGGCCCGAGGCACCAAGCCCGAGGCCCGAGGCCCGAGGCACCAAACCTCAGGCCGCCTACGCACTCAGCCGCTCCGGCCTGGAGGCCGCCTGGCCCGAGTTCGTGGGGGCGGTGAAGCAGTCCAGCATGATCAAGGGCCAGTTCCTCGAAAAGGCTCGTCCCGGCGGCGTGGATCGCGAATGCTTCACCCTTCACCTCGACAGTCACTTCCGCACCCTCCTGGACAACCACGAGGATCGCCTGCTACTTCAGGACAAGTTCCGCGAGATCTTCGGCGAAGGCCGCGACGTGCGGCTCACCGGTCCCGAGGATGAGGCTGCGCCCGAAGCGACCGCTCCGCGAGTGACCCAGGCCCGTGCCGACGATGCCCGTCGCGAAAGATCCCTGCAGGAGCACTCGGACAATGCCCTGGTGCAGGACCTGCTCAAGAAATTCGACGGCGAGATCGTCGAAGATCACTAGATGGAGTCAGCATGAAGAACATTGGCAAGATGATGAAACAGGCGCAGCAGATGCAGGCGCAGATGGCCGAGATCCAGCGGGAGCTAGAGGCCACGATCTTCGAGGGCGTGGCCGGAGGCGTCGTCACCGCGAAGGTGAACGGCGCCATGGATCCGGTGGAGATCAAGATCGCGCCCGAAGCCCTGGAAGATGCCGACGCGGAAATGCTCGAGGACATGATCCTCGCGGCCCTGCGTTCGGCCCAGGACGCCGCCAAGCGCGCCAGCCAGGAAAAGATGGGACCCCTCATGGGCGGCATGCCCGGCTTCTGATGGAGAAGATCAGCCCACTCCTCGCACGACTCGTACGCCGACTCACCCGACTGCCGGGTATCGGCGAACGCAGTGCGCAGCGTATCGCCCTGCACCTGCTCGGACAGGAAGAGACGGAGACGCGCGAACTGGCGCGGCTGCTCATGGAGACCCGCGAGAAGCTGGGTTTCTGCGAGCGATGCGGTTTCTACGCCGATGCGCGGTACTGCCCGATCTGCTCGAATCCGAAGCGCGAATCCGGGAAACTCTGCGTGGTGGAGCAGCCGGTGGAGGTGCTCAGCCTCGAGCGAAGCGGCATCTTCCGCGGGCTCTACCACGTGTTGGGTGGAGTGATCAGTCCTCTGGACGGCGTGCATCCTGAGGATCTCAGCATCGAGCAGCTGCTCGCGCGCGTGAAGGACGAGCAGGTGAGCGAAATCATCCTGGCCCTGTCCTCCAGCGTTGAGGGGGAAACAACCTCTCTCTACCTGGGTGAGCAGCTAGACGGAATGGGTCTGAGCGTCACACGCCTGGCCCGTGGACTGCCCGCGGGAAGTCGACTCGAGTATCTGGATGAAGCCACGCTGTCACGCGCCTTCGAAGGACGCGTGAAGTTGTAGCCGCTAACACGCACGGAAAGGAATCCGGCATGAGAACACTGCTTCGCTTCCTCGGCAGCACGGCCTTCACGGGATACTTCCCCATCGCACCGGCCACCGTGTCCAGTTTCCTGATCGTGTTCATCCTCTGGATCTGGGGACCGAGCACCGCGGGCCTCTGGACCTTCTTTCTGATCTCGCTGGTGGCCTCGGTTCCGCTTTCCTACTACATGGAAGGTCAGCACGGGAAAGACCCCGGGCCCTGCACCGTGGACGAGGTGGTGGGCATCCTGCTGCCCCTGGCGTTTCTGGGTGAGCCCTTGAACGTTCCCGGCACCTGGAAGCTGTTGCTCGCGGCCTTCTTCCTTTTCCGATTCTTCGACATCGCCAAGATCTGGCCGGCCAGCCGGCTCGAGAGTCTGCCCGGCGGTTGGGGCATCGTGCTCGATGATCTCATGGCCGGCGTCTACACGCTCATTTCATTGAAGCTGCTCACCCTATGGTTCCTCTAGGGCGGTAAGAAAGATTTAACACCCATCGGTCTGAAATAGTATAATCTTCGGCGATCGTAATCGCTAGCCTCGTTCGCCGGAGGAGATGCCATGACTCCATTCCCACTTCTTCGCCGCTTTCTATTCTCAGTCCTCATTTTAGTATCAGCCAGTGCGGTCATCGCCCAGGATTGCGTTCACTACGAGGACATGATCCACTTCGTGGGCATGCTACCCGATGATGATGACTGGTCCTACGTCAACGACATGGAGGCCCACGACGAGTACGTCTACGCCTGTTACTACGGCATCGGGCTGGCGGTGGTGGATATCCACGATCGCGCCAATCCCGTGATCGTGGGCTCATGGGACGAGGCCAGCGACGTGACTCACGCCCTCTGGCATGAGGGCCTGCTGCTCCTGGTGGACGAGTACGAGGGGCTCTACATTCTCGATCTGGGCGATCCCGTGAATCCGGTTACCCTCTCGAATGTTCCGGTTCTGGGGTACGAGCTCATCAACGTCGGTGCCCGGGGCAATCTGGCATTGCTGTCTGAAAACGATGCGCTCAGGATCATCGACATCAGTGTGCCCGAGACTCCCGTTCCACGGGGCACCCTACCTCTTCCGAGTTCGCCCCATGGGGTCAGTTTCGATCCCACCGATCCCTCCCTGGTCTACGTTGCCGAGGAGGATGAGGGTGTCATCGTCGTCGACCTCATCAATCCTGACGCTCCGATTCAGATGGGTCAGGTCAACTGGGCGGGTTCCAGCGCCCAGGATGTCAAGTTCTCGGGCGGCCACCTCTTCGTGGCTGACTACGACAACGGTCTGGTCGTTCTCCAGGCCAACGGCGCCACCGATCCCACATACCTCGGCGCTCACTCCTTCGGAGACGGTTACGGCTATCCCTCCGAAATCGAGGTGGGCGGTGGCCACGCTTTCATGAGCGGCGACTATGTGGGCACCGTGGCCTTCGACATCGGCGATCCATTGATGCCCGCACATGTAGCCACACTCGGGGCGGATAGCGGTATCTATCGGATCGATCTAAGCGGCGACTATCTCTACGTGGCCGTCGACGGTTCGGGCATGGATATCTACGATGTGGCCAATCCGGACTTTCAGGCTCCCACGGGCGCTCTGGGCGTGGCCATCGACGGCGTGGTCTTCGATGCGGACCTGCCCCGCCTCTTCCTGGCGGACTCGGGCGGAGATCTTCACGCCATCCATTGGGAGACCCAGAACGTGGTGGGCAACCTCGAGTTCAGCGGTTTTGTCAACGACCTGGACCATCGCGAGGGCGTGCTCTACGTGGGTAACACCACGCTCGGCCTGCTGATGGTGAACTGCTCCGATCCCATGAACATGATCCTGGAGGGCACCTGGCCCGAGACCGGCCCGCCCATCGATTCCACCGTCGAAGACATAGGCATCCAGGGTCACGACCTCTACGTGCTCCTGGACGACCATGGCCTGCGCAAGTTCTACATCGACGACCCCTTCTATCCCGATCCCCTGGGAATCGGTGGAGCCTTGCACGACTACGACTATCTGACGCTCTACAGCGACTACGCCTACGCGGCCGGCTGGGATACCAGCTGGAACGCCGCCATCGAGGTCTTCGACATCAGCAACTACGAGGCGCCCGTGTCCCTGGGAACTCTTCCCAGCTTCGAGAGCCTCCAGGCCATCCACGCCGAGGACGGCCGCCTCTACTGCCTCAGCGACGATGTGGGTCTGCTCGTCTATGACCTCTACGATCCGGCGTTGCCCGTGCTCATGGGCGTCGAGCCCTTCCCGACCATGCAGTACGGCTATGGCCTCGATGCCGAGGGCAGCTTCGTCTACGCGGGCACCAGTTCGAACAATTTCTACGAGGACGCCAGCACCTGGATCTTCGACGTGAGCCAGGCGGATGATCCCCGCTGCCTCGGCGCCCTGGGCGAGCAGTACGACACCGACTTCATCCTGCAGATCGGAAACCAGATCTGGACCACCCATCCCGACGAGGGTCTGGTGGTCTATCCGGTGCAGTGCGAGGATCTCGTCACCGGCATCGAGACGCCGGGAGCGGACCGGCTCGGACTCGAGGTCTATCCCAATCCCTTCAATCCCAAGACGCTTATCGAGTATCGCCTCGAGCGGGAGAGCTTCGTGGAACTGGAGATCTTCGACGTTTCCGGTCGCAAGGTCAGAAGCCTCGCCAGGGGAGTTCAGGAGGCCGGTCTCCATTCACGGGAGTGGGACGGCCGGGATGAAGCGGGCAACAGGCTGGCGAGCGGAATGTATCTCGCCCGGATCAAGTCCGGGGATTTGGTGGGGGACGCCAAGCTCATCCTCCTGAAATAGTCAGGAGGATCGACGCGATGGGGCGCCGGAAACGATTCCGGCGCCTTTTTTCTGTGCTCGATGGGCTCATCGTTCTAGATTGTTCGCATGAATATCGAACTCGCCTCCCGCATCAACCGTCCCCTGCGAATCGTGGCCATCGGCGACGAGCTCATGCGCGGGGATCATCCCGACACCAATTCGCCCTGGCTGGCCGAAAGGCTCGCCCAGCTTGGCGAGATTCCAGATTCCGTGGAGCAGCTTCCCGATCGGAAGGGGGCGGCAGAGGCGGCCGTGCGCAGGTGGAAGGAGGAAGGCGGCACTCTCTTCCTCGGAGGTGGACTCGGTCCCACCGAAGATGACGCCACCCGTGAGGAGATCGCCGCGGGACTGGGTGTGGAGCTGGTCGAGAGCGCCGAGGCTGCAGAGATGATACGGAATCTCGAATCGCGTCGAGGACGAGCCTTCACAGTGTACACCCACCGTCAGGCCCGCCTGCCCGAGGGCTGCCGGCCCCTGAGCAATCCCGTGGGAACGGCCCCGCCTATCCTTTGCGAAAAGGAGAACGGTTTCCTGCTTGTACTACCCGGTGTGCCCAGCGAGTACCGCGCCGTTCTCGAAACGGTCCTGCCTATGACGAAGAGCGACCTGCCGGCTCAGGAGTGGCGGCTGGCCGGCCTGGGCGAGGACAAGCTTGCCACGGCCCTCGAGGGAATGCCGGGCCTGGAGCGTCTGGGCTTCTATCCCAATCGCGAGGGTATTCGAGTTCGCGTTCCCTCCGATGAATTCGATCACGAGGAGCTCGCCACTCGACTGAATGGCCACCTCGTTTCGCGCTCGGGCGAAACGCTGGAAGAGGTGCTGGTGAATCTTCTGCTTGAGCGTGGCGAGACCGTCGCCGTTGCCGAAAGCTGCACCGGAGGACTGCTGGGCGGGCGGATCACGCGCGTGAACGGATCCAGTGCGGTCTTCCTCGGCGGTGTTCAGAGCTACGCCAACGAGGTGAAGGAGTCGATGCTCGGAGTGCCGACCTCGCTACTCGTTGAATACGGCGCGGTGAGTGAGGAATGCGCGCGGGCCATGGCCGAAGGCGTGCGTGAGCGTTTGGCCGCGAACTGGGCCCTGTCCATCACGGGCATCGCGGGGCCCGAGGGCGGAACGGACGAAAAACCGGTGGGCACCCTGCACATCGCCCTGGCGGGTGAAAGTGGAACTCGGCACATCAGGCGGCTCGCACCCTGGGGGCGCGAGGACAATCGTCGTTACGCGGTTCAGGAAGCTCTAACTATGCTATGGATGAGCTTGCGCGATCAGTAGCCCTCGGCCGTGAGTAACTCAGCAGCCAGCTCATATCGTTCCTGGACGTGATTCTCCAGGTATCCCAGTTCGACCATGAAATCCGCGGACTGCACCAGGTAGGTGTAGCCGGGCTGCTCTCCGTCGTCGCCCACCACGTAGGGCTCGATCATGGCGTGGATCTGCTGATAGATGGGAATCATGCGCGACGGAGCGAAAGCCCCGTGGATGATTTCTTCGAGCAGCGTGAGGTAGCGATGCCAGTAGACCTCGTCCTCGACCAGGAAGTTGATGAGGGGCCAGCCGTCTTCCACATCGCTGAAGTCCAGGGCGATGGCGCCGCCATTCTTCCCGGGCTGAAGGGTCTCGTTGTGGTCCCAGGGAATCCAGCTCAGCACTTCATTGCCGGGTTCGTTGTATAGATAGTAGTTGTGGAATTCCTTACCGTAGCTGTCCCAGTTCTGGATGACGGTGTTCACGGCCAGCCAGCGGATGAAGCCGTCCATGTCGAAGACCGAGTGGAAATTCGCGCGCCAGATGGCCGGATCGCTGGTCCGAAGGTTCGAGTGCAGGGCCTCGTAGACCGCCGCCACATCGCTCCAGTCGGAGGTCGTTTCGTTGCTCTTCTTGTCGAAGTGGTCCTCGTTGAAGGACCCGGCCGCGAAAGTCGCACCCGGACCCTCGGGTTTGTAGAGATTGCCGCCGCCCTCGAACTGCGTCTCTATGACCGTATCGTCGACCACTTCGACCATCGTGTAGAGGCCGAAGTAGAGGGGGCCATCCCCATGGTCGATGAAGATGCGACAGGGGACGGTGTGGGCCACCGGCACGCCCGCCTCGCGCAGGATGCCCGCCGCCAGATGCTCGCGCATGAGCGAGGGATCCTCGTAGCCGTTGGAGAGCGAGAGCTGCTTGAAGCCATAGAAGCGCTGGTTCGTGATCTCTGTCCAGGTGTCCTCGAACTCGTCGAAGTCGAGCTTCAGGGCCATCTTCCAGATGCCCCCGCGCCAGGCGGAGACCAGGCTCGAATTCCCCTTGAAACGCACGCCCACGTGATACCATTCGATGCCCTCATGGAAGACCGAGCAGGGCACCCAGATGGGGTTGTCGTCCGACGGCGGAGGCGGGAAGCCGCCCTGGCCGAAGGGACCGTAGTGTTCCTCCATGTCATCGAGCATGTCCTGCCAGTAAGAGGGATCGATGACCAGGTCGAGGCGCTGGACGGCGCCTTCGGGGAAGACCACGTCGAAGTTGGGAGGCGTCGAGTTGCCGTGGGTGGGCTCGGTCCAGTCGGGCAGACCTTCCCACTCCACGGGATCAGTGCTGGTCTTGCCGCAGGCTACAAGCAGCAGCGGCGTAAGTATCAGTGCGACTATGGATCTGCTCGACATGTTGGCGACCTTTCGACGGGATCCGCACAGGGGATATTCTAGCAGGACAAGTGCCAAAGCCCAAATGCGGCATTCGATTGTTTGAAGACCCTGGAGTTGCTATCCTGCTTTGACCAGCTAACTTAGCCCCGGAGGACCCATGAGGTTGTTTGTTGGCCTTCCCCTTCCGCAACAGCAGCGACAGGCTCTCGAGCAGCAATTGGCGCCATGGCGGGCCGAGCATCCTCGGTTGAAATGGGTCGATGCCCATCTCTACCACTTCACCCTGCAGTTCCTTGGGGATGTGGACCCGGATCGCGCACCTTCGATCATGGAAGCCCTGTCGGAGCTAAACAAGCTGCGTGATTTCTCCCTTGAGACCGGCGCCGCATTTGCCATGCCGCCGGGCAATCGCGCACGGGTACTGACCCTGGGCCTTCTCTCCGGCATGAAGTCACTGCGGGATCTGGCTACGGCGGTGCAGGATGCCACCGCGGGTGTCGGCTTCGAGCCCGAGCGCCGGGACTTCAAGGCGCATTTGACCCTGGCCCGCGTTCGCCGGGGGGAGAAGCTGGAGCTGGATCCCGACCAGATCGGCACGCCTCAGCTTCCAATGATTCGCGCCGAGTCCTTCCAACTCTACGAAAGCGAACTCCGGCCCCGGGGGCCCATCTATCGTTCGCTGCTGGAAGTCCAACTGAGCGACCGGTGAGTTTTGCCCCTCCCTGGTCCCTGTGGTATAATTGATTATTCCACAGGAGTTTGCCCTTGGCACTTCGGATCCCGATACTGGCTCTACTCCTGGCCCTCCTGCCGGCGGGGGCCCTGGTCGTCCATGTGCCGGCGGATTTCGCAGAAGTGGAGGACGCCATGCGCTCCACCGCATACGGCGACACGGTGCTGGTCGCGCCTGGGATCTACACCGAGCAATCCATTCCGCTCTTTTCAGGCGTGACCCTACTCGCCGAGGACATGAACCCCGGTGCCACCGTGCTCGACGCGGGCGGGCACACCTTCGTGGTCGTGGCCGAGTACGTGGACAGCGCCGCGCGCCTCCGGGGCTTCACCCTGCGCGGCGCGGCGGGCAGCGCGATGTTCCTGGACCAGTCCCACCCGCAGGTGTCCGACTGCTTCTTTACCCAGAACGACGGCTACGAGGGCGGTGCCGTGCTGATCTGGGGCAGCGAATCCCGCTTCGAGCGCTGCCGGTTCAGCAGCAATCTCGCCTACCGGGGCGGGGCGGTGCACATGATCGAATCGGATTCGCGTCCGAGTTTCACGGACTGCGAGTTCTACTGGAACGGCTCCTGGCAGGAGGGTGGCGCCGTTTGGGCCCAGGGCGCCCAGCCGAGTTTCGAGGGTTGCGTCTTCTTCGGCAACGAGAGCTTCATCGACGGCGGCGCACTCTTCCTCGACCACTGTCCCGGTGGCGCGCCCGAGTTCTCTCGCTGCGTCTTCTCGGGGAACCGCGCGGCTGGCTTTGGTGGTGTAGGTTACTTCATCTTCAGCTCGGGTCTCTTCGATCAGTGCACTCTGGTGGACAATTCCGCGACGGGAAGTGGCGCCGCCTTCTTCATGGACGTCTCCTTCCCTCGTCTGGAGCGATCGATCCTGGCCTTCAACGGACCCGGCTCGCTCATGGACTGCAACACCATGGGTGAGACGCGCAGCCTCTGCTGCGACTTCTACGGCAACGAGGGCGGCGAGGAGGTCTGCGGCCTGGACCTCGGCGGAAACTTCAGCGCCTATCCCTACTTCTGTGACCGCGACGGCGGCGACTGGTCACTGTCGGCGCTGTCGCCCTGCCTGCCTCTGGGAAACGATTGCAGTGAGCTCATCGGTGCTCTCGGCCTGGGATGCAATGAGCCCGTGGACTCGCCGGAGATACCGGACACCCCGTTACTCGCGCTCGCGGCTTTCCCGAATCCCTTCAATCCGAGCACCGAGATCAGGTTCGACCTGAACACGGACATGAAGGTGAACCTGGCGGTCTACGATATTGCAGGGCGGAGGATCCGCACCCTGTACACGTGTACAGTCCTGGAAGCCGGCGAGCACCGCGTTAGCTGGAACGGTCGGGATGACTTAGGTCGGGCCCTCTCCAGCGGCATCTATTTCCTGAGACTGGATTCCGACAGGGAATACCACAGTTTGAAACTCAGTTTGGTACGATGAAGTTTGTCGGAAAAATAGATTTCGCATTTAACTAATGAGCTGAAAGGTGTATGATTGTAGGCACTGAGGTGAGCCATGCGGAGCTTCGTCTTGATGTTGTTTATTCTTTTGGTGTCTGCCCTTCCCGCCATTGCCGCCATTATCCATGTGCCTGCCGATGAGTCTACCATCCAGGATGGCATTTGGGCTGCCCAGGTGGGAGACACGGTTCAACTCGCCCCCGGCACCTACACCGAAGGCGCGCAGCTTCGCGAAGGCGTGTTGCTGCGCGGCAATCCCCTCGATCCCGCTTCCGTGCGCATTGACGCGAGCAATGAGTATTTCGCGTTCTTGGGTTTGGCAAGTTCCGAGTATCCGCCTGCAGGGATCGAGGGAATCAGCATATCCGGTGCCATGTCCAATGCGATTGTGGTGTCGGACTTCAAACTGGCAGTCAGATACTGCCGCTTCGTCGGCAACGGTCAGTTCGAGTCAGCCTTCTCGGGTGGTGCCATCTCTTGCACGATAAGTCCTCACCTCAGCGTGGAGTACTGCGTGTTTTCCGGGAACCAATCCGAGCGAGGCGGGGCCATCTTTATCGCAGCTGCGGACTATTCCGAGAATGCCGGCATCGAGAACTGCACCTTCTTCGCCAATCAGGCGCAATACGGTGCGGGCATCGCCGTGGAAGGTCCTCTGAATATCAGTCTGAGGAAATCCATACTCGCCTTCAACGAAGGGGGCGGCGCCGTCTTCGGCATGCCCTATGATGCCGTTGTCACTCAATGCGACAGCTACGCGAACGTGGGGGGAGATGAGCTCGATGGGTCAGGTGGGGGAAACTTCAGCGCTGATCCGCTCTTCTGCGATGCGGGCCTGGGGGATTTCCGATTGCACGAAGACTCTCCCTGTCTTCCGGAGAACAATGATGGCGTACTGGTGGGGGCCTGCGGCGAGGGAGATTGCGAAGCGCCTATCTGCGAGACCCTGTTCGTTCCCCAAGACTATCCGACACTGTCCGAGGCTCTGGCGCATGCCTATGCCTGCGACACGGTGCTCGTGGCCCCGGGCACCTACTACGAGAATATCCGTCTGCGCACAGGTGTGGTCCTTGTCAGCAGCCATGGCTACGCATCGACCATCATCGACGGGCAGTCATCTGGCAGCACGGTGACTCTGGGCTTTGATCGCGATGAGCCACGAAATCCCCAGGCCGCGGTCATTGAGGGTTTCACCATTCGTGGAGGAAGCGAATCCGGACTGTCCATCTGGGATATCGATGCGGAAGTACGAGATTGCTGGATCACCGGAAACAGCTCCAGCGATGCGGGCGGAGGTATATTCGCCAGGGACTGCGATCCAGTGATATCCAACTGTCTCGTTTCGGGAAACCTTGCCGTCGACGGTGGGGGTATCTATCTAAGGAATTCCGACGCCACGATCATCGGCACGTCCGTCGTCGGCAATGAAGCCGTCAATGGCTCCGGCATTCTCAATCATATCAGTTCCGCGCCGAGCATCGAGAACTGCCTGGTCGCCTTCAATCTGATCGGGGCGGGCCTCCTATGTTACTCGCCCCATCTGACCATCTCCTGCAGCGACGTCTATGGGAACACGGGAGGAGACGAACTCTGCGGCAATGATGCCGGCGGCAACATCTCGGTGGATCCACTGCTCTGCGATTGGGCGGCGGGAGATTTCACCCTCTACGAAACATCCCCCTGCCTACCGGAGAACAACAGCTGCGGAGTCCAGATGGGGGCTGGTGGGCTTGGGGATTGCGAAGCTCCGGAATGTGATCTGTTACGAGTACCGCAGGACTATCCCAGCATCCGGGCGGCACTGGCCGTCGCTGGTATCTGCGACACCGTACTGGTCGAACCGGGCGTCTATCCGGGTAGTCTCAGCCTTCCCACGGGGGTCGCCCTGATTTCAACCGGGGGCGCCCAGGTCACGACCATCATCGGGGACGGTGATGGTCCTGCCATCGACATCGGCCTGTCGGCAGGCAGCGCTAGAGAGGGTGAGACATCCACCTTGGAAGGCTTCACCGTATCGGGGGGGAGTGCCTCCGGAATTTCGGTCCGATACGAGGACGCGACGATCCGCGCATGCATCATCGAAGGCAATACGACCGATGAGAACGGCGGGGGAATTCGATGTCTTCATGCCTCGCCCATCGTCGAGGACTGCATCATCCGGGAGAACGTCGCCCAGTCCTATGGAGGAGGTCTTTTTCTGGGAGCGTATTCGTCTCCAATCTTGCTTCGTTGCGTGCTGGGCGAAAACACCGCCGAGAAGGGTTCGGCCCTCTTCGTGACCGGAAGCTCCTACCCGCTGGTGCAATCCTGCACGCTTGTCGAAAACCTGGCCACTTCCGGGGAGGGAACGGTCTACTCCCAGGATCTTTCCACTCCTATCATCCAGCGCAGCGTGATTGCCTTCAACGACGGGGGCCAGGCTCTCCATTGCGGAGAGGATGGATCCTACAACGTTTCATGCAGCGACATCTTCGGTAACATGGGCGGGGACGAGCTTTGCGGCATCGATTCGGGTGGGAATTTCTCAGCCAATCCACATTTCTGCGATCTCGGTGGTGACGACTACAGAGTCTCGCCCGACTCTCCCTGCCTTCCCGAGAACAACGCCTGTGGGGAGTTGGTCGGGGCATTGGGGTCGGGAGACTGTAGCCCCGTCGGTTGTCGGGTGCTGAGGGTGCCCGAGGAATTCGCCAACATCGGCGACGCCCTCGATCAAGCCGGGTACTGCGACTCCGTCCTCGTGGGTCCGGGGGTTTATCAGGAGTCCCTGGTCCTGCCGGTGGGTGTCCATCTCGTGGGCTGCGGTCCCGAACTCACGATCCTTGAGGGGGATGGAGAGAGTGCCGTTCTCGATATCGGTGGAAGGGAAGGTGCTTCGCCGGACAGCTCCGCGACCTACCTCGCTGGCTTCACCATTCGCGGCGGTGGGGATTCCGGGTTGGTGATACGGCGTTCGGCTCCGTTCGTCGAGGACTGCATCATACGAGACAACAGCTCCCCGGGCCGGGGCGGCGGCGTGAAGCTATGGATGGCCCAGCCGACCTTTGTCGACTGCATGATCGAGTCCAACTTCGCTTACGAGAGTGGCGGAGGGCTGTGGATGGATTCAAGCACGCCAAGATTCGATCGTTGCGATATCAGAGGCAATCAGAGCGATGGCTCGGGAGGCGGAATCCACGCCGTCGAGACATCGATCATTTTCAGCGACTCTCGAATCGAGGGGAATAGCGCCTGGAGGGGCGGTGGTCTCTACGCCGACGGGGATATCTCTATCCTACCGGATGTCATTGTCACCGGCAACACGGCCATAGAAAACGGTGGAGGTCTATACCTCGAGCTTCATGTGAATCGCGAACTCGAGGGACTAGTAATCACAGACAACTTCGCCGCCGGTGAAGGCGGTGGGATTTACATCCACGCCAGTTCAATGAGCGGAAACGTGTTCCGCGATTGTCTCATCGCCGAGAACGAAGCCTCGACCGGCGGCGGCATGGTCATCGACCATGGAGCGCTCAGCCTGGAAGGCTGCACCTTCGCGGCCAATCGGGCCCCGGGAGGAAGCAACCTCTGGTTGACTCCGGGCAGCAATCCCCATCTGGATCGCTGCATTGTCGCATTCGGCGAACTGGGGCAGGGCATCCATTGCGAGATGCTTTCCAGCGTCGACGCCGATTGTTGCAACGTCTTCGGCAACGAGGGCGGCGATGAGATCTGTCTCGGCGAGGGCGCGGGCAACTTCTCGGAGGATCCTCGATTCTGTGACCCCGAGAACAGCGATTACAGTCTCGCCGCGGGCTCGCCCTGCCTGCCCGATGGAAACAGCTGCGGCGTCCTGGTCGGTGCCTTCGGCGAGGGCTGCGAGTTGCCAGTGGATGGACCGGAACTCCCGATCTATCGAACGAGTCTCCATGCCTTCCCCAATCCATTCAATCCGAGTACGGAGATTCGCTTCGTCCTCGAGAGACCCGGCGTCGTGAACCTGGCGATCTACGATATCGTAGGGCGCAGGGTCCGGAACCTGATTCCAGGCAGAACGCTGGATGCGGGCGCTCATGTACTGGTCTGGGATGGCCGGGAAGATTCCGGAAGGTCCTCGAGTTCAGGAGTGTACCTCGTGACGCTTCGAAACGAAGAGAAGCTGCTGCAGCAGAAACTGGTGATGATCAAGTAAGGCATTCCGGAGAACGGAGGGAAGAAGCGATGACTCGAATCCGAATCATGCTCTTTGCGGTGATCATCGTCTGCCAGCTCCCGTTCGCGTGGGCCGATATCATCCACGTACCCGCCGACTACGCCAGCATCGAGGACGCCATCTGGTACGCCTCATCCGGCGACAGCGTGCTCATCGCTCCTGGCGTCTACTACGAAAACAACACCGGCCTTCGATCCGGAGTCTGGGTGATCGGCGAGGATGGAGACCCCCGATCGGTGATCGTGGACTTCAGCGAAGCGACCCATTGCAGGGGATTCGGTGGTATCGAAACCAATCCCGGACTGCCGCCCATCATCGAGTCCTTGACGATTCGCGGATCCTCGGTCTGCGGCATCGAACTTTACCGATGCGATCTGCGGATCGCCAATTGCATCATCGAGCGCAACGGCGGGCCCCACCTCGATGACTGGTACTTCGGAGAACTTTCCGGAGGCATCTACATCGAACAATCCTCTCCGGTGATTCGGGACTGCCTCTTCATCGACAACAGCGGATCCTACGCCGGTGCCATCAACGCCGTCAGCGGCAACGAGGACGACGATCCTGTCCTCGTCGCGAGTTGCACTTTCTTCGGCAATGCCGGAGGCGCCGCCGGATGTATCTACGGAACCTACCAAGCCGAAGTCCGCGTCAGGAACTCCATCTTCGCCTTCAACGACGGCGGGGGAGTGGCGGACCTGCCCTACGGAACCGACTTCCAGTGCTGCAACAGCTATGGCAACGCGGGTGGCGACTACCTGAGTTCGGGCGGCTCTGGAAACATCAGTCAGGATCCGCTCTTCTGTGATCCAGCGGGCGGCGACTTCAGCCTTGTCGTCAAGAGTCCCTGCCTGCCCTGGAACAACGACTGCGGCGTTCGCATGGGCAGTGATTGGATTGGGGATTGCGCGCTTCCCGTCTGCGAGACCATTCGCGTGCCCGAGGACTACTCGAGCGTCGAGGATGCCCTGGCCATGGCGGTCCACTGCGACACGGTCCTCGTCGGTCCGGGAACCTACGACTGCAATGCGGAGATCCGCTCGGGCATCGTATTGCGTAGCCTTGATGGTCCTGATGAAACCTTCCTAATCGGTGGTGGAGACGGTGCCGTTCTCAGCGTTGGCGCGGGTCCGCCGCTGGATCGCGAAGACTACCCGGTCCGCATCGAGGGATTCACCATCGAGGGCGGCACCGATTCCGGCATCCGGATAAGAGGCGCGGACGCCGTCATCGTCGACTGCGTTATCCGCAACAACTCAAGTGAAACCGATGGGGGCGGCTTACTCGCCTTCGACGGCGACATCGATGTGGAGCGGTGCCTCATCTACGACAACGAGGCCGCGCGAGGAGGAGGCTTGTTCTTCGCCTACGGATCCGGACGCATCGAGCACTGCACCATCGTGCGCAATACGGCGGGGCCCGGAGGAGGTGTCCATTTCTATGACTGCTCCCCATACCTGGAGCGCTCCATCATCGCATTCAATTTCGGAAGCGGTCTCGGATGCGAGAACGGCGGCAATCCCCGGGTGTCCTGCTGCGACATCTACGGGAACGGCGACGACGAGAACTGCGGCGCGGACTACGGCGGCAACTTCTCCCTCAATCCACTTTTCTGCGACACGGAGGCCGACGACTTCAGGCTGGGTCCGGAGTCGCCCTGCCTCCCCGAAAACAACATCTGCTACGCCCTGATTGGTGCGCGGGAGGAAGGTGATTGCGAACCCCCGGGCTGTCGCGTTCTGCTCGTGCCCTCGGAGTATCCGACCATCACTGCGGCCCTGGACGAGGCCACCGCCTGCGACACGGTACTGGTGGCCCAGGGGGGATACACGGAGCGCATCACCGTGCCACCGGGAGTGGTCCTCAAGAGCGAGGCCGGCCCCGTCTCGACCTATATCAGTGCGGGCTGGCAGGGCACGGCGGTTACCATCGGATATGACGGACGAAGCGATCGCGATGATCCCATCACCGTCGTCGATGGATTCTCCATCCAGCGCGGCAACCAGAGCGGATTGCAGATTCATCACTCTAGCCCGCTCATCCGGAATTGCATCATTCGACTCAACGCTGCCGAGGAAAGAGGTGGTGGCATCTACTGCCACGACGCCGAGCCGGTATTCGAGAACTGCATCATCAAGTCCAATGAATCAGAGGAGGACGGTGGGGGGATCTTCCTCCTAGGCTCTACGCCGGAGTTTGTGAATTGCCTGATACGTGATAACACCGCGATGAGAGGTGGCGCCATGGTTTGCTACTCCGGCAGCTCGCCGTCGATAGTCAACTGCACGATCGTGGAAAACACGGGCACGAGCCTGGCAAGCGGCATCCAGTGCGACAACAACTCGAATCCCTCTTTCCAGCGCTGTATCCTTGCTTTCAACCTTGGAGCCCCGCTATTCGAGTGCGACTCCAGTTCCGAACCCTCGGTGAGTTGCTCGGACGTATTCGCCAACACGGGCGGTGACTGGATCTGCGGTGGGGACGCCGGTTGGAACATCTCGGCCGATCCTCGTTTCTGTCTCGAGGGTATCGACGACTACAGCCTCCAACCGGACTCGCCCTGCCTCCCGGAGAACAATGACTGCGGAGATCTCATGGGCGCCTTCGGGCTTGGGGATTGCGAGATACAGGGCTGCCAGGTCTTACGAGTGCCCGAAGAGTACTGGAACATCGGAGACGCTCTCGGGGCGGCCGGCTATTGCGACACCGTACTCGTCTCGCCGGGAACCTATCCCGGAAATCTGGTCCTTCCGGCCGGCATCACCCTGATCTCCACCTCGGGCCCCGATTCCACCTTCATCGAGGGTTTCGATGAAGGCAGCGTGATCCTCATCGGCACTCGAGAAGCGGACCGAGACACACTCTCGATCCTCGTACAGGGCTTCACCCTCAGGGGTGCAAGCGATTCCGGTGTGCGTATCGCTAACAACGCGCCTCGTTTCGTGGACTGTGTGATCAGCGACAACTCCTCGGCGGGAAGCGGGGGAGGAGTGAAGTGCTGGCAGGCGGCGCCTATCTTCGATAACTGCGTCATTGAATCCAATCAGGCGGAAGGATACGGTGGAGGCGTGTACCTTGAACGCTCCGACGCCACCTTCCTCGGTTGTCTCATCATGGGCAACCAGGCCGCGGTCCACGGTGGAGGAATTCATCAACTCGACTCCTGGCCACTTTACGAGAATCTCACCCTCGAGGCCAATCACGCCCTGCGAGGCGGCGGTCTCTTCGTCGATGGGCAGGACTTCATCCTCGAGGGATGCCGATTCATCGAGAACAGCTCGGATGACGACGGAGGCGGTCTATTTCTGTATTTCCGTGACAACCTTCATGTAGAGGGCTGCGAGTTCATCGGAAATCGGGCGGGCATGAGGGGTGGGGCGATCTTGAATCCGAATCGGGTGACGGACTGCCTTTTCCAGGACAACGTTGCCGAGGACGGTGGAGGGGCCCTTTCGCTCATGCGGACGGGGATCCAGATACATGGCTCCACCTTTGTGGACAACCGTAGCGCGACGGCCAGCGTGCTGTGGTTCTCGGGCGGGGCGAGCGCCACGGTGTACCGTTCCCTTCTAGCATTCAATGGAGAGGGTCCCACCGTGGGCGGCTCCTACACGGGGGCGCTCGACTTCGACTGCTGCGATTTCTGGCAGAACGCAGGCTCTGACGAGGAGTTTCTGCTGCTCGGTGCAGGCAACTTCCAGGCCGATCCGCTCTTCTGCGATCCCGTCCTCGGCGACTGGACCCTCTCCTCCGGATCGCCCTGCCTGCCGGACGGCAACGACTGCGAGGTGCTCATCGGGGCCTACGGTCAGGGCTGCGGCTTGCGCGTGAAGGGCATCCTTGGGGATGGCGATCTCACCGCCGAGCCCAACCCCTTCAATCCCAGCACCCAGATCACCTTCACCCTGCCCGAGGCGGGTCCCGTGCGCCTGTCGGTCTACGACATCGCCGGAAGAAGGCACCGTTTGCTGAATCCGGACCGATCTCTGGCCGCTGGAACACACCGCTATGTTTGGGATGGCCGAGACGATCGCGGACGGGAACTGTCCAGCGGAGTTTACTTCCTCCGGCTGGAGACCCGGGAGGGGACCCTGAGCCGGAAACTCGTCCTGCTCAAATAGCGCCGGGTTGACGACCGGCGCCCGTCCCGCCGCCGGCGTTGTCAGCCTGTCTCCGCAAGGTAATGGCGCGCCTGGATTTCCCCACGGCACGTTCCTGGCAGCGGCCGCGTTTTCCGCGGAAATCCCGCAAGAATCCATTTTACGACCCCGCCGGGGAAGTGCTAAGTTCGCCCCGGAAGATGGGCCGCAGCGCGGCGGATGGATAGGTCCGCCTTGTCCAAGGAGAGAAGCATGCCCAACCCCGAAAACAACGGCCGCGAGAAGGCTCTCGGCCTGGCCGTCACATCCATCGAAAAGCAGTTCGGCAAGGGTTCGATCATGCGCCTGGGCGACCAGGCCATCGAGACGAACATCCCGACCATCTCCACGGGCACCCTGGCCCTGGACCTGGCCCTGGGCGTGGGCGGCGTGCCCCGCGGGCGCGTGGTGGAGATCTACGGCCCGGAGAGTTCGGGCAAGACCACCCTGGCCCTGAGCATCCTGGCCCAGGCCCAGAAGATCGGCGGCGCGGTGGCCTTCGTGGACGCCGAACACGCCATGGATCCGGTCTACGCCCGCAAGCTCGGCGTGAACGTGGACGACCTGCTGGTCAGCCAGCCGGACACCGGCGAGCAGGCCCTGGAGATCACCGAGGTGCTCGTGCGTTCGGGCGCCCTGGACGTCATCGTGGTCGACTCGGTGGCCGCCCTGGTGCCCGCCGCCGAGATCGAGGGCGACATGGGCGACAGTCACATGGGCCTTCAGGCCCGGCTCATGAGCCAGGCCCTGCGCAAGCTCACCGCGGCGGTGGCCAAGAGTCACACCTGCCTCATCTTCATCAACCAGATCCGCATGAAGATCGGGGTCATGTTCGGCAATCCGGAAACCACCACCGGCGGCAACGCGCTCAAGTTTTACAGCTCGGTGCGCATGGACATCCGGCGCATCCAGGCGCTGAAGAGCGGCGAGGACGTCATCGGCAACCGCACCAAGGTGAAGGTGGTCAAGAACAAGGTGGCCCCGCCATTCAAGATCGCCGAGTTCGATCTCTACTACGGCGAGGGCTTCAGCCTGGAGAGCGATCTCATCGATCTGGGCGTCAAGGCCGACGTCGTGCAGAAGACCGGCACCTGGTTCAGCTACGGCGACATCCGGCTGGGACAGGGCAAGGAGAACGCGCGGCAGTTCCTCAAGGAAAACGGCGAGGTGCGCGACAAGCTCAACGGCGAGTTGCGGCGACACCACGGTCTTGATGCCGAAGCGGGAGCCGAAGCAGAAGCTGATACGGGAGCGGAAGCCAAGGCGGAAGCTGAAGCGATGCAGGATGAGTCCAAGTCCAGGTCCAAGTCCCGGGCGGCCGAGAAAAAGACCGGCGCCGCATCATGAAGTCCGCCCGGGCAGCCCGGGATCCTTACGCCCGTGTCCTGGACTGGCTGGCCCGCCGCGACCGCAGCGAGCGCGAGGTGCGCGACAAGCTGCGGGAGTTGGGGACCGAAGCCGAGGAGGCCGACGCCATCCTCGTCAATCTGATCGACAAGGGCCTGGTCGACGACCGGGCCTTTGCGCAGAAACTGGCGAGCTGGCACGAGCGTCACGATCCGGTGGGGCCACCGCGGCTCGTGCGCAAGATGCGCCAGCGGGGCGTGCCCTCCGAGTTCATCGACGAGGCCGTGGAGCCGCTTCGTGATCTGGATCTGCAGAGGGAGCTGGCCCGGAGACTTGTCCTCAAGCGCCTTCCTTCGCTTCTTCCCCTGGCCCCGGAGGCCCGGGTGCGCCGCCTCAGCGGCTATCTCGCCCGGCGGGGCTTCGCCCAGTCCCTGGTGCGGGAGCTCTGCCACCCCCTCCTGCGGGAGGATCTGAGTCTGGAGGATTACGAGCATGACCCACGATGAACTGCGCCGCGTCTTCCTGGAATTCTTCGAGGAGAAGGGGCACAAGCACGTGCCCAGCGCCAGCCTGATCCCGCGGGACGATCCCACCCTGCTCTTCACCACCGCGGGCATGGTGCAGTTCAAGTCGCTCTATTCCACCACGGGCGAGCTGCCCTACCGGCGGGCCATGAGCATCCAGAAGTGCATGCGGGCCGGCGGCAAGGACTCCGACCTCGAGAACGTGGGCAAGAGCCCGCGCCACCTCACCTTCTTCGAGATGCTCGGGCATTTCAGTTTCGGCGACTACTTCAAGAACGAGTCGGTGGCCTACGCCTGGGAATTCTTCAAGGACGTGCTCAAGGTCGATGTGGATCGCCTCTGGATCTCGGTCTTCGAGGACGACGACGAGGCCGAGGAGGCCTGGAAGGCCGTGGGCTTCCCCGCCGAGCGCATCGTGCGCCTGGGCGCCGAAGACAACTTCTGGGGCCCCGCCGGTGACACCGGCGCCTGCGGCCCCAGCAGCGAGATCTACTGGGATCTGGGCCCCGAGCACGCCGGCGGCGAGGTCGGCGGCGGCGTGGGTTTCGACGATCGTTACGTGGAAGTCTGGAACTCGGTCTTTCCCCAGTACGATCAGCAGGCCGACGGCAGCCGTCCCCAGCTCGCCAATCGCGGCATCGACATGGGTTCGGGATTCGAGCGCATGCTCATGATGCTGCAGGGCAAGACCAACGTCTTCGAGACCGACATCTTCCGCAGCATCATGGATGGCATCAGGGACATGACCGGCTACGACGGCCCCGAGGAGGGCGACGCGCTCATCGCCCTGCGCAGGGTGGCCGACCACGCGCGCACCCTCACCTTCACCCTCAGCGAGGGCCTCGTGCCCAGCAACGTGGGGCGCGGCTACGTGCTGCGGCGCATCCTCCGCCGAGCCATGATGGGCCTGCGCACCCTGGGCGTGCACGAACCCATGCTCTATCGGGTCACGGGACTGGTGGCCGAGGTGATGGGCAAGGCCTATCCGGAACTGCTCGAGAAGATCGACCGTGTGGCCCTCACCGTGAAGGCCGAGGAGGAACGTTTCCTCAAGACCCTGGAACAGGGCGTGGCCCGCTACCGCGAACTGGTGGACGAGACCCGCAAGGCCGGCGGCGACCGGCTTTCGGGCGAGGGAGTGTTCCGCCTCTACAGCACCTACGGCATTCCCTGGGAGATGACCCTCGAGATGGCCGAGGAAGAGGGCCTGGGTATCGATGAGGCAGGCTATCAGGAGGCCCTCGAGGCCGACCGGCGCCTCAGCCAGGAAGCCAGCCGCTTCGATGAGGCCGATCAGTCTTCCACGCCCTTTGTGGACATAATGCCAAGTGGGACCGACGGTGTCTTCACGGGCTATGAGTCTGAGAATCTGAGTTCAACCGTCGTTGCCGGTGAGTACAGATTCCTCGATGACGAGTGGATGGAGATTGCTCTCAATGAATCGCCATTCTACGCGGAAGCCGGTGGCCAGATCGCCGATCAGGGGATACTGGCCTCGGGTATCTATGAACTGCCCGTTGAAAACGTAGTGCGACGCGACAACCGAATCCTCCACCGGGTGCGGATCGAGCCAGGATATGATCAAGAGGATCTGGTCGAGACCCTCAAGACCGAGCCCATCCATGCCGAGGTCGACATCGACCGTCGCAAGGCCATCGCGCGCGCCCATACGGCAACGCACCTCATGCATGCGGCGCTCCACACGGTGATCGGCGAGGGGGCGACCCAGGCCGGCAGCTGGGTGGGACCGGACCGCCTGCGTTTCGACTTCAACCACCATCAGTCGGTCGCGGCCGACGAGCTTCAGGCCGTGGAGGAACAGGTGATCCGCTGGATCCTGGACAACCTGGAGGTGGGTCACGAGGACATGTCCTACGACGCGGCCCTGGAAGCCGGCGCCATGGCCCTCTTCGGCGAGAAGTACGGCGACGAGGTACGTGTGGTGCGCGTGGGAGGCATCTCCACGGAGCTCTGCGGCGGCACGCACCTGGACCGAAGCGGATCCATCGGAGCCTTCACCATCATCGCCGAAACCAGCGTGGCCAGTGGCATCCGCCGCATCGAGGCCCTCACGGGCCTGGAGGCGGCGCGCCTTCAGAGCAACCGCGCCCGCACCCTCTCGGCCCTGAGCCAGCGCTTCAAGGCCAAGGAGGACGAGGTCCTGGGCAAGGTGGAGGAACTGGCCACCACGCGTCAGAAGCTGCGCAAGGAGATCGAGGACCTGCGCGCCAAGCAGGCCGCCGCCAGCAGCGGGGAGCTCCTGAGCTCGGCCGGGAAGTTCGGCGAGGTGGAGCTCTTCCGCGGCGAGATCGTCGCCGAGGATCCCAAGAGCATCCGCGCCATGGCCGATTCCATCCGCGGCAAGCTGAAGGACGGACCGGCGTTGCTCAAGGCCGAGGCCGGAGGAAAGCTGTCCTTCCTGATCCTCGTGCCCGACTCGCTGACCGGAGACATCAAGGCCGGTGAACTGGTGGCCCGGGCCGCCCAGGCCATCGGCGGACGCGGTGGGGGAAGCCCGACCCTGGCTCAGGCGGGCCTGCCCGACGCGGAGAGTTTCGAGAAGGTGCTCGAGGCCGTGGGCCAGGCCCTGGCGGAGAAATGAGAATACTCGTCACGGGATCCGGAGGCATGCTCGGCCGTCGCCTGGTGGAGACGGGCTGGCGAAGGAGTCACCACGTGATTCCCGTGGATCTGCCGTCCTTCGACCTGGCCAAACCCGAAGAGGCCGCGGCGATACTGCGCTCCGAGGCGCCGGAGCTGGTGATCCACGGGGGAGCCCTCACCGACGTGGACGGCATGGAGGCCCGCGTCGAGGAGGCCATGGCCATCAACGGCGAGGCCGTCGGTCCCCTGGCCGCGGCCGCGGCCGAGATGGGGGCGTATTTCCTGCTCATCGGCACCGACTACGTCTTCGACGGCCGCAAGGGCGAGCCCTACCTGGAACTCGATTCGCCCAATCCCCAGACCGTCTACGGACGCTCCAAACTGCTGGGGGAGACCCTGGCTCTGGAGGCCGGGGGCGCCGTGGCGAGGCTGTCCTGGCTATTCGGGCCCGAAGGCGGCAGTTTCGTGAAGACCATCGCCGGGCTTCTGCGGGAGGGCAAGGAACTCAAGGTGGTGGACGATCAACGCGGCCGTCCCACCTACTCTCGCGACGCCGCCGAGGCCATCATGGATCTGGCCGAGGGAAGAGCGGCGGGGATCTGGCACATCTGCAACGAGGGCGAGTGCACCTGGTACGACTTCGCCCGGGCCATCGCCGAGAACCTGGGACTGTCTGCCGAAGAACGGGTGAGGCCCTGCAGCACGGAGGAGTATCCGCGACCCGCGGCCCGCCCCGCCGACAGTCGCCTGGACACGAGTCGCCTGACGGAGCTTATCCGTCCCATGCCCGCCTGGCGGGACGCCTTGGACCGATACATGGAGGAAGAGGGATGGCTGGTGAAGTAAGCGATCTGATTCGCGCCCATCTGGACGGCCACCGCGAGCTCTTCTCTCGCCTGGACGAACTCACCGGCGACCTGGAAGCCGCCGCCCGGCGCGTGGCCGATTGCCTGTCAGGCGGAGGACGGGTCTACCTTGCCGGCAACGGGGGCAGCGCCGCCGACGCCCAGCACATCGCCGCCGAGATGGAGGGGCGCTACCTGGTCGACCGTCCCGCCCGCGCGGTGCATACCCTGGGCGCCAACAGCTCGACCCTCACCTCCATCGGCAACGACGACGGATTCGACCGGGTCTTCGCCCGGCAGGTGGAAGGATTTGTGAATGCCGGCGACCTGCTCATCCTAATCAGCACCAGCGGCAAGAGTGTGAATCTCACGAGCGCGGCCGAGGCGGCCCGCGCGCGGGGCGTCTTCGTCATCGGTCTTCTGGGCAAGGGGGGCGGACCGCTGCTTCCCCTCTGCGATCTGGCCCTGCTGGTTCCCTCCGATCACACGCCCTGGATCCAGGAGGCGCATATCGCCCTCGGGCACCTGCTCTGCGAACTCACCGACCATCTCATGGCCGAGGCCTAAACAGACAACGATTCGCTTGTCGCAATTTCGGGCCTTTGCTAGCTTGGGCCGACCAGTGGGGGAGCACATGAAGGGACCCGTCGTCATCGGCCTGGCCGGAGGATCCGGCTCCGGCAAGACCAGCGTCGCTCTGAAGGTTCAGAGCTATTTTCCCTATGAGCGCGTGGTCATCATCAGTCACGACTCCTACTATCGAGACAATTCGCAGCTTCCCCTGGAGGAGCGGGCGAAGATCAACTACGACCACCCGGCCGCCTTCGAGACCGAGCTGTTGCTGGAGCATCTGGACATCCTCCGCGAGCGTGGATCGGTCGTGCAGCCGCACTACGACTACGAGACCCACTCGCGTCTTCCCGAAGGCGAGAAGGTGGGGCCGGCGGAGATCGTGCTGCTGGAGGGCATCCTGGTGCTTGAGGACGCCCGGCTTCGCGATCGCATGGACATCCGCATCTTCATCGACGCGGACGCCGACGAGCGATTCATCCGCCGCCTGCAGCGCGACGTGAAGAGCCGCGACCGGGATATCGATTCGATCATCGGACAGTACACGAAAACGGTTAGACCCATGCACCTGCAGTTCGTGGAGTCGAGCAAGCGCTACGCGGATCTCATCATTCCCGAGGGCGCTCACAACGAAGTGGCCATCGATCTCATCGTCACCAAGGTACAGGACATTCTCAACCGGAAGGACGAGAACAAGGAGTCCGACGCATGAAGGCCTTTTTCGCACTTCTCGAAGGTCTGCGCCCCAAGCAGTGGACCAAGAACCTCCTGCTCTTCTTCGGCGTGGTCTTCGCCCAGCGGGCCGGCGACACCACCCTGTTGTTTAAGTCCCTGGAGGGCTTCCTGATCTTCTGCCTTCTTTCCGGGTCCATCTATCTCTTCAACGACCGGCTCGATGTGGAGCGGGACCGCCTGCATCCGGTGAAGAAGAACCGCCCCCTGGCCTCCGGGCGCCTGCCCGAAGGATTCTTCCGCGTGGGATTCGCCCTCATCTCCCTGGGCGCGCTCCTGTGGAGCTGGCATCTCGGGCGCAACTTCTTCTTCGTCGCCCTGATCTTCTACCTGCTCAACATCCTCTACTCCCTCTGGCTCAAGCACCAGGTCATCCTGGACGTCTTCGGCATCGCCCTGAACTTCGTGCTGCGAGCGGTGGCGGGCGTGGCGCTTCTGGCCGAACATCTGGTCACGGGCATCGAGGCCGGCGGCGCTCCCGAGGGCAGCGCCTTTCTGAGCCCCTGGCTCCTGCTCACCACCTTCTTCGGCGCGCTCTTCCTGGCCTTCGCCAAACGGCGGGGGGAGATTCGTCTGGAACACGCCGAGAAGCACCGCAAGGTGATGGCCTTCTACACCAAGCGACTGCTCGACCAGCTCCTGTCGCTCACCGCCGGCGTGGTGCTTCTGGCCTACGCGCTCTACACACTCTGGCCGGCCACCGTGGCTCGACTCGGACAGGACATCATCATCTCCAACCTCTTCGTCACCTATGGGCTCATGCGCTACTTCTACCTGGTCTATCGGGAGAAGCTGGGCGCCGATCCGTCCGAGCTCCTGCTCAAGGATCGTCCGCTGGAAGTGGGCGTCCTCCTCTGGGTGGTCACGGTGATCATCTGCGTGGGGAATTGAGATGTCCAAAGCCCGCATCCTGCGCGCCTTCGCTCCCGCGAAGATCAATCTCGGTCTGGAGGTCATCCGCCGGCGGCGGGATGGCTACCACGACATCGAGACCATCTTCCAGACCCTGGACTTCGGCGACGAGCTGACATTCCATGAGAGCGCCGAGCCCGGCGAGTTCCGACTGGAGGTCGAGGGGCTGCCCGCGCCTTCGGGCACCGAGAACCTGGTCTCTCAGGCCTGGAAGCTAATGCTTCCCCAGGCGGGGGGAAAGGCCCGGGGCCTACGCCTGAAGCTGGTCAAACGCATCCCCCTGGGTGCCGGTCTCGGCGGCGGCAGCAGCGATGCGGCGGCGACCCTGCTCGGGCTCGACCGCTTCTGGAAACTGAATCTGGCTCAGGAAGAATTGTCCGCCATGGCGGCCGAATTGGGCAGCGACGTGCCCTTCCTGCTCCGCGGCGGTACCGCCATCGGACGAGGCCGGGGAGAGCGACTCGAGGGGCTTCCGGCCCTGAGCCAGGGGGCGTTCTTGCTGGTCAATCCGGGCATAGCCATATCCAGCGGATGGGCTTACGAGCAAATTAAATTGGGCTTGACACGAAATCCCTATCGGATTAGTGTTGAACAAGTTAAGGCATTTCTAGCGCGCTTTCCCGCCTCGGGCATGGTTCTGAAGAACCGCCTGGAGGACGTGGTTTATCCCGCCCATCCCGTTTTGGGCGAGATCGAAGAGGCGCTGCACGAGGCGGGAGCCGTCCAGGTGTCCATGAGCGGGAGCGGTTCGACGCTCTACGGGACATTCCCGGATGCGTCTCGAGCGGAAAGTGCCCGGGAGGGCTTGGGGGACAAATGGATGTCCTGGGTGGCCCGCCCCCTCCCTGATGGCGTCCGATTGGAAGAAGCCTGACGCGCCGGGAGGCGCGACGACACCCTGGGAGCGGCCATGGAAATCACCGAAGTCCGCATTTCGTTGAGAGAAGATGACAAGCTGAAGGCTTTCGCCTCCATCACTTTCGATGACTGCTTCGTCGTACGCGGACTCAAGATCATCGAGGGCGCTCAGGGGACCTTCGTGGCCATGCCCAGCAGGCGGCGCAACGACGGCACCTACCAGGATGTCGCCCATCCCGTGAACAACGAGATGCGACAGAAAATCGAGGCCCGCATCCTGAGCGAATACGCCAGGGAACGGGCCCGGGCGGAGGCGGGAGAGATTCAAGCCCTGTCTGGCACCGACGATATCTAGTCAAACGATATTGGGGCGTAGACAAGTGGCAAGTCACCAGTTTTTGGTACTGGCATTCGCAGGTTCGAATCCTGCCGCCCCATCCTTTTCATCTGAGTGATTGCACCGGCGTGGCCGGTGTTTTTCTTAGCCGCACACGGTCAAGGGAGGGGCATGTTCGGCAAGCGGGACAATCTGCGTCTGATCTCCGGGAACGCCACGAAGGATCTGGCCGAGAAGATCGCCAAGAACCTGGGCACTCGCCTCACCGAGGTGACCAGCGAGAGCTTCAGCGATGGCGAGATCCACATCCAGATCGACGAGAACATCCGCGGCGTGGACGCCTTCATCATCCAGTCCACTCCGGCTCCTGCCGAGAACCTGCTCGAATTGCTCCTGCTCATCGACGCCTGCAAACGATCCTCGGCCGACCGGGTCACCGCGGTGCTTCCCTATTTCGGCTACGCCCGCCAGGACCGCAAGGACCGCCCCCGCGTGCCCATCACCGCCAAGCTGGTGGCCAACCTGCTGGTGGGGGCCGGTGTGGACCGGGTGCTCACCATGGACCTGCACGCGCCCCAGATCCAGGGCTTCTTCGACATTCCCCTCGATCATCTACTCGCGGCGCCGGTGCTGCTCGACCATGTGCGTAGCATGCACCTGCAGCCCTCCTGCATCGTGGCCCCCGATGTGGGCAGCGTGAAGATGGCCCGGGCCTTCGCCAAGCGTCTGGGCGCCGACCTGGCCATCGTGGACAAGCGCCGCGCGGCCCCGAATGTTTCCGAATCCATGAACCTTATCGGGGATGTGGAGGGCAAGCACGCCTACATTCTCGACGACATGATCGACACGGCCGGCACCCTGGTGCAGGCGGCCGAACTCTGTGACTTGAAGGGAGCCTTGAGCGTACACGCCACGGCCACCCATGCCGTGCTCTCGGGCCCGGCCAAGCAGCGCATCGACGAGTCGCCCATGGCGAGCCTCGCCGTCACGAATTCTCTCGAGCTGGATGCGTCCAGAATGCCGGAAAAATGTACGGTTCTGGACGTGGCCCCCTTGCTCGGAGAAGCGATTCGGCGTATTCATAATGCCGAATCGGTAAGTTCCCTATTCGTTTGACCCGCCGCGATCTGTAGGATCCGGCGACCATCCCGGGCCCGAGGCCCGGGCGAGACCGCTTCGCGTATCCCGGCTGCCCGTGCTGGGGCGCTGAAGACGAGGAGGAAAAATGCAGACCGTCAGCCTCCCGGCCGAGCGCCGCGAGGGAACCGGTAAGTCGGTGACCCGCAAGCTGCGCGTCGCCGGAACCATCCCCGCCAATCTCTATGGAACCGGCGGCGATCCTGTGACCATGCAGGTGAGCAACGCCGACCTCATCCAGATCTTCCGCCATCACGGTTCCAACGTGCTCATCGAGCTCAACTTCGAGGGCGAGGATCCGATCCTGTCCCTCATCCGCGAGCACCAGGTGCACCCCGTGAGTGGCAAGTCCGTCCACCTGGACTTCCAGCGCGTTCAGCTGGGCAAGCCCCTGAACGTGGAAGTGCCCTTCCAGATCACGGGCGTCGCGCCGGGCGTCAAGGACTTCGGCGGCATCCTCGAGCAGATCATCCGCTCGGTGGAAGTCAGCTGCCTGCCCCGTCAGATTCCCGACTTCATCGAGGTGGACGTTTCCGAACTCCAGATCAACGACGCCATCCACATCGGCGATCTGAACGTACCCGACGTGGAATTCCTCGTGGACGACAGCCAGACCGTCGCCCAGGTGACTCCGCCGCGTCTCTCCACCGAGGTCGAAGAGGCCGAAGAGGGTGAAGAGGGCGTCGAGGGCGAGGCCGCCGAAGGTGAAGAGGGCGCTGCCGAGGGCGATGCCGAATCTTCGGATTCTTAGACTCTTTCGGCGTTCCCAACTTCGATACGAGGGCCTGGACGCCATTGTCCTGGGTCTGAACAATCCGGGTCGTCGCTATGCGGCGACCCGGCATAATATCGGGGCCAGGGTCCTGGCTCGCTTGGCGGATTCCCGAGGCTTGCGTTTCGAGCCGGGGAAGGGTTCCTTCGAGGGCGTCCGCCTCGAGGAGAGTTTCGGCAAGGCCTTGCTGGCCCTGCCCAGTACCTTCATGAATCGTTCGGGCGTCGCCGGCCGGGAGATCTGCGATCTGTCCGGCCTCGATCCCGGGCGTTGTCTGGTGGTCCTGGACGACCTCGACCTGCCCGTGGGTCGCCTGCGTTTCCGCGCCGGTGGCGGCAGCGGGGGACATCGAGGACTGGAGTCGCTGATCTACGAATGGAGCCGCGAGGATTTTCCCCGGCTCCGCCTGGGAATAGGCCGGCCCGAGAGCGGGGAGATTCCCGATTTCGTGCTCTCGCCCTTCCCGGAAGAAGACCTTGACAGGGTAAACAGGATTGTCGAGGCTGCCGCCGACGCGGTCCTGTTTTACCTGGAATTCGGCCTGGAGCGGGCCGCAAGCCGCTTCAATTCCCTGAATATCGACTGATTCAGCTAGCGCAGACGAGGGGTCGAAATGGAGATAATTCTAGTTCTGATCGCGGGGGTCCTGGCCCTCCTGTTCGCGGCGTACAAGTCCGCATGGATCAATCGCCAGAATCCGGGCGACGAGAAGATGATGGAGATCGGCAAGGCCGTTCGGGAAGGCGCCATGGCCTTCCTCAATCGCGAGTATCGCGTGCTGTCCATCTTCGTGATCGCCGTAGCCGTGCTGCTCTTCTTCGCCAACAACGGGCGAGGCACCGGGTTCGTGGCCCTGTCCTTCGTGGTCGGGGCCCTGTGCTCGGGGCTGGCCGGCTTCTTCGGGATGCGGGTGGCCACCGCGGCGAATACGCGCACCACCCAGGCGGCTCGCACGAGCCTGCCCGCAGCCCTTCAGGTCGCCTTCTCCGGCGGCGCCGTCATGGGCATGGCGGTGGTGGGGCTCGGCGTTCTGGGTCTCAGCGGCCTGCTCTGGCTCTATAGCGGCATGTACGGCGACGACGTCGCCACCCTGCCCAAGGTCATGGAGATCCTCTCCGGCTTCGCCATGGGCGCCAGTTCCATCGCGCTCTTCGCGCGCGTGGGCGGCGGCATCTACACCAAGGCGGCCGATGTGGGCGCCGACCTGGTGGGCAAGGTCGAGGCGGGCATCCCCGAGGACGATCCCCGGAACCCCGCGACCATCGCCGACAATGTGGGCGACAACGTGGGCGACGTGGCCGGCATGGGTGCCGACCTCTTCGAGTCCTACGTGGGCTCCATAGTGGGTGCCATGGTTCTCGCGGCGGGCGCTTCGGTCGCCTCCGGCATCGGTACGAACCTGAACTACGTGATCCTACCGCTCATCCTCGCGGGCGTCGGCATCATCGTGTCGATCATCGGCACCTTCTTCGTGCGCACGAAGGAGGGGGGCAACCCCCAGGTGGCCCTGAACGTCGGCACCTTCGGCGCCGCGGGCCTGATGGTCGTGGCGAGCTGGTTCATCATCCAGCGCTACGCCACCGGCGCCGGCACCTGGTCCGCCGGAAACGTCTTCGGTGCCACCGTGGTCGGCCTGGCCGCCGGTGTGGCCGTGGGACTGCTCACCGAGTATTACACGGCCGAGAACCGCAAGCCGGTTCACGGCATCGCCAAGGCCAGCGAGACCGGCGCGGCGACCAACATCATCGCCGGTCTTGGAACGGGCATGCAGTCGACGGCCTTCCCGGTCATCGCCATCGCCCTGGCCATCGTCTTCAGCTTCAAGCTGGCGGGCCTCTACGGCATCGCCATCGCCGCCCTGGGCATGCTGGCCACCACGGGCATTCAGCTGGCCGTGGACGCCTACGGCCCCATCGCCGACAATGCCGGCGGCTGTGCCGAGATGGCCGAGCTGCCTCCCGAGGTGCGAGGCCGCACCGACAAGCTGGACGCGGTGGGCAACACCACGGCGGCCATCGGCAAGGGCTTCGCCATCGGCTCGGCGGCCCTGACCGCCCTGGCCCTCTTCTCCGCCTTCGCGACCACGGTCGGCTTCGCCGACAAGGGCATCGAGATCTCCATCCTCGATCCCAACGTGGTGGGAGGCCTTTTGGTGGGGGCCATGCTGCCCTTCCTGTTCAGCAGCTTCGCCATGAACGCGGTGGGCAAGGCGGCCTTCGAGATGATCGAAGAGGTCCGTCGTCAGTTCCGCGAGATTCCCGGCCTGCTCGACGGAAAGGCCCGGGCCGATTACGCCCGCTGCGTGGACATCTCCACGGCGGCGGCCATCAGGCAGATGATCGTGCCCGGCCTGCTGGCCGTGCTGACCCCGGTCTTCTTCGGCCTGGTGCTCCGCAATCCCATCATGCTGGGCGGCGTGCTGGCCGGCGTGACATCCAGCGGCGTGCTCATGGCCCTGTTCATGTCCAATGCGGGCGGCGCCTGGGACAACGCCAAGAAGTACATCGAGGGCGGCGCCCACGGCGGCAAGGGCTCGGACGCCCATCACGCGGCCGTCACGGGCGATACGGTGGGCGATCCCTTCAAGGATACCGCCGGTCCCAGCCTGAACATCCTCATCAAGCTCATGAGCGTGGTCAGCCTGGTGCTCGCGCCCTTGATGAAAAACTTCCTGTAACCCTTTACAGGTACAGGTGCTTAGGGTATATTGCTCGGCCGGGAGGAAATCCTCCCGGCCATTTTCAATTCTCATCGATGCCCGGCCGGGCCACCGGCCACACCCTGCTCCCGAAGTCCACTCCGGACGGTCGGGGGCCTCATGTCCGAAGGGAGGACGGCATTGAAGGCCTACGAATGCCTTTACATCGTTCATCCTGCCGCCCAGGAGGCTGAGCTCAAGAGCTCCTCGGAGAAGTACAGCAAGATCATTGCTGACAACGGGGGAACCTTGAACAAGGCCGAAGTTCTGGGAAAACGGCAGTTGGCCTATCGCGTGAACAACCTGCGCGAGGGCAGCTACATCCTGCTGCGTTTCGAGGGTGGCAACGAGACCCTCAGCGAGCTGGAGCACAACATGCGCGTGGATGACCGGGTCTTCCGCCACATGGTCACCTACGAGATCCCCGAAGGCGTCGGCTACAACGACGAGCTCATGGTCCTCACCGAGAAGAAGGATCGCCCCCGCCGCGGCGGACGGCGTCGCTTCCGCGGTGACGACGGTGGCGGCGGTGGCCGCTATCGCCGCGATGATCGCGATGACCGCCGCGACGAGCGTCGCGACAGCCCGCCCGCCGAAGCCAAGCCCGCCGGCGATGCCGCGCCCGAGAGCGCTCCCGCCGCCGACAGCGCGCCGGCCGCCGAGGCGCCGGCTCCCAGGACCGAAGGGGGTAGCGAGTAATGGCCCAGCGCAGGAAGAAGAAGATCCGCAAGCCTTACGGCCGGAAAAAGGTCTGTAAGTTCTGCGTCACGAAGATGGATCAGCTCGATTACAAGAACTCTGAACTCCTGGGACGTTTCGTGAACGACCGGGGTAAGATCGCTCCGCGGAGAGTGACGGGTACCTGTGCCAAGCATCAGCGCATGCTGGTTCAGTCCATCAAGCGGGCCCGTTACATGGCCCTGCTGCCCTTCGCGCGCGAGCACTGGCGTTAGCCGCAACCGGGAGGCATGCAAATGGAAATCATTCTCTTGCAGCATGTGGAAGGCCTCGGCGACCGCGGCGAAATCGTCAAGGTGGCCGGAGGCTACTATCGGAACTTCCTCGGACCCAAGGGTCTGGCCGTGCTGGCCACCGACGGCGCCAAGAAGCGTCTGGTCGAGGAGGACCGTGTCCGCGAACTGCGGAAGAAGAAGCACCTGGATCTCGCCGGCAAGGCCGCCGAGGAGATCAACGGTACCGAGTTGGAATTCAAGATGAAGGTGGGCGAGGACGGGCAACTGTTCGGCTCCGTCAGCTCCCTCATGATCGCGCAGGAACTGGGTCGTCTGGGCAAGAAGGTTCCCTCCAAGAACGTTCTGCTCGAGGAGCCCATCAAGACGCTGGTGGAGGAGCCGGTGGACGTCACCGTCCGCTTCCCCCACGAGGTCAGCGCGGTGATCAAGATCAAGGTCGTGGCCGAGTAGTTCACCCGAAAGGGAGAAGGAGCGATCTATGGACCTGCCGGCTCACATCTTTCGTGAGTACGACATTCGCGGCGTCGTGGGGAAAGACCTCGACGCCGCGTCCTATCATAAGCTGGGCGCCGCGCTGGGCTCGAGGTTCCTGGAGGACGGGGCCAGCGAAGCCGTGATCGGACACGACAACCGCCTGCACTCGCCCGAGCTGCATGCTGCCCTGGCCGAGGGTATCCGATCCACCGGCCTGGACGTGATCAGCGTGGGGCTGGTGCCCACCCCGGCTCTCTACTTCGCCCTGGCCCGTCGTGAAAACGGCTGCGGAGCCGTGGTGACCGCCAGCCACAATCCGCCCGAGTACAACGGTCTGAAGATCGTCTCTCAGGGACGGGCGCTATCGGGCGCCGAGATTCGTGAACTGCGCGACCGGGCCCTGGGCGACCTGCCCACCGGCGAGGGCGGCTATCGCGAGGAGCCCGTGCTCGACGAGTATGTGGCCGAGCTCTCCGGGAAACTCAAGCCCGCCCGCAAGGTGAAGGTGGCCCTGGACTGCGCCAATGGCACATCCGGCACCGTGGCCCGCCGCCTCTTCGAGGCCTGGGGCGCGGACTTCGAGATCCTCTTCGAGGAGCCCGACGGCACCTTCCCGAACCATCCGGCCGATCCCGTGGTGGCCGAGAACCTCGTGGATCTCATCGCCAAGGTCACCGGCGAGGGCTACGAGGCCGGCATCGCCTTCGACGGCGACAGCGACCGCGTGGGCGTGGTGGACGAGAAGGGACAGATTCTCTGGGGCGACCAGCTCCTGGCCCTCTTCTCCCGCGGCATGCTGAAGGAGCATCCGGGGGCCAAGGTCATCTTCGAGGTGAAATGCTCCCGGGCCCTGGCCCTGGACATCGCGGCCCACGGCGGCGAGCCCGTGCTCTGGAAGACGGGACACTCGCTCATCAAGGCCAAGATGAAGGAGTCCGGCGCCAAGCTGGCCGGCGAGATGAGCGGACATCTCTTCTTCGCCGACCGCTACTACGGATTCGACGACGCCCTCTACGCCGCGGGCAGGCTTCTGGAAATTCTGGCGGCGGAGGATCGTCCTCTCAGCGAACTGCTGGCCGATCTGCCGCGCTACAAGTCCACGCCCGAGATCAAGGTGTCCTGCCCCGACGAGTCCAAGTTCGAGGTGGTGGCGGCACTCCGCGACCGCCTCGCGGCCGAGCACGAGGTGGTGGACATCGATGGCGTGCGCCTGGAGATGCCCGAAGGATGGGGCCTGGTGCGCGCTTCGAATACGAGTCCCACCCTGGTGATGCGCTTCGAGGCCGAGAACGACGAGGCCCTGGAGCGCATCCGCGAGATCATGGAGGGCGAGTTGAACGCGCTCCTTGCGGAGAAGGTCTAGTCATGGCGACTCACCTTCTGCTTCTGGCAGGGGGGAAGGGTAGCCGCTTCTGGCCCCTGAGCCGAGCGAAGCGCCCCAAGCAACTCCTGCCCCTCACCGGCGAGGAGAGCCTGCTGCGCGAGACCTATGGTCGGGTGAAGTCGCTGGCAGGATCCGAGCGAACCTGGATCCTCGGTTCCGCGGCCCTGAAGCGCGCCACCCTGGCGGAACTGCCCGAACTCCCGGCGACCCGCTTCATCGGCGAGCCCGAGGGACGCAACACCGCGGCCTCGGTGGCCCTTGGCGCAGCCCTGGCCCTGAGCGAGGATCCTCGCGCGGTGCTGGCCGTCTTTCCCTGCGATCACCATATCGCCGACGTGCCGGCCTTCCGCCGCGCCGCCCGCCTGGCCCTGAAGGCCGCGCGGGAGGAGGAGGTCCTGGTCACCCTGGGCGTGCCGCCGGACCGTCCCGAAACCGGCTACGGCTACATCCGTCTGGGAGGGAAGATCCGGCTCGACTCGGTTCAGAAGGTCGAGGCCTTCATCGAGAAACCCGGCCCACGCTCCGCCGAGCGCTTCCGTTCCGACGGACGCCATCTCTGGAACAGCGGGATGTTCTTCTTCCGCGCTTCGGTGCTGCGAGAGGCATTCCTCGCTTCGGCACCCGATATCTGGGAACCCGCGGAGGCCCTGGCCGCTTCCTATCCCGGCGCCGGTTTCGTCCGCAGGCTCCGTAGAGAATTTCCCCAAATCCCCGCCCGCTCCTTCGACGTGGCCGTCATGGAGAAGGCCGCCGAGATCCGCGTCGTCCCCACGAACATGGGATGGAATGACGTGGGCAATTGGGAGGCCCTTGGACAGCTGCTCGACGAAGCGGGGGACAATCGCTCCCGGGGACGCCTGGTGTCCCTGGACTCGAAAAACAACATCGTCATGGATCCCGAAGGGCTCACGGCTCTGGTGGGGGTCGAGAATCTGGTCGTGGTGAGGGACGGGAAACGTCTGCTCATCTGTCGCCGCGATCGGGCTCAATCGGTCCGGGACATGACGGAACTGCTTTCCGAAGAGGATCTCTAGCCTCAGAACTAACTGGAGGAATCATGCGCAAGTTGCTGCTGCTAATCGTTTTGACACTCCCACTCCTGGCCGCCTGTGGCGGTGGTGCCGAGAACGGCGAGACCCCGATGGCCGAGGGTTCGGACGAGGTGCTGGCCACCATCGCCGGCAAGGAGATCACCCGCGCCGACCTGAACGCCGAGCTGGAGAAGATTCCCCCCTTCCAGCGCCAGGAGTTCGAGTCCCCCAAGGGCCGCGCCCAGTTCCTGGACCGCATGCTCGACATGGAGGCCCTCTACGCCGCCGCCAATGAAGCGGGCATGGAGGACGATCAGGACGTGCTGGACGAGCTGGACTACGCCCGCCGTCAGATCATGATGAAGCACTACTACAAGAAGCACATCGAGGGACAGGCCACGCCTGGCGAGGACAAGATCGCCGACTACTACGAGAACAACCTCGAACAGTTCGCCGAGAAGGACAAGGTCAAGGCGCGGATGATCCTGGCCGACAACGCGGCGGCGGCCGAGGCCCTGAACGTGCGCATAGGGGGCGGCGAGGATTTCGTCTCCCTGGCCGGTAGCGAGAACAGTGACGGCTCCCTGAAGAACGAGCAGGGCGACCTGGGCTGGTTCACCCGCGACGGCTACGTGCGCAGCGTGGGCGTGAACAAGGACTTCACCGAGGCCGTCTTCGAGCTGGCCGCCGGTGAGGTGGGCGGTCCCTACGAGATCAAGGACAAGGGCTGGGCCCTGGTGAAGGTGGAAGAGAAGCAGGCCGCCTATCAGAAGGAACTCGACGAGGTGCGCGAGGAGATCGAGCGCCGTCTGCTGCCCCAGGTCCGCGAGGAGTACTACAAGAAGCGCCTGAAGGATCTGCGCACCCAGTACGAGGCGGTCATCATCAGCGACTCCCTGGACGAGATCCAGAGTCCCGAGGAGCTCTTCCAACTCGCCCAGGACACCCGCGACCCCGAGGAGCGCATCGGTTTCTACGAGAAGCTCGTCGAGAAGTTCGGCGATTCCGAGCAGGCCGATCGCGCACAGTTCATGATCGGCTTCGTCTACTCCGAGGAGCTCCAGGACAGCCTCAAGGCCAAGGGCGCCTTCGAGGATTTCCTGCAGAAGTATCCCCAGAGCGATCTGGCCAAGGATGCCGAGTACATGATCCGCGCCCTCTCGGGCGAGGTGCAGGAGCTGGAGCCGTAGCAGAAGCCTAAGCCGAAGCGGGAGCACTTGGCGATGCCCATTTTCGAGCTCGCAGACCAGAAGCCCAAGCTGGCCGAGGATGTCTGGCTGGCGCCCGACGCCGTGGTGGCCGGCGACGTCACCCTCGAGCCCGGCGTGAGCCTCTGGTTCGGAGCCGTGGCCCGGGGTGACATGGCGCCCATCCACGTGGGCGAGGGCACCAACGTGCAGGACGGTTCGGTCCTGCACGTGGACACCGACACGCCCCTGACCATCGGTCGTAACTGCATCATCGGCCATCGGGCCGTGGTGCATGGCGCCACCCTGGAGGACGAGGTGCTGGTGGGCATGGGTGCCATCATCCTCAATCGCTCCCACATTGGTCGTGGCAGCCTCATCGCCGCCGGCGCCCTGGTGCGCGAGGACATGGTCGTGCCGCCCTTCAGCCTGGTTGTGGGCGTTCCGGCCCAGGTGAAGCGCACCTTTCCCGAGGATGAAACCGTCGCGGCGCGCCTTCGCCATGCCAAGCACTATCGCGAGGCCGCCGCGCACTACGCCGAGAACCTGAAGGAGATCGATTCTTGAAGCGGCTCTGGCCACTTCTGCTTCTGGCCCTCTTGGCCGCCTGCACGCCCCGCGTGAGCGAGCGCCCGCCGCCGGAGGTCGAGGTGGAGGCGCCGGTGGACCGCCAGTCCGATCTGCGACTGGCCGAGGTGGAGGAGGCTTTCCGCCAGGGACAGAAGGCCCAGGCCCGGGTTCTGGCGGTGAGCTTCCTGGACGAGTATCCCCATCATGCCGGCGCGCCCGGCATTCGCCTGCGTCTGGCCCAGGGATATCTGGACGACGCCCGCTCCGATCTCGCGCTTCATCACCTGGGCAAGCTCGACGAGGACTATCCCCGGAGCGAGGCCTGGAAGACCGGCCAACGCCTTCGCGCCCTCGCCCTGGCATCCCGGGATCAGAGACTCGCGGCGGCGGCGCTCCTGGACCAGCGCCTCGAGGAAGAGGCCCTCGGCGATCAGACAGCCTCGGCCCGTTCCGAGCTGCGCACCCTCCTGGATCGAGGACTCTCCGAGGACGAGCTTCGCGAATTCCTGCGGCGCCGTTCCGACTCCCCCGAGGCTTCCCGGGCTCGACTCTCACTGGGCCGGCGGCTCATCGCCTCTCAACGGCGCGAGGAGGCCGAGCCTCATCTCGAAGCCGTGCTGGCCGATCCCCGGGCCGGCGAACTGCGAAACCAGGCCCGCGATCTGCTCGCCGGCCTCGGCGCCGACCTGCCCAGCTTCAGCGAGCTTCCGGCCGTGGAGACCCGCGCCGACCTGGTGGGCGTGCTGGTTCCCCTGAGCGGTCGCTTCAGCGTCTATGGCGAGGCCTTTCTGGAGGGCGCGCGCATGGCCCTCTCGAGGCACAACGCCCTGGAGTTGAGCAACCTCGAGATGGCCGTGGCCGACACCAAGGGCGAACCCGTGTCGGCGGCCCTGGCTACCCGCGATCTCATTCGCGGTCGCGGTGTGGGCTGCCTGCTCGGCGAGGTGCTCACCAATCCCACCGTGGCGGCGGCCGTGGAGGCCAACGCGCGGCAGGTGCCGCTGCTGTCGCCCTCGGCGACGGCGGAGAACATCCACGAGGTGGGGGACTGGATCTTCCAGAACAGCATCACCTCGGAGGCCCAGGTGCTGGCCCTGGCGCGCCACGCCTTCTTCGAGGGGCTGGCGGCGCGCTACGCCGTGCTCTATCCGCGGCAGGGCAAGGGCCAGGATCTGGCGCGATACTTCGGCGAGATCGTGCAGGAACTGGGCGGCGAGTTGGTGGCCTCGGTGGCCTACGAGGTGGGCATGACCGACTTCACCGAGCCGCTGGAGCAGATTCGGGATGCCCAGCCCGAGGTGCTCTTCCTGCCGGGAGAGAGCGACCAGCTGCTGCTCATCGTGCCCCAGCTGCACTACCACGACATCCACGGACAGATCCTCGGCAACGAGGCCTGGAATTCCCGGCGCCTGGCGCGTCTGGGCGGACCGAGGGTGGAGGGAGCCATCTTCCCCAGCGATCTGCTGCTGAGCCGGGATCGTCCCCTCTTCCGGGAATTCTCGCAGCTCTACGAGCGGCGCACCGGGCGCGAGGCCAATCCCATCGCGGCCCGGAGCTTCCTGGGCATGACCACCCTGCTGGAGATCCTCGACGATGGAGCGGCCAGTCGAGGCGAGATCCGCGAGCAGCTCGCCCTGCGTCTGGACGATCGCGGCGAGAGCGAGGAGCGCCGAGAGGCCCTGGCCGAGCAGGTCACCTTCATGACCATCCAGAGCGGTGAGATCCGCAGCTATGGCGACGAGGATTTCTTCCGCCTCGACTAGCTCCGGCAATCGTTGACGCCCCGCGCCCCCGGTGATAATCTGGAAGTCCGAAGCAGGCGCCTCCCGTCGAACACCTTTCAAATCAAAGGGTAGCGCCGATCACCTTCAGGAGTGCTTTAGCACTTCCGAAGACCGCGACGAAAGCGAGTCCCCTTGGCCGACCTGAAGTCCGCCCTGCGCGCCATCCCCTCGGTGGATCTGCTCCTGGCTCAGCCCCTCTTCGAACGCCTGTCCACCGACTGGCAGCGCGACGGCCTGCGCCGCTTCCTGCAGATGAAGCTCGACGACTATCGCGCCGAACTGCAGGCGGGGGGCAAGGGTCTGGACCGTGAGGCCCTCCTCGCGAAGAAAGCGCCGGCCTGGGCGGCCGAGTGGAAGAGCCTCACCGGCGGGCCCACCCGTCGGGTGATCAACGGGACGGGAGTGCTGCTGCACACCAACCTCGGCCGCGCCGCCCTGGGGGCCCGTGCGCGCAGGGCCCTGTCCACCGCGGCCCGCTGGCCCGTGGACCTGGAACTCGACCTGGACGACGGGCAGAGAGCTTCCCGCACCCGCAAGATCGAGACCCTGCTGCGGATCTGGAGCGGGGCCGAAGCGGCCTTCGCCGTGAACAACAACGCCGCGGCCCTCACCCTCGCCGTGGACACCCTGGCCCGCAAGCGGCGCCTCATCGTGTCGCGGGGGGAACAGGTGGAGATCGGCGGCAGCTTCCGCCTGCCGGAGATCCTCGAACGATTCGCCGGAAAGATGGTGGAGGTGGGCACCACCAACCGCACCCGTCTGGCCGACTACGAGAAGGCCATCACCCGCAAGGGCGACGTGCTGCTGAAGGTGCATCGCAGCAACTTCCGCCAGATCGGCTACACCCAGGAAGCGAGCCTGGAAGAGATCGTGGCCCTCGGCCGGGCCAAGGGCTCGCCGGTGATCTACGACCTGGGCAGCGGTCGATTCGACGCGGGCATGGATTGGCTGGACGAGCCCATTTTCGAGGAAGCTCTGGCCGCCGATGCCGACCTGGTCACCTTCAGCGGAGACAAGATCTTCGGCGGCCCCCAGGCGGGCATCATCCTGGGCAGGGCGGACATGGTCGCGCGCATGCGGAAGAACCCGCTCGCCCGCGCCCTGCGCCTGGACAAGTTCACCCTCGCCGCCCTGGGCGAGACCCTGGTGGAGCGTCTGCGCATGCAGGGTGATCTGCCAGCCCGTGACTTCCTGTCCCGCTCGCGAAAGGATCTCGAATCCGCCGGCAAGGTTCTGGCGAAAGCCATCCGCGCCGCGAAGATTCCCGGCCTGAAGCTGGCCCTGGAGGAGAGCGAGGCTCGGAGCGGCGGCGGTGCCGCGGCGGAGAATCCCTGGCCCTCGATGGCCCTGAGAATCGAGGTGAAGGGGCTCTCCGCAGGCCGTCTGGCCACTCGTCTTCGCGGCGGAAAACCCGCCCTGCTGGGCACCGTGCGCAGGGAGTCCTTCTTCCTGGACCTGGCCGCCCTGGATCCCGAGGAGTACCCCCTCATCGTGAAGGCCCTGGCCGCGGCCCTGCCGAACAAGGCTCGCCGTGCCTGAGCAGAGAAGCTGGCGCGGGCCCCGCAAGAAGGAACGGCCCCTTGAACTGGACAAGCTCGTGGCCGATCTGGACCAGTCCCAGGCCGAGGGACCGCGCATCATCGTCTTCGAGATGGACCGGCGCAGCCTCGCCGAGGCGCATCGACTGCTGGGCGAGCTGGTCCAGCGCTGGAAGCTGCGCGAGAAGCGCGTGCTGGTGGTGGACGCGCACCCCGCAGATCCCTTCATCAAGTTCGAGGGTGCACCCACCGAGGGCTTCGGCGAGATGCTTCACTACGGGCTCAGTCCCGAGAGCGTCCAGGTGGAGTTCCCCGGCCTGCCCGCGGCCTTCATCGGCGCCGGCGGCATGGGAGACCTGCAGCCCGCCGATCCCGCCGAACCGGCCCGAACCCTTCGTCGCCTGGCTGCCTTCGCCGATCGGGTGATCCTGCTCGTGGACAGCCGTGACGGCGAGGGCCTTCTCGAGAAGCTCATCGACGAGTCGGCCTTCCGCCTGAGGCTCAGCGATCCTGAACTGGACGAGCACCTCGAGCGCCTGGCAGCACGCCGCAGCGCCGGCCGCATGCGCATGCTCTTCATCCTGGGCATCCCGCTGCTCGTGGCCCTGATCTACATGCTGCTGCCCGACGAGGAGAACGGGGAGGAGCTGCGCCTCGAAGCGCCGCCGCCCACCTCTCATCGCGTACGCACCCTGCCGGAAGAGGAGGAGCTGCCCTATTTCGGTGGGGGCGAGCCGCGGGTGGCCGTGGCCGACAGTCCGGAGGTAGAGATCGAAGCGGCAACCATCGAGGCGGAGACCGTCCCGGTGGACAGCCTTGCCGATTCGCAGGACGATTCGCAGGTGGAGATTCCGGCCGATACCCTCCTCCAGGCCGAAGTCGAAACGCCGGAAGCTCCGAAACCCGCGCCCACCGTGGCCCAGCGCAGGGGCGAGAGCCGTTCGGCCTGGAATTCAGCGCTTGACCATATGGGCAGCTTTCACGTACACGTGAGTTCTTTCAGGGACAGTGCCCGGGCGCATCTGGCCCAGGAGAGAGAAGGCTTCGGCACGCTGCCCTTCCGGCTTCAGCCGGTGGAGGTGCAGGGCCGGACCTGGTATCGCGTCCTCGTGGGAGAATTCCACGACCTCTCCGCCGCCGTCGCTTTCCGGGATTCCCTGCTCGATCAGGCCGGTAGAGACTTCTGCGTCATCGGCATCGATCCCGAACCCTGATCCGCGCTCCCGCCTCGGAGGTACCTTTGCACCTGGCCCGCCTCGAGATGCTCGGCTTCAAATCCTTCATGAACAAGGCCGATCTTCGTTTCGAAGAGGGGATCACTGCGGTCCTCGGTCCCAACGGATGCGGCAAGAGCAACATCGTGGACGCCCTGCGCTGGGTGCTGGGTGAACAGAGCGCCAAACTGCTCCGCGGTTCGAAGATGGAAAACGTCATCTTCCAGGGCACCAAGAATCGTCCGCCCATGGGACTGGCCGAGGTCACCCTGACCTTCACCGGCGCCAGCGAAACCCTGGCCGTGGACTACGACGAGATCAGCATCCGGCGTCGCGTGAGTCGCGGCGGCGGGTCGGAGTACTTCCTCAACGGACAGCCTCATCGCCTTCGCGACATCCACGACCTGCTGGCCGGCAGCGGCATCGGCAACCACGTCTACGCCATCATCGAACAGGACATGGTGAAGTCCATCCTCGCCGACAACGGCGAGAAGCGCCGCATCCTCTTCGAGGAGGCCAGCGGAATCCTGCGCTACAAGATGCGGCGCAAGGAGAGCCTGTCGAAGCTGGCTTCGGTGGAGGGCGACCTCACCCGGCTCGAGGACATTCTCGAAGAGCTGGGCCGCAACGTCCGATCCCTCAAGGTGCAGATGGGCCGCGCCCGCAGCTATCAGAAGCTGCAGGAGGAATTGCGCTCGGCGGAGGTCTACTCGTCCTCCCTGAAGCTCCACGACATGTGGATTCGCGATCGCGAACTGGGCCGTCGCCTCGAAGGTCTCAGCGCCGAGAATCTGGGCGACGACAGCCGCCTGGCCCAGGGCGAGGAAGCCCTGGCCAAGCTGCAGGCCACGCTGCTCGAAGCGGAGACCGCCTATCAGGACGGTCGCGACGCCCTGGAGCGCGAGGCCGAGGGCCTGCGCAAGCGCGAGGAGGAGGTGGCGGTCCTCGAGGAGAAGGCCCGCTCGGAGGGACGGCGCGCCGAGGGATTCGAGCAGGAGATTCGATTGGCCCGCGAGGCCCTGGACAAGCTCGAGGATGCCGGACGGGAGCTCGGCGCACGACTGGAAGAGGACGAGGCCCGCCTTGCTTCGCGAAAGAAGGAACTGTCTGGGGAAGAGGCGGCGCTCGGCGAACTCGCCTCCCGCTACCATGGCCGACGCAAGCTTCTCGAGAAGGAGAAGCAGATGCAGCTGGACTTCGTGCAGAGTCGCGCGGAGGCTGGCGGCGAGGTGGAGCGCTTGAGCGAGCGTATCCAGCAGACGCGGGAAAGCATGAAACAGCTCGAGGAGGAGGCGACGAGTCTGGCCTCGCAGCGAGGCGAACTCGAAGCCCAGCTTCGCAGTCCCGTGGAAACTCTGGCGGCCCTGGAGGGGGAGATCGCCGAGAAGAAGAGCTTGGGAAGCGCCGCGGAAACGGCTCTCGCAGAAGCCGAGAAGGCCCTCGGTGAGAAGAGAGAGATTCTGCAGTCTCTGCAGGTGACGGAAGGCGAGATGAAAGCTCGCCTCGAACTGCTGGAAGGTCTTCGCGAGGAGCGGGCAGGCTACCCCGAGGGCACCCGTACCCTTCTCGACGCCCACGGCGATGAGGAGGGCGTGCTCGGTCCCCTGGCCGATTCACTGCGCGTGGCGCCCGAGCATCGCCTGGCGGTGGAACTGGTGCTCGGACGAGCCCTGGGCGCCGTGATCCTGAGCGACAGCTCCCGCGGTCTGGACTGGCTGGCCGAGCTGGCCGAGAACGAGAGCGGTCGCGCTCTGCTGCTGGATCTCGGCGGCGAGGGATCTTCCGTGAAGCGCGTGGACGGCATGCGTCCACTCATGGATCTCGTGCGGGCCGACGCCGAACTCAAACCCGCCCTGTCCCGGCTCCTCGGCGACGCTCAGCTGGCCACGGATCCGGAGTCGGCTCTGTCCGCGGCGAAACAGCATCCTCACCTGCGTTTCGTCACCGCAGCCGGATTCCTGGCCGAGGGTCGAGGACTGAGCGAAGGCGGATCGGCGACCACGGCGGCCGCGCCTTTGGGCCGCGAGGAGGAGATCGAAACCCTGCGCGAGAAGCTCGCGGAATTGTCATCCGAGCAGAAAGGCGCAGGGGAGGCCGTCGAGGCGGCCACCGAGCAGCTCGAGCGGCGACGCAGCGAGAGGGATGCCGGCGAAGCGGCCCTGGTCGCCCTGGCCGAGCGCAGGTCGGAGATCGAATTGGAGAAGACCCGCCTGGAGACGCGCCTTCAGCGTCTCGGCGAGGAGAGTCAGGGACTCAAGGCCGAGCGGGAGGTGCGCGGCCGACAGGAGAAGTCGCTGACCGAAGCCCTCGCCGAAGCCGAGCGCACTCTTCAAGAGCTGAGCGGAACCGAGAAGCCCGAGAGCGCGGACCTCGGGGATCTGGAGCGGGAAGTGGCCACCCTGGAAAGGGAGCGGGACGCCGAACAGGCCCGCATCGCCGAACTGCGACTGGCCCTGGCCGCCGAGAGTGGAGATCTCGAGAACCTTCGCCTGCGGGAAGAGAATCGTCGCCGTGAAGTGGCCGACCAGGAGGCGCGTTTCACCCGGGCCGGGGAAGGGCTCTCGGAAACCCAGAGCGCGTCTTCGGAAGCGCGGGAACGTTCCACCTTCCTGCGTGAGGGCATGAAGGACGAGCAGGACGCCCTGGCCGCGCGCCGCGAGGAAAGCAACGGCCTGCTGGAGGACATCCAGGTACAGCGCGAGGGCATCCAGGAGAAGCAGCAGGAGGTTCGCCGCCTTCGGGACGAGCGCCACGAGCACGAGCAGGCGCTGCATCAGCTCGAGATGGAGCGCAATACCCTGGCCGTGCGAATGGACGGCATACGCGAGCAGCTGCGCGAGAACCACGAGGTGGAAGCCGACGCCTCCAAGGATCCCGCCGCCGCCGAGGATGCCTATGAGATTCCCGAGGGCAAGAGCCTGGAGGAAACCGTCGACGAGCTGCGCGAGAAGATACGACGCCTGGGTAACGTGAACCTGCTGGCCCTCGAGGAGTACGAGGAGAAGAACGAGCGCTACGAGTTCCTGCTCCAGCAGCGGGACGATCTCATCGAGGCCCGCGACGGCCTGCTCGAAACCATCCGGCGCATCAACCGCGAGGCTAGGCAGAGGTTCGACGAGACCTTCCAGGTCGTGCGCAGGAACTTCATCGAGATCTTCAAGGCCGTCTTCGAGGGCGGCGAGGCCGATCTCAGCTACAGCACCGAAGAGGATCCGCTGCAGGCGGACATCCTCGTGACGGCCCGGCCCAAGGAGAAGAAGATCGCCGACATCAGCCAGCTCTCCTCGGGAGAGAAGACCCTGACGGCGCTCTCGATCCTCTTTGCCATCTATCTCAGCAAGCCCAGTCCCTTCTGCGTCTTCGACGAGGTGGACGCGCCGCTGGACGACGCCAACATCGGGCGCTTCCTGCGCCTTCTGCGCCAGTTCAGCGAGCGCACCCAGTTCATCCTCATCACCCACAACAAGAAAACCATGGAAGTGGCCAAGCATCTCTATGGCGTGACCATGGAAGAGAGCGGCGTGTCCAAACTCGTGTCGGTGGCCTTCGACGAGGTGCCCGACGATCTGGAGAGCGAACCGCTGGTGGCCGAGAAGGGCGCATAGATGGGCGTATTCGATCGTTTCAAGAAGGGGCTTGGACGCTCCCGCGAAAACCTTGTGGGCAAGGTGGCCGAGCTTTTTGCCGGTCGCGAGAACTACAGCCCCGAGGTTTTCGAATCCCTGGAAGAGCTGCTCATCGAATCGGATCTCGGCGTGGATCTGTCCATGGATCTGGCCGAGCGCGTGGAAGCGCGGCTGAAGAAGAACAAGGTTTCCGGGGATGACCTGGATGCGGTGCTCGATCTCATGCGTTCCACCCTCGGTGAAGAGCTCGATGGGCTCGCCGCCACGGAATCGCCGGTCACGGGCAGTCCCCACGTGATCTTCCTGGTGGGGGTCAACGGAGTGGGGAAAACCACCACAGCGGCGAAACTGGCCCGTCGTTTCCAGAGCGAGGGCAAGAGCGTGCTGCTTGCCGCCGCCGACACCTTCCGCGCCGCTGCCGTGGAGCAGCTCGGCATCTGGGCCGAGCGACTGGACTGCGACATCGTCGGACACAAGACCGGAGCCGATCCCTCCGCCGTGATCTACGATGCCCTCAGCGCCGCCCGCGCCCGAGGCCGGGACGTGGTGCTGGTGGACACCGCGGGTAGGCTTCACAACAAGCAGCACCTCATGGAAGAGCTGGCGAAGATGCGCCGAGTGGCCGCCCGGGAAGACGAAACGGCGCCCCACGAAGTGCTGCTCGTCCTCGACGCCAACACGGGTCAGAACGGCATCCAGCAGGCTCGCGTGTTCAAGGAAGCCACCGACCTCACCGGCCTAGTCTTGGCGAAGCTGGACGGCACGGCGAAGGGCGGAGTAGTCTTGTCCATCGGTCGCGAGCTGGGTGTGCCGGTGCGCTACGTGGGGCTCGGCGAAGGCCTGGACGACCTGGAACCGTTTCAACCCGAACTATTCGCGGAGGCCCTCCTGGCCCGGGAGTAACGCATGCCCCTTCGCAAGCTCTCACCCGACGCCAAGTTCTTCCTCGCCCTCGTCCTGCTTTCCGTCGCGCTCTATGGGCCCGCCCTCGGCATTTTCTTCAGCCTGGACGACTTCGAGTTCCTGCTCCGTGCGGACGGACATGAGCCCTGGCCCGATGACCTCAGGCGACTCCTCTCCACGCGTCTCTTCTTCGGGGCCGGCTGGTCCCTCTTCGGAGAGAACGTGGCCTACTATCATGCGGTGCAGCTGGCCTTCCATCTGGCCAGCGCCTGGCTGATCCTTCTGCTGGCCCGCCGACTGAGACTGTCCTCCGCCGGTGGCCGCGTCGCCGCCGCCCTCTTCGTCATCACGCCCGTGGCCTTCACGTCCCTGCACTGGATCAGCGGAATACAGGATCTGAGCATGGCCTTCTTCGCGCTCCTGGCCGCATGGCTCGCCCTGGGCGATGGTCGCGGGACGGCCATGGGAGCGCTGGTGGCCTTCGCACTGGCCATGCTGTGCAAGGAGTCGGGGGCGCTGCTCCTGCCGGGACTGGCCCTGCTGCTTCCCATGCCCCGAGGCAGGCGTCTGCTACTCGGCATCGCCGGCCTTGCCCTGGCGGTGGCGATCCTCTTCGCGGGCGGTGCCTTCACGCCCAAGCCGAGCGGCGATCCCTACGAGACGGGCTTCGGCCTGAATCTGCTCTGGAATCTGCTCACCTATTCGGCCTGGCTCGCACGTCCCTGGGATTTCTTCCCCGATCGCTCTCCCCAGTTCCAGCAAGTCCTCGCACTCTGGGGACTCCCGCTTCCCGGACTGCTGGCCCTGGCCTACTGGCGAGTTCGGGATGGGCGGAAGGGGATCCTGCGGGCGGCGGCGATCTTCCTCTTGCTGCTACTACCCGTGCTGCCTCTGCTGAGGCACAGCTACTATTACTATCTCTACCTGCCGCTCATACCCCTGTGGCTTTTGGCGGGTGAGGGGCTCTCCCGCCTCGCGGCCGGCCGTCGCTGGATCCTCTTCGGTGTGATCGCGGTGTACGCCCTGGGTACTGCCCTGCTCGGCTCGGAGCGTCGCCACGCCGAGATGGGCGGCGGTCTCATCGACGATCCCATGATCCGTTACGCGGAGCTCGCCGAAACGGCCATGGAGACCATGGGCGAATCGGAGACCGATCCCGAAGGCGACCTTCTCATCCTCGTCCCATTCTTAGGCGGCGCGCAGGATCTTGGAGGAAGCGTGGAGGGCGGAGTGAAGATTCAGTTCCTGCCCGTCGATCGCGCCCTTCTGGGCGGCAGGGCATTGAGGCTGTTCTTCCCGGACATCGATCGCGTTCAGTTCGCCTATGAGTTCCCGGAAGGCGACCGCTGGCGCAGGCAGCAGATCTGGTGGACCTTCGGACAAGGGAATCTCGCGCCCCTGGGCTACGGGGAACAGGGACGTCACGTGCTGGCTCGACTCTTCTACGAGAAGGGAGTGCCCGATCGGGCCGTGCAGCAGATCAGAGCGCTTGTGGCGCTTCACCCGGAGGATCCCAATCTTCTCTACGATCTGGCTCGACTCGAATTGGGACGGGGAAACCAGGACGCCGTGCGCGAGATCCTGGAGACTCTGAAGGCGATCGCCGAGAGTCCCGGGGCCGGCGAAAACGCCCTGCGCGCCTATGAGGATCTACGCCGCCTCTACGATACGCAGTAGTTCAATGCCGATCAGCGAAGCAGGACCACGGGTTGCGACTGGATCCGACCCGCGGATTTGAGTCTTGCCAGGTAGACCCCCGAGGGCAGTTCCTCGCCGGAGTCCGCTCGTCCATCCCAGACGAATTCATGGGTACCGGCCGATTTCATGAGGTCGGCCAGGACGGCCAGGCGGCGTCCGGAAACGTCGTAGATCGCGAGCTGCACTTGCCCATCCGATCCCAGGTTCACGCCGAGATGGACCCGCGGGTTGGCCGGGTTGGGCCAGGGTGCCAGCAGTCGAGCGTGGGGAAATTCCTCCGCCACGCTGGTGACATTGTTCTGGAAGAGATGGAGGCAGCCGTCGCCGAGTCCCACGAGCAGGTCGAGGTAGCCGTCCTGGGCCCAGTCGCAGATGAATGGCCGTGAACGCTGATTGTCCGGATAGTCGATGGGCAATCCGCTGGCCTCGAGGGAATCGCAGACGCTGAAGAGGGGCGCTGCGTTCGTGCCCTCGTTCAGGTAGATCAGGATCTCGCCGGTCTTGTTCCCGCTGAGCAGGTCCTTGCGGCCGTCGCCGTTGAGATCCATGACCACCGGGCTGGCGCGGCCTTCGAGCACCATGAGATCGCCGCCCGCACCCTGCACGTAGCTCACGGAATGGAAGTCGGGAGCCGTGTCGCTGCCCTCGTTCAGGAAGACGTGCACCCGGCCGTCGTAGGCGCCGACCAGGAGGTCGCGGCGGCCGTCTTCATCCCAGTCCAGGAAGATGGGCGTGGCGATTCCGCCCACGCTCAGTACCGATTTCCCCTCGGGAGGACCCACTTCCAGCAGGACGCCCGCGGCTAAATCGGGTGTCCCTGGCTCACCTTCGTTCAGGAACAGGGACACCTGCCCATAGGCATCTCCAACGATCAGATCGGGCAGGTCGTCCTCGTTCCAGAAAACCACTCGTGGGAAGGCGCCCAGGCAGCCGCTTCCCGGAACCTGCAAATCCGAGCCGCCCGCCATCAGGTGTCCGGCGTCCACGAAATCGGGTTGGCCGATCTCGCCCTGATTCAGAAAGAGGTGCACCGTGCCCTGGTAGATCACACCTCCCTCGCCGATCAGGAGGTCGGGTAGGTCGTCATCGTTCCAGTCGAAGAGGCAGGGCACGCTGTAGGCGTCCACTTGCAAGTCGGAGCCTTCCGACTGCACGATGGATTCATGACCGAGTTGTAGGATGAGCGAGGTGCAGGGTGTGGCGATGAGAGATATGGCGCTTGCGAAGACGATCCTGAGGGCGAGATCGTTCATCATCTTCTCCTTCGTCCCAAAGGTTCAGACAAAGGAAGTGTAGACCCGATTCACGTCTTGGCGACCTGATCGGTCGATCCCCGGAAGATCAGCGGAGCACGACCACCTTCTGCGTCTCTTGAAAATCCTGTCCCTGCAGCCTCAGCATGTACAGGCCGGAAGGCAGCTCCCGGCTGGATGAGTCCCGCGCATCCCATTGCAGGACATGATGTCCGGCCCCTATGAAACTCGAAGCGAGATCGGCGATGTGACGCCCCGTGACATCGTACACGCTCAACTGGACCCAGCAATCTCTCTCCAGTGTGAAGCCGACATGCACGCGCGGATTTGCGGGATTCGGCCAGGGCGCATCAAGGCGGGCGATGGCCGCGGGCGTTTCCGCAGAGGTCACTCCGCCCTGGAAGAGATGCAGACGACCGTCACCCAGACCCGTGATGAGATCGAGCAGACCATCGCCGGTCCAGTCGCAGACGAAGGGACGCGTGCGAGGTGAATCCGCGAAGTCGATGGGCGTGCCGTTCGCGGTCAGAAGGAAGTAGTCTCCGAACTGGGGCGCGCTGTCGCTGCCCTGATTGAGATAGACGAGTATCTGCCCGTTGGTGTTGCCGCTGAGAAGGTCTTTGTCGCCGTCCTCGTCCAGGTCCATGACCACGGGACTGGAGCGCAGGCCGTCCACGACGAGGTCGCCCACGCTTCCCTGGGCGTAGGTCACGCCCTGGAAGTCCGGATCGGATTCCGTTCCGCTGTTCAGGAAAATGTGAATGCGTCCATCCATGGCTCCCACCACGAGATCGCGAAGGCCGTCCTCGTTCCAGTCCAGGTAGAGAGGGATGGCGCGATCGCCCACATCCACGGGCAACTTGGCACCTTCGGGTCCGACCTCCAGAGTGCTGCCCGCACCGAGCAGGGGTTCACCCGGCACGCCCACGTTGAGGTAGAGCGAGATCTGTCCACTTGCATCTCCGACCAGCAGATCCGCGAGGGGGTCACCGTCCCAATCGACAACGCGAGGGCAGGCTCCCATGCACCCCGAGCCGGGAACCTCGATCTCGTTTCCGCCGGCGAGCAGATAGCTCGAATCCGTGAAGACGGGCTCATCGGGCAAGCCGGAATTCAGATATAGAAGGACGGTTCCCGGAAAAATGACGCCGCGCGGCCCTACGATCAGATCTTTGAGTCCATCCTCGTTCCAATCGTGCAAGCAGGGCACCGAGTAGGCCTCCACCTGGAGGTCGGAGCCGGCCGCCTGGACGATCTCCTCGCCGCCGAGATTCAGGATCAGGGCGTGTGAGGAGTGGCCCAGCAGGACGAACTGCAGGGACAGCAACAAGAACAGAACCCAAAAACGAGTCATGAGGGGGCTCGTTTCGATGAGAGGTGAGCAGATTATTATAACAGAAAATCGACTAATTGGGGGCGGGACGCCCCGATTGAGAGATCGGGATCTGGGTAGTTGGCGGGAAAGACGAAGGGATGATCGGCCTAATCAGCGTGAGATCATGTTGTTGCAGAGCTCGACTTCGAGTTCGCGCTTGCGGAGCTCGTCCACCAGTGGATTGATGCCGAGGGAATCGGAACCGTAGTGCCCGGTGGTGATGAGGTTTCCGCGAGATTCGGTTCGCAATCTCGCAGCCTGCTCCTCATGAAGATGGATGTAGGGCACCGTGTCCCAGCCCGCGTCGAAGAGCGCGGTGGCGATGGGATGGCCCCCGTTGGTGCCCGCCGCGTGAATGACGATGCGGCGCCCGGCGGGGGAGTCGGCACTCCCGCAGACGAGTTCCACGCCATCCACATCGGCGGCGATCTCCGGGATGGCGGCGAAGGCCGAGACGAGTTCGCCGGCGCTCGCATCCCCGGGTAGGGCGTCGGCGCATTCCTGCAGGATCACCCGTCCGATCTCATCGCAGGGCAGGTGGATGTTCATGAACCCGATGTCGAGATCGCGAGCCAGATTCGCGAAGTCCTCATGGGAGGGGCCCGGTTCGCCGCCCCTCCAGCGTGACTTCAGGTAGGAGAGATGCTCGGCGAAGGCCGCCTCCGCCACTTCGGGATCCACCCCCGCATCGACCATCAGGTCGACGTGCCGGCTCAACACCCCCTCGATGCCCACCTTCACCGGCGGGTGATGGGCGATGACCAGGTCGAAGTTCCGCCCTTTTGCCTCTCGAAGGTCATTTTCGTCGATGTCGATGCCGAGCAGGATGCGACGCACATCCTCGCGGGGATGGTAGATGCGCGTATCGTCGGGAAGCTCGCCGAAGCCGGCCATCTTCAGGGAGAGGTCGAGAATGTTCCGGGTGTTCATGAACTCGCCGTTTCCGAACTCTTCCGTTCCCAGGGATCGAACTTCTCGGGAATGCGGAAGGGCGCGATCTCGCTCTCCTCACGCAGAGGTTCCACCTCGAGCAGCTCCTTGTCGTCTCCGTCGCGGATGGCCACCTTCACCCGTTCGGCACTCTTGCCCTTGCCGTAACGCGCCACCAGTCGCGCCATCATCTCTCGCTCCTCGGCCGTCGGAGAATGGCCCGGACGAACCTGCGCCACCGCGAGAGGTCCCGTGACGTCCACCGCTTCGAGCTTCAAAGTCTCGGGGAAGAAGTGAGTGAGGAAGTTGCATTCGGCCTCGTCGCGGGCCACCACGAGCTTGAGCTTCGGGCCCATGCGGAAGTGACGTCCGACCTTCATGAGCAGCACGTCCTTCTTGTCCGGGGCGGCGCCCTCTTCCAGATGCAGAAGATGATCGTGGAAGCGCGAGGAATAGACCTCGTCGGTGAGATAGCAGCATCCGCCGGCGGGGGAGGGAATGTCCGAAAGTTCTGCATCGCGGGCGAGTTTGAGCTGGGGCTTGCGGGTGCGTCCCTGGAGGCGGAGCAGCTGCTCGCGGTCCACCCATCCCTCGCGCTCGGGGAGGGTGGCGGCCAGGAGCTGAGCGGAGAGGGGGCGCAGCAGGCGATCGGTCAATCCCGCATCCTTCTCGATGACCTTCATGGCGCGCAGGTGCTGGCTCATGGGCCGTTGCCCGAGCACCTCGCCGGTGAACACGAAGTCGGCGCCCTCCTCCTCCATGATCACCCGGGCGGCCGCGAGCATGTAGGCGCGGCAGTCCACGCAGGGATTCATGTTCGCGCCGTAGCCGTGCTTGGGCTTCAGGATCACGTCCATGTAGTCCTCGGAGATGTCCACCACGCGCACGGGCACGCCCAGGTCGGCGCCGGCGCGCAGAGCCTCGTTGCGAAGTCGCTTGGGATCCTGGTCGGCTCCGAAACCTCCCATGGCCCGGTGATGATCGCTGCGGCAGAAACCCGTGCTGAAGTTCACCGCGATCACCTCGATGCCCTGGTCGGCGATCACCTTCACGGCGAGGGTGGAGTCGAGGCCGCCGGAAACCAGTCCGATGGCCTTCACGGGACTCCCGTCGGCTTTGCGTCGCGCTTCGCTCATGCCACGTCTCCGGTCTTGAGTATGCGAATGCGGATCAGCCGTCCCTCCTGATCCATGGACAGCAGGCGCTGGCCTTGCCCCTGGCACCAGGCCGGAATGTCGAGCTTCACGCCGATATCGTCGCTGAGCAACTCGAGCACCTGACCCGGGGCAAGCTCCGCCATGGCCTTGGCCGTTTCGATCACCGGCACGGGGCAATAGCTGCCGCGGGTGTCGAGCACGCGATCGGGGCCGTTTCCGGGGGCCTGGGAGTCGGGCATATCGTATCTCGTTCCAGATAGTTGAAGCGGCGACGGAGCGGATCCAAATTAGCCACCTTTCGGCCCTTTGCCAAGGCCGTCGTCTTGACAAATTCGGACCCCCGAGGCAGCTTGTTCTCGCAACCAGAACGAAGCCTTCGGGGCGGGGTGGAATTCCCCACCGGCGGTGATGGGCGCGAGCCCTCAGCCCGCGAGCGGCGCAAGCTGCTGATTCGGTGGAAGTCCGAAGCCGACGGTGACAGTCCGGATGGGAGAAGGCAGGCGTGTCCCCGTGGACCGCGCGCGCTCCCATGCCCCAAGGCGTGGGTTTTTTCGTACCGGGGACCTGATGAACCGCGCCCAAGACGACATTCGCTGGATGCGCCGCTGCCTGGAACTGGCCGCGCGGGGCGGTCGCGCCGTCCAGCCCAATCCCCTGGTGGGCTCGGTCATCGTGAAGGACGGGCGGGTTCTCGGCGAGGGCTGGCATGGCCGCGTCGGTGGTCCCCACGCCGAACGGGAGGCCCTGGCAGCCTGTTCCGATGATCCTCGTGGCGCGACGATCTATGTGAGCCTGGAGCCCTGTCATCTGCAGGGGCGCACGCCGCCCTGCACCGATGCCATCCTCGAGGCAGGCATCGCTCGCGTGGTCTACGCCATGGATGATCCCAATCCCGACGAGTCGGGCCGTAGCGCCGAGCTCTTGCGCGAGGCCGGGCTCAAGGTGGAGACGGGTCTGCTTGCCGACGAGGCTCGGGCCCAGAACGCGGCCTACCGGTCGCTGCAGGAGAAGGGGCGTCCTTTAATCACTCTCAAGAGCGCCGGTACCCTCAACGGCATGCTGGCCAGGGCCGACGGCAGCTCGAAGTGGATCACCGGCGAGGAGGCCCGGCGCGAGGGGCATCGCCTGCGCGCGGAGGCCGGCGCCGTGGCCGTGGGCGCCGAGACGGCGCGCCTGGATCTGCCAACCCTGGACCTGCGGCTCATCGACGACGCCGAAGCGCCGCCCCGACCGGTCATCTTCACCGGCCGCCACATTCCCGAACTCTCCGAGTTCGAATGGGAAGAGCGCTCGCCCATCCTGCTCGCCGGCAGGGGAGTGGAGGCGCCGGGCTACTGGACGGTACACAGGATTTCGCAGAACGAGATGGGTCTGGATCTCAGCGAAGCGCTTTCGGCCCTGGCCGAGGAGGGCATCGCCCACCTCATGGTCGAAGGCGGCGGACGACTGCTCAGTTCATTCATCGCCGCGGGACTCTGGGATCGCTGGGAGCATTTCTGCGCTCCAGCGCTCTTCCCCGCCGATGGGCGCTCCCTCTGGACCCGGAACGCGGACGGCCCCCGGGCGAAGCTGAAATCCGTGAAACAGATCGGCGAAGACCTGCAGATCAGTCTCATCCCCGAAGGAGGAGTCTAGATGTTCACCGGCATCGTGGAAGAAACCGGCATCCTGCGCGAGATGCGCGAGGAAGGCGCAGGGAAAGTTCTCGTGGTGGAGGCCAGGAAAGTCATCGAGGACCTTGCCGTCGGCGACAGCGTGGCCGTAGCCGGAGTCTGCCAGACGGTCACGAGTCTGGAGGCCGATCGCTGCGAGTTCTTCGCCATGGGCGAGACCCTGCGCGCCACCAGTCTGGGCGAGCTGAAGCCCGGCGCCACGGTGAACCTGGAACGGGCTCTCACGCCCACGAGCCGTCTGGGCGGGCACTTCGTGAGCGGCCATGTGGACGGTCGCGCGCAGATCCACTCCATCACGCCCGAGGGCGAGTGGTCCACCTTCCGTCTGGTCATGGAACCGGAGCTGGTGGAGCAGCTGGTGCCCAAGGGATCCATCGCCGTGGACGGCATCTCGCTGACCGTGGGGCCGGAAGTGCTGCCCGACGGCTGCGAGATCTTCATCATTCCGCACACCCTGGAACACACGACCCTGGGTAGCGCGAAACCCGGCGACACCGTGAACATCGAAACCGACCTGCTGGGCAAGTACGTGATGCGCTACCTGGAGCAGGGCGAAAACAACCGCAAGGACGCGAACCTCATGGGCTTGCTCATGCAGCACGGATTCACGGGGAAGGACGCATGAACCAGGAATTCAAGAGAGTCGAAGAGGCCATCGAGGAGATCCGCAGGGGTCGCATGATCGTGGTGGTGGACGATGAGGATCGCGAGAACGAGGGCGATCTTATCATGGCCGCCGAGATGGTGCGCCCCGAGGACGTGAACTTCTTCGCCAAGTTCGGTCGCGGGCTCATCTGCGCCCCGGCCGACCGCGCGCTGCTGGAGGATCTCGATCTTACGCCCATGGTGCAGCAGAACACCAGCCGCATGGGCACGCCCTTCACCGTGAGCGTGGACGCCCGCGAGGGAACCACCACGGGCATCAGCGCCTCCGACCGCGCGCTCACCGTACAGCTCATGGCCGACAAGCTCGCCACGCCGGAGGATTTCTCGCGCCCGGGGCACATCTTCCCCCTCAGCGCGGTGCCCGGCGGCGTGCTTCGCCGCGCGGGTCACACGGAAGCCGCCGTGGACCTCGCCCGCCTCGCGGGCCTGCGCCCCGTGGGCATGCTCTGCGAGATTCTCAACGAGGACGGCTCCATGGCGCGCTATCCCGACCTGGTCAAGTTCTCCGAGGAGCACGGCCTGGTGATGATCTCGGTGAAACAGCTCATCGCCTATCGCGTGTCCCGGGAATCCCTCGTGAAGCCGGTGGTGGACGTGGACCTTCCCACTCACCATGGCGAGTTCCGCCTCGTGCTCTTCGAGAACACCATGGACGGCAGCCAGCACATGGCCATGGTGCGCGGCGAGCCCGACAAGGACGAGGCCGCCATGGTCCGCGTGCACAGCCAGTGCTTCACCGGGGACGTGCTCGGCAGCAAGCGCTGCGATTGCGGAGAGCAACGCGACAAGGCCCTGGACATCATTGACCACGCGGGCTCCGGCGTCTTCCTCTACATGATGCAGGAGGGCCGCGGCATCGGCCTCTTGAACAAACTTCGCGCCTACTCCCTGCAGGATCAGGGAATGGACACCGTGGAGGCCAACCACCACCTCGGCTTCGCCGCCGACCTGCGAGACTACGGCATCGGCGCGCAGATCCTGCGGGAGCTGGGCATCCGAAAGATCCGACTGCTCACGAACAATCCGAAGAAGATCGTGGGATTGGAAGCCTACGGGCTCGAGATCGTGGAACGACTGCCCCTGGAAGTGCCCGCGCGACAGGAGAACGAGCGCTACCTGAAAACCAAGAAGGAAAAGCTGGGCCACATGCTCGATATGTGAACCTGAACTCGAACTTGAACTTGAACTGGGGAGGGGAATCACCTACCCCTTTTGCGGAGGATCGAAATGATCATCGAAGGACACTTGCGCGTCGACGGCCAGCGCTTCGCCCTGGTCGTGAGCCGTTTCAATGACTTCCTCACGGCCAAGCTGGCCGAGGGAGCCACCGACTGTCTTCTGCGCCATGGTGCCGAAGAGGACAAGGTGGATCAGATCCGCGTGCCGGGAGCCTTCGAGCTGCCCCAGGCCGCGAAGATGGCCGCGGAGAGCGGCAAGTACGACGCGGTGATCTGCCTGGGCGCGGTCATCCGCGGCGGTACCCCGCACTTCGAATTCGTGGCCGCCGAGGCGAGCAAGGGAATCGCGCAGGTGGCATTGTCGGCCAGCCTTCCCGTGGTCTTCGGAGTACTTACCACCGACACCCTGGAGCAGGCCATCGAACGCAGCGGCAGCAAGAGCGGCAACAAGGGCTGGGAAGCCGCCATGACGGCCATCGAGATGCTGGACCTCGCCGGAAAGTTGAAGGGATAAGTTGGGCAGAAGAACCAAGGCCCGCGAGTTGGCCCTGCAGAGCCTCTACGAGCTGGAGTTCCCCGAGAAGGACCTGGCCGAGGTCTTGCGCAGCCAGTCCGATCGTCGCGGAAGTCACAAGGAGAGCGAGGAGTTCGCCGCGCGTCTGCTCGAAAGAGTGGTGGCCGAGCGCGCCTCCCTCGACGCCAGCATCGATGCCCAGCTGGAGAACTGGGATCCCAAGCGCGTGAACATGGTGCTGCGGAACATCCTGCGCCTCGCCCTCGCCGAGGGTCGCTACTTCCCCGAGCAACCTCGTAGCGTGATCCTGGACGAGGCCGTGCAGCTGGCGCGCAAGTTCGATTCGGAGGACGGCTCCCGTTTCGTCAACGGCGTGCTCGACAAGCTGCTATCCGACGAGGATTCCGCGGCATGAGTCCGCGGGAAAGTCGTCAGGAGCACTGGGACAACTACTGGGACTCTGCGCCCGCCGAGGAGATCTACGAATCGGTGGGGGATCTGGCCGCCGAGCTGGCCTCCCGCCGCGATCTCGCCGGTTTACGTATCCTCGAGGTGGGGGCGGGCAGCGGTCGGGACAGCCTGCGTCTGGCCGAGCTGGGCGCGAAGGTCACCGTGCTCGACTACTCGCCCTCGGCCCTACGCGTGGTGGGCACCCACGACCGCGAAGGCCGCCTCACCCTCACCCGTGGCGACGCCCTGGCCCTGCCCTTTCCAGACGGCAGTTTCGACATCGTCTTTCACCAGGGGCTTCTCGAACACTTCCGCGATCCGCGCCCCCTGCTCGCGGAGAACGCGCGGGTGCTGGCCCCCGGCGGACTGCTCCTGGTCGACGTTCCCCAACGCTGGCACGTCTACACCCTCATCAAGCGTCTGCTCATCGCCCTGGATCGCTGGTTCGCCGGCTGGGAATGCAGCTTCAGCGCCAGGGAACTGGAGGGCCTCTTGCGCGAACAGGGCCTGTCGCCCGCGGGCACCTACGCGGACTGGCCGGTGCCGGGGCTCTTCTATCGCATCCTTCGGAAGGTGCTCGGCGCCATGGGTGTGAAGCTGCCCCTTCATCCCAGACCGCTGCCGGTTCTGGGCCCCGCCCTGGAACGCCTGCGCCGATCCCTGCGTTACCGCCGTCTCGGTCACTACAGCGCCATGGTCATCGGTTGCATGGCGGAGAAGAAGGCGGGGGCATGAGCGAGCGAAAGCTGCGCATCCTGGCGGTGAACTGGCGGGATCTGAAGAATCCCGAGGCCGGGGGCGCGGAAACCCATATCCATGAGCTGCTCGAGCGGCTGGCCGAGCGCGGGCACGAGATCACTCTGCTGGCGGCGGGTTATCAAGGCGCCCAGGGCGAGGAGTTCTATAGTGGCCTGCGGGTACTGCGCGGCGGCGGCCCCATGACCGCCAACTTCGCCCTGGCCTGGAAGGCTCGCCGGCTGCTTCAGGAGGCACGCTTCGACCTCATCATCGAAGACGTGAACAAGGTGCCCTTCTTCCTGCCCCTGTTCAGTTCCCTGCCCTGTCTGCTCGTGGTGCCCCACCTCTTCGGCGCCACGGTATTCCGCGAGACCAATCCACTGTTCGCCAGTTACGTCTGGCTCATGGAGAGGGCCGTACCCTCGGTCTTCGGTCGCGCGGGCGTGCTCGCCATCAGTCCCAGCACCAAGGACGATCTGGTCGCCCGCGGATTCGACGCCGAGCGGGTCGACGTGAACTACTGCGGTTTCGACGCCGCGCCCTACGAGCGCGCGCAGGCACCGGCGCGCAACGCCCATCCCACCCTGGTGCACACGGGGCGACTGCGGAAGTACAAGGGCGCGGATATCGTGTTGAAGAGCTTCGCTCGCATCGTCGAGGAGCTGCCGGAGGCGAGGCTTGAGGTCGTGGGGGACGGACCCGAGCGTCCCGAGCTCCAGCGACTCTGCACGCGGCTTGGACTCGACGATTCAGTGAACTTCCACGGATTCATGGAACTGGCCGACATGGTCGACCTGCTCTACCGCAGCCACCTCTTCCTGAACGCCAGCCCCAAGGAGGGCTGGGGGCTCACGGTGGTGGAGGCCGGCGCCTGCGGCGTTCCCACCGTGGCCGCCGATTCGCCGGGCCTGCGCGACTCGGTGCGGGACGGCGAGACGGGCATCCTCGTTCCCTACGGCGATGAGCGGGCCATGGCCGCGGCCGCCCTCGGCCTGCTCCGCGACGAGCCCCGCCGCGCGGCCCTGGGCCAGGCGGCGGCGATCAGGGCGCGTTCCTTCAGTTGGGACGCGGGCGCCGATCAGCTCGAGGCCCAGCTCTGGTCCCTGATGGAGGAGCGGGCATGAGGCGGCGACTCATGGACCTGCTCCGCCTGGTGCTCACCCTGCTTCTGGTGGCCTGGGTGCTCAGCCGAATCAGCCTCGGAGATGCCTGGGGTCTTCTCTCCCGGGCGGAAATCCTGCCCCTGGCCGGAGCGCTGGGGCTCTTCCTGGTCAGCGTCGTGGCCGGCGCCTGGCAGTGGGGGCGATTCCTGGGCGCTCAGGGCATCGCGCTCGGCTTCCGTCCCGTGCTGGAGCTCTACTGGGTGGGGCTCTTCTTCAACAACTTCCTGCCCGGCAACCTGGGCGGGGATCTGGTGAAGGTCTGGGATCTGCGCAGACAGGAGCGCGACACCCTGGCCTCGGCCACGGCCACCCTGGCCGATCGGCTCACCGGTCTCTCGGCCCTGGCCTTCCTGGCGCTCCTGGCCTCCATCCCCCTGCGTCTCGATCCGGATCTGAGCGGCATCGCCACCGGAGTGATGCTGGGCTCGGGGCTCTTTCTTCTCGGAGCCATCCTCTTTCTCATGGACCCCGTGGCCACGGTTCTGCGTCGCCTGGCCCAGCGCCTGCACCTGCTGTCGGACGAGGGTCTTCGGGGACGCCTTCTGGAACGCCTGCGGGCACTCCGCACGCGCAAACGCCTGCTGCTCGGGCTCTTCGCTTTCTCGCTCATGGTGCAGATCCTGCGGGTGGGGGTTCACTGGCTGGTCTGCCTGGCCCTTGTCGGTGCGGCCACTCCCGCCTTCAACGAGTTCTTCCTGGCCGTGCCGCCCCTGGCTTTCGCCCTGACCCTGCCGGTGACGGTGGGCGGACTGGGCCTCCGGGAGGGCCTGGCCATTCCCCTCTTCCGTCCCCTGGGACTGGTGGGCGAGGTGCCCGTGACTCTCCAGTTCGTGGCCTACCTGCTCATGCTCCTGGTCAGCCTTTTCGGGGGCCTGATCTTCCTGGCCCGCCGGCGCCGACAGCCCTCTTCCGAGGCATGAAATAGGCTTGCCAGAGAGGGAACTTTCGGGCAGGATGCCCGTTGAATCGCGCCCAATTTCAATGGCTTAGCAAAGCGAAAGGGACCATGAAACGCCTCGACCCTGCCGTCGCTCTAGGGGGCGCGCTCGCCTTCCTCGCGCCGTTCATTGTCTATTTGCGCACCATGAGCCGCACCCTGAATTTCTGGGACTGCGGCGAGTTCATCACCACGGCCTACATCCTCGGCATCCCGCATCCGCCGGCCACGCCCATGTACGTGCTGGTGGGGCGTCTGGCCTCGCTCATCCACATCGGGGAGGGCGTGGCCCATCGCATCAACATGATGAGCGGCTTCTTCGGCGCCCTGGCCACCCTAATCATGTTCCTGCTCATCATGAAGGTGACCCGCCAGTGGTTCGGGCCCGAGAGCGAGAAGGGAATCCACAAGTACCTGCGCATCGGTGGAGCGCTCACGGCCAGCTTCCTGCTCGCCTTCAGCGACACCTTCTGGACCAACGCCATCGAGGCCGAGGTCTACGCGCTTTCGGCCTTCCTCATGGGATCGATCACCTGGCTCATCCTGGACTGGCGGGAGAAGGTGAACAAGCCCGAGGGCAATGCCCTGGTCTTTCTCATCATCTACCTGCTCAGCCTCGGCGTGGGATTCCACTTGGGCACCATCCTGATCTTCCCTGGCTTCTTCGTCATGGCACTGATGATCCGCGAGAAGGCCTTCAGCGATCAGGAGCTGCTGGCCTTCACGATCGCTCTGGCCGCCTTCCTGGGCGTGTCGATCATGCACTGGCCGGACCTCTGGATGCTGGGCATCTTCCTGGCGGCCCTGGCCTGGGCCATCTGGCTCTTCACCCGGGGCAAGAAGTTCGCCCTCTACTCCATCGGGCTCTTCGTCCTGGGTCTGAGCGTGCACCTCTTCCTGCTCATTCGCGCGGGGCAGAACCCGGCCATCAACGAGGCCGATCCCTCGAGCTGGGCCAATCTCTGGGCGGTGATCAAGCGCGAGCAGTATCCATTCCGGTCGGTCTTCGTGCGCGAGTCCAGCTGGACCTACCAGCTCGGGCACTTCTGGGACTACCTCTGGAACCAGTTCCGCATGCCCTTCCAGGGACGATTCCTGGGTCTGAACCCAGGCGCTGCGCTCACGGCCCTGCCCCTGGGACTCGGCCTCATCGGGCTTTGGCAGCAGTGGCGCCGGCAGCGGAAGGTCTTCGTGGCCCTCTTGATCATCCTGCTGGTGAACTCTCTCGGACTCGTGCTCTACCTGAACTTCACCGCCGAGGAAGTTCGCGAGCGCGACTACTTCTACGCGCCCAGCTTCTACTTCCTGGCCCTCTTCATCGGCCTGGGCACGGTGGGCCTGCTGGAGGGATTCCTCCAGGAGACCAAGGGCAAGCGCCTGGCCGCCGCGGTGGCCATCGTACTGCTGGCCCTCTCCCTGGGGCCGGCCTTCGGGCACTGGTACACTCATGATCGCAGCGACATCTACATCGCCCGGGACTACGCCTGGAATATGCTGGCGCCCCTGGAAGAGAACGCGGTGATCTTCACCAACGGCGACAACGACACCTTCCCGCTCTGGTACATCCAGGAGGTGGAGGGCTTCCGCAAGGACGTGCGAGTCGTCAACCTCAGCCTGCTGAACACCGACTGGTACATGGCGCAGCTGCGCGATCTGGAGCCCAAGCTGCCCATCACCTTCACCGATCCCGAGCTCGCCGAAGTGGCGCGCATGTACTTCCAGATGGAAGATGGGCGGGTCTATCAGCCCAGGGACAAGATCATCGATCATCTCTTCGGCAACACCCTGAACGAGGGATGGGACAGTCGCCGCTACTACTTCGCCGTCACCGTGCCCCGCGATTTCCTCACGCCGCTGCTGCCATTCCTAAGCATGGAGGGCATGGTGTACCGCATGACCCTAAACCGCGGCGAGGAGCAGGTGGACATGGCGCGCCTGCGCGAGAATCTCGAGGAGGTCTACATCTGGCGTGGCCTCCTGCCCGACTGGAACGACGACGACAGCCTGCGCGGCCGCCAGCACGAGGCCAGCCCGGGGGATTCCATCGGGGGCGTGCCGAGCGTGCTGCCCGCGAGCCGGCGTTTCGGCGAACTGCAGGGGCTCAAGGGGGAGATCCAGGAGTTCCCCATGCGGGACGAGGAACCCTTCTTCAAGAATCCTACCATCCGACATCTCATCCAGAACTACGCGGCGGCCTGGAGCCGATACGCCATCGAGCTGGATCGGGGCGTGGACATCCAGAGGGATCCGCAGAAGGCCGTTGACGCCATGACGCGGGCCTGGCTCATCGACGGAGATTTCAGTCCCGCGGTGAACTACCTGGGCTACCTCTACACCAGCGCCGGCGATGCGGATAAGGGACTCGATGTCTATCGCGAGTTCGCCGAGACCCTGCGTCCCCAGGACTATCGATTCTGGGCGCGATATGCCCAGGCTCTGGAGAAACAGAGTCTCCACGAAGAGGTCGTGCAGGCCCTGGGCATGGTCATCGATTTGAATCCCGATTACGAGCCGGGCTACCTGTCGCTGGTGGACTACATCGTTTCCTACTTTCCCACCGCCGACAATATCCGTGCCGTGGTGCTGCACCTGGAAGACTTCCTGCGCCGCCATCCGGACAGTGCGCCCATCCGCGACCGGCTGGAGCTGCTGCGCGAGATGCTGACCCAGGCCGCCCAGGAACAGGGGGATTAGGGAAGCATGCCGGATCAGGAGATCGGATTCTTGAAACTGAGCGTGGTCATTCCGGCCTGGAACGAGGCCGAGAGCCTTCCGGAGCTTCTGCGGCAGGTCTCCGAGCATGCCCAGGCCTTCGAACCCTATGAGATCCTGGTCATCGACGACGGCAGCCGCGACGGCAGCCGCGAGCTCCTCGAGAAGATGGGCGAGGAGGATCCACATCTGGGATTCGTCAGCTTCGGGCGCAACTACGGCAAGAGCGCGGCCCTGGCCACGGCCTTCGCCCGCGTGCGCGGCGAGATCGTGATCACCATGGACGCGGATCTGCAGGACGATCCCGCCGAGATTCCCCGCCTCATCGCCGAACTGGACAAGGGCTACGACCTAGTTAGCGGCTGGAAGCGCGACCGGAAGGATCCCCTGAGCAAGACCATGCCCAGCAAGTTGTTCAACGGGGTCATGCGAAAGGTCACCGGCCTTCGCATCCACGATTTCAACTGCGGGCTGAAGGGCTATCGTCGCGAGGTGACCGACAGCGTGCGGCTCTATGGCGAGTTGCATCGCTTCATCCCCGCCCTGTCCCACTGGGAGGGCTTCCGTGTCACCGAGATTCCCGTGACCCATCACGAGCGGCGCTTCGGCGAGAGCAAGTTCGGCGCGCGGCGCATCCTCAACGGGCTCTTCGACCTGATGACCGTGGTCTTCGTGGCCCGGCGCTCCGCGGCGCCGCTGCACAGTTTCGGACGCATCGGCTTCTGGTTCTTCTTCGTGGGCATGGCCATCAACGGATACTTCGGCCTGGTCTGGGTCTTTACCCAGACTCTCCGGGTCAGGCCGCTGCTGATCCTGGGCCTGGTGCTCACCCTCATGGCCATCCAGTTCTGGTCCCTGGGCCTTCTCGGGGAGCTCATGATCCACCTGCGCGCCCGCGAGGAGCGCTATCGCATCGCCCGGGAGCGGCAGCCCCGTGGCGCCTAAGCGCAAGGTCGGACTGGTCGTCCTCAACTGGAACGGCGCCTCGGTGCTTCCCCTTTGCCTGGAAACCCTGGACAGGGCTGCCGCCGCATCCTCCCACGAAATCGGTAAGTTGTTGGTGGACAACGCCTCCAGCGACGGATCCGACACCTGGGCCGAGGGCGCCCATCCCGACTGGGAGATCCTGCGCACGGGGTCCAATCTACGTTACGCCGGGGGAATGAATGCCGGGATTCGGGCTTGGCTGGATCGCGGGATGGACTATATCCTCGTGCTCAACAACGACATTCGCGCGGACGCGGATCTCATCGATCCCCTGGTGGCCGACCTGGAAGAGGGTACGCCCCGAGGGGCGGCCTGTCCGCGGATCCACTACCTGGACCGTCCCCTTCTGCTCTGGTACGGCGGGGGACGGGTGAGTCGCCTCTTTCGCATCACGCGACACCGGGGGATCCGCAGGCATGCCGTGGGAGATCTGCGCCGGGCGGGGACCACGGAATACCTCACCGGCTGCGCGCTCATGGGCAAATCGTCCTTCTGGCGCGAGACCGGTGGCTTCGACAAGAGCTTCGAGTTCTACGGCGAGGACGTGGACCTCTCCCTCCGCGCCCGCGAGGCGGGCTGGGCCCTGCGCTACGTGCCCGCGGCCAGGCTCTACCACCGGGTGGGCTTCTCCAGCGGCGGCGGCGCCAGCGAGGGCAAGTTCCGCGCGCAGTGGCGGGGCACGCGCCGACTCCTGGCCCGGCACGTGAACCCGGGCCTGCGGCCCCTGGCCTACCTGGCCTGGGCCGCATACATCGGAATCGCCGCCCTCGGTGCCCTGGGCCGGGGCGATGGGGCGGTGCCGGCTTCCCTGGCGGGAGCCCTGCGCAAGGAAGGAAGGTCTTCTTGAAGAACGGCGGCTTCAGCGCTTCGCGGATCCTCAGGCTCGAGGGCTGGGAGGGACTGCTGGCGGCGGCACTTCTCTTCGCCGTCCTCCTCGCCCTGCTCTTTCCCGAAGCCGCCCTGCAGGGCAAGGTCTTCCGCACCCCCGACAGCCTGGCGCCCAGCGGCCTGCATCAGTACGTGGAGGAGAACGACCTGGATCCTCCGCTCTGGAATCCCTTCATCTTCGCGGGCATGCCCGCCTTCGCGAGCCTGAGTTACCACCCGGGGCTCTACCCCCTGAGCGTGCTGCTGCGTCTGCTCATGAACGCACTGAGTCTGCCGCCTCTCACCTGGCTGCTCTTCCACTACCTCTGGGCGGCCCTGGGTATCTTCGCCTTCCTGCGCTGGCGGGGCACTCGTCCCTGGCTGGCCTGGCTGGCCGGCGCTTTCTTCATCCTCATGCCCGCCCAGGTGGCGGTGGGGGCCTACGGTCACGGCAGCAAGGTGATGACCCTGTCCTGGATCCCCTGGATGCTCCTCTTCGCCGATCGCCTCCTGGGTCGGGGCTCCTCGCCGAACCTGCGCGCAATGCTCAGAGACAGCGCGCTGCTGGCGGCCTGCGTGGCGGGCCTCATGCTCTCGGCCCACGTGCAGGTGGCGTACTACGGGCTTCTCACTCTGGGACTCTTCGGGCTTTCGCGGGTGGCGATGCTGATCATCCAGGGGCAGCGCGGGCGGGCGGGCAAAGCCCTGCTGGCGGCGGCCATCGCCCTGCTGCTGGCGGCGGGAGCCAGCGCCCTGCTCTATGCTCCGGTACAGGAATACGGACAGTACAGCATCCGCGGTGTGAGCCAGGGAGGCGGAGCCGACTGGCAGTACGCCACGGCCTGGAGCCTGCATCCGGCGGAGTGGTCGACCTTCTTCCTGCCCTCGGCGGCGGGATTCGGCGAGGAGACCTACTTCGGCCACATGCCCATGACCAACTATCCGAACTATCTGGGCCCGCTCGCGGTACTGGCCGCGGCCATGCTCTTCCTGCGGGGGAGGCGTTCGAGGTTCGACCTCTTCTTCCTGGGCCTGGCCCTCCTGTCCACCCTCGTGGCCGCAGGGCAGTACTTCCCGCTGCTCTACCGGCCCTTCTACGACCTGCTGCCCTATTTCAATCGCTTCCGCGTGCCGGTGATGATCCTCATCCTGCAGCAGATGAGCGTGGCCATCCTCTTCGCCCGGGGCCTGGACCGCGTGCTCGACGATGAGCGGGTGCGCGCCGACTTCCGCTGGGCCCTGGCCCTGGGCGCACTGGTCCTGCTCCTGCTCGGACTCGGAGCGCCGGCGGTGCTGGAGGGCGCCGCCCGGGAGGGACTGGCCCAGCGCCTCGCGCGGCAGTTGGCCGGTCTGTCGCCGGGACAGGTTTCGGCCATCCTCGGTGACCTGGCTGGCAAGAGCGTGGCCTGGCTGCGCGTGGAATCCATTCGCGCGGCACTGCTCCTGCTGCTGCCCCTGGCCGCCATCGAGATCGCCCGCCGTCGCGAGAGCTTCCCCCTCGCACCGGCCCTCATCGCGGCTTCGTTGATCTTCGTGCTGGGGGACATGCTGCCCCTGGACCAGCGCGTCCTGCATCCCGAGAAGCACTGGGACGCCCATCGCGGCGGCGGTCTCTGGGGCCACGAACTGGCGCCCCAGGAGGATCTGCCTCCCAAGACCCTGTCCTTCCTGGAGGAGAGTCTCCAGGGCCAGCGCTTCTACGCCTTGCCCGGCAGTCCCTTCGCGAGCAACAGCGCGGCGGCGCGGGGCCTGTCCAACCTGGGTGGATACCATGCGGCGAAGCTGGCCCGGGCCGATTCGGTGATTCGTTCCTTGGGCAGTGGCGGTAGCGAACTGCTGGGACGTTTCGCCGTGAAGTACCTCATCAGCGCTCAGCCTCTGAACCTGGGCGCAGACTTTCCCGCCATCCGCGCGGGAGGCGATCCGAATACCACGCTCTACGAGAACCGCCGATGGCGCCCGCGCCTGTTCGTGGAGGATCGGGTGACGGTGGAGGATCCCGCCGCCAGCCGCGCGCGACTGCTCGAAGGCCGCACCGCCTCGCCGCTCTACCTTTCGGCCGATCCGGCCATGGACCTGGAGCCGGGAGATCAGCCCTGCGGTCGCATCGTGAACTCGACCTTCGGCCTCGACACGATAGTCTGCACCGTGGACATGGAGCGCCCGGGATTGCTGGTGCTGGCCGACATGGACTATCCCGGATGGACCGCTCGCCTGGACGACGAGTCGCGGGAACTGCTGGTGGCCGACGGCTTCTTCCGCGCGCTTCCGCTGCCTGCCGGTTCCCACGAGGTGAGCTTCGAGTTCCGGCCAGCCAGCCTGCAGAAGCTGCGCCTGGTCCGCCGTGTCGCCTTCCTGCTCATGGGCCTCTTGCTCGTGGCGGGTCTCGTTCCCTGGAAGACCAAGGAGGTTGCCGCTTGAAGGGACTGGTGATCATCCCCACCTACAACGAGCGCGAGAACATCGAGCGCATCGTCAGTACCGTGCTCGATCTGGACGAGCGCCTGTCGGTGCTGGTGGTGGACGACAACTCCCCCGACGGCACGGGCGAGATCCTGCGCGGCATGGGCGACAGGGGCGGCAGGCTCTCGCTGCTCGAGCGTCCGGGCAAGATGGGTCTGGGCAGCGCCTACATCGCCGGATTCGAACACGCCCTGGCCGAGACCGACGCGGACTGCGTCTTCGAGATGGACGCCGATTTCTCCCACGATCCCCGCGACCTCCTGCGCATGCTGGACGAGGTGGAACACTGCGATCTTGTGCTGGGCAGCCGCTACCTGGAGGGCGTCACGGTGGTGAACTGGCCGCTCAGGCGACTGGCCCTGAGCCTGGGCGCGAACATCTACACGCGGCTCATCACGGGCATGCCCATCCACGACGCCACCGGCGGTTTCAAGTGCTTTCGCCGAAAGGTGCTGGAGGCCATCCCGTTGCAGAAGATTCAGAGCGACGGCTACAGCTTCCAGATCGAGATGAACTACCAGGCCTGGAAGCGGGGCTTCCACATCCACGAGATTCCCATCGTCTTCACCGATCGGCGGGTGGGCGTGAGCAAGATGAATCGCAAGATCATCTGGGAGGCGGTGTGGATGGTCTGGCGTCTGCGTTTTTCCAAACTGCACGGCGGTACCGGCAAGGACGGATACGCATGGCCGGAATGATCAGCATCGTCTTCGTGAGCTACCACTCCGGGCGCGAGATCCTGGGCTGCCTCGAGAGCATCGATGCCTCCGGCACCGGCCGGGAACTCGAGATCATCGTGGTGGACAACGCCAGCGAGGATGACAGCGTCGAGTTGCTGCGCTCGCGACCGGACATCCAGCTCATCGTCAACGAGGAGAACCTGGGCCTGTCCCGCGCCGTGAACCAGGGACTGCGGGTGGCCCGGGGCGACTATCTTCTGGTGCTGAACCCGGACATCCTCGTGAAGCCCGGATCCCTGGACGCCCTGGCCGATTTCCTCGAGGCCAATCCCAAGGCCGGCATGGCCGGCGCGAAACTCCTCAACGAGGACGGCAGCCTGCAGTACTCCTGCCGCAGTTTCTACACCCTCTGGACCATCATCCTTCGCCGCACGCCTCTCGGGAAACTCTTCAAGAACAGCAAGGCCATCCGCCGCCACCTCATGCTCGACCACGACCACGAAGCCCCCGCGCGGGTGGACTGGATCCTCGGCGCCTGCATGATGACCCACCGGCGCGCCCTCTCGGACGTGGGGGGCATGGACGAGCGCTTCTTCCTCTACTTCGAGGACGTGGACTGGTGCTACCGCATGGACCGGCGGGGCTGGGAGGTCTGGTACGCGCCCTCCTCGGTGATGACCCACATCTACCGCCGCGCCAGCGCGCGCAATCCCTTCAGCCGATCCCTACTGGCGCACATCAGCAGCTTCTTCCACTACTACGAGAAGTGGAATCCCGTGAGCTACCTGGCCAAGCGCTATCGCAATCCGGTGAAGGTGCTGGGGCTGCTGCTCCTGGACGCCGCAGGCCTGGCCGGGGCCCTGGCCGCCGCGGTCTGGCTGCGCGTGGGACTTGCCGCGGGACTCTTCGCGGGCACCTACTACGAGGCCGATCCCTATCTGCGCTTCGCGCCCTTCTTCCTGGGTGTGAACCTGGTGCTCTTCCACTTCATGGGCCTCTACCGCATCGACCGGCGCACGCCCCAGGCCGAGGAGTTCATCTCCCTGCTCAAGGCCGAACTGCTGGCGCCGGTGGTATTGCTGGCCGCCAACTTCCTCACCGGCGAGGACGTGATCAGCCGCAGCGTCATCGTGATCAGCGCGCCCATGGCCATCCTCATCGTCATGCTGCTGCGGGGCGCGCTGCGGGGAGTGCATCGCCGTCTCCTTCGCCTGAACTTCGACCTGCGGCGCCTGCTACTGGTGGGCGACGCCGAGGAGCAGGCGGCCCTGGACCGGCGGGTGCGCGAGCGACCCGGCCTGGGTCTGGACCTGGTGGGGCGGCTCGATCCCCTGGGCACTTCCGGCAGTCTGGGTGACCTGTCCCAGCTCGAACGGGTGGCCACCGAAGAGCGGGTGCAGGAGATCGTCATCGCGCCCTCGGCCGCCACGCCCGGGAGCGTGGCCGCGGTGCTTCCCTGGTGCAGGGCCCGCAACGTGGAGCTGCGCGTCTTGGGTGAGCTTGCCGGCGTCATGAGCGCCTCGGTACGCACCCAGGATTTCCTGGGCCTACCCGGCTGGTCCTATCGCATGGGCGGAGGCTACGGTCTGCTGCTGGCGGCCAAGCGGCTCACGGACATCCTGGGGGCCTTGATCTTTCTCGCACTGAGTTTCATTCCCGGCCTGATCTTCCTGCTCTCGCGTCGCCTTCGCGGACGGGCAGCCTACGCGCGCCTGAACTTCCTGGGACGCGCCGGAAGAAGCGCCTATCTTCCTCTGGCCCTGAACGGACGGGGCGGTGTGCTGTCCGATCTTCTCAATCCGGGACAGTACCTCGCGGTACTGCGGGGGCAGTTCAGCTTGGTGGGACCTCGGCCCCAGCCACCCGGCATGGGAATCGAAGCTCCCGCCCTGCGGCCCGGGCTCACGGGTTACTGGCGACTGGCCGAATCGCGGGAGGAGGAAAGCCTCTTGTCCCGCGATCGTTTCTACATGCATAACTGGAGCCCGGGCGAAGATCTCCGTATCTGGAGTTCCACCCTGCCGGCCCAGATTCGCGGCCACTATCCGGCCACTTTCCTAAGGAGCGTTCCCTCTTGAAGCGCGGCCTCATTCTCTTCTGTCTCCTCGCGACCGCCTTCCCCGCCTCGGGGGAAATCCTCTGGACGCTTCACAGCGACGCCAGCTACCTGCGCAGCTTCTCCACCAGCGAGAACGCCCTATGGGGCGCTGGCCGCGGAGGTGTGCTGCGCCAGGACCGGACCAGTGGCGAGATCAGCTTCATCCGGGCTACCGAGGGGCTGCCCAGTCATGACCTGACCAGCGTGCTGGCCCTGGGTGACGACGAGATCTGGATCGGCAGCGACGGAGAGGGACTGCTCCGCTACCGCCCGGATGATCCCGAATCCTGGACCCAGTACAAGCTCCTGCCCCAGAGTCTCGCGGGAGACGAGGTGCTCTGCCTCACGGCGGACAGCCAGGGACGCATCTGGTATGGCTGCCGCGAACAGGTTCTCGAGAACTACGTGGCCGGTGGATTCGGTCTCATGGAGCCCGCAGGTCCCGGTCCCATATGGTCGGAGCCCGAGGGCCTCGGCAATATCACGGTGAATGCGCTGTCCTTCGAGGGCGAGGTGCTCTACGTCGGCACCGAGGCGGGCATCTATCGACTCGACGAGGCCTGGGATCTGAGCTTCGAGACGGACGGCCCCGAGGGCGCCGTGGACGCCCTGGTCGCGGCCGGTGGACGCATCTGGGCCCTCACCGAGGGCGAACTCCATTCCCGTCCCGCAGGGGGCGGCGACTGGAACCGCAGCTTCATGCCGGTCAGCGGTTACGCGCCTACTGCCCTGGCTGAACAGGGCGGCCATCTCTACGTGGCCATGCGCAATTCCAACCTCGGCTCCCTGGCCTATCGCTACGAGGTCGCCGGCGATGTCTGGACCGATCTGTCGGGCGGCATGCCCGAGCCCGAATGGCTGCCCGACTACGGCAATCCCGTCTACAGCGCCCTGGCCGCGGGCGAGAGCGACGAACTGTGGATGGGCGGACACCTCTACCGAAACGTGGGTCCCGGGCTCCTGCATCGGGATGGCTCCACCTGGACCGAGCACCTGCTCGACCAGGGACCCATGGGCCCGGCCACAAAGGCACTGGGCTTCGGTCCTACCGGGCGCCTCTGGACCGTGAGCGACGCGGGTGCGGCCTATCAGGAAGACGGCGAGTGGACCCGCGTGCGCCGGCGGGCCGATCTTCACAACTGGCCGTCCTGGAGCCTCGTGGTCCTCGAAGACAGCGATGGTTGGGCCTGGTTCTGCCCCTTCGCCATCTCTTATGACGACGCCTTCGCCCGCCTGAACCTGAGTACCGGCGAGGTGCAGTCCATGCCCGTGGGACCGGACGGAATGCCCTCCACCCGCCTGCTGGCCATGCTCGAGGACCTTCAGGGCGATCGATGGTTCGCCACCGAGGATGCGGGCATCGGCGTCTACAGCGCTTCGGGGGAATGGTCCCTGCTGAACTCGGAGCCGGAGAACGGCGGGCTGCCCACTCCCAACATCAATGCCCTGGCCTTCCTGGATGACGGTCGCGTGGCCATGCTCTGCAGCGGCGTGGGCCTCTGCATCTGGGACCGCAACAGCACCTGGTGGAAGCCCGGCACGGGCATCATCGATCCGGACAGTTATCTGGCCATCGACACCACCGGGGGCAGTCTGGCCGCCATCCCCGGCGGTGGCGTCTGGGTGGGGCAGCTCGACGGGCTCATCCGTGTGGACAAGAGCGGCAGCGCCTACCTCGTGCAGGGTCGCGTGCGCCAGGCCGACGGCAGCGGCCCCGGGCTCCTCAGCAGTCTGGTCAAGGAACTGGCCCCCGCGCCGGACGGTTCGGTCTGGGCCGCCACGGAGCTGGGCATCTCCCACGTGGATCTGGACCTGGACCAGGGCGTCTGGGAAGTGGAGAACTACACCAACAAGAACGGCCTGGCCGAGGCCGGTCCGCTCTTCGGCCCCGAGGTCCTCGCGCCTCTGCCCGATCACGTCTTCGACCGCATCGCCGTCTCCCCCGACGGGGAGCGGGTGCTGGCGGGCAGCCGGAGCCATGGACTGGTGGAACTGGAGATCCTGCCGGATCCGCCCTCCGACCCGGAAGAAATATCCCGTATCCGCTTATATCCCAACCCGGTAAGGCTTTCTCTCGGACACGCGGAAGTGGGTGCCCTGAACGTGGATTTCCCCCTGGATGTGCGCATCTACAACCTGGAAGGGCAGCTGGTGCGCGAGTTGCTTGAGGTGCAGCCGGGGGAGCCGATCTGGCCCGATCTGGCCACCCGTTTCGGAAGTCGCGCAGTGAGCGGCATTTATCTGGTTCACTTGAGCTACGAAGGACGCAGCGAAGTGCGCACCCTGGCCCTGGTCAGATAGCGGGGAGCATGGACGAGCAAAGACGCATCCTCATTCTCGGAGCCGGCGAGGCCGGACGCATGGTGGCCGCCGAGGCGGCCGCCTCGCCCGAACTGGGCGTCAGTGTCCTGGCCTTTCTCGACGATGACCGGAGCCTCCATGGCGAGAGCTTCGAGGGCATCGCCGTGCGGGGTTCCTGCGACGAGCTGCCCGCTCTGGCCGCCGAGCTGAGACCCGACGAGGTGATCATCGCCATCCCCAGCGCACGAGGCGCGGTGATCCGGCGACTGCTCCGCCTCTGCCGCCAGGCCAAACTTCCATTCAAGCTACTGCCGGGCATCCGCGAGATCATCCGCGGTGCCGCCAGCTTCCGTCAGGCCCGCCCCGTGAATCCCGACGATCTGCTGGGACGCGAGAGCGTGGACTTCCGCGAGGAACCCGTGCGCGAGGTCATCCAGGGCAAGCGGGTGCTGGTGACCGGCGCGGGAGGATCCATCGGCGGTGAGATCGCCCGCCAGGTGGCCCGCCTGGATCCCGCCGAGCTGATGATGCTCGGTCGGGGAGAGAACTCCATCTTCGAGATCGAGACCGAGCTGGCGGAGAACCGTCCCGGCGTGCTGCGTGAGAGCATCATTCAGGACATCCGCGATCGCGAGGGCCTGTTGCGTTTGGCCCGCGAGAAGCGCCCCGAGGTGATCTTCCATGCGGCGGCCCACAAGCATGTGCCCTTCATGGAGCGTTTCCCTCTGGAAGCCTTCGTGAACAACGTGAGAGGCACGCAGAACGTCATCGACGCCGCCGCGGAGGCGGGGGCCGAGCGCATGGTGATGCTGTCCACGGACAAGGCCGTGGATCCCCTGGGCGTCATGGGCGCGAGCAAGCGTCTGGCCGAACTGCTCATGCTGCGGGCGGCGGACGAGGGGCGCGGTCCGCGCTACCTCTCGGTGCGCTTCGGCAACGTGCTCGCCAGCCGCGGCAGCGTGGTGCCACTATTTCTGGGGCAGATCGAGCGCGGCGGCCCGGTGACGGTCACCGATCGCGAGGCCACCCGCTACTTCATGACCATCCGCGAGGCCAGCAAGCTGGTGGTACAGGCCAGCGCCTTGGGATCGGGCGGTGAGATCTTCATTCTGAACATGGGCGAGAGCGTGGGCATTCTCGAACTGGCGCGCACGCTCATCCTGCTGGCCGGATACGAACCCGAGGAAGAGATTCCCATCGAAATCACGGGCCTGCGTCCCGGCGAGAAGCTGCACGAGCAGCTCATGACCGACAGCGAGGCCGAGGTGAGCGAGCTGGGCGAAGAACTCATGATCATCCGGCCCTCGTTGCCCGAGGGCATGGATCTGGATTCCCTCCTCGCCGACCTGGACTCCCTCGTCGCCTCGGGCGACGCCGCGGCCATGGCCGAGCGCCTGCTCGCAGTCTCGCGGAGCATGGGGGAAGTGCTTTGATCGCCTCGAAGAAACCGGCCCTGGAAGGCGGCACGCCGGTTCGCGCCGAACGCCTGCCCTTCTTCCGCTCCAGCTTCGGAGAGGAAGAGATCGAAGCTGTGCTCGACACCCTTCGTTCCGGTTGGCTCACCGTGGGTCCCAAGACCGCGCGCTTCGGCGAGGAATTCCTCGCGGTCACCGGCTTGCCCCACGGCCTGCCGGTGAACAGCTGCACCTCGGCCATGCTTCTGGCCCTCAAGGTGCTCGGCATCGGCGAGGGCGATGAGGTCATCACCACTCCCAACACCTTCACGGCCACGGTGAGCGTGATCCATCAGGCGGGGGCGAGCCCCGTACTGGCCGACATCGAGCTCGAGACCTACGGACTCGACCCGGCGAAGGTGGAGGAGGCGATCACCGATCGCACGAAGGCCATCCTCGCCGTGCACTACGGCGGACAGCCCTGCCGCATTGAAGCCCTCCGCGAACTCGCCGACCGTCGCGGGCTTCTGCTCGTGGAGGACGTGGCCCACGGTTTCGGTACCGAGCTGGACGGCCGTCACATCGGTCACCATGGCGATGCCGCGGCCTTCTCCTTCTACGCCACCAAGAGTCTCAGCACCGGCGAGGGCGGTTTCCTGGCCTGCGCCAGTGCGGAACTGGAAGAGGAAGCCGCGCTCATGGGCTTCCACGGCATGGACCGCGACGCCTGGAAGCGCTACGGCGACCGCGGCGGCTGGTACTACGAGGTCAAACGCTTCGGATACAAGTTCAACATGACCGACCTGCAGGCGGCCATGGGACTGGTTCAGCTGGCGCGCATGGAGGAATTGCGGGCGGCGCGCCGCAATGTGGTGGCCGACTACGAGCGTGCCTTCGCCGGGCGCGAGGAACTCATCCTTCCCGCGACCCGTGATGGCGCACTGCACGCCTGGCATCTCTATGTGCCACGCCTGGCACCGGGAGCCCTGCGAATCGGTCGCGACGAATTCCTGAAGGCCCTCACCGCCGAGGGCATCAGCCCCAGCCTTCATTTCATTCCCATCCATCATCATCCCGTCCACAGGGCCTACCACGGCGATGTGTCCGCGCAGCTGCCCGCGGTCGAGCAGTTCTACGAGGGATGCTTCTCGCTGCCGCTCTTTCCCACCCAGAGCGAAGAGGAAACGGGCCAGGTCGTCGAGGCGGTGCTCAAACTCCTCGACTACTACGGGAGCTAGTCGTGGAAATCCGCCTCGAGACGGAGCTGGATTGGCGGGAACTGGACGAATTCCTCGAGGTGGCCGAAGGCGCCACCTGTTTCCAATCCTCCACATTCCTCTGGGCTCTTCAGGAGAGCTACGGCTTTCGCGTGGGCTTCCTGGTGCAGCGCGAGGGCGGAGCGTTGAAGGCCCTGTTGCCCTTCTCCGAGCGTAGCAAGCGGGGGTTCAAGATTCTCGAGTGCCTGCCCTTCGGCGCACCCGGCGGTCCCCTGGTCGCACCGGACGCGGAGCCGGCCTTGGGACGCTACCTGCTCGACGCCTATCTGTCGCGGGTTGGCGGCAGGACCGTGAGCGCCACGGCGGTGCTACCCGCGGATCCCTCCATCGAGTCGGAAGCCGATGACCTGATGCTCACGCAGATCGTGGATCTGTCGCCGGGCTACGAGGCGCTGGCCGCGAAGGCCGTGGCCCCGGCCAAGCGCCGGCAGGTGCGCCAGTCCGGCGAGCGGGGAGTGAGCTGCCGGCGCAGCGTGGATCCCGAAGATCTCCGCGCCTGGTACGCCGTGTACATGGAGAACGTGAGTCGCTGGAAACTCGAGTATCCCACCACCTACGAGTTCCTGGAGCGCCTGCTCAGGGACGAGGACCGTGTGGAGTTCACCGTGGCCGAGCATGAAGGGCAGCTCGTGGGCGCTTCGCTCGACCTGTACCAGTGCGGCGAAGCCTACTACTGGATGGGCGCCAGCCGCCGCGAACTCGGCCATCTGCGCGTGAGCGCCGCCCTCTACGACGCCCGCATGAAACGGGCCTGCGAGCGGGGCATGATGAGGCTCAACCTGGGATTCAGTCCAGGCAAGCCCGAACTCTTCCGCTACAAGCGCGACTTCGGCGGCCAGCCCGCGGGCTCTCGTCTCTTGAAGCGAAGCGTACCCTGGTTCACCGCCATGCAGCGATTGCGCGGGAGGGGCGCATGAGGGGCACCTCGCGCATCGGACAGAACACGGCCTTCATGGGCGCGGGCACCCTGCTGGTGAGCCTCTTCCTCATCGTTCAGATGAAGATCTTCACCGTGGCCCTCAGCCCCCAGGACTACGGCCTGCTCCTCGCCCTGCGCGCACTCGCCGGCCTGGTCACGGCGGCGGCCGTCATGGGACTGCCCCAGGTGGCCATGCGCTTTCTGCCCCAGCTTGAAGTGCGGCGGGAGAAGGGCCCCCTGCTGCGTTTCAGCGGCGGACTCCTGGCCCTGCTGATCGTCAGCACGACGGCAGTGATGCTGCTGGCCTGGCTGGCGCGCCCGCTGCTCATGTCCCGCTTCGATCTGGATCTGGTGGGGGAGGACTACTTCCTGCTCACCCTGGCCCTTGCCGCATCCCTGGGGCTCTACGAGCTGGCGCAGAGCTGCCTCCAGGGCATTCGGCGCATGGGATGGGTGGCCCTTTCCCAGGTGCTCTTCCAGGGGGCGGCCTCGGTCCACTTCTTCCTGATCCGCGGAGACCTCACACCGGGCACGGCGCTCTGGCTCTTCACCTTCTACTCCCTGGCGCCCGGCCTGGGCCTGCTCGTGCTCTTCCCCTTCCTGCTTCCCTCGGGAGGCAAGAGCGCGGAGGCTCTGCGTTTCGATCGCAGGGAACTGCTCTCCTACTGGCGTCTGGGACTGCTGCTGCGCTGGATGGTGCTGGCCTCCCTCGATCTGGACCGCTATGTGCTGTCCTTCTTCGCGGGCATGGAGCTGATCAGCTTCTTCAATATCCCCGCGCGCATGATGGGCGTGAGCCGGCGTTTCCTGCAGGCCTCCATCACGGCCCTTCAGACCGAGGTGAGCCGCCTCCACGAGGAGCGTCGCGAGGGCGACCTGCCGCCGCGGGTGGGGCTCTTCCTGCGGGGGCAGGTGAGCCTGTCCTTCTGGATGGCCGGGGCGCTCTTCCTGGCAGCGCGTCCCTTGATTCTGCTGGTCTCCACCGAAGACTACCTGGCAGGGCTTCCGCTCTTCGCCCTGCTGCTCTGGACCCTGCCCCTGTCGAGCCTCTCCAGTCCCATCGAGGGCGTCTTCCGCGGCCTGGACGGCCTGCCCAAGGTGCTCGTGGGGAACATCCTCTGGACCGTCGGATACTTCGGCAGCCTGCCCCTTCTGGTCCCGAACTTCGGCCTCATGGGGCTGGGCTTCGCCCAGGTGGGGGCCCTGGCCCTGCAGGCCGGCTGGATGCTGGCCTCGGGCCGCCGCCAGGGATTCCTGGAGAGGCCGGCCATGCTGCTTCGGTCCATTGCCTGGGGCGCCTTCCCTGCGGTGGTGGGCATCCTTCTCGGCCTGCTCCTGCCGGGCCGGGAGGGGCTCGCGCCCTCGCCCCTCGGCGTGACGGCGGGCCTGCTGCTGCTCGGTCTGGCCATGTTCTGGGTGCTGGGGAGCGAGCGCCTGTTCTCGTCCGATGAGAAGACCTGGCTCCTGGGGCGCGTGGGCAAGCTGCCCCTGAGGCGGGCCATGGCGCGAGTACTTCGCGTGGAGGTGGAGGCATGAGGATCGCGCTTCTGGGCGAAGGCAGCGTCGTGCACACCCTGCGCTGGGCGGACTATTTCAAGAGCCGTGGAGATACGGTGAGGCTGTTCACACTGGAGAATCCTCCCGAGGACTTTCGCGGCGACTGGAAGAAGGTGGGTCGAAGGGACAAGTCCCACGCGCTCTCCTACACGCTCGCCTGGCCGCGCGTGGCCCGGGCCCTGGACGAGTTCGCCCCCGATCTGGTCAACGCCCATTTCGTGCCCAACTACGGATGGCTCGGCGCTCTGGCCGGTCGGCGCCCCCTGGCCGTGTCCACATGGGGGAGCGACGTGCTGGTGAATCCCCGGCGCAGTCCGCTCCATCGCTGGCGCTTGCGCTTCGTTCTGGAGAAGGCCGACCTCATCACCAGCGACGCCGAGATGATGACCGAGGTGATCCACCACTACGTCAACGGATCCGCACCGGTGCTCACCGCTCCCATGGGCATGGACCGCGAGTTCTTCGACATCGGCGCGGAGTCATTGCCTCGCGAGCCGGTGCTCCTGCAGTTCCGTCACCTGGAACCCGTCTACGACCTGCCCACGGTGATCGAGGCCCTGCCGGCCTTTCTCGAGGCGCATCCCCACTGGCGGGTTCGCCTCGCCGGCGAGGGCAGCCAGCGGAAGAACCTCGAACGGCGGGTCGCGAGTCTCGGACTCGATGATCGCGTGAGTTTCCTGGGACGACTCAGCCGCGAGCAGCTGGTGGAGGAACTCCGCCGGGCCAGTCTCTATCTCTCGGCGAGCCTGTCCGACAGTACCAGCGTGTCCCTGCTGGAGGCCATGGCCCTGGGCGCCTATCCCGTGCTCAGCGACATTCCCGCCAACCGCGAATGGGTGGGAGGCCTCGGCGAGGGCCTCTACTTCCCGCCGGGAGACGCGCCTGCCCTCAGCGAAGCCTTGCGCGAGGGGGCGTCCCTGACCGAGGATCAGCGGCAAGAGGCCGCGCTGAAGAATCGCGCCATCATCGCCGAGCGGGCCATCTGGGAAGAGAACATGGACCGCGTGCGCGAGGCCTTCCTGGACCTGGCGGAGGGACGCTCATGAGACGCTTCCTGATGATCGCCTACTTCTACCCGCCCATGGGGGACGGCGGGGTCTTCCGCAGCCTCAAGTTCAGCCGCTACCTGCCCGCCCAGGGATGGACGCCCACGGTGCTCTGCGGCGACGCCAGCGACTACTGGGTGAAGGACGAGAGCCTGCTCGCCCAGGTGCCTGAAAGCGTGGAGCGGCACCCGGTCTCAGGGCTCACGGGTCTGGGACTCCTGCGCAGGCTCGGCGGGAAGAAGGGCCTCGGGCAACGGGGAAGGCGCTCCAGCGGCGGCTACGGCCTCCTGCGCAAGCTCAGCGATTTCGTCCTCTTCCCCGACTCCTACGCGGGATGGGCCGGCCCGGCCGCGCGAAAGGGTCGCGAACTGCTCGCCCGTGGGGACATCGATCTCATCTACAGCACCGGGCCGCCGGACACGGTGCATCGCGTGGGCGCGCGCCTGGCCCGCGAGACGGGCCTGCCCTGGGTGGCGGACTTCCGCGACCTCTGGTACAACCTGCACCTGAAGCCCGTGCCTTCCGAATGGCACCGCCGCCGCCACGCCCGGGCCGAGGCGGAGGTGCTGCGCGAGGCCAGCGTGGTCACCGTCACCGAGGGATGGCGTCGCCTGCTCGAGGAGCGCGGCGGACGCCCGGTCACCCTCATCCGCAACGGTTTCGATCCGGCCGATTTCGAGGGCATCGAGGCGGGTCCGGGCAAGGGCCGCGAGATCGTGATGCTGCATACGGGCAAGCTCACCCTGGATCGCAGCGCACTGCCCTTCCTGGAGGGCCTGCGGCATTTCCTGGACATTCGTCCCGACTTCGAGGATCGCCTGCGCGTGGATTTCCTCGGCCCCCGCGAGAGCGGCAACGAGGCTCTCCTGGAAGAGCTTCGATTGACGAAGCAGGTGCGTTTCGCCGGCTCACTCCCGCATCGCGAAGCCCTGACCCGGCAGCGCGAGGCCGACCTGTTGCTCATCCTCCAGCAGACCGAGGAGCGCTACCGGGATCTGGTTCCCGGCAAATGCTACGAGTACGCGGGAGCCGGGCGACCCGTACTGGCCGTGGCCCCCGAAGGCGAACTGAGCGGCCTCATCGACGAGTACGGCCTGGGATGGTCCACGCCGCCCATCGCCGACGAGGTGGCCCGCACCCTGGACGAGTCTCTCAGCCGAATCTCGCGAGGCTGGACGCCCTCACCCGGCGATCTCTCGCCCCTGACGCGGCCCTGGCAGGCCGCACGCATGGCCGAACTCTTCGACGAGCTCACTCGAGGAAAGGATGGATCATGAGCGCCTTCGATCGTCGCGGGCTCCTCTTCGTTCTCGCCACTTTCGTCATCCTGCAGGTGCCGCTCTGGGACTATGTGACCGACGACACCTACATCCATCTGGTCTACGCGCGCAACGTGATGCAGGGGGAGGGCTGGTCTTTCAATCCGGGCGAACCCAGCTACGGGAGCACGAGTCCACTTTGGATCTTCTTGCTGGCACCGGCGGCGGGTACGGAGACAAGCGGACTGGTCGCCGCCCGCGTCTGGGGCATCCTTGCGGCCCTGGCTTCGATCTGGATCTTCTCGATCCTGGCGGGCCGTTTCATCCGCGATCAGTGGCTGCGATTGGCGGCCCTGCTGCTCTTCGCCACGGAGGTCTGGTTCCTGCGCTGGACCGCCTCGGGCATGGAGAGCCCCCTGGTGGCGCTCATGCTCCTGCTCATCTTCGAACGCGCTTCCGCGGAGCCGGAGACCCGGCGCGAGTTCCTCTGGCTCGGCCTGCTCACGGGACTGGCGGCCATGACCCGTCCGGAGTTCTACCTGCTGGTGCTGGTGCTTCCGGGACTGGCGCTGCTCAATTCGCGATGGCGACGCGGTTGGCTGCCCCTGGTCCTGGGAGCGGCGCTGCCCGTGGCCACCTGGCTCATTTTCGCCAAACTGCACATCGGATCCTTTTTGCCGAGTACCGCCAGCGCCAAGGTGGAAACCACCAGCGATTTCACCACCGTGGTCGCCCACGCCTGGAAGGTATTGCGCATCCTGATATCCAGTCAGGGAGCGTTGCTCCTTGTGGTGGGCCTCGGTTTCCTGGGAGTCCTCGCCAATTCCCTGCGGGGAGCGGAGTTGCGCAGGCGCTCCTGGACCTTCTTCGGCATCCTCTCGGCCGTCTGGAGCATCCTATTCCTGGCGGCCATGCTGAGGGGCGGCGTGGCCATGGTGAGCCGCTATCTTCTGCCGGTCACGCCGCTGGTGCCCCTGGCGGCCTTCTTTTTCCTGGATCGTTGGGTGGAGAGAAGGCCATCTTTCAAGATCCTGGCGGTGGCGGTGGTCCTTCTGACCCTGGCTCCCAATCTCTGGCTCTACCAGAGCAAGGTTTTGCCCCACGCCAGGCACTTCACGGAAGATCTGAAAGGCGTGCTGGGTGGGATGGCCGACTACCTGCGGGAAACCGCTCCACCGGGCAGCGCCGTGGCGATCCCGGACATCGGAATCATGGGCTACCGATCCGGGCTCAGGGTGCTGGATCTGGTGGGCCTGACCCAGCCGGAGATATCGGAGTATTGGCATAGACATGGCTATGACGAGATGCTCGGCGGGCTGGACTTCCTGCAGTTCGGGGAAGCACAGTACTTCATCGACCGCGATCAGGAAGCCGGCCGCTTCCTGGGCCTCGAAGCTCGCGGTCGGCGCCTGGTGCCGCTCATGGAGGAACAGGTCCGGGGATTGGGAATCGCGCGCAGCGATACCTTCACCTACACGCTCTATCGTATCGACCCCCTGGTACCCGAATCGGAATAAACGGAAGGGACTCCCCGCATGAAGAAGATCGTCCCCGCTCTGCTCGTCCTGCTTTTCGGTGCCGCGACCTCCCCTGGCGCCCAATGGACCCACTCGGAGCGACTCCATTCCATCGATCTGCGCTGGAGCGGCGATGGGGCTTCGGCCCGACTGGAATTTCCCGGTTCCATGGTTCTGGAAGGCACGGGCAGTCGCGCCCTGCCGGGCAAGTTCGTGAAGGTCCCCTTGCCCGAAGGTGAACGACTTGCCGATTTCCACTTCACCCTATCGGGCGAGCAGGACATGGGCGCGGGTCGAGTGCCCCCGCGCCTGACTCAGCGCATCCGCGAGGACGGTCTGAAACGCAGCGAGCGGGGGCTCGACCCGGGGGATCTGATCCTCGTCGGGCAGGGTGCCCATCGCGGTCGCCGTGAAGCGCTCTTCTACTGGCGTCCCCTCGAGGAGATCGACGGGCGCCTCATGCTGCGCGGCCAGCTCGAGATCACCCTCGTCACCGAGATCGATCCCGACCCGCCTCTGAGCGTGCTGCGCGCCGACCGGGGCGAGAGCGCCTCCGGATTCCGCGTGGGCGACCGACCCGCCATGGGGGACAGCCCCGTGGACGCGGTCATCATCACCAACGAGGACATGGCCGCCGCCTTCCAGAGTCTGGCCGATTGGCATCTGGAGCGGGGCAGCCGCTGCGTGGTGCGCACGGTGGAGTGGATCTCGCAGAACTATCCGGTGGGGGCGGACCTGGCCGAGACCATCCGCTTTTTCCTGCAGGATGCCTACCAGCTCTGGGGGCTGCAGTCGGTGCTCCTGGGTGGGGACACCAGCGAGATCCCCGTGCGCTACATGAGCCATCAGAGCTGGAGCGACGGCTATGTTGTCATCGATCCAGTGCCCAACGACCTCTACTTCTCCTGCCTGGACGGCAACTGGAACGAGGACGGCGATCAGAACTGGGCCGAGGCGCCTTTCAACGGCGCGCCGGGAGACGACGCGGACCTCGTCCCCGAACTCATGGTGGGTCGTATCCCCGTGAGCAACGCCGTGGACGCCCAGGGTGTGGTGGACAAGATCATCGCCTACCGGGAAAGCCCGCCTTCGGTCTTCCAGGACAAGATGCTCTTCCTGGCCGAGGTGCTCTTCCCGGCCGACTGGCCTCTGGACGAGGACTCGCTGGTCTACACCGACGGCGCACGCTACGCCACGGAGATCATCGATCTCTACATGAGCGACGAGATGGAGACCACCTGCCTCTTCCAGAACTACACCTCGCCGCTCTGGACCGAGTATGATCCGCAGCCGGAGACCGTGGCCAGTTCTCTCGCGGCCATGGAGACCGGCGACTACGCCTTCGTGGACCACAACGGGCACGGCTACCGATACAACATGTCCGTGGGTAACGGGAATATCCTGGCGAGCCATGCGCGGGTGATGACCAATCCGAATCCCTTCCACATCACGCTCATGAACTGCACGTCCACGGCCTTCGACTTCGACTGCCTGGGCGAGAACTATCTGCGCAATCCCCTGGGCGGAGCGGCCTCGGTCTTCGGCACCACGCGGGAAAGCTTCCCGGCCTTCACGGGTTCCTACTACGAACGCTTCTACGACATCCTCTTCACGGGCGAGTCGCGCACCGGCTACATCTTCGATCAGATCCGCCAGGAACACTACGCCTCGGCCTTCGGCGAGGGCCTGCACCGCTGGACCTATTTCATCGTGGCCTACCTGGGCGATCCGCTCATGGACCTCTGGGCCGGCGATCCCGTGACCTACGCGGTGACCGCGCCGGCCAGCGTCGATCGAGGACCCGTTCAGATCGACGTGCAGGTCGCCGAGGACGAGGGGCGAGCGCCGGTGGAGAACGTGCACGTCACGCTTCTCAAGGACGACGAGATCTGGGTCACGGGACAGACCGACGCGGCCGGCGAGATCAGTTTCCAGGTGCAGCCCGCCACGGCGGGGGACATCCGGCTCGTGGCCTGGGGACACAACGGCGTGATGCACCGTTCGACCATCGTCGTGAACGGCGGATCCGGCACCTATGCCTCGGTGACGGGCTTCTCGATCAATGATGATACCGGTCTGGATCCCTTCAACGACGGCGACGGTCTTGCCGAGGCCGGCGAGCGCGTGCAGCTGGCCATCGAGGTCAGCAACAGCGGCGATAGCGGTCTGTTGGGCGCGACCCTCGACATCCTCAGTCTCCACGATTCCCTCACGGTGCTCACCGGCAACGAGGTGCTCGGCGCCATCGCTTCGGGGGGGAGCCGCGCGGCCGAAAACCTCGACCTGCGCCTGTCCCTGGGATGCGAAGACGGCAGCCGTCTGCCACTGCAGGTCACCCTCGACGCCGACGGGCAGGACGCCCGGGTGGACACGCTCATCCTGGAAGTTGCAGCCCCGGATCTGCTGGTGAGCCGCTGGACCCTGGACGATGCAGAGCCCCACGGCAACGGCAACGGCGTCATCGAAGCGGGAGAAGCCTTCCGCGCCCGGCCCGAGTTGCTCAACCTCGGACAGGGTGACGCAAGCGGCCTGGACATCAGCCTGCACGCCATCGGCGGAGGCCTGAATCTCATCGTCACCGAAGAGACCGTGGACGATCTCGAGTTGCTCCAGAGCGATGAACCCGATGCGGGATTCCTGCTGTGGCTGGCCGATCCTTCCATCGAGAACGAGGCCTATCTGGAGATCGAGGATCACATGGGTCGGACCTGGCGCGACACCCTCGACTTCCTGCCGCCGGACGCGCCCTCCGTACCCGCGGGTCTGGTGAGCGACCTGGCCACCCGCGTGATCATATTCTGGGAAGCGGTGGAGGACGAGGACCTGCTGGGCTATCACGTCTACTACTCCCTGGACGCGCGGGAGGGTTACCAGCGCTACACCCAGCGTCCCATCGACCATGCGAGATCCGACATCGACGGATTGCCCGAGAGCAGCGCCATCGCCTGTTACGTGACGGCCGTGGATGATGGCGGAATGGAGAGCGCGCCCAGCGATATCCTCTACACCTCGACGAATCCGGCGCAGAATGCCGGCTTCCCCCAGGAGCTTCAGGCCAACTGCACGAGCACCTTGGCCGTGGGCAACGTGAGTTCGGTGGGCGGGCTAGAGATCGCCACCGCCGCGGATTTCGTCTACGCCTTCAGCTACACGGGCCAGGAGATCCTCAACGGGGACGGCAGTTCCCAGACTCCCGGCATCTTCACCGTCGAGGCCAGCGATATCGTCGGAGCCACCGCTCTGCTTCCGCTCACCGAAGGGCCCTACGCGAACATCGTGGTGGCCTCGCGGGGGAACAACCCAGCGGGGAACAAGGCCATCCACGCCTTCGACCAGTGGGGTGAAGAGCTCGACGGTTGGCCCCAGCTCACGATCAACTGGATCTGGTCCAACGTGGGCGGCGCTGACCTGGACGGCGACGGCGACACCGAAATCGTGGCGGTGGACATCTCGGGCTATCTCTACGCCTTCCATCACGACGGCACGGAGCTGCGAGACGGTGACAGCAACCCGAGCACCCACGGCGTCTTCAAGTCGGGCATGGGCAGCTGGAATCAGTGCAGCCCGGCCCTCTGCGACATCGACGGCGAGCCCGGGGCCGAGATCCTCATCACCGACGGCGACGGCGCCCTGCACGTCTTCAAGAGCGACGGCAGCGAGGTGGACGGCTTCCCGCTCCTGCCAGAAGGCGGTGGCTGCCTGACCAAGGTGCCCATTCTCGTGGCCGATCTCGATGGCGACGGTTCCCGCGAGATCATCGTTCAGGGCGAGTGGGATCGCCTCTTCGTGTTCACTTCGAGCGGCGAGAACTTCGGCGACTTCCCCATGAACTTCACCAGCGAGCATCCCTACAATCCGGGCCCGGGTCCCGCGCCCTGCAACATCGACGGCGACACGGACCTGGAGCTCTTCCTGATCGAGAACATCCAGAACACCCTGCTCTGCGAACTGCATCTGATGGACCACCTGGGCAACGATCTTCCGGGATGGCCCATCGAACTGGAGACCTCGGCCGACGCCAGTCCGGTGATCGGCGACGTGGATGGCGACGGGCAGCTGGAGTTCGTGGTGGGCTGCGAGAACGGCATCATCTACGGCTTCAACGAGGACGGCAGCATGCAGGCCGGCTTCCCCATCAACGTGGGGGGCGAGGTGCGCGGCGCGCCGGCTCTGGTCGACCTGGATCAGGACGGCGACGTGGAACTGGTCAGCGCCACCTTCAACAAGCAGCTTTACGTCTGGGACTTCGCAGGGGCATGGAGCGAGGCGTCCTTCCCCTGGCCCACGGCCTCGGGCAACTATCGTCGGACCGGTTGCTTCGGCGACTGGGACGATGTGCCCGTGCTGCTGGAAGGGCTCAGCGTGATTCCCGGAGATCGCAGCGTGCACCTGGAGTGGCAGTCGGACAGTCCCGAGCTGCGCAGCTGGAGTCTGGAGCGCGAGCGCTGGCTGGGAACCGCGCTATGGGACGAGGCCGAACTCGTCTTCCACGAGATGAGTTTCCCCGACGGCGAGGTGGTCTGGGACGACGAGAATCTCGAGCCCGGCGCCCGCTACCGCTACACCGCCGTGGCCCACATGGCGGGCGGAGGCGAGGAGCGCTTCCCCCTGGGCGCGGTGGACCTGCCGCCGGCGGCCTGGATCGACAAGCTGCACGGGGGATATCCCAATCCCTTCAACCCGAGCACCACCCTGCGCTTCGAGATGGCTTCGGCCGGCCAGGCGGATCTGTCGATCTATTCCATTGAAGGCCGCAAACTGCGCAGCCTGGTGGACGGCCGCCTCGACGCGGGCCTCCACGAGCGCGTATGGGACGGTCGGGATGCCACAGGTCGCCCCATGGCCAGCGGCGTCTACTTCGCGCAGTTTCGCCGGCCGGGACTGAGCGAGTCTAAGCGGCTCGTGCTGCTCAAGTAGACGCGAAGGCCCCACACCATCTTGGAAATGGTGTGGGGCCTCTGCGTTTGCTTCATGACCGGATTGCACACGAGTACAGTCGGCGCATCACGATTGTACCTGGGTCCAATTCCGATCGCGAGTCCACCCGGGTGGACACTTCCACTAATACAAGGTTTTGATCTCGCTCCAGGTCATGGAGCGGGCGGCGGTGCAGCCCACGGGCCAGGCGCCGATCTGTCCGCATTCGGGATTGTTGCCTTCGGCGCAGGGGGAGTCCGCGCGGAGGTAGGCGGATTCGGATCCGTAGCCGGGGCAGAGAAGCGGATCGAGTGAGATGTTGCCGTTCTCACCGAGTTGATCAGCGATAAGGCCAGTCCAATCGCCGGTTTGATTTCCCCAAATGTCGCAGCAGGTAAAGACCGGAACGAATTCCTCAAACCAATTTTCATATCCGTTAACAATTTCTCCTGTGTTGTCAGCAACAAGGCAATGCTGGAAGGAGGGGCTTCCATAGCCTTGGCCGAAAAGCAATCCACCTGAGATTGCGGAATTCGAGATGAATGAGCATTGATCGAACAATGCGCCTCGTGAAACCGGCACCACATCCCAATATTCAGCGAAAATGACACCACCTTGCTCCGCACTGTTACCCCAGAAATGACAATATCTATAGTGTCTAGCCCCGTAGAAATTGTAGATCGCACCCCCATTGCTGGATGTGTTATCGATGAACAGGCAGTTTTCAAGTGATGGCTCTCGATGGGAGTCTTGAATAACACGATACCCAGTGTTTGAGTAGAACCCATCAATCGAAATCGCCCCACCCGCGCTGGACGCATGGTTAGTTCGGAATTCTGAGTCGAAAGCGCTGATTCCACCTCCATAGTATCCCGTATACGTAGATGCGGCACCTCCCGCTCCACCGGATTGATTGCTCTCGAAAACGCATCGCTCAAATCTGCCGCTGCCCTCCCCTCCCCAAAATGCACCACCGCTACCTGACGATGAGTTGTGCTTGAATGTGCAGTCTTCGAAGTAGCACCCTGCGAACCAGCTAACTCCTACTGCTCCTCCTCCTATTGCATGATTGTTCAAGAACTCACACTCGGTGAATGTGTAGGCACCGTTATCATTGCAGTAGACTGCCCCACCAACTTGGAGAACCCCGGAACTGGCTTGGCCGTTAATGAAAGTGATTCCAGTGATCCAGGCGTAGATGAACTCATTCTGAATCTCGGTGACAATATTCAGACATCTTCCCTTCCCGCCCGCATCGATGGTCACGCAACTCGGATCTCCCGTCTCGCTGCGCAGGGTCGTGTCGGGTTTGTACTGGATGTCCCACTCGTGGTAGGTGCCGCAGCGAAGCACGACGGTGTCGCCCTCGGCGGCGGCGTCCATGGCGGCCTGAATGGTGGGTTGGTCGTCGGGAACCCAGATCTCCAGGGCGAGAACCAGGGATGGGATCAGGCAGAACCAGGCGATGCATCTCAACACGAAAGCCCCCTTCCACTCCCGATAATTCTAGCATCGGGCGAAGAAGGGGGCAATTCAATTGGCGACTAAATAGCCTATTCGAAGCTTATCTGGACTGTACACGTGTACAATCTCGCGCCGCGAGTCCACCCGGGTGGACTCGCCTATAAGGTGACGTACTTCGCCGCGGGCACGCCGCAGATGGGGCACTTCTCCGGCGCTTCGCCGAACTCGATGTGCCCGCAGACGGGGCACAGATAGAACTCACTCACGTCCAGATCCTTGCCCGCCTTCGCCGCCTCCAGCGCCAAAGCGTAGAGCTTGGCGTGCACCTCCTCCGCCGCCACCGCGAACTTGAACATGCGCTTGGCCTTGTGTCCTTCGGTCTCGGCCTGCTCCAGCATCGGCGGATACATCTGCTCGAACTCGTAGGTCTCACCGCCGATGGCCGCCTCCAGGTTGGCCACGGTATCGCCGACGCCCTCGAGAGCCGCGAAGTGTCCCGCCGCGTGCAGGCGCTCGGCCTGGGCCGTGGTGCGGAACAGCCTGGCGATGTTGGGCAGGCCGTCCTTCTCGGCCTTCTCCGCGAACGAGGTGTACTTCTGGAAGGCCTGGCTCTCGCCGGCGAAGGCTTCCTTGAGATTATCCTGAGTTGTGGGCATGAAACTCCTCCTTGGATTTCGGTTCATTATGCGCGGTACCTAATGTCCGCGCAAGGCGGGGGGCAGTGGGGGGAGGTGGGAGAGGCCCTGCCTGGCTTGTTCCGGCTTCTGTCGGCGCTCTAAACGCATGTCGAGTAGTTAATCCCTTATTAAACAGACACTTGCAATCTTTTTCCCCTCGTGGGCAAAAGGGTGTTGACTTGGGGTCCTGTGGGGCATAGAGTCGCGATGTGGGGCAAAGTGGGACAAGAGCCACTGAAACCCACCCCTGAAGCGGAACGAGCGAAAGGCATCCATGGGCCCCTTTTACGGCAACTACTCCTGCAAGGTGGACGACAAGGGGAGATTCAACATCCCCGCCCGTTTCCGGCGCGAGTTCGGCGTCGAGGGCGGGGAGTCTTTTGTCGTCACCAAGGGCACGGATGGATGTCTCCTGCTTTACGCCCCGGAGGGCTGGAGGGCCTTCCAGGAGAAACTCATGAACTTGCCGGCCGGCCAGGACAAGAAGGACACGATTCGCTACTACAGTGCGAATTCGCGGCTGCTGACCCTGGACAAGCAAGGGCGGGTGGGGATTCCCGCCGATTACCTGGCCAAGTACGGCATCGAAAAAGAGGCGGTCCTGGTGGGCCTCCTCGACCATATCGAGGTCTGGAATCCCGCAGACTTCGATCGCCGTCTTTCGGGCGCGGAGGAGACCGTCCGGAAGATGGAGCACCTCCTCTAGCCCACCTCTGGCCGGCAGGGCCTGCTCATCGACGCGGGCCCGGCCGCCGGCCTCTCAGGGGAAACGGCGGAGGGTGAGAGAAAGAGAGAAGCTCGATGGCATTGTTGGCGGACGGATGGCGCGACCCGGTTCTTCTGAGGCCCTTGGAAGAGTGGGACAGCCGTCTGCAGAGCGAAATCGAATCGGAGATCCTCGGCTTGATGGCCGACGGACACCGCGATTTCATGATCGATCTGGGCGCCGTGACGCACATCAAGTTCAGCGTCCTGCCCGATCTGCTCGGATTCCATCGACAGCTCCACGCGCTGGGGGGGAACCTGGTCCTCGCGGGCCCGAGTCCCTACCTGCTCAACGTACTGGCGGCGGGAGACGTCCCCGGGACCATCCCGATCTACCCTTCAGAGGCTTGTGCGGCACTGGGTACGGACGGCGCTTCCGCCGCCACATTGTTTTCGCAAGAGGGTGAGAGAGAACGGACGGGGCTCGGCGTCTAGCCGGGCCCGTCCGCACCTTTTCCGTAAGACGAGGGACCAGCATGCATCACCGGCCCGTCCTTCTCGAGGAAGTCACGCGATTTCTCGTACAGGGCGGTCCGGGAAGCTACTTCGACGGCACGCTCGGCGCGGGTGGACACAGCGCCCACCTGCTCGAAACACTGCCCGAGGCCCGGGTGATCGGTGTGGATCGTGATCCCCAGGCCCTCGACCTGGCCCGCGCTCGGCTCGCCCCCTTTGCCGACCGGGCCTTTTTCGTGTCCGGCAACTTCGCGGACGAACTGTCTCGCGCCCGGGAGCACGCTCCCGAAGGACTGCGGGGCGTGCTGCTGGATCTGGGGGTGAGCTCCATGCAGATCGACCAGGCCGAGCGAGGCTTCTCCTACATGCAGGACGGCCCCCTGGACATGCGCATGGATCCCACCCTTCCCGAAAGCGCCGCCGATCTCATCGCCCGTCTCGACGAGGAAGCCCTGAGGCATCTGCTCAAGGAATTCGGCGAGGTACGCCGGGCCGGCCGGGTCGCCTCGGCCATCAGCGCCGCCAAAGAACGCGAGGGCATGAGCCGCAGCGAGCAGCTGCGCGAGGCCGTGAAGAGGGCGGTGGGGGAACGCAATGCCATCGGCGAACTCGCCCGGGTCAACCAGGCTCTGCGCATCGCGGTGAATCGCGAGCTGGAAGCCCTCGACCGGGCCCTGGCCGCCCTGCCCGAGGCCCTCGGCGAAGGGGGCGTGGCGGTCATCCTCAGCTACCACTCCCTGGAGGATCGGCGGGTGAAGCAGAACTTCGCGCGGGAAAGCCGCGACTGCATCTGTCCGCCGGAACTGCCCGTCTGCAACTGCGGACATCAGCGGAAATACGAACTCTTGAGCTCCGGCGCTCAGCGCCCGAGCGATGCGGAATGTGAATCGAACCCAAGAGCGCGCAGCGCACGCCTGCGCGCCGCCAGGAGGATCGCGGCATGAGTCCCCAGAATCCCACCCGTATCGTTCGCAGCTGGAATCCAGCCTCTCGCCGCGGCGAGGGTGCCGTGGGTCCCGAGATTCTCCGCCGCCGGGAGATCTGGTTCGTGGCCGTGCTCGTACTGCTGGTCCTGCTCCTGCTCATCTGGCAGCAGAACCGCACCTGGAACCTCACCCGCGAACTGGCGGCCCTCGAGGAAGAGCAGATCGCCCTGCAGAGCCGGGTGCGTCTGCTGGGAACCCAGGTGGCCGAGAAGCGCCAGCCCGACTTCATCATGGCGGGCCTTTTGCCCGAGGAAAACCCTTCGCTGGATCTGGCCGATCGTTATATGGTGGCCGCAGGTCCCCGTCCCGACAGCAGCGGCCCCGCGGCACGCTACGAGGCTTGGCTGGCGAGTCTGGGGATCACCGTGCCCAGCGCGCTCGCAGCATCCACCCGATAGCCTTGTCTCAAAGGGGCCGCCTCGATGCCTTCTTCTCCCCCCCATGGCCTGAAACTCCTGGGGGGGATTTTCTTGGGGCTCGCCCTGCTCATCGCCGGTCGACTCGTCCAGCTTCAGATCCTCGATCACGAGCTCTATGAGCGCTGCGCCACCCGGCAATGGGAGTGCAAGATCTCCCTGCCCGCGCCGAGGGGAAACATCTTCGACCGGCACGGCGTGCCCCTGGCCGTGAGCGACCAGAGCACGCGGGTGATCACCGATCCCCACTGGATCCGCGCTCTCGAGGAGGAGGAGCGCGAGGAGGTGGTGGTCCTGCTCATGGACCTACTCGGCAAGACCCGCTGGAGCATCGAGCACACCCTCGAAAGCGAGAAACGCTACGTCATCCTGGGCGAAGGACTGCGCCTCAGCAGCGAGGAGAAGGATCGCCTGCTGGACACCGGCGTGCTTGGACTGGAGTCGGTGTCCGAGCGGCTCTATCCCCAGGGGCGCATCGGCGCTTCGCTCATCGGTTTCCTGGGCTCGGAGGGACAGGGCGCTTCCGGACTGGAACTGTCCCTCGAGGACATCCTGGCCGGCCGCCCCGGCGAGGCCCAGATTCAGACCGACGATCTCGGCCGCGCTCGCGCCTCGGCCCGCAACCGCACCCTGCGCGAACCCCGCGAAGGCGGCGACGTCTACCTCACCCTCGATTTCAAGCTGCAGGCCCTGGTCGAGCGCGAACTGGAGGCCGCGGCCATCGAGAGCGAGGCGGCCGCCGGCAGCGCGGTGGTGCTGGATCCCCAGACCGGCGAGATCCTGGCCCTGGCATCCTGGCCGGCCCCCGCATCCCGCGACGCCAAGTACCGGGCCGAGGAGTGGAAACTGCTGCCCCTGCAGGGCGTCTACGAGCCGGGCTCCACCATGAAGGCGGTCACCAGTATCGTGCTGCTGGAAGAGGGGGGCCTGAACCTGGACAGCCAGGTGGACGCCGAGGACGGCACAGCCCTCATCGACGGCTTCCGCATTCGCGACGACAAGGCCCACCCCGGCTGGCGCAGTTTCCGCGAGGCATTCATCCTTTCGAGCAACGTCTGCTTCGCAAAGTTCTCCCAGCGCGTGAGCGAGGAGGTTCTCTTCTCATCCCTGCGCGATCTGGGTTTCGGCAATCGCTACGGACTGGAGTACCCCGGCGAGCAGTCGGGGCTGCTGCGTCCGGTCACCGCCTGGTCGAAACGCAGCAAACTCACCCTCTCCTTCGGACAGGAACTCAGCGCCACGCCCCTGCAGATCACCGCCGCCATCGGCGCGGTGGCCGCCGCGGGAGAACTCTATCGTCCATGGTTGCTGCGAGCCCTGCAGGATCCGGAGGACGGCCTCGAGCTGCGCGAACCCGTCTTCCTGCGGAAGGTCTGCCGCAAGAAGACCGCGGGACTCATTCGCGGGCTCTGCAAGGAAGTGGTGATTCAGGGCACCGGCACGGCCGCGGCGGTGGAGGGACTGGTGGTGGGCGGTAAGACCGGCACGGCCCAGAAGTTCGACGAAGAGGGCGTCATGCGCGGGAAGTACCTCGCGAGTTTCGTGGGCATGGTTCCCGTGGAGGAGCCGCGCCTGGTCATCGGCGTCTTCCTGGACGAGCCGCGCATCGGCATGCACCACGGCGGCCAAAGCGCCGCCCCGGCCCTGGCGCGCATGGTGCGTGGCATTGCCATCGCCACCGACTACCTTCCGCTTCCGGAGAGCGAGGCGGAGAGCCTGGCCGATCTGCCCCAGGGGCCCCGGGTGCCGAGTTTCCTGGAAATGGACCCCGCCACCGCCGAGAACGAGGCCCTGCGCGCCGGTCTGCCCCTGCTACTGCGTGGCCGTGGCGACCGAGTGGTGGCGCAGGAGCCGTCCCCCGGAGCGCCCCTGCCGCCGGGTGAAAAGCTGCAGCTCGTCTTGGGCGGCGCCGCCGGCGAAGGACAGGAACCGCCCGCCCTGGTGGGTCGTACCCTCCGCGACGCCCGCCGCAAGGCTCTTGAAAGCGGCTACCGGCTCAGGCCCGAGGGCGCCGGCATCGTGCTCCGGCAGTTCCCGCCCGAGGGCGGCACCATCCGGGTCATCTTGGGAGAGAGGAAAGAGGGATGAGCGACTGGACTCTGGCGAAACTCGAGGCCGCCCTGCCGGGCTGCCGACGCCGGGGCGAGGCCTCCCTTCGCCGCTTGCAGATCGACAGTCGGGAAGTGGGCGAGGGAGACCTCTTCGCGGCCCTCCCCGGTCTGAAAGCGGACGGACTCGACTTCCTGGACCAGGCCCGCGCCGCCGGCGCCGCCGCCGTGCTCGCCCCGAAAGGCGCCGAGATTCCCGACGAGTTTCCCGCACTCTTCAGCGACTCGGCCCGCCGCGACGCCGGCCGTGCGGCCCACCTGCTCGCCGGGGATCCCACTACGGGATGGCCTCTACTCGGTGTCACTGGCACCAACGGCAAGACCACCAGCGCCTATCTGCTGCGACATCTGCTGAGCCATGGCGGACGGGACTGGGGGCTCCTAGGCAGCGTGGACTACAAGGTGGGCGGGCGCGATCTCGCGGCCAGCCACACCACCCCCGACGCCGCCCGACTGGCCCTCTTCCTCGCGGAGATGCGCGCCGAGGGGCTCACCGGCGCGGTGATGGAGTCGAGCAGCCATTCCATCCACCAGGAACGCATCGCAGGCTGCCGCTACGCCGGCGCGCTCTTCACGAATCTGAGCCGCGATCACCTGGACTACCACGGCGATATGGAAAACTACTTCCAGGCCAAGCGCGGCCTGCTCGCCTATCTCTCGCCCGGCGCTCCGGCGGTCTACAATCTGGACGACGAATACATGGCCCGCATCGGTAAGCTGCACGATCCCGCCATCTCCTTCGGGCGCCACGCCGAGGCCGACCTGCGCCTCGTCGGCAGCGATTGCCGCATGGACGGCAGCCGAATGCAGCTGTGCTGGCGGGGCGAGGATCTGGACTTCCACTCGCCGCTGCTCGGCGAGTTCAACCTGGAAAACGTCACCGGCGTCCTGGCCCTCTGCCTGGCCCTGGGGCATCCGGCGGCCGAACTGGTCGAATCCCTCCGAGCATTTCCCGGCGTGCCTGGCCGGCTCGAGCGCGTGGCCGCTCAGGGCGGGCCCGTGGTGCTCCTCGATTTCGCTCACACGCCGGATGCCATCCAGAAGGTGGCCGAGGCCTGCCGTCCCCTCTGCACGGGGGAACTGCGCATCCTGTTCGGAGCGGGGGGAGACCGGGACCGGGGAAAGCGTCCGCTCATGGCGAGGGCGGCCCAGGCCCTGGCCGATCGGGTCTTCCTGACCAGTGACAATCCCCGGAGTGAAGACCCAGAACTCATCCTCGACGAGGTGGAGGCCGGTTTCGATGCGAGCGGCGCACCCTGGACGCGCATGGCCGACCGGCGCGAGGCCATCGCTGCGGCCCTGAATGGCGCGGGCGAAGATGACATGGTGCTGCTGCTGGGCAAGGGGCATGAGACCAGCCAGGAGATTGCCGGCGTGAAGTATCCCTTCGACGATCGTGAGGAAGCGCTGAAGGTTCTCGGGGAGGTGGCGGGATGATCTCGCGAGAATGGGCGCGAAGCACCCTCGAGGCCGGCGGCCAGCTCCAGCGCGCCTGGGGTGAATCTGGAACAACCCTCGGTCGGGCCTGCATCGACAGCCGCACTGTCCAGCCGGGTGAGATCTTCTTCGCCCTGAAGGGTGAACAGACCGACGGCCACCGTTTCGCGCGCAAGGCCTTGGAGGCCGGAGCCGGCGCGGTCGTTCTATCCGAGCCCGCCCTGGCCGAGGAACTGGCGGTGAGTTTTTCCGATCGCCTCGTACTTCTCGCGGATGATGTCCTTGCCGCGCTTCAGCACCTGGCATCAACCTGGGTGGCGAAGACGGGCGCGAAGGTTGTTGGCATCACGGGCAGCAACGGAAAGACGGGCACCAAGAACTTCTGCGCTGCGGCCCTTTCGGTGCTGGGGAAGACCGAGGCCAGTCGCGGAAACCTGAACAATCTCATCGGACTGCCCCTGTCCACCCTCGGCATTCCCGAAGACACCCGTTTCCTCGCCGCGGAGATGGGATGCTCCAGCTTTGGCGAAATCGCAGGTCTGGCCGAGCTGTTCCGCCCCGAGATCGGCATCGTCACCAACGTGGGCGACGCCCATCTCGAGATCCTGGGCGACCGCGAGGGTGTGGCCCGGGCCAAGGGCGAATTGCCCGCCGCCCTGCCCGAGGACGGGCTCTTCCTGGTCTGCGGCGATGACGCCTTCGCCCCGGTCCTCGCCGCGCGAACCCGGGCGCGGACGCTCCGCTACGGCTTCGGCGACCGAAACGATCTCATCCTCGAGGATCTCGGCCCCGAAGGCCCATCGCGTCGATGCCGAATCGAAAGCCGCGAACTTCGATTGGCCTCTCCCATGCGCCATGCCATCCTGCAGGCGGGAGCGGCCTGGCTCCTGGCGAGGGAGCTGGGGGCCGACCCGGCCGCCCTGGGCGATGCACTGGAGCTGGCCCGTCCCGAGGGAAACCGGAGCGCTCTCTACCGATTGGGCGGCTGGACCCTCATGGACGACAGCTACAACGCCAATCCAGATTCGCTACGCGCGGCCCTGGCCTGGCTGAAGGAGTTTCCCACCGAAGGCCGTCGCTGGGCCCTGCTCGGCGACATGCTCGAACTCGGGGAGAAGGAAATCGAAGTGCACCGCGCTCTCGGCAACGAAATCGCGCAGATGGGTGGCCTCGGACTGAAGACCTACGGTCCCCTGGCCGGTGAACTGTCCCGTGCTGCAGGGGCCGCCCAGGCGAACTTCGATGATCACGGCAAGCTGGCGGCCGACCTGCTCAGCCGGCTCGGCGAGGGCGACGTGATCCTGGTGAAGGGGTCGCGGGGCATGGAAATGGAAAAGGTGATCTCGGCGCTGGAACGCGCCACGGGACTCAGCAGGGAGGCGATGTCCTTTGTTCTATGAGCTCTATCCCTATCTCGAGGACTGGTTCTCGGCCTTTCGAGTCTTTCGCTACATCACCTTCCGAAGCGCCTATGCCCTGGTGAGCGCACTGCTCATCAGCTTCATGATGGGCCCCTGGCTCATCCGGAAACTGAGGCAGTGGCACCTGGGCGAGACTATCCGCGATGACGGGCCCGAAAGCCACAAAGCCAAGGAGGGCACGCCGAGCATGGGCGGACTGCTGATCCTGGCCAGCATCCTCGTACCCACCCTGCTCTGGGCCGACTTGCAGAATCGCTACGTGCAGCTGGTACTGGCCGTGACCGTGTGGACCGGCGCTATCGGTTTCCTGGACGACTACCTAAAGCTCGTGAAGAAGAAGAGCAAGGGCCTGGTGGGACGCTACAAGATGGCCGGGCAGCTTCTCTTCGGCCTCGCCTTGGGCGCCTTCCTCTACTTTTTCCCCCTGGAGAGCAGCCTGGGAGTGGGCACCGAGATTCCCTTCTTCAAGGGGGCGCTGCTGGATCTGGGCATCTTCTACGTCTTCCTGGTGGTGCTGGTGGTGGCGGGAACCAGCAACGCCGTGAACCTCACCGACGGACTGGACGGCCTGGCCATCGGCGTGAACGCCTTCGTCTTCTTCGCCTTCACGGCCCTGGCCTATCTCAGCGGCCACAAGAACTTCAGCGAGTACCTGAACATCCTCTACCTGCCGGGAGCCGGGGAGCTGACCATCTACTGCGCCTCGGTGATGGGAGCCAGTCTGGGCTTCCTCTGGTACAACTCCCATCCGGCGGAAGTCTTCATGGGCGACACGGGCAGTCTGTCCCTGGGCGGCGCCCTCGGCACCGTGGCGATCCTGCTGAAGAAGGAACTGCTGCTGGTCATCGTGGGCGGCGTCTTCGTCATGGAGGCCCTGAGCGTGATCCTGCAGGTGGGAAGCTTCCGACTGCGCGGGGGCAAGCGCATCTTCAAGATGGCGCCCCTGCATCATCATTTCGAACTGAAGGGATGGGCAGAGTCGAAGGTGGTGGTCAGGTTCTGGATCCTGTCCGCGCTCTTCGCCCTCATCGCCCTGAGCACATTGAAACTGAGGTAGCGTGAGCGAGCGCATTCTCATACTGGGTGCGGCCCGAAGCGGACAGTGGGTGGCGCGGCTGTTGGCCGGGCAGGGTCGGCGCGTGAGTCTTTCGGACCGCAAGCTCCAGGCCTCCGACATGCCCGAGGACCTGCGCGCCCTGCCCTTCCTCCACGGCGAGTTCTCTGAAGCATGGCTGGATGATTTCGACGCCCTGCTGATCAGCCCTGGCGTGGCCCGCGATTCAGCCCCCGTGCTCGCGGCTCGCGCCCGCGGTTTGCGGGTGACCGGCGAGATGGAAGAGAGCTTCCGCCTCGCCGAGAAGCCCGTGGCCGCCATTACCGGCACCAACGGCAAGAGCACCACCACGACCCTGCTCTCGCTCATCCTCGAAGCGGGGGGCAAGAAGGCGCCCGCCGGTGGCAATCTCGGGCGACCGGCCAGCCAGATTACCTTGGAAGATTCCGATGCGGATCTGCAGGTGCTCGAGGTATCGAGTTTCCAGGCCGAGACCTTTGACCGTTTCCATCCTCGGGTGGCCTCGCTCCTGAACCTCACGCCTGACCATCTCGACCGCTACCGCGACTTCGAGGACTATGCCGAGGCCAAGCTGCGATGTTTCGCCGCCATGACAGCCGAGGACACCCTCGTACTCCCTCGGGACGAGGTCCTCGAGTCTCGCCTTGCTGGCCATCCCGCGAAGCGGCTCTTCTTCGGATTGGAGGACAGCGACGACGAGGGCGCTTTCCTGCGCGATGGGCGACTGCTCCTTCGCTACGGAGGCGTCGAGCGCGATGTACTCCCTGCCGCCGAACTCGGCATTCTCGGACGGCACAATCAGCTCAACGCCCTGGCCGCCCTGGCCATGGCCCTGCCCCTCGGGCTTGATGCTGAAGCTGCCGCTAGCGCTCTGCGTGAATTCCGAGGCTTGCCCCATCGCATGGAGTACGCCGGGGAGTTCGCCGGTCTGCGCTGTTACAACGACTCCAAGGCCACCAATGTGGAGGCGGCCCTGGCCAGCCTGTCGGGCCTGGAGGGAAGTATCCTGCTCATCGCGGGGGGGCGGGACAAGGGAGGCGACTTCGCTCTGCTCGCCCGCGAGCTTCCCCAGTTGCGTCGCGTCTACGCCATCGGCGAGGCGGCTCCGGCCATCCTCGAGGCCTTCGGAGATCGCGCGCGCGAGACGGGAGACCTGGCCGGGGCCCTGGCCGCGGCCCGCGAGGAAGGACGCGAGGGCGAGATGCTCATCCTCTCGCCGGCCTGCAGCAGCTTCGATCAGTTCCGCGACTTCGAGGCCCGGGGCGAGGCCTTCATGAAGCTGGTGAAGGAGGGCTCATGAGAAGCCTGATCTCCAGCCTCGATCGCAGTCTGCTCTTCCTGCTGCTGCTGCTCATCCTCTTCGGAACGGTGATGCTCTACTCGGCTTCCTCGCCGGAGACAAGCGGCGGGCCCGAGTGGGGCGGCAAGATGCTCCTGCGCCGCGCCGCCCAGGTGATGGTGGGACTCGGTCTCCTGCTCATGCTCGCCTTCATGGATCTTCGCATCATCCGCAGACTCGCGCCCTGGGCCTGGGGCATCAGTCTGGTGCTGTTGCTGGCCGTGCTTTTCCTGCCGGGCAATCGCGGCACCAAGGGATGGCTCTGGGGCCAGTCCATCCAGGTGGCCGAGGCAGCCCGGGTGAGCATGCTGGTGTTCATGGCCGCGCTGCTGGCCGAGCGATCATCCCGCCCCGATCTGAAGGGACGATTTCTCTGGCCGATGGTGGTGCTGGCGCTCAGCGTGTTGCCGGTGCTGCTCCAGCCCGACTTCGGATCGGCCCTGGCCCTGGCCCTCTGCGGCGGACTGCTGCTGGTGGCCGCGGGCCTGCCCAAGCGTATCATCCTGGCCGGGCTGTTGCTGCTGGCCCTGGTGAGCGTGGGGGGCTACCATCTCTCTTCGCGCATTCAATCCCGGGTCGACTCCACCTACCGGGTGGACGTGACCCAGCTCGAGGACGATACCTATCAGCTCGGCCAGTCGCTCATCGGCATCGGCGCCGGGGGACTCAAAGGCGAAGGGCCGGGCAAGAGCCGTCAGAAGAGCTTCTTCCTGCCCGACCATCACACCGACTTCATCTTCGCCATCGTGGGCGAGGAGCTGGGCCTCTGGGGCGCTCTGGGGGTTCTGGGTTTGCTCGGCCTGTTGCTCTGGCGCATGATGCGCATCGCCTTCGCCCAGGCCGAGGCCTTCCCGCGCAATCTGGCGGCTGGCATGGCCTCCATGATCTTCGTCTACGCGGGACTGAACCTCTCTGTGAATCTCGGGCTCTTCCCCCTCACCGGCCTGCCCCTTCCCTTTTTCAGTCACGGCGGCAGCGCCCTGGTCATGAACATGGCGGGTGTCGGGCTGGTGCTCTCGGTGGCGCGGCAGAAACAAGGACGTCCGCGAGTGGGACGCAGGGCCCGGCGCGACAGCGATCCCGTGCTGGAGAACCTCTACCGGGAGCCGGGACGATGAAGCGGCTCGTGGTGACCGGCGGCGGAACCGGCGGACATGTCATGCCCGCCCTGGCCCTGGCCGAGGCATTCTTGGCCCGGGATGAAGGGCGCGAGGTGCTTTACATCGGATCTTCCCGCGGCATGGAAGCCGATGCCGCGCCGGCGGCGGGTCTTCCCTTCCACGGCATCCCGGCCCGGGGATTCCGGGGCAAGAGCATCGGCGGGAAGGCTCTCTTCCTCGTCAGCCTCCTGCGCGGGTTCATCGCGGCGCGACGAGCCCTCGGACGCTTCGCTCCCGAGGCCGTCATGGCCACCGGCAGCTACGTCAGCCTGCCGGTGATTCTGGCGGCACGCACCCGCGGCATTCCCGTGTTCATCCAGGAGCAGAACAGCGTGCCCGGCTCGGTGAACCGCATGGCTGCGCGCTGGGCCAAGGCTGTCTTCATCGCCTTTCCCCAGGCTGAGCGCTACTTCGCGGACTGCCCGGTGGTGGAATTGCTCGGCAACCCGCTGAGGAGGAACCCGAGCGAACCCGCACCAAGGGGCTGCGGCACTCCTCACCTGCTCGTGACCGGCGGTAGCCAGGGAGCGCGCAGCCTCTGTCTGGCCGCGGCCGAAGCCCTGCCGCGTCTGGCCGAGAGATTCGACTTCACGGCGGTCGTGCAGACGGGCAAGTCCGAGTTCACGTCCACTCGCGATGCGCTGGTTTCGCTGGCGACGCGGGTGGAAGTTCATGTCTTCCTGAGCGACATGCCCCGGCGCATGGCCGCCGCCGACCTCGTGATCGGGAGAGCGGGGGCCATGACCCTGGCCGAGATCACCGCCCTGGGCAGGCCGTCGATCCTTGTGCCCTTTCCCCATGCCACCGACGATCACCAGACCGCCAACGCCAGGTCCCTGGTGGAGGCCGGCGCGGCCCGTCTCGTACCCGACGCCGAGCTGGACGGCGAGCGCCTACTGCGGGAACTGGAAGAGCTTCTCGCGGATACCGAGGGCCTGGCCGCCATGGCCGAGGCCAGCCGCGGTCTCGGCAAACCCGAGGCGGCCGGGCGGATCCTGGAGCGCGTGGAGAATATCCTTGCCGCTTCAGGGCCCCGGTGATACTCCTGCCATCAGTCCCCGACAGCCGTGAGGTGCATCGTGAATCTGGGCCGTACCCGCCATGTCCACCTGGTCGCCATCGGTGGAATCGGCATGAGCGGAATCGCTGAAATCCTTGTCAATTCGGGTTTTACCGTAACGGGCTCCGACCTCGTCGAGGGACCGGCACTGGCCCGCCTGCGAGACCTGGGCGTGACCTGCAAGGTGGGACATTCCGCCGAGCAGGTGACGGGGGCCGACGTGGTGGTCTTCTCCACGGCAGTGGCCGCCGACAATCCCGAACTGCTGGAAGCGCGGCGCCGGGGCATCCCCGTGATCGGCCGGGGCGAGATGCTGGCCGAGCTCATGCGCCTGAAGCACGGCATCGCCGTGGCGGGAAGTCACGGGAAAACGACGACCAGCAGCCTGGTGGCCGAGGTGCTCTTCGCCGGCGGGCTCGACCCCACGGCGGTCATCGGCGGCAGGCTGCACAGCTTCGGCAGCAACGCCCGACTGGGGGCGGGGCCCTACATCGTGGCCGAGGCCGATGAGAGTGACGGCAGCTTCCTGCGTCTGTCGCCCACCTGGGCGGTGGTCACCAACGTGGACCGGGAGCACCTCGATCACTACGGATCCTTCGAGGCCCTGCAGAAGTCCTTCCTCTACTTCCTCGGCCGGGTGCCCTTCTACGGGGCGGCCATCGTCTGCATGGAGGACCCCGTGCTGCGGGACATCCTGCCCGAGCTCAAGTGCCGGCAGGTGGGATACGGCTTCGGCGGGGACGCGGCGCTGCGCGGCGAGATCCTCGAGCAGAACTCGAAGGGAACACGCTTTTCCTGGAAAACTGCGACACTTAACGGAGAGGTTGAGTTGCCCATCCTGGGCGAGCACAATCTGCTCAACGCCCTGGCGGCCATCGCCGTGGGGCTCGAACTGGACCTGGCCCCCGAGGCCATCGCCCGCGGGCTCGGACGATTCCAGGGCGTGGGCCGGCGCTTCGACGTGAAGGGCGAGGCCGGCGGCGTGCTGGTGGTGGACGACTACGGGCATCATCCCACCGAGATCAAGGCCACCCTGGAGGCCCTGGCCAAGCACTTCGCCCGTCCCCTGAAGGTGGTCTTCCAGCCCCATCGCTACAGCCGCACGCAACTGTTGCTCGAGGAGTTTCCACCGGCCTTCGATGCGGCGACCGATCTCATCGTCACGGAGATCTACGAGGCCAGCGAAGCGCCCATCGAGGGCATCGACGGCGAACTGCTGGCCCGCAAGGTTCGCGACCGCGGCGAGACGCCCGCCCGCCACCGGGTGGATCGCGAGGAGATCGCGGAGGAACTGCTCGAAACCCTCGAACCCGGCGACGTGCTCGTCACCCTGGGCGCGGGCAACCTGAACCGCTTCGCCGAAGAATTCCTCGATCGCCTGAGAGCGCGCTGATGGAAGGGCTCGGCGCTATCTACACGGGCAACGTCGAGCGCGCCTTTCCCCTGGCGCCCCTGTCCACCTTTCGCGTGGGCGGCCCGGCCGACTGGTTCTTCGAACCCGATCGCGAGGCCGAGATCGGCCCGCTCCTGGCCTTCCTCACCGAGCGTGGGCTTCCCGTGCTGGTCCTGGGCGAGGGTAGCAACGTGCTCATCCGCGACGGGGGAGTGCGGGGCGCGGTGATCCGCCTGGGCAAGGCCCTTTCCGATCTCGTCTGGGACGGCCAGCTCGCGCGCTGCGGCGCGGGGCTTTCCAGCCGCAGCCTGGCCAAGCGGGCCCTGGAAGCCGGACGCGCCGGCTTCGAGTGGGCCGCCGCCCTGCCCGGCAACCTCGGCGGCGCGGTGCGCGGCAATGCCGGATGCTTCGGCGGCGACATGGCCGGCTGTTTCCACTCCCTCGAAGGCTGGCGATTCGATGGCACACGTGCCGTGCTGACCGCCGAGGAAGTCGACTTCGAGTATCGCCGCAGTTCCCTGCCCGAAGACCTTCTCGTCACCCGCGTGAATCTTCATCTACCCGAAGCACCGGCCGAGGAGCGCGCAGCCCTGCGCGAACGCTACGAGGAGGTGCTGGCCAAACGCGCGGCCACCCAGCCCGGTGGACTTTTCACCGCGGGCAGCACCTTCAAGAATCCGAGCGGCGATCACGCAGGACGCCTGATCGAAGCCTGCGGACTCAAGGGTCGCAGCGTGGGCGGTGCCAAGGTGAGCGAGCGCCACGCCAACTTCATCGAGGCCACGGGCGAGAGCGTGACGGCCGCCGACATCGAAGGCCTCATGGATCTCATGGCCGCCGAGGTGGAGCGCCAGACCGGCGTGAAGCTGGAGCGCGAGGTGAAGGTCTATGGCGAGCCTTAGGCGCAAGCGCTCCGTGCGGCGCAGCATGGCCCGGCGCAAGCCATCCCGCTGGCGCCGCCTCATGCCCGTATTCCTGCTCGTGGTACTCGTCTTCGGTGGATGGGGAAGCTGGAAGGGCGCGGTGGCCGTCATCGACAGCGACTTCCTCACCACCCGCTACCTCGAGGTGGAAGGCTGCCGCGTGCTGCCCGAGGAACTGGTCACCGAAATCCTCGAGCCCCATCTGGGCACGCCCCTGGCCCGGCTGCCCATGGATTCGCTGCGCGCCCAACTCACCGGACTGCCTCGTGTGCGAGGCGTGAGACTCGATCGGCGTCTTCCCGGCACCCTGCGCTGCCGTGTCACCGAAGCCGAGCCCATGGTCCTGCTGCTGGACGGCGGCTTCCAGGAAATCGATCGGGAGGGTCGCGTGCTGGAGCGCTTCGGTGCGCCGCCGCCGGACCTGCCCATTCTGATTCCCTCCGATCGGGTGAGCCGCGACAGCCTGGTGGTCCTGGCCCGCGAGGCCATCACGGCATTGGAGGATGCCTCCTTCGACCTCAGCCGGGAGCTGAGTGAGCTGCGGGTGGAGGAGCGGGGCCTGGCCTTCGTTCGCAACGAGGGGGGCACCCTGGTGCTGCTGGGCTGGACCGACATCGCCGGCCGCGTGGCGGCCTACCGCGAGTTCTATCCCATGCTGGAGGCGGAAAAGGACTTCCCGCGGGAGCTGGACTTGCGATATCGTGACCAGGTCGTCGCGAGAGATTAGCAACCATGGAGCGGACATGAGCGAACGCAGCATCGTCGTGGGATTGGATCTGGGCAGCCATCGCGTGCGGCTGCTGGTGGCGCAGGTGGACGAGCAGGGCCGGCAGAAGGTGCTGGGTCTGGGCACCGCCGCCTCCGAGGGCATTCGCAAGGGACTGGTGGTGGACTTCGACGCCGCGGTGGCGGCCATCAGCCAGGCCCGCCAGGAGGCCGAGGCCAGCAGCGGGCTCGAGATCCGCTCGGCCTTCGTGGGCCTGGGCGGCCAGCACTTCCGGGTGATCCGTAGCGAGGGCGTGCACGTGAAGGACGGCCCTTCCCGCGAGATCAGTCCCGAGGACGTGCGCCAGGTGGTGCGCGTGGCCCGGGGCCTGCAGCTTCCCGCGGGCCTGCGCATCCTGCATACGCTGCCGGTGGACTTCATTCTCGACAATCGCTCGGGCATCCAGGATCCCGTGGGCATGGACGGCGTGCGCCTGCAGAGTCAGGTGCTGCTCGTCCTCGGAGACGAATCGGTGCTGGACAACAGCGCCAAGGCCGTGCGCAAGGCTGGCCTCGAGGTGGAGGGCCTGGTCTTCCGTCCTCTGGCCACGGCCATGGCCGCGCTGACGCGAGACGAGAAAGACTCGGGCACCGTGCTGCTTGATATCGGCGAGGGTGTCACCGAGATACTGGTGCTGCACGAAGGGTCGCTTTCCCACGCCGAGGTGCTGCCCCTGGGCGGCGGCAACGTCACGCGGGACCTGTCCATAGCACTGTCCATCAGCCTCTCGGACGCCGAGCGTCTGAAGATGGACTACGGCGCGGTCTTCACGAAGCTCGACGAGGAGACGTCCTTTCCCATCACCCAGCTGGGCTCCAGCGAGGAGCGGCACGTGACCGCGCGCACCCTGCGCGGCATCGTTGAGCCGCGGCTCAAGGAGATCCTCGAGCTGGCCTGGGAGCGGGCCACCAAGTCGGAGGTGGCCAGACGGCCGTCCACCGGTGTGGTGCTCTGCGGCGGAACCTCCCTCACGCCCGGGCTCTCGGGCCTCGCCGCCGAACTCTTCGACCGCGGCGTCAGACTGGGCGAACCGGTGAACCGCGAGGGCCTGCTCGCCGAACTCCAGGATCCCCGCTACACGCCCCTGGTCGGACTGCTCAACTACGGCTTCCAGCGCCTTCGCGAGAACGGCGAGGAGACCGGAAAAGGGAAGCGGAACGGAAGCGCGGTGGGGCGGATCCTCAAGGCCTTTGGGCGCGGGTAGATTCTGCTGTGTTTTTTGGGTAACTGGTTGTAGTACCAATCTTCTTTCATCATATTTTCTTGATGTCAGCTGCTTAGGGCTCGAGTGAGCTCTAAACACTAGCCACCTGAATATCATATTCAACTTGACATGCAATCCTATGGTAGAATAGTATAGTTTGCTGGATGTGCGGAGAGTGGGTTTTAGAGCAACCCTGAAGTACTATATAGCATTTGTGGTTTGCATTGGGGGTGGAGTATGAAGATCTGTTTAAATGTCCGTGTGGCAGGCTTGATTATCTCAGCTATCATGCTCCTGGTCAGTCCACAAACCAGTTTTGGAGTGTGGGAATGCGAACTTGGCGATCCGTTGACGACAATTAGTATTCCGCATGAAGATGATGATGGGTGGATTGAGGAGTGGTTTATCGACGACTACAATGAGGCGTTTCCTGTCTCGATCAAACTTCATGTGAACTGGAATTGGCAGGCCCCATCAGGCGATCAATGGGCCTGGGAAGTAGATGGTGGGCCAGGGCCGCTAGTCGAATTCGTCAATCACGTT
>CAYPGS010000005.1:0-18998 GCA_964410395.1 uncultured bacterium
GCCGGCTTCTCGCGTGTCATGAGCCCGTTGACTGCCGCCACGTAGGGGAACTGCATGGCCGACACGTAGCTCACGTTGTCCGGGTTGTAGACCTCAGGGCGCCCGGCCTGGGTGTAGGCCTCCTTCACCACTTCCTGACCCATGGCGAGCATGACCGGATCGTTCACGGGCACGAGAATCGGCGTCTGGTACTCGGCCGTGCGCTTGGCCACCCGGGATAGGATCGTGTATCCCGCGATGGTGGCGATGTCGCTGGCCGTGCCCGTGCCCAGCACGTAGAGGATGGGCGTGCCCATCTCCGTGGCGCGGCCGATGGCTTCGTCCACGGCTCCGAGCCCCGGGATGGGGCGGATGTAGAGCTCCTCACCCCGCCTGGACACCGAGATGAAGTAGAGCACCGCGGCGCCGAAGATCAGCGTGACGATGAGGATGTTCGTCTTGCCCTTGTGGTACCAGTTGCCCTTGCCGGCTCCGGTGACCACTGGTGTCCAGGCGCTAGTCCTGCCGTCGACGGTCCGTCCGCGAAGGCGCAGATGGACGTCCTCGCCGATGGCCACGTAGGCCGGGTTCGGTTCGCCCTGGAGGGTGGCGTCCGAATCGAAGTAGACGTAATCCTCGCCGCCCCGTGGCACGCTTCCCACCTGGAACCACTCGGACTCCGGTGCGTCGGGCGACGGTGCGCGCCAGACCTCGTAGACGAGAAACTCCGCATCGTCGGGCGAGATCGTCCATGCGAGCAGAAGTCCGTGTCCGTTGTCGTTGGGGTTGTCCACGACGCTCAGGTTTTCGGGCGCCCGCAGGATCTGCCCATGGGCGCCGAAAGCGCAGAGAATGAAAACGAGCGAGAGGAAGAGTAGAAAGCGGGGGCGGATAGCGAGTCTGTGCAGCCTGGTCGGCGTGATCACGGGCCCAGCCTTTCGCGATGGTTCGACGGTCGAACGCCGGCGACGCTCGCCGCCGGCGTCTGTCTAGCGGATCGCATTGTGTACGCAAGTGGAAAAGCTGACAAGCGGAATTCTGGACTCCCCGGTCGGGCACAGAAAAAACCCGCGACGGATCGTCGTCGCGGGTTTCCACTAGTGCTTTTAACCTGAAGCTTACTTCATCACCGGCAGTCCCGCCTTGGCCCAGTCGATGATGCCGTAGCGCAGGTTGTAGACGCGTTCGAAGCCCTGATCCATGAGGATCTTCGCCGCCACGGTGCTGCGATTCCCCGAACGGCAGTAGATGAAGATGGGCTCGTCCTTGTGCGAGCTGAGATCGCCCACGCGGTACTGCAGCTCGCGGATGGGTAGAAGCTCGGCGCCCTCGATGTGGCCTTGGGCGAACTCCATGGGCGTGCGCACGTCCAGGATGAAGGGCTGCACCGATTCGATGAGTTCACTGGCCTCGGTGGCCCGCAGCTCGCTGTAGTTGCGATGGCGGAACTCGTGGACAGTGATCCTGCCCTCCTGTCCTTCGAGCCAGTACTCGAACTCGCCGGCCTCCTTGAACTTGATGTAGGGCTTCTCGCCCAGCTTGGGGAGGGTCTCGGCGATCTCCAGATCGGCCACGCGGAAATTCAGCACCGCACCGTTCTCCGTCTGGAAGTTGACGTAGTCGCCGCGATAGACATGAAGGTGTCGGGCCAGGCCCTTCGTGAGCACGATGTTGCGAAGGCCATCGACCACCTCGCCGGTGATGACAGGTTCGCCGACGCTTTCGGGCGTGGCACAGGCCACCGGAACCAGGAGGATGGGGATCAGCAGGGGGAAGAGGAATCTTTTGAACAGCATGAGCACCTCCGTCCGCGGATTACGGACTCTGATATCGAAACGGCGGCAATTGGGTAATAAAGTGAACAACGTTAGTCAACCCTGGAACTTAGGGGAAAAGGGTGGTCGTTTTTCACGACCTGTGAATATTTTTCACAGTCGCCGGGCGCGAAAAAGCCGTGACGGCCTCTAAGTGTCGCGGATAAAGTGAATTACGCAATCGTGATTCGGCACGCTCTTGGTATGCGACTTGATATGGCTTGGTCTCAACCAGCGAGAGTGACATGTCCCGAGCCCGAAATCGTCTCTGGAGCCTGGCGCTCCTGATCCTGTTGATGCTGCCGCAGGCCTCTGCCGCCGAGGGGGAATCCTCCGCCGAGCGCAGCCTGCGGGTGTCGGCGGTGGAGATCGACGGGGCCTGGAAGACTCGGGAATCGGTGGTCCTTCACCTGCTCGACCTTCGCCCCGGTGACGAGCTCACTCCCGCCGAGCTGCTCCGGGGTCGCGAGCGCCTGCTTCGATCCGGGTTCTTCCATGAAGTCCACATCAGTTCCCGCGCCGGGGAAGCGCGCGGCGAGGTGATCCTCGAACTGAAGTTGCGGGAGCGGCACCGTCCCTATCTCGACACCGGCTTCGGCTACCGCGACACCGGCGGCTGGTACCTCAATCTTCTCTCCCTGCGCTCCGAGAACACTCTGGGTCTAGGGGGACGAAGCACACTCGGCTTCCAACTCGGATTCCGAACGGCGGGTGCCGCCCTCGAAACGCTTGTTCCTCTTCGGGCCGACGCTTCACTCGCCCTGCGTCTTCGACTGAGCGCACTCTCCGAGGAGCGTCTCTGGTACGAGGAGGAACCGGGCTGGGACGGTCTCTTCGATCAGTACCGTCTCAAACTGAACCGCAGCCAGGCCGACTTCGGACTTGAATGGCGACCCAGGGCCCGGGCCCAGTTCAGCCTGGGCATCTCCGGTCTCAAGATGGAGCCGCAGGAAGAGGGCGAGAATCGCGACCTCAAGGAGGATGTCCCTCTCGAAGATCTTCCGAGTCTGGTTGTCGCGGAGGTCGAGCCAGCGAAGCTGCATGGGCTGACCCTGGGCCTGCGTCTGGGCTCGGGGGGTATGGACGGAAAGCCCGGTCGCACCTTGATCCTGTCCGGTCGTCTAGTGGACGAGGGCATGGGCTCCGACCGCAGCTTCCAGCGCTGGTCCGTCGCCCTCAGTTCCACCCATCGGCTCTTCGCGGGGCACGATCTCGCATTGGGGTTGCGGGCAGGATACATCTCGGGCGACGCCCCCTGGTACGAACGCTTCCACCTCGGCGGCTCCTACTCGCTGCGCGGGTTCCGCGACTACAGCCTTTCTCCACTCGATGGTCACGGCAGTTTCTGGACGGCTTCGGGGGAGTATCGTTTCCCCCTCACCGCCAGTAAATGGACAAGGCTCGGCGGAGTCGTCTTCTTCGATGCGGGGCGCGGGCGTGATCTGCCCAAAGGGCGCGAGTTCGAGGTGGACTACGACTCCTTGCAGATGGGCATGGGCTATGGCGTTCGCTACGAGATTCCCTGGGCCGGAGTGCTCGGCTTCGATGTGGGCTTTCCCGTCACCCGCGGAGTGACCGGCGAATCCACCTGGTACTATCTGACCCTGGGGCACAGTTTCTGATGGCGGCCCCACGCGGCATCGGGATGCTCTGCGCGCTCCTCCTGGCGACGGGAGTTCTGGCCGACGCGCCAAGAGCCGTGCGGGTCGAGCCCGCGCGCAGCGGGAACTACCTTGTCGCGGACCTCGAATTCGAGAACCTCTTTCCGCGACCCATCGAGAACACGCTCAAGAGCGGCCTGCCCGTGGTCATCGACTGCATCATCGAAGTGCAGGGGGACGGCGGTGGAAATCGCGGCATCCTGCTTCGAAGCGAACTGTCCTACGACGTCTGGGAGGGGCTCTACGGACTACGACGCGGGGAACTCAGCCATATCTTCGAAGACTTCCTCGCCCTTCGCGAGGCCTGCGATCGTCTCGAGGCCATGCCCCTCGTTCCCCTGAGCGCGGTTCCGCCCCGGGCCACCTTCCACCTGCGACTTCGCGTGGCGGTCAATCCCTTTGCTGGGGAGCAGGAGGATCGCGTGGCCCGCTGGCTCGCCGAGACGGTGAGCGATCCGCGGGATCCCAGTCGAAGGGAGTTCCGTGTCGACCTCGGCGGACTCATCGACGGTTTCTTCCGTAGCGCCGACCGCGACAGGAGCTGGGGGGAGTCCACGCGCTTCGGTCCCTTCCGAGTGGAAGAACTTCGAGTCATCGAGGCACAGACCGACACAGAGGGAGAGCAGCCATGAGCCTGCGACTGCGCATCTTCCTGACCTTTGTCCTTCTGGCGCTGCTACCGGCCCTGCCCGCCACCTGGGCGGTGCGGCAACTCATACACAAGAGTTTCGAGCTGGGGCTGAGCGAGGAACTGCGGGCGGGCCTGGACGCCGGCGCGGAGACGGCGCGGCGATACCTGCGAAGCGAGGCGCGAGACTTCCACGAGGATCTGCGAAGCGCGCTGGATTCGGATCCCCTGGCCCATCGCGACGAGTTCCAGTGGATCCGGCTCGACGCGGAGGGGGGCATCGAGGCCAGCAGCGACGGTTTCGATTCCGAAGCGGCGAGCGCCCTCGCGGCCGAGGCGCGGGAGCACATGAACGAAGACCGGGTTCGAGGCGACATCATCACCCTCCGCTCGACCTCACGGAGTCGACTGGCCGCGCTGGTCAGAATGGGCGATGACGACTTCATCCTCTCGAGACCACTCCCCGAAAATTTCCTGAACGACTTCGATGACATCATCGGGGCTCAGCAACTCCAGGCGGGACTCGACCTGGAAAAGGAACGCCTGAGTCGAGGGTTTCTCTATCCCTTCCTCCTGGTCTATCTGCTCATCCTTCTTGTCTCGCTGGTGCTGGCCGGACTGCTCAGCCGCCGTCTCACACGCGGCCTGGACACTCTCGTGGAGGGCGCAGAGCGGGTTGGCGCCGGTGACTGGAGCCTGCGTCTGGATCCCGGCGGGCGCGACGAGGTCGGCAAGCTGGTTCACGCCTTCAACGACATGGCCGCAAACCTGGAGGGCCAGCAGCGCCGACTCCTCGACCTCGAGAAGATGGCAGCCTGGCGCGAGATGGCCCGAGGCCTCGCCCACGAGATCAAGAATCCCCTCACGCCCATCTCACTGGTCGTGCAGGAACTGCGCGATCGCTACCAGGGCGACGACGAGGACTACGGCGCCCTGCTCTCCGAGTCGGGACGCATCATCGATGAAGAGGTGGAGAGCCTGCGCAAGCTGTCCCGGGAGTTCAGCGAGTTCGCCCGCACACCGGAGATGAAGAAGCTGCCCTCGGATCTGAACGGCCTGCTGCGGGATCTCTCGCACCTCTACGGATCGGTGCCGGTGGACCTGGATCTCGATGAGGACCTGGGAGAGTTCGAGTTCGATGCGGAGCAGATGCGCCGGGTGCTGTCGAATCTCTTCGAGAACGCCGTGGCCGCGCTGGCCGGCGTGGAAGGAGCGCGCATCCAGGTGAGGACGCGTCCCGTGGGGGTCGATCGTGTCGAACTGATCTTCGCGGACAACGGCCCCGGCGTGCCCGAAGAGATCCGCGAGCGAATCTTCGAACCCCACTTCACCACCAAGGGAAGCGGAATGGGTCTGGGTCTCGCCCTCGTGCGCAGCGTCATGCTTCTCCACGGCGGCGAGGTGAATCTCGATGAAGGACCCGGCGCCCGCTTCCGGCTCTGCCTGCCCATGGAGGACCGTTCATGAAGGGTCGCATCCTCGTCGTGGATGACGAGAAGAACATCGGGCGCAGCATGGAGATGATCCACGAGTCCGAGGGTCACGAGGTGGTCAGCGTGCATGCCGGCGACGAGGCTCTGGTCATGCTCGAGAAGCATGGCGCCTTCGACCTGGTCTACCTGGACATCCAGATGCCCGGCATGGACGGCATCGAAACCCTGGAGAAGATTCGCGAGCGCTGGCCGGAACTGGCCGTGGTGATGATCTCGGGACATGCCACGGTGGAGAAGGCCGTCGAGGCTCTCAAGCTGGGTGCCGTGGACTTCCTGGAAAAGGGCTTCAGCAAGTCGAGGCTTCTGGCCACCACCGCGGCGGTCATGGAGCGGGTCAGCCTGCGCCGGGAAAATCGCGAGCTTCGCAGGAACCTGGAGGCCGAGGACGAGATCATCGGCGAGAGCGACGCCCTGCGCATGGTTCGCGAGCAGATCCAGCGGGTTGCGCCGAGTCCCGCGCGGGTGCTCATCACGGGGGAGAGCGGCACGGGAAAGGAACTGGTGGCGCGGGCCATCCACCGGGCCAGCGAGCGAGCGAAGGGGCCCTTCGTGAGAGTGAATTGCGCGGCCATTCCGGAGGGGCTCATCGAAAGCGAGCTCTTCGGCGTGGTGAAGGGTGCCTACACCGGCGCCGATCGGGACCGAGAGGGGAAGTTCAGCGCGGCCGACGGCGGCACCCTCTTCCTCGACGAGATCGCCGACATGAGCCTGAACACCCAGACCAAGGTGCTTCGCGCGCTCCAGGAGGGTGAGTTCGAGAAGGTGGGCGGCGGCAAGACCGAGAAGGTCGATGTCCGGGTGCTCGCCGCCACCAACAAGAAGCTCGAGACCGCCGTAGCCGAGGGCGAGTTCCGCGAGGATCTGTACTATCGCCTGGCGGTGGTGCCGATTCACCTGCCGCCGCTTCGGGCGCGCAAGGAGGACATCCCCCTGCTCGTGGAGCGCTTCCAGAGCGAATTCGAAAGCAGGTATGGATTGCCCGCCAAGCGCATGGAGCCGGAGACCCTGGAGCGGCTCACCCGTCATGCCTGGCCGGGGAACATTCGCGAGTTGAGAAACCAGGTGGAGCGCCTGCTGATCATGGGAGGCGAGAGCATCGGGCCCGAGGATCTGCCTCCGGAACTCGTCGGCGGCGATTCGAAGGCTCGCTTTCGATCTCTCGACGAGGCGATGGGTGCACTGGCCGACACCCTCGCCGGGCAGCCCCTGGGCGAGTGCAAGAACCTCTTCGAGCGAGAGATCATCCGCCTGGCCCTCGAGAGGCGCCAGGGCAACGTGACCCGGGCGGCCCAGGACCTGGGCGTGGAGCGCACCAATCTGCACAAGAAGATCCGCCGTTTGGGGCTGAGCGAGGGAGATGAACTGTGAGTGTCCGGAGCCACAGTGTGACGGAAAGTCACGGTTCGCGAGACCGGGTGAGCGAGATGGCGATGTTGCTAAACGGTTGCCAGTCAATGATTAAGCGGGTTTCTGGTGGCGCGGGCTACGCCGATTTCGAAGGCACGAGGATTGCGGAAGCAGGGTCGAGCCGGATAAACAGGAGGACATACCCATGAAAAGCCGAGTTCTCAATTCCAAGACGACCCTCATGGCGCCGGCGCTGCTGGTGGCGATGATCCTTTTCGCCACGGGCTGCGACCTGGCCACTCCCGTTCAGGAGGATCCCGATCTCGACATCGCCTCGTCCCTGGCGCAGTCCGCGCAGACGACGGCGGCGGTGGAGCAGAACCTGAACCTGCTGAACCAATTCGAAAATCCTTTGAGCAGTCTCGCCGAGGATGGAGGCTTGTACGGAGATGCGGACTCGGATACCTGGTCGGGGGAGGGAGTGGATTTCCCCAGCAAGAGTGTCCGGACGGCCGATGAATTTCTGGCCCTCGGCCGTCTCTCTTCGAAAGCCGCTTCCTTTCCCGCACTTACTCGCCGGATGATGGCCTCTCCCGACATCGGCGACGGCTGGTCCAATCGCGACGCGCCGGGCGACACCATCGACGTGTACTACTACGACGGACCCGACACCACCGGTCTGGATGCCCTCGTCTGGGTGGATCCCGAGAACGACATGGTCAAGTACGTCCAGCAGCACGAGTACGCGCCCGTGATCGGACAGGTGATCCGCCGCGAGCAGGAGATTCTCATCGACATGGGCGGCACCCTCGAGGACGACAGCGACGATCTCTACCATCGCTTCGAGAGCGAGGAAGAGTGGTTCGGCGGTGAGCTGGACGTGGCCATCGTGGCGCCGCTTTCCGGTGAAGGTCCCATCGAGCCCGGCGTGCAGGTGCGTGCCTACCTTCGCGTGGACGAACCGCGCTTCCATCCTCTGCAGCTCTGGACCGAGTCGATCCTCATCGTCGATCTGGGCGAATTCCAGGTGGCCGAGGACGATCTCATGTACTCCCTCGAATCCACGGTGCACTGGCGAAGCGACGCCGAGCACCATGTGATTCTCGAGGATCCCCTGGGTGGCCCAATCCAGGATGGCACCGTGCTCGAGGCCCGTGGTGACTTCACGGCCGCGCCGATCAATGACTGGCTCGAGTCCATCAGCGACACCGTTCGCGTGGACATGGGCGATCTCGAGGACGCCGATGACGACCTGCTCTACGAGCTGAGCCGCCTGTCCGTGTTCGACGGCACCGCCATCGACGGCGGGAGCCCCCGCAACTACGTGCACATGATTCCCGACGAACCCGTGCAGCCCGGCGAGGAGCCCTGCGGCGGCGAGGCATATCAGGACGTCTGGTACAGCGAGGACTGGTGGCTCGTCCACCTGGTGCGCGAGGCCGATATCGAGTGCGACGGTTCGGGCTCCCTCTACACCCTCATGGAGTATCAGGACGGCAGCAGCTACGAATCCTATATCGAGTGGGACGGTCAGGGTACGGCCACCATCGAGGAGACCCGTGCCGACGGGACCGAGGTCGCTGGCAGCTGGAACGAGAATACCGGCGCCTACTCGGTGCTGACCACCTACCCCGCGGGCAACGATCCGGTGAGCCGCGACCAGCACGGAACCTCACTTGAGGGCTACACCGAGGCCTGGGACATCTACACCTGGCAGGACGGTCGCCCCGACGAGACCTACTTCACCTCCGAAGGCGATCCCAGCGACTTCACGGCCTCCGGGCATCGCGAGTACGAGGAGCTCTACGAAGAGTTCACCTTCGCCTCGGCCGAGGACGACTTCGCCGAAGGCAGCTGGAGCCGCAACGACGGCGCCAGCGGAGACTTCCGCTACGAGGATCTCGAAGGCGGCGGCGGTCATCTGATCTTCTCGGCCGCCGATCCCAATGCCGAAGGCGATCCTTCGGTGGAGGGCGAGATCTGGTTCGCGCCCGACGGGAGCGGCTCGGGAACCATCACAGTGACCCAGTGGGGCAACACGGTGACCTACGACATCGAGTTCGGTCCGGACGGAACGGACATGCAGATCAGCTAGGATCGGCTGCGGCCGACGCCTCGCGAAGACCGGGCCGGCACCGAGCCGGCCCGGGTTTTCTCGAAGGAGGATGAGCATGAACAGCTGGCGAAGCAGGATCATCGCGACGAGCGCAGTGCTCGTCCTCGGGATTCTCCCCACGGGCGCCCTTGAGATCGAATCCACCGAAAGAGCCCATCCCTGGGAAGTCGGTTTCGGAATCACGGGCGGATGGAAGCAGCTGGAAGAGGCCAGCGCCAATGATCCCTTCCATGTTGTCGATGGAGCCGGCTTCGGCTTCGCTCTCACCGGCGCCCGATGGCTGGGCAGCCGCGTGAAGCTCACCTTCGACGTGGAAAGCAGCGTCTACGACACCAGCATCCCGGAAATCCAAGCCAACTTCGTCACCTTCACCTTCGGTCTACGGGGGCACTTCCTGGAACGCGGGCCCATCCGCCCCTATCTGCGTGGAAGCTTCGGCGGAGCACAGACCGTCATCGAGCCGGTGAGCGGGGGCGACGAACGCCTCGAGCTGTCGGGCATGACGGGCATCGTTGGCGGCGGTCTGCATCTGGCTCCGGCGCGGCGGCTTCGTTTCGATCTGGAGCTCAACCATGCCGTCATCGAGTACGGCGACGCCTCGGTGATCCTCGAGTCGGTCTACGTGGGCACGCGAATCCATAAGGCCGCAAGTTCCACTCGCATCCGCTTCAGCACTCTATTCCTCTTCTAAAGAAAAACCCCGCCCGATTGGGCGGGGTCACCTGATAGGCGGAGGGGTTCAGGTCTAGAAATCGGACTTGATCTGGCCCCAGCTGGTGTTCTCGCTGGCGGTGCTGCCGCAGCAGACGTAGACGCCCCACTCGAAGAGAGTGGTGGGGTCGCCGCCGGCGCCGTCGGCGATGTCCAGGTAGAAGGCGCCGCCGGTGGCCGCGCCGGCGAACATGTCGGCGAAGCCGCCCGCACTCTCGGGGGCGGGAGCGAAGCAGCCGGGAGCGATGTCGCTGGGACAGTCGAACTCGCCCAGGGGATCGGCGCCGTCGTCGCCGAAGGTGTAGACGCCCGCGATGTTGCCGCTACAGCCGCAGCAACCGCTGAAGTCACAGCCGTCCAGGTCGGGACGACACATGGCGGAGACCGGACCGTAGTCCAGGACGCCGTCGTTGTCCTCGTCGTACCAGAGCTCGATGATCAGATCGCCGACCCAGGTCTGCTCGATCTCCACGGCGAGGACGACGTTCTCGATGGTGCAGCCTGCATCAGTGGCAAGGGGACCGTAGTTCATGAACCCGCCGGTGTTGTCGAAGGTCTCGCCACCCACCAGAAAGCGGTAGTAGTCGCAGCCGTTGGTGTCGCAGGCAACGCGATCCACGGCGACGTCGCTCTCGGTGAGGGTGTCCTTGGTCTCGACCGCGAAGGCCGGAAGCGCCAGCAGCATGCCGCTGAGCAGGATGGTCACAAGCTTCATGGAGTCATTCCTCCTGGTGTCGGTTTTCCGATTCCTGGGCCATCGCCTCGTGCCGAAGGTCGGAGTCGGATACGAAATATCGTTGAAATGCCCATAAATTTTATCTTACCGCCAGCAGCAGGTCAATGATATTGGCCATGGCTGGACAACGGATCTTATTGTCTTTTAGTATTTTATAGCACTTCCTGAGACGAAAACCCCCGCCCGATCGGGCGGGGTTGGAAACCGATAGGCCTGAGCTCGGAAACTAGAAGTCGGACTTGATCTGGCCCCAGTTCGTGTTCTCGCTGGCGGTGGTCCCGCAGCAGACGTAGACGCCCCAGGCGTTGAAATAGGTGGTGTCTCCTCCGGCGCCGTCGCCGATCTCCAGCCAGAAGTCGCCACCCGCGGCGGCACCGGCGAAGGTGTCGGCGAAGCCGGCCGGCGACTCGATGGCCGGCAGGAAGCAGCCAGGCACGAAGTCGCCCGGGCAGTCGTACTCGCCCAGGGGCTCGGCGGCATCGTCACCAAATGTGAAGACGCCCACGACATTTCCGGAACAACCGCAGCAGTCCTCGAGGGGACAGCCGTCGAGCTGGGGACGGCAGAGGGCGCTGACCGGGCCGTAGTCGTAGATGCCGTCGGAGTCCTCATCGTAGTAGAGATCGATGATGAGATCGCCGACCCAGGTCTGGTCGATGTCCACAGCCAGAACCACGTTGGTGATGGCGCATCCGCCGGTGGTTGTGATGGGACCGAATGCGAGGAGCCCTGCGGTGTCGTCGAAATTGGTACCGACGGTCATGCCGTAGTAGTCGCATCCGCTAACATCGCAATCGATGCGCGCGCCGGCAGGCCCGCCATCGTTCGGTATTTTCAGTTCGAGATCATTGGCCAGTGCGGGCAGGGCAAGAGCAAGAATGCAAAGGGTTGTCAGCAATTTCATAGAGGTCCCTCCGGGTTGGATCCTTTTCAAGAACGCGAGCGATGTTGCACAGTCGCGCCATCCCAGCAAGATTTCACTATAGTGATGAAATGCCAGTAAACCCTACCCGGTCTGGCTACTGAAGTCAATGATAGATTCGTCTGACCGCAACTAGAACAAAAAAAAACACCCCGGCGGTCACCGGGGTGTTGGATTGCTGTCTGATCTATTTCAAGAGTATGGCTTTGGAGCCGAAGCTTCCTTCCCGCGTGCGTAGCTGAATGAAATAGACGCCGCTGGCCGAGGCCCTGCCCGCGTCGTCTCGCCCGTCCCAATTCAGCTCGTGTACGCCCTGCTCCCAATGACCGCTGGCAAGTGATCTGACCCGTCGGCCCTGTGCGTCCAGCACCGAGAGTTCGATCTCGCCTGCCTTGGCCAGATTGAAGCGCACCGCGGTCTTGGGATTGAAGGGGTTGGGATAGATTCCCGCGAGAGCATCGAACGAAGGCACGGAACCGTCGGGCGCCGAGGTCGTGCTGTCGCCCAGTACCATGACCCAGGTGGATCCGTCGCTCGAGGCGAGAAGTCCGGTGTCGTAGATCATGTCCACGCGGATGGCCACTGAATCGGAATCGGCGGCGGCCGAGAAGTTCAGCGGGATCTGCACATCGATGGACACCGAGTCGCTGCCGCCCGGCGCCAGGGCGTAGCTGCCGAGCAGGTCGCCGAGCAACCATCCCTTCTCGTCGCTCCACTCGAAGTCGCCGCTCATATCGACATCCCCGCGGAGATTGTGGATGCTCGCTTCCAGGGTCACGATCTCACCGGGTACACCCGAGATACCGCGCTCCTGAAGATCCACGATGACGGGATTGAACACCTCGATCTCGAACTCGAAGAACTGATCCCCGATGCCGCGGGGCGCGTCCTCGGTGGTCTGCACGTTGAGTTGCGCGCTGAAGTTGCCCGGGGGCTGATCTTCCAGCACGAGGGCCTGCAGCATGAGCTCCGTGCCCGCCAGAGGCGGAATGGGCAGCAGAATGCCGGAGGGTGAAAGGGGAATGTCCGTGCTCAATGGTTCAACGAGAACCTGCATCGGCAATTCGGAGTTGTTCAGCAACAGGAAAGGCATGTCGAAGAACTGACCACCCAGGGTACCCGTGTAGAGGGGATCGTTGGGCAGCTGGATGATGCCGAGTGCCGGATCGATGATGAAGTTGAACTGGGTCCAGTATTCGAAACCGAAATCCTCCACGAAGTTCAGATCGAGGATGAGTTGCTGGCCCACGAGGGCGGGATCCGGAGGGATGTTCAGGATGATCTGGCACTCCACGGTCTGGCCCGCAGGCAGGAGCGGCGGGCAGTTCACGAAGCCGGGCAATCCCAGGTTGTTGTTCTGGAAGGCATTGAAGACCAGTGGTTGATCCGTGGGATTGCTGAGCAGGAACGGGATCTGCGCGTTCGAATTGCCGGGCACCAGGCCGAGCGGATCGAAGGGCTCCACGATGAGGGGCAGCCCCACGAAAATCTCTCCCACCGGAACCTGGGTGGGGACGCCGTTGATCTCCGCGAAGAAATCCAGGGGTGCGCCCGCTCCAGGCGGAGCCGTGGGGGGCGGGACGAAGGTGATCTGATCGTAGAACACACCGCCCGGCTCGATGGTCAAGAGCTCGGGCTCCTCGGGAAAGACCTGCCACTCGGAGCCGAGGTCCGACTCGTAGAAGACGCTCTCGAAGTCGAGGATGCCGTCGGTGTTGTTCTCCACGCGAATGTCCAGCAGTCGCGGCTGTCCAGGGAGTGCGAAAGGCGGACTGACGATGTCCAGGTCCACGGAGGGGTCCACGGTGATGGTGCCCTCGATGATTTGAGGTGGACCCGCGCCGTCCACGATCAGCGTTACCGGATTGCTGAAGCCGGCGGGCAGTCCCTCCGGCACGGTCATCACCCATTGGGGAGTCGCGCCCTCGCCGGGAGGCAAGTCCAGGTTGATGGGCCCGCCCTCGTACCAGCCCTGTTCGTCGAAGAAGCTCAGGTTCACGGTCAGGGGTGTGTCGGTGAGGTTGTTGGACAGAGGAGTCACCATGGTGAGATCCTTGCCCGGCAGCACCGGAACCACGGGCTCGAAAAGCGGATCGATGACGGTCACCGGCACCTCGATGATGTCGCAGGGGCAGACGGTGAGCCAGATGTAGTCGTCCCGATTGGGTCCAAGGGCGTTGGTCGTCGGTTTGGTGTTGCCGTCCAGCCGTGCGCGGTCCGCCTTGCTGCGGGCCTTGCTCTCGATGACGTCATAGAGGATGAGAGGCCACTCGGCGAGGGGGATCACCTCGAAGTCAATCCGATCGTCTCCCACCCATGCGTGGTTGATGAGTATGCCATCACCTCTGGCGACCACAACGGCTCCGGGGGGGACGGTCACGTCCATGCTCGTGTCGAAACTCACGAAGCCGGGGGTGGGTGCGCAGACCTCGCCGATGGGTGCGTGAGCCGTCACGGATGGGGAAAGCGTTGTATTGAGCTTGCCCTGCAGAATCAAGCTCGCGCCCCCCGGTGGACAGGCTCCGTTGATTCCCGCAGCCGCGGCGGCGAGGGGCCGGTTGCCCTGTCCGGATTGCCCGTCCATGCGCCGGAGGATGCGCCGTTCGTCGCAATAGCATTTCGAGCTCAAGACCACCTGGTTGTAGCCGAGGAAGCAGCGCGCCTCCGTGGCCGCGGTCATGCTGAGTAGCGAGGACCAGCAGGTGGCCCACCAGGCGAAGGCCTGGGGCGTCTGGAAATAGGTGGTGTAGAAGGCCTGGGTCACGTCGATGTGGTAGGAGCGAATGGTGCCGTTGGCGCGCACCCAGTTTCGCTTCATGATGGTGCCCGGCGCGAAGACGCCGTTGTAGTAGTTGAACACCGAGTCCCTCGCGGCCAAGCCCTGGGGCGTGGGCGGATACTGCTCCACCGAGGTGGTCGGATTATTCCAGCCATGGGAGGTGACCAGCATCACGTCCGAGCTGCGGTCGCTGCAGAAGGTAAAGAAGTTCCAGATTCCACCACCTCCGGAACTCAGGTCGCTGGCTGCGTCGCCGTAGGTGGCTCCCTGGGCGTAGTGCTGACTGCCAACCACCCAGGTGCGGAAGATGCCGATGTCGACATTGCCGAACTCCCAGAGGTTCGATGAAAAGGAACTGAAGGTGTGGGGCCGGAAGTTCTTTCCTGGAGTTTCATTGGCTCCGGCCAGGATGTCGCTCGTTCCGAGTGCCAGCAGAAGGACCGCCAACACGAGTTGCGCGAGAGTCTTGTTCGTCGATTTCATGGCCATCCTCCTTACTGGTTGAAGAGCAGGTCGGCGGCGGCGTTGCGCTGGCCGGTCCAGGCCTGCAGGCGCGCCAGTTTCATGAGTTCGCCTTCCCCGGAGTTTCGAATCTCTTCGACGCGCCGACGGAAGGCCTTGGCATTGGCATGGTTGACCGTGAGCAGATAGGTAGCTCCTGCGATCACGGTGTAGTTGTCCTCGAGGTTGCGGCGAAGTCCATCGGCCAGGCCGCGGAGGGCTTCGTCCTCGGAGGATGGGCTCGCGTCGGCGTCACGGCCCTCGTCGCTGATGGTGATCATCTCGATGCTGCCGTCACGGTGGGTGAGGGTGAGGTCGTTCTCGCTGGTCCATTCGGCGCTCACGATCTCCGCGCGCTCGAGCATGCTCGCTGCGAGACGCTGACGTGCGCCCTGCTCGTCTCCGCTTCGGGCGGAAGCCGAGAACTCAGCGCCACCGGACTCCAGGCGCTCATGGGCCTCACGCTGGTCGTCGCTTGGAAGGGGAGGTGCGGCCGCCTCGCCCGGTGAGGGGTACACGGACACTCCGTTGATGAGAATCTCTCCCGCGCCGACCTCTAACCTGAAGGGCGGTTCGTAGACGGTGCCGAAGAGAACCAATCCGCCGCTGTCGATGGCGTCCTGACCGCGGGGAGTCGATGCGAAATGTGGGATGCGCCGGCGTTCGGCCCGGACGCTCTCGCTCAAGATGTGGGGGCGGACCACCTCTCCGTCTTCTCGCAGGGACAGTCCGCTCTGGACGAGTGCAACCTGGACGGCTTTGGGGCCGAGCTCGGAAGGATCCCCCGCGAAGATCACCGGAGTGTTTCCAGGGAGAGCGCTACGGCCCGCGATGCCGGATTCGGAGTGAAGGCGGCCCAGGGCCTCGTCGAGGGTCAGGATGCGGTGGCCGGCTTCGGTCCATGCCGCGCCGGCCTGCAGGGGGATGGCCAGAAAGATGGCCAGGGATAGTAAGAGTCGGCGATGCTTCCGCGTGGGATTCATTCCGGAACCTCCGGGTTCTGCGCTTCGCCGTTTCCTCCTCCCAGCCTCCTCTCCCCGGCGCGATGGCGCGGTCAGATCTTAACTATAGTTTCAATTCTCAGATATAACTGTAACCCAAGCGACAATTGAAGACAATCCGCAAGAATTGTAATCTCACTGTTTTCAAGGAATTACACAATTCAGGTCCGCAATGCCCCTAGGTCCCACGGAGCCGGGCAACTCGCCTTCCTTTACAGGTCGGGTGTTCTCGCGTAGCCTCAAATCGTTCGCTCAGGATGACTTAGCCCGACCAAGGCGGATGGAATGCGGGAGACCCAGCTCGGAGCCCTACGCAGCCCGAGCCAGAAAATCGGCCTCGTTCTCGGTGCTCTGCTTTTCCTGGGCATCTGGCTCTTCACGGACCTCGAGCCCGGAAATCCCGCCGTGACACGCATGGCGGCCGTGGCCGCTCTCATGGCGGTTTGGTGGATCACCGAGGCCATCCCGCTTTGGGCAACCGCCCTCCTGCCGCTGATCCTCTTCCCGCTATTGGGCATCCTCTCCGGCAAATCCACGGCGCCCATCTACGTGAACAGCACCATCTTCCTTTTCATCGGCGGGTTCATGATCGCCCTGACCATGGAACGTTGGGGGCTGCACAAACGCATCGCTCTGGTCATCATCCGCGCCATCGGGGGCGGGCCCACGCGCATCGTGCTGGGCTTCATGGCGGCGGCGGCCTTCCTGTCCATGTGGATCTCCAACACGGCGACGGCCATCATGATGGTGCCCATCGGCCTGGCCATCGTCTCACAGATGGAAACGCGTTTCGGCAAACAGGAGACTCATCGTTTCGCCGTGGGCTTGATGGTCGGCATCGCCTATGCCTGCTCCATCGGCGGCATCGCCACGCTGGTGGGAACGCCGCCCAATCTTTCCTTCGCGCGCATCTTCGAGATCACCTTTCCCGAAGCCGAGCCCATCGCCTTCGGCACCTGGTTCATCATGGGCCTGCCCCTGTCGATCATCCTGCTCATGGTGGCCTGGCTGGTGATCACGCGCCTCTTCTTCCGCGTTCCCGCCCACCTGCGTGTGGACCGCGACATCATCCATCGCGAACATGCCGCCCTGGGGCCTGCCCGCTTCGAGGAGAAGGCCGTCTTCCTCGTCTTCGGTCTCACCGCCCTGCTCTGGGTCTTCCGCAAGCCGCTCAACCTCGGCCTGTTCCAGATTCCGGGATGGTCGGAGCTCCTGCCCTATTCGCGTTTCATCGACGACGGCACCGTGGCGCTCTTCATGGCCATGACCCTCTTCCTGATACCCGCCCGCAGCGAGGAGGCGAGGAGCCCGGCCATCATGAGCCCGAACGTGGTGGCGAAGCTGCCGTGGAGCATCGTGCTGCTCTTCGGCGGCGGATTCGCCCTGGCCAAGGGATTCCAGGTGACGGGCCTCTCAGCCCTCATCGGAAATGAGTTCGCGGGACTGGCCGGCGTGCCGCCCTTCCTGATGATCCTCATGATCTGCCTGGTGATCACCTTCCTCACCGAACTCACCAGCAACACGGCGACCACGGAGATGATCCTTCCCATCCTCGCCTCGGTGGCCATCGCCATGCAGGTGAACCCGCTCCTGCTCATGATCCCCGCGACCCTCTCGGCGTCCTGCGCATTCATGATGCCCGTGGCCACGCCTCCCAACGCCATCGTCTTCGGAAGCGGACGCCTGCGCATCGCGGAGATGGCCCGCGCTGGCCTGCTGCTGAACATCGTGGGCGCGCTGATCATCGCGAGCTTCTTCTACTTCCTGGGATCCTCGATCTTCGGCATCGATCCCGTCGTGTTCCCCGACTGGGCGCAGAGCCTGTCCTCGGCCGGCCACTAGGGCAATGTGCACATCCCTGCGAAATCGTGTTCAAAGCCTTTCCTGCTGCATTTTCTTTCCCCTCGGTCTATGCTCGGCTCCGAGATGACCTATCGGAACTACTCCATACGATGGCTGATCCTTGTCCTGCTGCTTGCTTCCTTCGCCTCGGCCGACATGAGCGAGTTCGAGACCTGGCGCATGGACGTGCAAGACACCGACGACGAGTATCCCCTCGATCATCTCTTCTCGCTTTTCGGTGAAGACTGGCAGCGCGCGTGGCGGCAATCCGATCAGGGCATGCGCCTGAGCAACAGCTGCGGCACCCACGAGAAATGGGAGATCGGCATCGAGGCGAAGCTTCGCCGAAACTTGGGGCGGGGCTTCGGCATCGCCTATGCCTATCGAAAGGCCGACACCTTCAGCCACCTCTCCGAATGGAACGAGATCTCGCTTTCCTGGCGGCTGACTGGCAAGCATTCGATGGGACTCTACTATCGTCCACGCTTCGCCAAGGCAGATCACGATCTGGGCCTGCGATTTGATTGGCGTCCCCGCAAGGAGCAGGGTCTCGGCTTCGACATCAACTTCCAGCGCTTCGTGGGCAATCGCATCGCGAGGAAACGCAGCATCGAGGCCGAGGAGCGGTGGATCTACGATCGGCTGCCCCGATTCCTGAGCTTCTGGGCCGCTCTCGGCAGCGAGGATGGCGCTCGCATCGCCTTGGATGGGGCTGTCCTCATGCCCACCGAGCGAAAGCATCACCCGCCGGCGATCTGGCTGCCCGATCCCGATTACCTTCACAAACTCGAAGGAGCTCGACTGGGTCTCGATGCCCATAGCCCGAAGCTGGGACCCTGGCGCGGTCTCTTGAGCATCGGCTGGAAGCAGGGCCTCGACGAGACTCTTCCCCTCGTGGATGGCGCAGCACTAGCGAAAAGAACCGAGCGCGAGACCCTCTGGCTGCGACCCAAGCTGGAGCGCGATTTTAACGAGCGCTGGAGCGCCTCGCTGCTCTTCGAGTACCGAGAGCGGTTCGAGGACTCCGAGGGCGAGGACCTGCCCCCGGATGGCTATCACTACTCTGCTCGGTCCCGCTCCTGGCAGGCGGGTTTCGCCTGGCGAGTGAACGATCGCTTCCAGTTGGACTTCGGATACGCGGGTAGCGGAATAGGCGTGACGCCCGGCGGCGATCCGGATTGGATCAATGAGGAGTATCGGCACTTCGATCGCGACGAGAATCGCCTCTATCTCACACTCGACTATCGCTGGAGGGGCGTGGCACTTCTTTTCACAGAGACTTTCGAACTGGACGAAGAGCCCTACGACTCATTCCTCTTCCACGACAAGTCCTTCTTCCAGATCATGATCCTGCTCTGATCGATACAGCTGACAGTTTCCTTTTTCGGTATTCTTTCCCGACGGGCCTGTGCTAGGGTCAGATTCCTGCGGCGATCGTCCGACGCCGCGTTGCAAGGAGGGAAATCCG
>CAYPGS010000005.1:19098-45343 GCA_964410395.1 uncultured bacterium
AAATCCGTTTTTCGCCACTTCGTGATTCTCGGAATCCTGCTGCTCGGCGCCTCGATCTTCGTGGGCTGCAGCGAGGAAAGCGTGACACCCAACGACGAGATCACCGCCGACGAGGAAGACGTGGCGCATCAGGCCGGCTTCCTGGCCTTCGCCATCGTGAATACGCTTCCTCAGATGAGCGACAGGGCCGCGGCCGAAGAGATCTGCAACCTCGATCCCTTCACGGGATGCTTCTGGCACGAAACCGTCCCGAACCAGGCCATCTGGACCGAGGAGGGCGAGTCTCTGAGCTGGGAGCCCGAGGGCACCGGCGTGACGATCCTCTTCGAATTCGACCTGGAAGCCACGGGCGATCCTCTGCTGGCCAACGGCACGGGGAAACTGACCCTGGTTGACTTCTGGCTGAACTTCACGGTCATCGATGTGGTGGTTCCCGACGACGGGTATCCGACGGGCGGAACCATCGAGGTTATGTCGCCGAATGCTTCCGGATTGATCACATTCCACGCCGACGAGACCGCGACGGTCCAGGTCGGAAGCTATGAGTGGCTCGTGGATCTGGAAACTGGAGTGGTAACGCCGATCTGATCGATTTGATCGGATTGCGAGAACTCAAAATCGGGAGGATGAACATGTCCCCGAATCCCTGGAGCAAGGGGCGCCTCGTGGCCGCCGTCGTCTTGCTCGTCATGCTGTGGTCGGTGCCGTCCTGGGCCGGCGATGAGACCCTCGACGAACTGATCGAGCAGATCGGCCAGTCCTACGCCGAGGGCTACCTTGCGCCTCTGATCCACGGTTTCGGCATCAACACGAACACCGGCCTCTATCACACGGCGAAGATTCCGAAGACCCGACTCACCTTCAACGTGGGCTTCAAAGCCATGGCCACGAAGATCACCGACGATGACAAGGCCTTCCGGGTTCTCGAAACGGTGGATCTCACTCCCTTCGGCATGCCCGGTGAAACCGGCGAGGTGGTCTACGAGGGCCCCACGGTTCTGGGCGCCGAAGACGAGAAGGGACGCATCACGGCCTACTGGAACGGCCTGCCCATCTATCAGGTGGACACCATCTCCTCGCTGGTGGACATGGACTACGTTCTGCTCGCCACCCCCGAGATCTCGGTGGGGGGCATCGCGGGACTCCAGGCCACCCTTCGCTGGCTTCCGACCATGACCATGGGCGACTTCGGTGATCTCGGCTACTTCGGATTCGGCGCCGCCTACGGCGTGAGCAATCTGATGCCGACACTTCCCGTGGATGTCATGGTGGGCTTTTTCTATCAGAACCTCGACATCGGCGAATCCCTCCAGACCTCGGCCACCAGCTACTACGGAGCGGTGAGCAAGAGCCTGACGCCCATCATCACGGTCTACGCCGGCGGCGCCAAGGAATCCTCGACCATGGACGTGGATTATACATACATCGGAGATGGCTCCGAATCCGAGCAGATCTCCTTCTCCATCGACGGCGCGCAGGAAGGTCGCGGAACCATCGGAGCCACCCTGAATCTCGGCGTGAAGGTCAATGCCGAGATGAACTTCGGCAAGCTCAGGACCTACTCGGCCGGACTGCTTTTCGGCTTCTAGATCGGTCCACTCGATTCTCGATACCCCGGCGCCTGGCGCCGGGGTTTTCGTTGCTTCCCCTTAAGATCTGCGTCCGGGATCTGGCAGTCCCGCCCATTCGGCACTAGCTTGTGCCGTGTAAGTCGACTCTGGAGTGCAGCGAGGAGCGAGCAATGGACATCTTCGAATTTGCGATGCAGATGGAACTGGACGGCGCCAAGCTCTACCGAGAGCTGGCCGAGAAGAGCCAGGATGCCGGCGTGAAGGCCATTCTCGGCCAGATGGCCGAGGACGAGGACAAGCACTACGCAATCCTGAAGAGTATGTCCGAGGCGGCCGAACCCGAGATGGCCGAAACCTCGGTGCTCACCGACGCCATCAACATCTTTGCGGGAATCACCAAGGACGACCTTGACCTCTCCGGAGAGCAGGTGGACGTCTATCGTCGTGCCGCCGAGATCGAAGCCAAGAGCGAGGCCTTCTACGTGGAGAAGGCTGGGGAAGTGGACAACGCCGCTCAGCGGGAGCTGCTGCTTCGTCTGGCCGACGAGGAGAAGCGCCACAAGCATCTGCTCGAGGGAATGGTGGAGTTCCTAAGCGAGCCCCAGGCCTGGCTCGAGAACGCCGAGTTCACGAATCTGGAGAACTACTAGCTGGGAACTACTGGCAGGAAACTGTTGGCAGGAAAAGAACACCCTCCCCGGCCGCTGGGGGAGGGTGTTTTGCTAAGGCATCGGCTAGGGCTGATTCAAGGGATGCAGCCTTGCCGCGAAACCTCCGCCCGGAGCCATCTTGATCGTGAGCGTGTTTCCCGAATTGAGCACGCGCACACCGATCCTCAGGTCGTAGGGATTGGTCTTCCAGTCGGCATCGGGACCGTCCCGATAGATGGTGACCAGATAGCGCTGATCCGGATCCAGAAAATCGAGGTCCACGGTCAGCTGACGGCCCACCTCGTCGGTGACGGCTCCCAGATACCAATCATCGCTATTCCGATCCTGGCGGGCGATGGCTACGTAGTCTCCGATCTTGCCGTCCAGGGCCAGGGTGCGCGACCAGTCGCAGGGCACATCGCGAATGAACTGGAAGGCCGGCTGGTCGACGTAGTTCTCGGGCAGGTCGGCCGCCATCTGCAGGGGACTGTAGAGCACCACATAGAGGGCGAGCTGTTTGGCCAGGGTGGTGTTCACCCGGTTGTTCGCGCGCAGTTCCGGATAGAGTAGGCGGAAGACGCCGGGCGTGAAGTCGAAAGGCCCCGAGAGCATGCGCGTGAATGGCAGGATGGTCTCATGCTCGGGCGGATTGCCCCCGTCGCCGCTCCAGGCGTTGTATTCCTGCCCCCGGGCGCCTTCCCGGGTCATCATGTTGGGCCAGGTACGGCGGATGCCCGTGTCCTTGATGGGCTCGTGCACGTCGAGCATCACGCCGTACTCCGCGGCCAGCTCCACGACCTTGCGGTAGTGCCGCACCATGTACTGACCGTGATGCCATTCCCCCTGGCACTTGCGACCCACATAGCCGGTCTTCACGGCCTTGATGCCCAGGCGCTCGCAGTAGGAGAAGGCATCCTCCATCTGCCGTTCGTAGTTGTCGATGTCGGCGCCGGTCTCGTGATGTCCGATGATGCGCACACCCTTCTCGGCGGCGTAGCGGCAGACCTCCTCGTAGTCGATGTCCGGGTGGGGCGTGTCGAAGAGGAAGTTGCCGCCGTTGCCCCACCAGTCGCCGTCCCATCCGAGGTTCCAGCCCTCGATGAGTACGCCGGCGAAGCCGTTTTCCGCCGCGAAGTTCACGTAGTCCTTGGCGTTCTCGGTGGTGGCGCCGTGACTGGGACCCGAGCCCCATGTGTGGGTGCCGATGTGCATGCCCCACCAGATTCCCACGTACTTGCCCGGACGGATCCAGCTCGTGTCGGTGATCTTCGAGGGTTCGTTGAGGTGGAGGACGAGTTTCGATTCGATGAGATCGGCGGGATGTTCCGCAACCTGGATCGTGCGCCAGGGCGTGAGGAAGGGCGTCTTTCCTATCACCTTCACGCCGCTGGCCCAGGGCACGAGCTGGCATCGTAGCGCGTGGTCGTCCGTGGGTTCGAGAGTCATGCTGGCGTAGTCCGTGAGCGCAGCCTCATGGATGCAGAGGGTGAGCCCGCCCTCGGATTCCAGGGTCAGGGGCGTGTGGGCTTTGGGAATCTGGCCCACGGGGCTTTTTCGGTAGAGGTACTCGTAGCGTTCGGCGTCCATGGCGGGGATCCACCAGGCCTGGGCGGGCTCCGCCAGGTTGAACTCGGTGACCTCGTCCATGATGACGAAGTCGCCCAGGGCATCCTGCTCCGGCAGTTCGCATCGAAAACCGAGACCGTCATCGAAAAGGCGGAAGACCAGCACCATGCGCCGATCGTTCGCTCCTTCCAATGTGACTCGCAACTCCTCGTGACGATTCCGCGCGCGGGCGAACTCGCCCCAGGGTTGGGTCCACATGGAATCGTGGCTGACGCGGCCGACGGATACCACCGTCAACCTGCGATCCAGGGGTGGCCCCTCGCGGAACTGCAGGCCGAGACGGGAAGCGGTGATGATCGGCACGTCCCAGCGACTCAGGGAATAGAAGGCCAGATCATTCTCGATGAAGAACTCCAGGCTCAGGCTCTTGTCGGGGGAGTCCAGCGTGTGGGTCTCCGCCAGCGACGGCAGGCACATGGCCAGGATTGCTGAAATCAGGATGAGTCTAGTCATGGAATGAGAGTGTCAGCCGGCCGGTTTCGGGTCAAGCTTCCATACTGAGGTCTTCGATGGCCAGGGCAAAAAAAAGGAGACGGCGATCCCTCTCACCGTCTCCCTCCATGAGCATCCTCCTAGTGCAGCTTCACGACCCGAGCGGTTCCCATGCCCGAGGGCGTCTCCAGGCGCAGGAAGTATACGCCTGCCGAAAGCTCGGGCAGATCGAGCCTGCTTTCGTGGCGACCTTCCGCGCGTTCTCCCTCCAGGACCTTCGTCACGAGCCGGCCCTGCACATCGTAAAGCCCCAGGCTCACCGATTCCCGTGCGTTCAGGCTGAAGCTCACCCGCGATCCGCTCTGCAGTGGATTGGGCGCCACGCTGAGCCCGATGAGCCGGGGGCCGAGAGCATCCGCGATGTCGGTGCCCGTGGGGTCGTAGAGCACGCGTTCATGCACACCGTTGCCATGGGTCGCCGCGCGGAGCAGACGTCCGTTCGCGTAGACCTTCAGGTCGTTGATCATGGTGGTGGGCATGCCGTTCATGAACGGGTGCCAGCTGCCGCCGCCGTCCGGCGAGATGTAGCAGCCCAGATCGGTTCCAACGTAGATGATGTCGGGATGGTCCGGATCCAGGGTCACCGCCGAGGTGGGCAGGTCGGGCAGTGAGCTGCTGATGTCGGTCCAGCTGTCGCCGCCGCTCTCGCTCTTGAACACGTGTCCCGTTCCGAATCCCATGAAGACCGAGTAGACGATGTCTGGATTCGTGGGATGCACGGTGAGGTCGGCGGGGTAGCGGTCCGGCAGGATTCCCGTAACGTCGGTGAAGGATTCGCCGCCGTTGCGCGTGCGGAAGACTCGCGCCCGCGAATTGATGGGCGCCACGCCCACGTAGACCACGTCCTCGTCGCTGGGAGCCGCGGCCATGGACAGGGCTGGGTTGTTGTTGTCGAGGTCCGCGCCGCCGTTCATGGTGCTCCAGCTCGTTCCCTCGTTGGTGCTCCGGTAGAACTTGTCCCTTCCCGCGTAGAGGGTGGTGGGGCTCGAAGGGGCGAGTACGTAGGGCGCCACGAAGGCCGTGGGATTGCTCGACCCCGGGGGCGATACGCCGCTCCAGCTGCTGCCGCCGTTGCGGGAACGTTGGATGTTCAGGTACTGCCAGGATCCGTACATGGTCTCGTCGATGGCGGTGCTGATGGCGCACCAGCATCCGTCCCCGCCGATGACCCGGCGCCAGGCGTCGCCGCCGTCGTAGATGGCGGTGAGGTTGTCCTGCATGCCGCCGATGGCTCGATTCGGCCGGGAGGTCGAATTCGCGAAGCCGTTGTAGAACTGGGTGGTCACGTAGCCGCCGATGAGGCTCTGGAAGTTGCTGCCGCCGTCGGTGGTCTTGAAGACGCCGCCGTCGGAGGCGAAGAAGACGGTCTCCGGATCCGTGGGATGCCAGACCGCGAAGTGATGGTCCGCATGGGCGTAGTTCGGTCCGCCGATGGGGCCCTCGGGCGGCGGCGTGCCGTAGTAAATCTCGGTCCACTGGGAACGCTGCGAGAGGTTCGTGCCGCCGTTGTTGGATTCCCAGATCTCGATGCCGCCCACGAAGAGATCCTGGGGATCATGGGGGCTGAGCACGACATAGTGGGAGTACCAGCCCTGGTAGGAGGCGTAGTTGGTGCTGGACAGGCGAGTCCAGGTGTCGCCGCCGTCCTGGCTGCGGTAGAGGCCGTGCCCCTGATCATCGTTGGCGATGCTGGCGTAGATCGTATTGGGATTGCTCGGCGCGATGGCCAGCTGCACCTTGCCGTCCCACCAGCTGGGCAGGCCGCTGGACAGGCGCGTCCAGTTCGCGCCGCCGTCCTCGCTGCGATAGATGCCGAATCCCTCCGAGGCGAAGTTGCCGCAGGCCGCGAAGAGCCGATCGGGCTGCAGCGGATGCAGACGGATGTCCGTGCCCATGATCACGTCGAGCACCTGCGTCCAGCTGCCGCCGGCGTCGGTGGTCTCGTAGATGCCTTCGGTGGTGGCGGCGTAGAGGTGTCCCGGCGTGCTGGGATCGGCGGCCAGCATCCAGACGCCGCGGTTCTCAGCGTAGGTCCAGTCGAGGCTCTTGGACCAGGTGGCCCCGCCGTCCTCGGTCTTGAGGATGCCCATGCCGTAGCTGCCGCGGGTCACGCGGATGACCTCGCCGCCGATGGCCGAGTCGTAGCTGTAGGCCTCGCCGGTGCCGATGTACATGATATCCGAATCGAATGGGTCGAAGATGATGCTGCTCACGCCCAGGATAGGGAAGCCGGTTTCCACGTAGTCCCAGGCGGCGGCGCCGACCCCACCGGTGTCGCTGCGCCACAGCCCGCCGCTGGCCGCGCCCGCGTAGATGATGTCGGTGTCGTCGGGATGAAGGGCCAGGCAGAGCGTGCGGCCGCCGATGTTGTGAGGGCCGAGAACGGACCAGGGATCGGTGGCGTCGTCATAGGCGCTGCTGCGCTGGCGCATGAGCCGGGTCTGCTCCCAGGCCTCGGAAAAACCTCCGGTGGGAAGAATCGAGTTGGGGTAGGATCTTTGGGCCGACCAGAGCTGCAGGGCCCTCATGGCGCCGCTGAGCTTCGCCTTGCGCGGAGCGGGTTCTTCCGGGGGCAGGGACAGCAGGGCGACGGAGAACAGCACGAGCAGCAGAGCGGGGAATGCCGCTTTCCTCAGTTGGCTTTTCATGTGAGCGTCCTTTGAAGGCGGGGCGACAAGCGGTTTCGTCCCTACAATTCTAGCACATCAGGAGTTTTGGGAAGAAGGACGAGCTGACATGTGGCATAGTGCCCGTGCCATCAGGAGGGATCATGAGCCGTCCCCGTCTCGAAGACATCCGTGCCGCCGCCTCGCGAATCGCGCCCTATGCCCACCGCACACCCGTTCTCACCTGCGAGACTCTCGATCGCATGAGCGGTGCCGAGCTATACTTCAAATGCGAAAACTTCCAGAAAGTGGGAGCCTTCAAGTTCAGGGGAGCCTGCAACGCGGTGTTTTCCCTGAGCGAAGAGGATGCGGCCCGCGGCGTGGCCACCCATTCCTCGGGCAATCACGCGCAGGCCCTGGCCCTGGCGGCCCGCATGCGGGGCGTGCCGGCCTATGTGGTCATGCCCAGGACGGCGCCGACCGTGAAGCGTGAGGCGGTAAGGGGATATGGTGCCGAGGTCATCCCCTGCGAGCCCACGCTCCAGGCCAGGGAAGCGGGGTTGGAAGAGGTGGTGGCGCGCACCGGCGCCCACTTCGTGCATCCCTACGACGACTACCGAATCATCGCGGGACAGGGCACCGCGGCCCTCGAGCTCATCGAAGATGTCAGTGGCCTGGAGGTCCTGGTCACGCCGGTGGGGGGAGGCGGTCTGCTCAGCGGCACCCTGCTGGCCGCCGCCGAACTCCTACCCGAGGCCAGGGTCTTCGCCGGCGAGCCCACGGGGGCCGATGATGCCTACAGGTCGCTGAGGGCCGGGCACATCATCCCCTCCGTGGATCCCGACACCGTGGCCGACGGCCTTCTGACCTCCCTGGGGGAGCGAAACTTCCCCATCATCCAGGAGCTGGTGGAGGACATCCTGAGGGTTGCCGACGAGGCGATTATCAGGGCCCAGGGCCTGATCTGGGAGCGGATGAAGATCGTGGTGGAGCCATCGGCGGCGGTTCCCCTGGCGGCGGTGCTGGAGCATCCGGATCAATTCCGGGATGCTCGGGTAGGGCTCATCCTCTCGGGCGGGAACGCGGCCTTTCCCCGCTAATCCTGATTTCAGGATTTCTTAGTTGCATTTCTTGTGACTTTTTTTACAATGTAGTAAACGTCTGTTTACTGCCGCGGGGGCCACCTTTGCCCCTGTCTCGCTCACGTCACGAGGAAGGAAATCATGCGCACGAGTGCATTCCCACGGGCGATCTGGATCGCCATCCTGTTGCTGGTCGCGGCCCCCGCCGCCTGGGCCCAGGACTGGACCACCGAAGATTGCATCGACTGCCATGCCGAACCCGACGAGGACATGCCCGTGGTGGGCATGGAGCAGCTCGCGCAGAGCGTGCATGTCGATCTGGAATGCGTGGACTGCCACATGGACATCGAGGATCTGCCCCACGAGGAGCAGCTTCCGAAGGTGAACTGCGGCGAATGTCATGACGATGTCAGCGAGCAGTACAAGCGTCACGGATTCGGTCGCGTGGGAATCGATCCCGATCTTCCCGGCTGCGTGGACTGTCACGATACCCACGACATCCGCCTGGTGGCCGACAAGGCGTCGAAAGTCAACCCTCTGAACCTTCCCGAGACCTGCGGCACCTGCCACGAGGACGAGACCTTCACCGAGGATCATCAGATCCGCTTCAAGCACCCCGTCAGGGTCTATGCGAACAGCATCCACGGCAAGGCTGCCCTGGGCGGCATCTACTCGGCGGCCACCTGCAACGACTGCCACTCAACCGACGGCTCCTCCCACAAGATCCTGCCGCCCGGCGACGTGGATTCGCCCATCAACCACTTCAACATCTCGAAGACCTGCGGCAAGTGCCACAAGTACATCGAGCAGGACTACCGGGAAGGCATCCATGGAATCCTCACCGAGCGCGGGCAGGTGGAGTCGCCCATCTGCACCACCTGCCACGGCGAGCACAACATCCTGCTTACCGACGATCCGCGCTCGCCGGTAAGCGCCAGCCGATTAGCCGAGGCGACATGCTCGCCCTGCCACGAATCGGCCTACCTGAACGAGAAGTACGAGCTGCCCACGGGTCGCCTGCTCTCCTTCCAGGATTCGTATCACGGGCTCAAGAGCAAGGCGGGCGACCAGACCGTGGCCAACTGCGCCTCCTGTCACGGCGCCCATCGCATTCTTTCATCCGACGACGAGACCTCGACCATTCATCCTGCGAACCTCCAGCGCACCTGCGGTGACTGCCATCCGGAAATCTCCACGGAGATCGCCCAGACGCCCATCCACCAGGACACCACCGGCCTTCACACCGGCGTGGCCGGCATCGTGAGGATCGTCTACCTGGCGCTCATCTTCGTCGTCATCGGCGGCATGGCCCTTCACTGGCTCATCGATCTGCGCAAGCAGGTCAAGGCCGTGATGCAGAAGAAGGACGTCCGCCGAATGGACGGCGACGAGGTGGTGCAGCACTTCATCCTGGCCCTGTCCTTCACCGTCCTGGTGATCAGCGGATTCTCGCTACGCTTCTACGATGTGTGGTGGTCCGAGATGCTCTTCGGCTGGGAGGGCGGCTACGCCTTCCGCGGTGAACTGCATCGCATCTCCGGGGTGATCATGCTCATGGCCTCGGTCTGGCACCTGATCTTCCTGTCCACCGAGCGCGGCAAGCAGTTCCTCAAGGACATGTGGCCCAGGTGGGAGGACGCCAAGCAGGCCTTCCAGATGATGGGCTACAACCTGGGCCTCACAAAGTCGCACCCCCAGTTCGGACGCTTCTCCTACGTGGAGAAAGCCGAGTACTGGGCTCTGGTCTGGGGAACGGTGGTCATGGGAGTGACCGGCTTCATGCTCTGGTTCGACAACCTCTTCGTCAGCTGGTTGCCCAAGGGCTTCCTGGACGTGGCCCTGGTCATCCACTACTACGAAGCCTGGCTCGCCTTCCTGGCCATCCTCATCTGGCACATGTACTCCACGGTGTTCAGCCCGAAGGTCTATCCCATGAATCCTTCCTGGCTCACCGGGTACATGCCAAAGGAGCAGTTCGAGGCCGAGCATCCCCTGGCCATGCCCAAGGGGACCGGCGGCAGCGACACGACGGATGCCGAGGCGAAGACCGACGGCGAGAAGTAAGGGTAGCGGATTGCTGCGAAGAGCCCCCGCCAGACGGCGGGGGCTTTCGCTTAGTCGGAGAGGACCGCCGAGAAGATGACTTCGTTCTCGGCCGCGGCCTCCGCCATGACCTCGGTGACCAGTCCTCCGAAGAACTTGCTCACCAGCCCGCTGTTCATGCGGGCCACCATGACGGTTCCGTCGCTCTTCTGGTAGACGGCGGCGCGGCAGGGCATCATGGGCGTGACGATGCGCGCATCGTCGTCGGCGAGAATCTTCGCGGCGTGGTGGGGCTGGCAGAGTTCGATGATGGCTACAGGCGCGACCTCGTAGCCGTCAACCGCCACGGACTTGTCGAGGCGATAGGTCTTGGGGACCTTCCAGCCGCTGTCCTTCGCGGCCTGTTCGATGGCGGCGACGGTGGCGTCGAAGTCCATCTCGCTCTCGTTCTGCAGGATCATCAGCGACGGCGCGGCGAGTCCGAGCATCACGCCGTTCAGGACGAAGCCCAGCACCAATCCGATGACGACTCCTATCACGATCTTCTTCATCACGGTTTCCCTTCAATGGCTATCCGATGGTTCGGCGGATTCGTTCCGCCGGCACACAGGATAGGTCATCGCCGGGAATCGTCCAGGGGGAAATCGTGCTAACCGGTTAGCAACGTTGACGTTATAGAAAAAGCCGGGGGCAGGACCCCGGCTTCGGCAAGACCTTCTCAGATCGCCTTATTGCAGCATGATCATCTTGCGAGCCTGACGCTCATCGCCGGTCTGAACCTCGTAGAAGTAGACGCCCGACGGCATGATCTCGCCCCGTTCGTCTCGACCATCCCAGAGGAAGTGGTAGGTGCCGCTCTCGCTGTGGCCGCGTTCCACCTCGCGCAGGACTCGGCCGCCGGCGCTGATGATACGCAGGGCCACCTGGCCTGGCTCGGAGATTTCATAGTAGAAGGTCGTCGTTGGGTTGAAGGGGTTCGGGTAGTTCTGTCCCAACTCCAGCTTGGGCACCGGCGCTCCCTCGGGCGTGGCCGTGGGGTCGTAGCGGTAGAGGATGAGCTGACCCATGACCTTCCAGTTCGGCTGGGTGTGCCCGGTGTAGTTGTAGTTGCAGTCGGGGCAGGTCTCGCCGCTGACGCAGTCGGGATTGTTGGGGGAGCAATGGTTGAAATAGGGCTCGATGTTGTAGTCGATGGTCAGGGTCTCGCCGGGTACGAGCAGCGTGGTGACATCATTGTCCCAGGGGACGACCTTGTCGCCCGGGCACCAGCCGGCCCTCGGATACTGCCAGGTGCCGCCCTGGGGGCTGCACTCGGTGTTGGCGCATCCCTGGAAGAGGATGTGGGTGAAGGTCTCGGTTCCGGCGACCACCGAATGGTCCTTGCCGCAGAACTCCGCGCAGTTGTCGGTGTTGCCCTGCCCGTGTCCGGTGGTGGTCATACGGACCTTGCCGGCAACGGCCTCGGCGGGGATGAGCACATCCACGGGCGGCAGGTGGGTCTCGTGGGCCGTCTCGCCGTCGCCGTAGACGATGTGATCGTGCATCCAGAGATTCACGACCTCGAAGGGCTGCAGCTCGTCATAACCGGTCACGAAGGCGAAGTCGCAGGTGATCAGCCAGCCTTCATCATTGCCCATCCAGGATTCGATGTAGAGCTTCAGGGTGACCATGTCCTTGAGCAGGAACTTGTAATCGGTGACGTCGAAGACCCACTGGCAGCTCTGGGGATAGTGGGGTGGACCGGTGATGTCGTAGGGCGTGATGAAGCGCGCGATTTCCACGTCGCGAGTATCGCCGCCGCCCAGATCCTCGATGAGCCTGAGCCAGGCGTAGCGATCCCATGGGTCGCAGTCGCCTGGAGCTTCCGGACAGCCGATGGTCATGTAGAGGAGAACCTCACCGTAGGCTTCCGCATCGGAGGGGAACTCGAATGTTTGGACGTGGGGCGTCGCCCAGTTGATGAATTCCTCATCGTAGGTATGGACCCAGGTCGTGTCGGGTCTGGCGTACTCGGCCGAGGCGACACCCGCGATGAGCAGGAATGCCGCCGCCAACATGGCGATGGTGCGTAGGGTCATGGGAACTCCCTGAGGCTGCTGAATGGGGCTCAAGCGGGGATTCTAACACATGAACGGATGAAAGGCGACAGGCCGGGGGGTGGGTTCAGTCGAAAACCCGGCGACAGGCGATGGGAATCCTGCCACCGGGCGTGCTCGACGATTTGCGAGCGATGCGATGGTAGGACCACAGCGTTACGGAGCTGTTACGTTGGAGCTAGATGAGTCTCTCCATCTCGAACTGACGCGTGAAGAGCTCGAAGCCCGCATTTTCCAGGAAGGCCGCGAAAGCCGTATCCCTGCGGTCCACGTTGACCGCTTTGGGGCTCGAACCCTTGGCGGCACCCTCCATCAAGGCCTCCAGGAGTGCGGAGGCCAGGCCCCGGCGGCGGTGTTCCGGATCCACGAAAAGGCTGTGCAGCCATTGACTTTCGGGATGGTAGATCAGTTCACCGGCAAGTTCCCCATTCAGCTGCGCTCCCAGTACGACCAGTTCGCCCGGGATTCGGGCGATGGACGAGGCGCTGTTTTCCCAGGACGGCGGCCAGGCGCTCTTCCGGTGCATCTCGATGGCCTGCTCACGATTCATGGGGAGCACGTTGATTTCTCCGAGGGCTTTGACGCGGGAGAAATCGCCCTCTTTCAGGGCGAAGCAATCGAACTCCCTGGCGGTCTCGAATCCCGCCTTCCTGTACGCCGCTACCGCGGGCTCGTTCTCCTGTAGCACCTCGAGGAGGAAGCGTTTCACGCCGCGACAAGTCAACTCAGGCAGCAGGAAATCGAAGATCCTACCCGCGAGTCCACGGCCACGATGGGAGGGTACGATGCCCGTTCCCGAATCATAGGCCGAGGATACATCGCCCTCCTCGTCGAGCCCCACTAGCGTGAATCCCACCATGCGGTCGCCGTCCCAGGCTGCGGCACTGGCGGCGAGGTCGACACCGTTCTTGGCGGATCGATCGCGTAGCCATAGCCGTGCCGATTTGCCCTTGAGTGCGTAGTCCGCGAAGGCTTCGTCGAAGCAGTCCTCGATGAGCTTGAATTGATCGGGATGCAGGGCGCTCAACCGTTCCATGGCTGGATCAGAGTTCCCTCGACAGGGATATGAGCTCGCCGCTGCTGATGAGTTCCGAGTTGATGCAGTCCACCCTATTGCAGACTCCGACGCAATCGGAGAAACTCGCATCGGTGTCCAGGAACAGGGCCATCAGCTCTCCGCCGCAGGGGCAGTGGGAATGAACGGGCAGCTTCGCCTCGCAATCCGGACAGAAGAGCTCGAGGAGCTGTCCCGCTTCCAGGTCGATGCCCAGGGAGATGCGTGCCTTGTCGCCGAACACGGGACTGAGGGCAACGAGTCCCTCATCCTCGCCGTGACGCACCCCAAGCAGCACGCCGGCATATCCGTTGAAGACCGCTCTGTCGTTGACCAGCGAATGCCCGTTGGGACAGTAGATCTCGCGGATCATCAATACCTTGCCCTTGGCGGCCACACGTCCGCTGAGAGGGTTGGGGATGACCAGCATTCCCCTCTTGTCGAAACGTTTCATGGGGCTCCTCATTTGCTTCGAGTATAGGTGTGGCCACTCGATCCCACAACGCGTTTCGAGACTTGAGGCGGTCACCGCGTAAGGTCCCCGTAACACGGCCCGGATAGAGTTCCTCCGAATCGACAGTTCAAAGGAGGACAGGCATGGCACGCACGCTCATCTCCCTGCTGATCGTGACCATCATGGCCGGCGCGGGGTCCGCGGTTTGCGAGGAGGTCTACTACCTCTGGTTCGACGACGAGAACACATACCTCTGCGATGACCCGTTCCAGGAGGCGGGGCTGGACGCCTGGCTCACCGAAACCACCGAGGACGATTGCTCCGGCGCGGGCTATTGCGACTTCGGATGGTCCGAGGGAGTAATCTACATGCATCCGGTGCGGCTGGTGGTGGACCTGAGCACGGTGGGGGCCGTGGATTCGGTTGAAGTCTGGAGCTGGGTGACCGAACCCGACAACCTGCGGGTGTTCCTGTATCAGGGCGACACGATCATCGAGCAGGTGGCCAACGACTGGTACGACGGCGATCTCACCCTCTACGGCCAGGGTCTGGAGTACGACTACCTGGTCATTTCGGCCTGCGATGCCGAATTCTACGAGGCCTATCTCTACGCCTCCGAGGCCGTAGGCGTGGATGAGACGGTGCCGGAAGGTCGAGCGGAACTGGCCGCGGCCTACCCGAATCCCTTCAACCCCAAGACGACCCTCTCCTTTCACTTGCCGGAGGATTGCCGGGTGAGCCTGAGCATCCATGATCTCGCGGGCCGCAGGGTGATCGACCTGCTTCGGGATGAGATGCGTGAGGGAGGAGAACATCGGGAGTCGTGGGATGGAAGAGACTCCCGAGGTCGCCTTCAGGCCAGCGGCGCGTACATCGTGCAGCTCGAAACGCCCTTCGGCAGCGAAAGCCGACGCCTGCTCCTGGTCAAGTGACCAGAAGAGGCGCCGGCTTTGGGGGACATAGTCGAATCAAAGGTTGATCCAGCGATTGATCTTCACGAGGAAGACGTTGTGGGGTTCGACGTTGAAGAGATCATCCAGATCCTTGCCCAGGGAGAACTCGCCGCGCTGATCGTAGCCGAAGCGTGACTGCGACCAGACCAGGTAGAGGCTGGATCCCGGTGAGTAGGCCCAGCGGATGACCAGGTTCGAGTTGAAGTCCTGGATGTTGAAGTTCGGATCGTAGAAGTAGTAGTCGAAGGCATCGTCGCCGTCCTCGTCCACCACGTAGTACTCCTCGGCATCGCTGTAGTAGCCCAGTTCGCCCAGATTCTCATAGCGTTCCCCGTAAGAGCCCGCCATGGGATCGGTGATTCGCTTGAACTGATCGTACTCGCCAGCCGCGATGAAGGGCGCGCCGTAGAACTGTACGGTAAGGTTCGGCGTGAGACTGTAGTCGATGCGCAGGCTCGCATTGAGGGTGCGCTGACTGATGTTGCCATAGATGTAGCGCGGATCTCCATTGAAGTCCGTCGATTCGATGTACTGCATTTCATTGTCGCGCCAACTCAGCGAGGGATTCAGCTCGATGCGCAGGGCGTTGCTCGGGCGCCAGGCGATGTAGGTCCAGAAGCCGTGACCGCCGCCCGCATCATCATCGAGCCTGTGGAACCAGGTGCCCGCGCCACCCGACACGGCCTTGCTGTGGTCTGAGTTGATGTTGACGTCCATGTTGAAGTTGCCGGGCATTCGCATGGATGGCCCGCCGCGCAGCTCCCAATTGGAGATCCGCTCGTTCTCTCTGGATACCGAATAGTTGTAGCGCCAGTTGTTCTTGAACTGAGCGTTGGAGTTGAAGTTGAAGGCGGTGTAGAGGTGGCGTCCGCCGAAATCGAAGTCGTTCCACTGGTTGAAATTGAAGGACATCCGATTGAAGACGCTGAAGGGCCGGCGGATGTTGTATCCCACCCACGAGAACTGATTGACCTCGTCCGCGTTGCGCACGAACCCGAGATCGTTGATCTCGAAGCCGGGAGAACGCCATGCGAGGCCCGTGTCGAAGTTCAGGCTACCCTGGGACTTGCCCATGCGGAATGACCCCGCGTGTCCGGTCAGCTCGGTGAGCGTGGAGTCGACATCCACCCTATCGTTGTCGGGACGCTGGTAGTAGCGAGCCGGAGCGGTCTGCGTGTTCAGGATGGCCTCCTCGCTGCCGGACACCCGGCTCGCGAAGAGATTCGAGGTCACGTAGTAGTTGCGCTGGTCGAAGTAGTGGAAGAAATCCAGAGCGCCGGCATAGGCCGCTTCGTGGAGGAACTCGACCTCTTCCGTGTCGATGCTTCGATTCACCGCCGTGAACATGCCGCCCAGGCGGGTTTCGCCGCCGCGCAGATCCTGCTGGAGTCGCCCGACGAAGTAGTTCGTCTTGGGTTCCACCGTCACCTTCCTGCGCTCGTCATTCAATTCGATCTCGGCTTCCTCCCGCCCGGTGACGCTTTCCATCACGCCCACCGAGAGTCCGCCGTCGGTCTTGCCCGTGAGCTTGAAGGCGCCCAGGATCGTGCTGTTGAGCGGCTGATCCACATAGCCTTCCTCGTACCAGTCGGCGCGGTAGTGGGGTGCGCGTCCGATGCGACGGGAGTAGAACATCCGGTCGCGGGTGTGCGTGCCGTAGGCCACCGAGGGGGCCAGCCGCAGCTCGAAGATGTTCTTGCCCTCGATGAAGAAGGGACGCTTCTCCTGGTAGAAGGTTTCGAATGCGGTGAGGTTAACCTGCGAGGGATCGGCTTCAACCTGTCCGAAGTCGGGATTCACGGTGAAGTCGAGGGTGAGGTCGCTGGTCACGCCGATCTTGCCGTCCAGGCCTCCATTGAATTCACCGCGACTTCCGTCGGCGAAGGGATTGCCATCTTCCGCGGGGAAGGTCTCGCCCTTGGATACGGCGTAGGGAAGAAGCTCGACCTGCCGCTGCGCGGGGATGTTCCGGATCCCGTGCAGTTCACCGAACTTGCTGACCCATCCGCTCTCGTCCTTGGGGATGACCTGCCAGCAGGACCGCTCCTCCAGGCGATGGATGCGGCGTTGCACCTGGATTCCCCAGACCTGCTCGGGCTCTCCATTGTAGCGAAGCTGGCTCAAGGGGATGCGCACCTCGGCCGTCCAGCCGTCCTCGCAGGGTTGGGCCGCATGATCCCAGATGGGATCCCAGCTGGGGTCCCAGTTGTGGCCGTCCTCGCTGATGAGTTCATCGCCCTGGGTCCCCGATAGACTCGCGGTGAATGAGAAGGCCGTGCGCCCGTCGTGATAGCTGTCGATGTTCACTTCCACCCAGTCGCCGGGGAAGTGATCGCGCCGGGAGAGGATGCTCGCCATCTTGTCGGGCTCGGGATCCTTCGCGTGATAGGCCAGGTAGAGGTTTTCATCGTCGTAGAGAATCTTGAAGGCCGTCTGACCGGTGGGCAGTTCTCCCTCCACCGGTTCACGCTGCATGAATTCGCTGGACCAGCTCACCTGGTCCCAGATGGCCTCGTCCACGTGTCCGTCGATGCGGGGAGCCTTGTCGGCGCGAACCGTGGTATAGCTGCGTTTCTCGGCAAAAGAATCCTGCGCGAAGAGCAGGATCACTCCTAGCAATGCAAGCAGGGTCGTTGTTCTCATGATTTTCCTCTGGCGGTCTGCGTTCAGCGGGCAGCGGTCAGCGAAAATGGCGGGGGAGGCCGACCTCTCTACGGTAAGGACGCTCGAGAGTTCCGCGGGGTTTGAATCCGTTTGCACGACTGCTATCATGCGCCCATGAGTTCGATTCAACGGACATACTCCATCCGTGACGAGGGGGATGGCCGGCGTCTGGCCCGCTTCGGGCAATTGGCCGGCATCTCCGCAATCGCCCACGCCGTAACGCCGAAAGGCGTCTGGCTTCTGCCGGCGGATCTTTCGGTGAGCGAACATTCCCATCGTTGCGATGCGCTGGCTCGTGAGATAGGGCTGGAATCGGCGGCCTGGCTCAGTCAGGTGCACGGGAATCGGGTCTTTAAAGCCATCAATTCAGGTTTGCTGGGGGAGGGAGACGCCCTCGTTTGCGACAGGCCCGGCCTGGGCATCATCGTGAGGGGCGCGGACTGTCCACTCGTGCTGGCTGTCGCGGAGGGTGACCGTGGACTGGCGGTGGGCGCGGCTCACGCCAGTTGGCGAGGCACCGTGGCGAGAACGACCCAGAAGATGCTCGAGGCACTGCTCGAACTCTGCGATGGCAAGGCCGATTCGGTCGTGGCAGCCATCGCTCCTTCCGCCGGGCCCTGTTGCTACGAGGTCGGGGAAGAGGTCCGTGAGAAGGCCCTCGCGGAACTCGGCTCGGAGGCAGCGTCCTTCTTCGAAACGCGAGACGGATCGCTCTATTTCGATCTCTGGTCGGCGAATCGTGCACAACTCGAGGAAGCCGGATGCGATCCCGCGGGGATAAGCATGGCGTCCAGGTGCACCATGTGCCACACCGAAGACTATCCCAGCTGGAGAGTCGAGAAGCAGGCGGCCGGTCGCATGGCCGCGATCATCGGCATTCGTGCTTGAGGTCTAACGCCTTCGAAGGTGCAGGATCAAGGCCCCCAGAGCCAGGAGCAGGGCGCCGAGGCTGAGCAGTGGTGGATGAAGCGCGCGGTATCCCAGTTCGGCGAGCAGGCCCGCTCGGCGGAAGGCGCGATTGCTCTCCCGCAGGGGCGAGAGGTCGGCAGGGATGGGTTCCACCGACACCAGATACTCTCCGGGCTCGCGCGTTTCCGCCGGCAAGGCCATGCTCGTTTCCTGCAAGGTCTGGGTGCGACTGAAACTGCCATCGAGGTTTTCCACCGTTACGCGATAGACTCGGGCTTCCGGCACCCGGCTCCAGCGCAGATCCGGACTTCGCAGGCTCAGAACCTCGCCCTCCACGGGCCGCTCGATTCGAAAGTTTTCTTCCTCTCCCCGGTAGGGGCTCTCGCCGCGTTCCATGGGACTGCCGGTGAGGAAGAGGAACAGGGCCAGGGCCGCGGCGAGCGTGGCGGCGAATGCCAGCATGTGCCGGCCCGCCGGCTTCCTCTCGTGTCGCCAGCTCTCGCTCTTGGACAGCTCCCGGGCGACGGCATTCTCGAACTCCACCTGTTCACGGCAGGCGTGACATAGATCCAGGTGGGAGTCGAGCAGCTCGCGACTCTCGGCATCCAGCTCGGGATCCTCCCGTCGCTCGAGCAGGCGGCCGATCTTCGGATCCACGCAGCGATAGCTCAGGTCTTCAGGGCTCATGAGAGGGTCCTCCTTGCGGACACTCATCCATCCAGGTCCAGCGCATCTTCCATGATGCGCCTCAGTCGTTTCAGGCAGCCGTGTTTCCGGGCGTACACGCCCTGCACCGAGGCCAGGCCCAGTTTTCTACGCAGTTTTCTCACGGGCACCTTCTCGAAAAAGATCGCCCGGAGCAGGTCACGGCAGGGTTCGTCCAGGGTCGCCAGGCCTTGGGACAACCCCGCGAAGATCTCAATCCGCAGCAGGCGCTCCAGGTGGTTTTCCCTGGGGGGGCTCTCCTTGGAGAGGATGAGCAGTTTGGTCTCGCGGCGCCGTCGGTTGCGAATGAGCTGCAGGCAGCGATTGCGCAGGGCGACTCGGGCCAGGTTGCGTAGATTGCCTTCGAATCGACCCTGTCGCCTCAGCAGTTCCAGGAGTCTGATCAGGGTGTCCTGGACCGCGTCCTCGGCCTCGCCTCCGGATCCCAGCAGGCTCACGGCCTGGGGAAGCAAGAGTTCGGTCAGCGCGGCACTGATGCGCTCTTCGGAGCCGGCTTCGCCACCGAATAAGGAATTGAGTTCATTGCGGAACGGATCGTCATTGCCCGGCCTATGCATCGATCGCTCACTCCCCCCTTGACCGGAAACCAGTTTCAAGCAATGTTTCTCCGGGCGCAACGGCTTTCCGCCTGAACCGATCCCGGGACCCGCCGGCTCCTTCGGGGAAGAGAGCCGGCATGGCTCTCCCCCGGGAGCCGGCGTTCCTGGGTGGGTCCTGTCGCGCTGGGGTTCATTAGCGAATTTCATGGATGCCAGGTTCCTCTCCTTTCTATAGAATCCCCAAGTCCCGATCTTGAAAGAAAGCCATGCGGAAATTTTGCCTGACCATCCTTTTCGGGATCCTTCTCGCCGCCTGCGGCCGGGAAACCGGCCGCGAGGATATGCCCGACCTGAGCTCCTACGAGGCGAGCCCCAGGCTGGCCGCCAGGCTGCAGGAGTCGCGGCGCCTGCTTCGGTCCGACGGGCAGGCCGGCGCCCAGGAAGAGCTCTATCATCTCACCGACCGCCTGGACACGGCCCTGAGCGATCCCGCTCTCCGCGACAGCGTCCGAGCCGAGTTCTTCCGGCTCTGGGACGCCGATCCCTCTAACCTGCACCTCGTGGACATGGGCGTGCGCGAAGCCCATCTGCTCGGTCGGGCCGAGGTGGCCGAGCGTTGGGAACAGGCCGAGATGTCCGACACCCTGCTTCCGGCGGGGCTCTATCTTCGCGCCCGTCGTATGGGGCGACGTCCCGAAGCCCTGGCCGATCTGAACCGGCTGCTCGAGATGGATCTGCCGCCGGCGGACCGCGTGACCGTGCGCTCGAAGATCGCCTTTCTGGTAGGCGAACTCTACGGACGCCCCGAATCGGTGGACTCCCTCTGCGCGCTGCTCCCCGAGTTTCGGGCCCTGGGCGGCATCCACTACGAATCGAGGGCCTGGAAGAATCTCTGCTATCTGCTGCGTGTAACGGGACGCCGCGAGGAAGCGCTGCTGGCCGCCGAGATGTGCGTGCTGAGCTCCGTCAAGGCCGGGAACCTGGAGCGCGAGCTGGGCGCGCGAATCGACATGGCCAATCTGCTGGACTCCCTGGGCGAACTTGCCGAGGCGCGGAACCTGCTCGAGGCATCCGTGGAGCGCGCCCGCGACGAGGGGCTCAACTGGCCCCTGCTCGTGGGGCTCAACTCCCTGTCCGGTCTCTACTCGAGTCTGGACGAGCTTGACCAGGCCCTCGAGTGCAATCGCGAAACCGTGCGCATCGGCGTGGCGCTGGCCGACAGTTTCATCGTGCCTCGGGCCCTGGTGAATCAGGTGGAGAGCCACATCGAGCGCGGCGAACTTGATCTCTGCCCGCCGCTGCTTTCCATGGCTCGTCGCTGGGCCGAGGCCTATCCCCATCCCTTCACCCGGGGACTGGTGCCCACGGTGGAGGCCGAGTACTGGCTCTACCGCGGAGATTTCGCCCGCTCCGAATCCCTCCTCGAGGAAGCCGCGCGCTTCTCGGGAAGCAGTGCCGCCGAGGACCGCATCCAGCGCTGGTTGCTCATCGGGGAGTTGGCCAAGGAGAACGGTCTCTACTCCACGGCCTTCCGGGCCCTGGACAAGCTCGGGGAACTCGAGCGCGAAGCCGTGAGCGCCAATCCGGGGCTGGACCTTCCATTCCAACGTTTCGTACTCGAGGCCGATCTCCATGCCATGGTGGGGGCCTTCGATCGGGCGAGGTCCTCCCTGGCGAGCGCCGAGGGTCGGCTCACCGCGAAGACCGATCATCTCATGAACACCCGTCTGAAATCGACGGCTGCCCTCATCGAGGAACTGGCGGGAGACGCGGAAGGTGCGCTCCCACTTCGGCGCGAAGCTCTGGAGGCCGCCCAGGGCAGCGGACGCGCCGAGAGCAGCGCCGACGCGAAACTGCACCTGGCCCGCGCCCTTCTCGAATTGGATCGCTACGCCGAAGCGCGAGAGTTGCTCGAAAGCCTCGAAATGGACTTCGAGCGCTATCCGAGCTATCGCCTGGTGCTGCTCAAGAGCCTGCTTCTTTCCAAGGCCGAGCGAAGGTCTGGTGATGCCGATAGGGCCGCGGACATCCTGCGCGAAGCCTTCGATCGGGCCGGCCATCGTTTGGCCTCGGATCTCAGGGCCCAGCTTCTCACCGAGCTGGGGCTCGCCCTGCGTGAACAGGGCGACTTGGCCGGAGCTCGCGAGAGCTTCATAGAATCCGAGTTCCTCCTTCGCAATTCGGGCATGAGACTGGAGCGCTCGGAGCTTCGGATGATCGCGGGCGATCAGATCCGCGCCGGATACTCAGCCTTCATCTCACTGCTTGCGGACCATCCCGAACTCGTCGAAGGCGCGGACCCCGAACAACGCACCCTGGAACTGCTCGAACAAATGCGCATGGCGGCCCTGGGCTTGAAGGTGCCCAGGCATCCGGAGCTGAGTTGTCCTGGATTGGCCCTGCACCTCCTGCTCGGCGAGGATCGCAGCTATCTCTGGGTGCAGGATGGCGATGAGGTCGATCTTCACTTCCTGCCCTCGAGGGAGATCCTGGAGTCACGCGCCCGCACCTTGCTGCGTTCCCTGGAGCGACCGGGGAGAAAGCCCGCCACGGTGGCCGCGGCGGACCTATCCTCGTGGCTGCTCACGCCTCTTGAGGGCGTCTGGCAGCCAGGAACCCTGCTCTACGTACATCCTGACGGACTGCTACACGACCTGCCCTGGGCCATGCTGCCCTGGAAGGATGCGGTGGTTCTGGACCATGGTCCCATAGCCTCGCGCAGCGGTGTGCGCCTGGGTGAAACCCCCATGGAAAGCTCGGCATTGCTGGCGGCGGGAAGGAACGAGACGGGAGCCGGGAACCTGTCGGCATTGCGCGAAGCCGAACGGGAGGTTTCCGAAATCGCCGCGGCCTGGCCGGGAGAGGCTCGCCTGCTTCAGGGTCTGGAGTCTTCTCGGGAGTTTCTCGACGCCCTGACGGGGGGAGAGTATCGTGCAGTGCATCTGGCCACCCACGCCCGGGTTCACCAGACCTTGGCGGGCAAGGCTTCGCTTTTCATCGGAGGAGAAGGTGAGGCGGTGGGAGCGAGCGAAATCGAAGCACTGCGCATTCGCGCCGACCTGGTCTACCTGTCCTGCTGCGAAGCCTCGCGAAGCGTGAGCGAGCGCGCGGGCACATCCTTCGATCTGTCGAGGTCATTCCTGCGGGCGGGCGCGCGGTCGGTCATCGCCAGCCCCATGCGTGTGGACGACGCCGCCGCACGCCGACTGGCCTGGCTCTTCTATAAAAACTGGAAGGACGGTATGTGTCGCGCCGAGGCTCTACGCAGGGCCCAGCTCGAACTTCGCGAAGATTCCCGCTGGCGGGAACCCTACTACTGGGCCTATCCGCGGCTAATACTGGGAAGAGAAGCGCCATCGAGTGAAACTCCGGCGCCCGGGTCGCGATAGCATGGCATTCCTGGAGGCAATCAATGTGGCAAAGCCTGCTTAAGATCACCGGCCTGGTCTTCCTCGACCTGGGGCTGCTGATCTCGCTCTTTCTGATCCCCCTCGGCATCCCCGGCAACTTCATCATCCTGGGGCTGGCCCTGCTCGCCGCCTGGCTGGGAGGATTCCAGGTCCTGGGGCTCTGGTCCCTCCTCATCATGCTGGCCGCCGTCTTGCTGGCCGAACTGGTGGAGGCCCTGCTGGGCTCGGCCATGGCAAAGAAGTACGGCGCTTCCTGGTGGGGGGTGCTGGGCGCGCTGCTCGGAGGATTTCTGGGCGTCATCGTGGGCACGGCACTACTGCCGCTGGTGGGCAGCCTGGTCGGCGCCTTTCTCGGCGCCGCTCTCGGCGCGGCCCTGCTCGAGGCCGTGAACCTGCGTCGCGTGGACGCCGATGCCATGCGCGCCGGTTGGGGCGCCTTTCTCGGGCGCCTGCTGGCATCCTTCTTCAAGATGGGCGTGGGTGCGGGAATGGTGATCTGGGTGATCCTGCAGACTCACTGAGTCGCGTCGCCGGGCAGTCTGAACTCCTCGAACAGTTTCCAGACCACGAGCGCCATGGCGCCTATGTAGAGTCCGAAGGAAATCCAGAATGTTCGCCCAAGGACGATCACCTCGCTGAGATTGGCCCTGATGGTGGCCTGGAATACCATGAGCAGGAAGGCGAATGTGAGCGCGCCCATCCACAGGATCGCGCGCTGGATGACGATCAGGCTCGCCTCGCGGTACTCGCCCGTGAGCCAGAACATGCGATTGGGAATGTTGACCAAAGATGGCGGGATGCGGCCGATGATCAGGGCAAGCAGGAAGGCGAACCCTGCCGTTCCACCCTGGACGAGTATGCTGAACAAGCGGAATCCCTCGCGGCTGCTATAGCCATCGGGCTCGCCGGCTAGGTTGAAGTGCGAGGCGACGACGGGCGGGAGCTGGGGCATGTAGACCCGGGTCTGGTAGAGCAGGCCCAGGATGAGCAGCGCGTAGGCCAGGAGGGGAATGCGATGGCTGGGATGCATCATCCGATGCTCCTGTTGTCGGCTTCGTCCTTGACGAGGTAGCCATCGTCCTGCCGTTTGCGATTCACGGCGTTCTTCTGCATGTACATGCGATGCACGTCTTCAGCGGAAAGTCCCATGACCTGGCAGGCACTCACCCAGAAGTGGAGGATGTCCACCAGCTCCACCTTCAGGTTCTGTTCGTCGAAGAGATCCACCTTGGTGCGCCACCACTTCCAGTTGGTGGAGTCCACGAGTTCGCTGAGTTCCTGGCTCATGGCCAGGGCGTAGTTCTGGATCCACTCGTTCTGAAGCTTGCGGTTCTTCGGGATCTCGTCGTAGTCGATCTCGTGACCGTTCTGCTTGAGCGTGTAGTGATTCAATTCGCGCTGCATGTCCCAGATTTCGCTGAGAAGGTCTTTCACGGTGCCTGCCTTGTTGGAGTTGAGGGCGATGGTAGCAGGGCGGGGACTCGTAGGCAACCGTCACTTCGGGCGCGAAATCCTAGTGGGCCTCGTTATCCCTCACGATATAGACCCGATCGCTGGGCCGCACCTTCTCGCCCACGCGGATGCCCACGCTTTCGCCCCGGTGGGCCACTTCGACGCTGTGATGGTCCATCTGCATGGAGGAGATGATCTGGGTGAAATCGGTGGTGAACCCCAGGAAATGCAGCTTGTCGCCCAGGTGGATTTCTCCCTCGGTGACGGTGACGGCCACCACGCCGATCTTCGAGAAATAGCAATCGACCTTCGCCACTATTGACTCAGCCATGACGCCTCCTTTCGCAGCTAGCTTAGACGCGATTGGAGCGGCGGCAAGTTGTCAGGTTCGGATTGTCTAGCATAGGTGGTGGCTATTTCGCCAGCACGACGCGCTGGGTTTCCGAATCAGCGGAGCCCGTGACGCGCAGCAGGTAGACGCCGCTGGCGGCCCGGCGGCCCAGGCCGTCGAGACCGTCCCAGTGAAAATCATGGTGCCCCGCGTCGAGGCGCCCATCATGCAGAACCCTGACGAGACGGCCGTCCGGCGAGAGCATTTCGATCTTCAACTGGGAGCTGCGGTCCAGGCGCATGGGAACGGTGATCTCGGGATTGAAGGGGTTGGGATAGGCAGCTCCCAGGTGAAACTCCGTGGGCAACTCCGGGGTGTCGGTTTCCCATGTCAGATCGGTGAGGTAGGCGGACTCCGCCTGCCAGACGACCTTGCTGCCGCTTCGGTCCTGAAGCCAGCAGATGAGTTTGCATTCGTGGGGATCCCAGCTGCCCGAGGCGTCTCCGTTGAGGTCGAACTCGCTCTCCACGAAGGAGGGATAGCGCATGATCCTGAAGCCCTGATAGTCGGGACTGGCCTTGTGGAAGGTGTTGTAGTAGGGGCCGTCGTGATAGGTGACGTCCTCCACGATCACCGCGTGCAGGTAGTATTCGCCGGGAGGCAGGGTGGCGCTGCTCTGCATGTCAACGCGATAGTCGCCACGACGGGTGACGGGATTGTAGGTGCCGGTGATGTCGAGGCTCACCGGCGTTTCGCCGTTGTCGTAATACTCGTACTCCCAGTGCAGGGGCAGCGAGGTCTCGTTGCTGGGCAGCCAGCCGTCGGTGCGGAAGAAGGGGATGTAGTTGATCTCGTAGTACCAGCGGCGCCCGGTATTGTCATCGGGATTGGCGTGGAACCATGGATCCCAACCCGGCCACTCCATGTGCCACTCGACGATGAGCACTTCCTCGTCGGTGTGGGCCAGGTCGAACTCGTGCAGCATCGACTCCGCCGATGCGCAGAAGGTTCACTCGGTGTTGGTGAAGAGCTCGACGAGCACGGTTCGTTGCTCGGCGAAGACTCCCAGGGCGCTGACTCCAAGGAATAGGATGGCGGCAGCGACCCGGAGGAAAATGGGCATGGTGTCCTCCAAGTTGTCGCCACAATTTTAGCGGATCCGACTGGCTGGAACCAGGGTATTTCGAGAATAAATGGAATGAATTGAAGAAATGGGCAGGGCCCTATTTCATGAGCACCAGACGCTGAGATCCGCCTCCCCGGCTGCCCCAGCTGCGGGCCAGGTAGACGCCGCTGGCCATGGGGCGTCCGCGTTCGTCCCGGCCATCCCAAACGAATTCGTGGGCGCCGGCGTTCAGCGGACCCTCGTGCAGCAACTTCACTCGACGCCCGTCCGGCGTGAGAATCTCGAGCTGAATCTCGGCCTGCTCGTCCATGTGAAGCGGAACGACCGTGCGGGGATTGAAGGGATTTGGGTAGGCCGCGCCGAGTTTGAAGCCCAGCGCCGTTTCGGGTGCAGCGGTCCCCTCCACGCGAAGATCGCAGATCATGGACGACTCGGCCTGCCAGACGACCTTTTCGCCCTCG
>CAYPGS010000005.1:45443-127034 GCA_964410395.1 uncultured bacterium
GCGAAGATCGCAGATCATGGACGACTCGGCCTGCCAGACGACCTTTTCGCCCTCGGTGTCCTGGAGCCAGACGACGATCCGGCACTCCTCGGGATCCCAACCGCCGGCATCGTCGCCGGTGAACTCGAAGTCGTACTCGAACTGTGCGGGGAACTCGTCTACGTCCCAGCCATCGCCGTCGGGAAAGGACTTGTGGAATGTATTGTAGTAAGCGCCGTTGTAGTGGGTGCGTTCTTCGGTGAGGGCCGCGAAGAGCACGTACTCGCCCTCGGGCAGTTCCTCGCTGCTCTGCACCGTCACCTGGAAGTATCCGGTGGAAGAGTCGGCGTCGAAATCACCGCAGATTCCAAGACTCACCGGCGTCTCGCCGTTCTCGAAGTACTCGTGCTCCCAGTGATAGGGGAGCGAGGTCGAATTGCTCGGAAGCCAGCCATCGGTCTTGAACGCGGGAATGTACCAGATGTTGTAGAACTCGCGACGGTCGTCGTTTTCCTCGGGATTCGCATGATACCAAGGATCCCAGGCAGGCCAACTCATGTGCCACTCGATGACGAGCAGCTCGTCGTCGTCGTGGATCAGGTCGAATTCATGAAGCACATCTTCGGCCTCGGCGCAGAATCCGCAGCCGATGTTACCAAAGAGTTCCACCAGGACGGTTCGCTGAACCGCCTGGCTGGAAACTGCGCTTGTGACTAGGATCAAGACGCTAAGCAGGGTGCGTCGGGTGATTCCCATCCAGATCTCCCAATGTAGTGTCGTGGAGCATATTATCCGATTTTCGACATGAATTAAAGACTTTTCCATCTACTTGAGGCGGTTAGTGCAAAATTAATTCCACCAGATACTTGCAATACTACGCGACCTTTCTTCGCACTCTCGCTCGGCGGCGAGACAGTTAATCCAAATGTGACGGGCTTGGGCCGCCTCACAGATCCTGCGAAGAAAGTCGCTTCGTATGGGAAAAGAAAACGGGGAGGCATGTCGCCTCCCCGATTCGATCGAATCTCTTGCGAGGGGGAGGGCGCTGCCCTTCCCCCGTTCGCTTACTTCATCAGAACCATGCGCTCGCTCTGACTGCCCAGCTTGCCGGTGACCCGCGACATGTACACGCCGCTGGCAACCTTCCGGCCGGACTGATCCGTGCCGTTCCAGGTGAACTCGTGGTTTCCGGAATCCAGGAGTCCGTCATGGAGGACGGCCACGCGACGGCCGTCGGCCGTCAGCACTTCCACCAGCACCTCATCCGTGGACTTCATCCGCACGGGGACGGTTGTCTTCGGATTGAAGGGGTTGGGGAAATTGCGACCCAGTTCGTAGAGCACCGGAGCCTCGGCCACATCGGAAGCGGGTCCGAGGTCGAAGACGAAGCTCTGGGCTGCCTGCTGCACCTTCTTCTGACCGGAGATGTCCTGCAGCCAGACGATGATGCGGCATTCGGTGTCATCCCAGGCGCCCGAGGCATCGCCGTTCAGGTCGAAGCTCGATCCCACCGTAGCCGGGAAGCTCGACACGGCCCATCCGTTGTAGTTGGGATAGGCCTTGTGCATGGTGTCGTACCAGGTGCCGCTTCCGTAAGTGGTCGCGTCTTCGGTGACCACCGCGAAGATCTTGTAGCTGCCCGCGGGCAGTTCGCCCGTGAGCGACGCGGTGACCGAAAAGTTGCCCGTCTTGGTTCCCGGATCGTAGTCGCCCGAGAGGGTGAGCATCACAGGCACGTCGCCGTTGTCGAAGTACTCGTACTCCCAGTGGAGCTCGAGGGTCGAGTTGTTCGAGGGCAGCCAGCCATCGGTCTTGAATGCGGGAACGCCGGTAATGTTGTAAAACACGCGACGGCCGTCGTTGTCCGATGTGTTGGCATAGTACCAGGGGTCGTAACCAGGCCAGCTCATGTGCCATTCGATGATGGCGACTTCAGTGTCATCGTGAGCCAAATCAAAACTGTGCAACGCCGACTCCGCCGACGGACAGTAGGGTCAGGTAGCGTTGGTGAAGAGCTCCACCAACACGAGGCGCTGAGTCGCGAGTGCCCCGGCGCTGATGCTGATCAGCATGACCAGCGCAAGGGTGACCTTGAGCAAAGTGCGCATGGAAAGTCCTTTCGAAAGGAGTGTTGTGGACATGATTCTACCAAATTCACGGCTTCTTGTTAACCATGCATACCTGCAAAAAACCCATGTTTTGCCATAGACTTGTCATATGAGCTGGATTCGCGAAGCTGGGAAGGAAAATGAAACGGGGAAGGGCAAGGCCCTTCCCCGAACGATTTGCGAAACTCTAGTGTGGGGGAGGGTCTTGCCCTTCCCCATGTCGACTGGTTCTACTTCATCAGCACCAGTCGCTCCATCTGGCTGCCATGGCTTCCGGTGACACGGGCCATGTACACGCCGCTGGCCACGCCGGACCCGGAGGCGTCCTGACCATTCCAGGTGAAATCATGGGCACCGGCGTCCAGGAGACCGTCATGCAGCACGGTAACCCTACGGCCGTCGGCCGAAATGACTTCCACCAAAACGCTGCCCGCGCGATCCATGTTAAGGGGGATCGTGGTCTTCGGGTTGAAGGGGTTGGGGAAATTGCGTCCCAGCTGGAAGCTCGTGGGGATCTCGGCCACATCGGTGGGATCACCGAGGTCTTCCAGCATGACCCATTCGGAGTTGTACACTTCCTGCGAGATCGCCTCCTGCAGCCAGGCCACGATCTTGCAGTTCTCGGTGACGTAGCTCGGATCCAAGGTATAGTTGAAACTCACCTCGGCGCTCTGGGGCAGGTCGCCCGAGAAGCTGACCACGTTGCCGTAGCCGGTGGGGAACATCTGCCGCATGACGTGATGGTGCCACTCGACTCCGTTGGAACCGGCGAAGTACAGATCGGTCTCGGTGAGCGCCACATAGATGCGATACTGAGTTCCGCTGCTCGGAAGCTCCGAGGTGGTGGTCGCCGTGACGGTGAAGTCCACGGTGCCAGCACCGGCATCGAACTCGCCCGAGATATCCACGGTCACGTCGGTGGGCGTGGCGATGCGGCTGCTGTAGTTGCTTGCCATGCCACCGGAGCCCACGTCGCCGTTGCCGTCCACCACGACCCAGGGGACGTAGTTCACGCCGTAGGAGTTTCGACGCTGTTCGTTGTGAGCGGTGTTGTGATAGTAGAACGGATCGTATCCCGGCCAGCTCATGTGGTAGATGATGGCCACGGTGTCGTCCGGATGAGAATCAGTGAAGTTCAGGAACGCCGACTCCGTCGACGGACAGGAGGGTCAGCCAGCGTTCGTGTACATTTCGAACAGCACGTTCCGGTCGGCGGCCATGGAAGAGGAGGCCACGCCGAGAAGCAGAACGATGCCCGAGAAGAGACGCAATCCCTTGTTCATTCAGGGCTCCTTTCGGATGGGAACGCGAGAATTATATCAGATTGCCATGGGCTTCGGAAGTCCATATAAATCAAGATGATATGATCTTGTTTCTGGGGGCGTCATCGCGCATCTAGCGTTCCCGGCTTTCGTCTAGTAAGTTCACCCCAATCCCACATCGACAGGAATCACGATGCCCAGCATTCCCTCATATGGAAGCCTCTCGGCCGCGGACTACGCGGAGCTCGGCCTCAAGTCCGGCCTCGAGGTTCACCAGCAGCTCCTCACCGAGCGTAAACTTTTCTGCCGTTGTCCGGCTCATCGATACTCCGACGACTACGACGCGGAGATCCTTCGGCACATGCGCCCCACGCTTTCGGAGCTGGGCGAGTACGACGGCACGGCGCTCATGGAGTTCAAGACACGCAAGCACATCCTCTATCGTCTTAACATGGAGAGCGTCTGCACCTACGAGATCGACGACACGCCGCCATTCGAGATGGATCCCCAGGCTCTCGAGATCGCCATGGAGATCTCGCTGCTGCTCGGCCTGCAGCCCGTGGGCGAACTGCACGTCATCCGCAAGCAGTATCTGGACGGCTCCATTCCCACCGGCTTCCAGCGCACGGCCATTCTCGGCGTGGGGGGAGAGATTCAGGTTCAGGGCCGGGCGGTATCCATCACCCAGCTCAGCATCGAGGAGGATTCCTGTCGCGAGATCTCCGACGAGGGGCATTGGCGCACCTTCCGAACCGACCGGCTGGGCATGCCGCTCATCGAGACGGTCACCGGTCCCGAGCTACGCACTCCTGAGGAAGTGGCGGCCTGCTGCGAGGTCATCCGGCGCCTGGCCCGTGCCACGGGGCGCGTGCGCACCTCGTCCGGCGCGGGACGCCAGGACGTGAACGTGTCCATCGAGGGCGGCACCCGCGTGGAGATCAAGGGTGTCAGCCGTATTCCCGAGATTCCTCGCCTGGTCCACTATGAGGCATTTCGGCAGAAGGGCCTCCTGGACATCCGGGACGAACTTCGCGCCCGGGGTCTGCGGCCCGATCGCTGGGACGCGCCGCGTCATGAGGTAAGCGAACTGCTGGCCGCCACCGAGTATCGTCCGGCGGCTCGTGCTTTGGAGCGGGGGGAGGAACTCGGCGCCATCCTGCTGCCGGGCTTCGCCGAACTACTTACCCGGGAGCTGCAGCCGGGCATCCACTTTCTGGGCGAGATACGCGACCGTGTTCGGGTGGTGGCCTGCCTGGACCGCAAGCCGAACCTGGTCTGCAGCGAGCAGCGGGACGACGGTCCCAGCCCCACCGAGTGGAAGCGCATCCGGCAGCTGCTCGGCGGTTCGGAGGATGATCCGATCATCCTGGTCTGGGGCGACCACCGCGACCTGCAGACGGCCCTCGGCGAGATCGAGATCCGCTGCCGCGAGGCCATGGAGGGCGTGCCTGGAGAGACGAGGCAATCCTTCCCCGACGGCACCACGGGCTTCGAGCGTATCCTGCCGGGCCCCGATCGGATGTACCCCGACACGGATCTTCCCCCGCTCACCCTGTCCTACTCGAAGTGGGAGACCCTCGGCGAAGGCCTGCCCGAACGACCCTGGGAGACCGAGCGACGCCTCGAAGAGGCCGGCCTTTGCAGGGAACTGGCCTGCCAGCTGGTGCGCATGCGTCGCGCCGATCGATTCCTCGAGCTCATGGAACAGGTGGAGGATCGCAAGCGTCTGGCCGTGCTGCTCACGAGTCACTGGCGGCGAGTGGAACGAGACGGTGAGGAGATCGCCGCCGACATCGATCTGAGCTGGTATCCGGAGTTCCAGCGACAGATGCCCCGCGAAGCCGACGAGATGGCCTTGCAGACCCTGGCCCACCGCGGCGAGAAGCCGCGCATCGCCGCCCCGCCCAGTGGGGAACTCCTGCACCGAAAGATCAAGAAGCTGCTGCCGGACATCGGAGAGCCTCGCACCCGCGAGGAGAAGGCCTGGAACAACTACTACGTGGGGCGCATGAAGCGTCACCTGAACATCCAGGTTTCCGGCCGGGAGCTGGCCGGCATGCTGCGCATTCTCATCGACAGCCGGGGAGAGGAGATCTCATGAGCGCCGCCAGGCAGGGATATCGCGGCGCGGGACTGGCGCTGCTGAAGAAGCACGAGGTCGGCGTCTGGAGCGAGGTCGAGGCCCGCACCACGAAGGGCACCTTCCACGGCATCGTATTGCCGAGGAGCGAAACCAGCGACGACAAGCATCTCGTTCTGAAGCTGGCCAGCGGCTACAACGTCGGCCTGCACGTGGAGACGGTGGAACAGCTCGTGGAGTTGGGCCGCAAGGAGGCCATCTACAAGATCCCCGAGAAGGAGTTTCCCAAGGATCCCGAGAAACCCTTCGTGAAGCTCTTCGGTACGGGCGGCACCATCGCCAGCCGACTCGACTATCGCACGGGCGCGGTGATCCCCGCCTTCAGCCCGGGCGAGCTCTACGGTTCGGTGCCGGAACTGGCCGACTACTGCAATCTCGAGACCGAGAAGCTCTACGGCGTCTTCAGCGAGAACATGGGGTCGGAGCAGTGGATCGGCCTGGCCAAGGCCGTGGAGGATCAGATTCGGGCGGGCGTGGACGGCATCGTCATCGGCCACGGCACCGACACCATGCACCACACGGCCGCCGTGCTCAGCTTCATGCTGCAGAACACGCCCGTGCCCATCGTCATGGTGGGAAGTCAGCGCAGCAGTGATCGTCCCAGCAGCGACGCGGCCCTGAACCTGATCCACGCGGCGAAGACGGCCGCCACCGGCGAGATCGCCGAGGTCATGGTCTGCATGTTCGGCCCGACCAGCGACCAGTACGGTCTTCTGCATCGCGGCACCCGCGTGCGCAAGATGCACTCCAGCTATCGCAGCACCTTCCGGACCCTGAGCGATCGTCCCCTGGCGACCATCAGCCGCGAAGAGCTCAATCCTCTCTGCGAATGCTTCCGCACGCGAACCTTCTCGACCCTCGGTCCGGAGAATCGCTCGCCGGAAGCTCGCGCCGAGGCCATGAAGAACTTCAAGGTCACGCCGGTTTTCGACGATCGCGTGTCCATCATCTACTACTATCCCGGCATGAAGGCGGACATCTTCGATTCGCTCATCGAGAAGGGATACAAGGGCATCGTCATCGCGGGCACGGGTCTCGGACACGTGAATCGCGAAGTCTACCCCGCCCTGATTCGCGCGCGGGAGGCCGGGGTGTCGGTGTTCATGACCGTGCAGACGCTTTGGGGATACGTTCAGATGTACGTCTACGAGACGGGGCGCGAGATCATGGGCATGGGAGTGGTTCCCCTGGCCAACATGCTGCCCGAGGTGGCCTACATGAAGCTCGGCTGGGCCCTGGGGCAGAGCGAGGACCCTGCCGAGGTGGCGCGCATCATGACCGAACCCGTGGCCGGCGACATGACTCCCCGCGAACCTCACGACGGTTATCTCGTCTATCAGGGCGGACTGCCGGAGCTGGAGGATTTCGTGAAGCGCACGAGGAAGTAGGAAGCTGCCAGCTACCAGCTGCCAGCCAGATAGTGCCCCCGACGGTGTCGTCGGGGGTTTTGCTTTTCGGAGGCATCGCATCGCTCCCTCAAAATGCGTGATCGCGCCGGGCGGTGCGGGGAAGCTCTCGTGCTTTCCCGTCGCGGGGCCCTGAACATGTCCCGAACATGGAAACCTTCAGGTGAGCTCTCGAAGCTCCGATATCGCAAGGGAATCCCCATAGTCGGTCCAAGGAGGAACCCTTGTTCAGGATCAAGATCATTCTCACAACCATACTGCTCTTCTTCGTGGCCAGCGCCATGGCCATGACCGAAGACTTCAGCGGGCCGGATGCGGGCACCGTCATCGCCGGCGAGGAACCCGGCGGCGGGACAGCCGACGGAACCGCCTTCGACTACTTCACGGTGTCGGGTTCGAACAGCGGTGGTGGTCCCCAGTCGATCATCATCTTCGATTCGGCCTTTCCCACCGGTGGTGACATCGACCTGGGCACTCCCAATGAAACCTGCGGCGGCCCCGGGCAGGGCAGCGGCGGAGAAGCGGGACAACCGGGCGAGAACTGCATTCCCCGCGGCAACCTGCTCATCGTGGCCGAGGACATCGATGACTACGATGGCGACGGTCTTGTGGACGATCCCGACGACGAAGCGGGCGGGGGAGTCATCCGTTTCGATTTCGATTTCGTGGTGGACCTCGATGAGATCGTGATCATCGACATCGATGCCGAGACTCTCGACTTCGAGATGAGCGGTCCCGATGGATACGTGGGCGCCGGATCGGGCAGCGACTACGGCAACAACTCCTGCCAGATCATCGACCTCAGCGAATTCCAGAGCGTGACCAGTCTCGAGGTGGTCTTCAGCAGCAGCGGAGCCATCGCCGAGCTCAGCTTCACTGAATCGGATACCGTGGCGTCGGAGGAGAACTGGAGCCGGGTAAAAACCCTGTACTAGTGCTACTAGCTACCAGCTACCAGCTACCAGAAAGAACCCTCCCCCAATACCGGGGGAGGGTTTGTTTCTGGCTGGCCGCTGGCAACTGGCCGCTGGTAGCTATTTAAGCAACTCGATGTTCTTCTCCGCACAGACCTTGTGCAGCTCTTCCGGCCAGATGGTCACGCTGACCTCGCCCAGGGCCGCCTTCTTCAGCAGCAGCGAGTAGATGCGCGACTGACCAAGACCGCCGCCGATGCTCAGCGGGATCTCGTCGTTCATGATCATCTGGTGGTAGGGCATGTCCAGGAAGTCTAGCTGATCGGTCGCTTCCAACTGCATCTTCAGCGTTTCCTTGGTGACGCGAACGCCCATGCTGGTCAGCTCGTGACGCCGATTGGAGACGGGGTTGTACACGAGGATGTCGCCGTTGAGCCCGTGCATGGGACGGCCGTCCTCGCTGGTGGTCTCGCAGATCCAGTCGTCGTAGTCGGCCGCACGCATCTCGTGGGGATAGCCGTCATCGAGGGTGTATCCGATGCCGTAGATGAAGACCGCCGGATGCTCCTTGATGATCTCGGTCTCGCGCTGCTTACGCGGAAGATCGGGATACTTGGCGAGGATGTCCTCGGCGTGGATGAATACCAGCTCCTCGGGGAGCGTGGGGTACTTGTTCAGCTGCGGATACATCTCGTGGGCCAGCTTCTCGGCGCCGGTGAGCACCTTCCAGATCTTCTGGACGGTTTCCTTCAGGTAGGGAAGGGTTCGCTGTTCGGCGGTGATGACCTTCTCCCAGTCCCACTGATCCACATAGCTGCTGTGATCGTGGTCGAGGAAGTAGTCCTTGCGCACGGCGCGCATGTCGGTGTTGATGCCCTCACCCACGTCGCATCCGTACTGCTTCAGGGCCCAGCGCTTCCACTTGGTCACGGCCTGGACCACCTGGGTCTCGATGCGCTCGTCGAGCCCGAGTCCGGCGGGGAATTCGACCGGCGTGCGCGAGCCGTCGCGGTCGAGGTAGTCGTTGAAGCCGCTGTGCTTGTCCATGATGAGGGGACACTGCACCAGCTGGAGGTTGAGCTCCTTGGCCAATCCGTCCTCGATGTAGCGCTTCACCGCGTAGAGCGCCTTCATCGTTTCCTTGGGCGTGAGCAGGGGCTCGTAGTCGGTGGGCAGGGACGCGGCTACTTCTTCGTAGGTTCCGATTCCGGGTCCGGCCAGGTCGGCGGTCTTGTCAGCCATGGTCATCCATCCCGCGTTGATTGTGGATAAATGGGGTGAGAACTCCACCTCAAGCTAACAAGTGGCCCGCGGCGGGGCAAGGGGCTGAGGGTCAGTACAAGAGCTTGAGAAGACTCCAGTTGGAGGAGCTCTGTTCGCCCTCGGGCACCGAGGTGATCTCGCCTCCCACGAAGACGAAGATGTCGGCGAGCTCGACCCCCGCGATGGGATGGCCCTCCTCGTCGAAGAGGCGGACCTGCTCGACGTCGATGCGGGAGTAGCCCTCGGCAAGGGTGGCGAAGTCCCAGCGGAACAGCTCGCCGGGACCCTGGGCAAGGCAGTAGGCGTCCATGACCACGGCGAATCCGTGCCAGCGGCCGGCGGTCTCGTCCTCCAGATCCCACCATATGAAGCAGCCCGTGTCCTGGAAGATCTGTCCGGGGTCGCCGCCCGTGCTTTCGAGGATCTCGCCGTCGAATTCGACCGTGAGATCGAAGGACTTCACGGGAATGCTCTCGTCCAGAAACACCGAGATGGACGCGCCTTCGCCCACACCCACGAGAGGGCTTTGAGGCTCGAATCGAAGTTCGAAACCCATGGCCGGGGAGGAGGCCAGGAAGGCCAGAAGCAGAACTATCGGCGAAAGGCGCATGGTATAAGGATAGCACAAAAGCAGAAGACGAAGCCGGAGCAAAAAGCACCCTCCCCCAGCACTGGGGGAGGGTGGTCTTCTGGCTGCTAGCTGGAAGCTGGCCGCTACTTCAGCAAGACCATCCGCTCGGTCCGCGTAAGCGGTCCGGCCTCGATGCGGTAGAAGTAGATTCCGGAGGCCATGGTGCTTCCCTGTGAGTCCCTGCCGTTCCAGGTCGCGCTGTGATATCCGGCGGCGAGGATCTCGTCCACCAGCGAAACCACTCGACGACCCTGCGTGTCATAGATGGCCAGCTTCACGTGCTGCGCCTCGGGCAGATCGAAACGAATCGTGGTGCTGGGGTTGAAGGGATTGGGGAAGTTCCGGTAGGTGGCGTAGGCCTGAGGAACATCCACGCTCTCGTCCAACTGAAGCTCGAATTCCTGCGCCAGGTTGTCGGCACCGCGCAGGTCGAGTTCGGGATCGCCCAAGGAGACCTCGCTCTCGAAGGTAACCCGGAAGAGCTCGCCCTCGCCGACGACCACCGAGCCCGCGCCCATGACGGCCATGGACAGATCGAGTTTCGTGTCGTCGTCGTTCTGCAGGAAGACCGGCGCGCTCTGATGCTGGAGCAGGGCGCCCCGCTCGTGACTGAAACTCGCGCCTTCGGGAAGGTCGAGATTCAGCACCAGGGCCTTCAGGTCGGTGCAGGCTTCGAGGAGTGCCAGAGCCCAGGTTCTTTCATCCACCTGATACCAGTGCAGCATGGCGATCTCGCTGGCACCGTCCATGATGGGCGCCGGAGCGACCACAGAGTAGTTCATGGCGAAGATCATCAGATCCTCGAAGTCGACGATGTCGTCGGTGAGCGGAATGCCCAGGCGGCTCCAGTCGTCGGTGGGACCAACGTCGATGGTGGAATCATAGGCGGCGTCACCGTCGAAGGTCCCGAATGCGGTGCTCAGGGCGGTGATGTCGGCTACATCCACGAAGCCGTCGAACTCCACGGGCGCCACGTCACCGAGCCAGTAGCTCGTGGCCACGGCGCTCTCGGCCACCGGCAGCCCGTAGTTGCCCGCGTCGTCCACAGGGAATAGCTCGTAGTAGTAGATGCCGCGATTGGGGAGGGTGTCCTGGAAGGCCTCGATGCCCGGAGCGGCGGTGTCGACGAGGGTCCAGTCGGCGCTCGCGTCGGCCGTCGCCCGGTCGGCCGGACGCGCGGGAATCACGTTGCCGGGCAGATCGTCATACTCGGGATAGGCCGAGGCGAAGCTGCCGTCGTGCCACATGCCGCGCCAGACCTCCACCGAGACCAGGTCCGCGTCCAGGGGATCGGTCCAACTCACGGCGATCTTGTTGTGCGCCGTGGCCGCGGCGAAGCCCGTGGGTGCCGCGGGGGCGTCGCTCTCCAATTCGATGGAGTCCAAAGTGGCGTAGACCAGCTGGGGATCGTCCTTGAACTCGGCGTGCACGACCTTGGGGCCACCGCCCGGTTCCAGGGTCCAGGGGTAGGTCGCCGCGTAGGCCTCCCAGGTGGTCCAGTCCACACCGTTGGTGCTGAAGCGCATCTCCAGGGGCGGGTTCAGGTCGGTGATGTCGTTGTTCAGGGTCACGGTGGTGCTGGTCGCGAGACTGTCGTCGTTGTTGATGACGAAGGTGCCCGCGGGGGGCGTCGTGTCGACGATGGTGGTGGCGTCCGCTGCTCCTGGATCGACTTCGACATTGCCCGCCGCGTCGGTGGCCACCGTGTAGAAGCCGTAAGCGCCGTCGCTGGGAGCGGTGAAGGATATGGGACTGGCCGCGTGGGATCCTGCGCTTGTCCACGCGCCCGCGTCGATTTGATAGAAGAGCTCCACGCTGTCCACGCCGCTGGTTGCGTCGGTGGCCGTGTAGGCCACGTCGAAGGTCAGAACCGTCTGATAGATGCCCAGGGCGTCAGCGCTTGATTCGGGATCCACGGCATCCTGTGTGGACGACTCGATGTTCGACCAGGGGGTCTCGTTGTCGGCGTTGTCGATGGCCTTGACCCGGTAGAAGTACTCCGTGCCGTCGACGAGACCGTTGAAGGTCAGGTTCGTGGGAGCGATCCATCCGCTGTCGACGACTCCCACGGTGAACCCGACGTCCTCGGCCAGTTCCACGAAGTAGAGGATCGCACCCGTGCCGGATTCGTCCGACCAGGTGACCTCGTTGGAGGTGCCGGCGGTGTAGGCGGGCTCGGCCGTCAGGGTGACCGTGTTCGGCGGGTCGCAGTCCACGTCCACCGTGGCGTTCGTCACGGTGGCGGTGAACTGGACGTTGTCCAGGTCACGCAGCTTGTAGTCGGTGATGCTGGTGTTCTGAACTCCTGTGCTCACGGGGTGGAAGACCACGCTGAAGAGACTATCCGCGACCACGAGTCCGCTTGTCGGGCCGAGCAGTGCGGCGCTGACCTTGAAGGTGCCGTCGCCATTGTCGGTGATGTCGAAGTACTGATCGCCGATGTCGCTGAGAGCGCCGAGATCGGTGATGTCGGCTTCTCCGAAGGTGAGGCCCGCATCGCAGCCCACGGTGATTTCGTATCCCCTGAGGATCGAATCGCCGGGGGTGTAGTGGAAGATGAGCTCAACGGTCTCGCTGCAGTTGATGGGGCCACTGCTTCCAGGGAGGATCGAGAGCTCGGCAACGGCCCTATCGGAGTTGGAGCCGACCTCGTTGGCGGTGGAAACCGCTACGGCAAAGAGCAATATGAACAGACTCAGAAGTACAAACCGGTGGCTTCTCGCGGTGAATCTCACATGCCCTCGAAGTCCTCGAAGATGAGGTCGGTGGGGCGCTCGGGAACCGGTGGATTGGGCTCGGTCTGCGGGATGGGATCATAGGGCGGACGGGCCTGGGCATTCCTCGCCATCGGCGGCAAGAGCAATGCGCCGATAAGGGCGAGCATCCCTATCCGGGGTGTTCTCATGGGTCTTCACCCCTCTGCGCCCGAGGATCCGAACTGGCTGGAATAATTCCTAGATAATTCTACCTGTTCTACCAATGAAAAACAATCAGCCCCGCCCCCCGTTCAGGGAGGCGGGGCGTAATGAGGTAAGTCCTTAGATTTCAGGGTACAACGAGAAATCGAACTGATAGCCCTCGGGGATGAATTCCCCGGTGGAGGGGTCCTGCCTGTACGCGCCCGCATACTCGCCCTCGGCGATTTTGCGAAGCAGGGCCAGGAAGCGGTCGATCTCCTCTTCCGTGTTGTGGATGCCGATGCTCACACGCGTCGCGCCGGGCACCTCGCTGCGGTCGCCGTGGCGGATGGCCTCCTCGAAGGCCGCCTCCTGCTCCGGCGTCACGTTGAGCATGTGCTTGATGAGGGGATGGGCGCAGAAGCATCCGTTGCGCACCGAGATGCCGCCCTCGTAACTGAGGATGGCCGCCACCTTCGCATGGTGCATGCCGGCCACGGTGAAGGTGACCACGCCCAGGCGATCTTTCAGATCGTTGGGGTCGTTCTTGCCGAAGATACCGACCTGGGGAATCTCGAGCATGCCTTCAAGCAGACGCTTGGTGAGCTTGGCCTCGTGGGCCTCGATGGCGTCCATGCCCACGCGCTCCATGATCTCGATGGCCTTGGCCAGCGCGAGCATGCCCAGGATGTTCGGAGTGCCCGCCTCCTGCTTGTCCGGCGGATCGGCCCAGATCACGTGGTCCAGCCCGACGGAGTAGACCGTGCCACCGCCCTGCAGGTAGGGCGCGGCGTCGGCGAAGTGCTGGAAGTCGCCCACCACGGCGCCTTCGCCGTAGGGCGAGTTCATCTTGTGAGCGCTGAAGACCAGGTAGTCGATGTGGCAGGGATCGTCCGAATCGCAGAGGGTCACACTGCGGTGGGGCACCAGCTGCGCGCCGTCCACGGCGATCTTGGCACCATGCTTGTGGGCCATCTTGGCGATGTCGTGAATGGGCGTCACGTTGCCAAGCACGTTGCTCGCGCCGGTGATGGCCACCAGCTTCACCGCGCCCGCGTGGGCGATGAGCTTGTCCTCAAGCCAGTTCAGATCCAGATCGCCTTCCTTGTTGGCCGGAATGTGTTCCACCCGAGCCTTGCCCCGCCAGGGCAGGTCATTGCTGTGGTGTTCCATGATGGAGCTGAGCACCACGTCATTGTCGGGATCCAGGTTCATGGTCATGGCCAGAAGGTTCAGTCCCTCGGTGGTGTTGCGCACCGGAATGACGATATGCGATTCGGCCTCGCCGCCCACGAAGGAGAGAATGCGATCCCGGGCCTCCTCGTAGAGGTGGGTGCAGTACATGCTGTCGAAACCCGTACCTCGATGGATGTTCGAGTAGTAGGGCTCGATCTCCTTGATGAAGTCGCTGACTTCCGCGAAGGGCTTGGTGCTGGCCGCGTTGTCGAAAAAGGCGCTTTCGATGGTGCTGCCGTCGAGGAGGGGAACTTCATGCCGGGCTCCGAGGACCTCCGGCATGTCGGTACAAGGGCGGACCTGCTTCTCCTGAGTTTTCATCCTGACCTCCGGGGGGCGGGTGTGCCACCAAGGTAAATAGAATTCACGGTCGGGAAAAGTGCCAATCGTCAGCCGCCGGCAGGGTGGCCGTCCCGCCTCGGATCGCTGACGGCCTCCTTCACCCCGAAGGGCTGCACGCGCACCGCGTTGACGTCTCCCTGATAGAGCGGCCAGCGGTAGGCGGGGGCCACCGGCCAGCCCCGCGCGCTGAGCGACTCGGCCAGGGCCGCCCGGTTCCAGCCGCGAGATTCCAGATCCACCGGCGAGTTCCGGCAATGCAGGCGGGGGAAGGCCACGGCCTCCTCGAGGCTGAGTTCCAGATCGACCAGGGCCGTGACCACCGAGGCCACCGTGCCGATGATCCGCGATCCGCCGGGGGAGCCGAGGGCCAAGGGCCTGCCCTCGGGATCGAAGAGGATCACCGGGCACATGCTGCTGCGCGGGCGCTTGCCCGCCGCCGCCACGGGATGACGCAGATCGCGGATGAGCTCGCGCCGACTGGGATCCGCGTCGTTGGGCGCGGGAGGATCGGAGGGGAACCAGTTGAAGTCGCTGAGCTGATTGTTGAGCAGGAATCCGAAGTGGGGCAGCACCATGCCGCTGCCGAAGAGCTGCTCGATGGTGCTGGTGCAGGCGAGCACGTTGCCTTCGGCGTCGACGATGGAGAAGTGGGTGGTGTGTCCTCCGAGTTCGCCGGGCGCAGCTCGTACCGTCAATTCGCTGTCCGGGTCGAAGGCGACCCGCGCCCTTTCGGCGATGAACTCGGGATCGAGCAGGGCGGGCATGTGGATGCCCGGGTTCCAATCGGGATCGCCCAGGTAGGCGCCTCGGTCGGCGAAGGCCACCCGCGAGGCTCGCGCCAGACGATCGAGGTGCTCGACCAGGGCCGAGTCGTCGGTGAAGACGTCGCCGTCGACATTCTCGCGAGTTTCGAGGATGTCGAGGATCTCGAGCAAGGTGATGCCGCCGGAAGTGGGGGGAGGCATCACTGCCAGGCGCCATCCGCGATAGTCGCCCCAGATCACCTCGCGTTCCACGGCGCGGTATCCCCGCACATCCTGAGCGCTGAGATAGCCCGGCCGGAATGGAGCCTGCTTCACGGCCTTCTCGAGTTCGGATGCCATGGCGTGGTAGAACTGCAGCCCGCTTCCCCACATGCGAAGGAACTCGGCGTAGTCGGGATTGCGCAGGGTGTCGCCCAGGGCGAAGGGGCGGCCGTCCTCGTGGAAGTAGATCTTGCGCGTGGCGGGGAAACGCCTGAGACGGTCGGCCTGATGTTCGAGTTCGAAGGCGAGGTCGGGTCCCACGGGAAAGCCCGCTCGGGCCGTTTCCATCGCCGCGTCGAAGAGCTCGTTTCGGGGCATGCGGCCGAAGCGGCGATGAAGTTCGTCCATGGCCGCCACGGTGCCGGGCACTCCCACGGGCAGGCCGCCGGAGAAGATGTCCTCGAGGGGCTGGCCCTGCTCGTCCAGGAACATGTCGGGGCGGGCCGCCGCGGGCAGCTCTTCGCGACCGTCGATGGCGGTGACTTTCCCCGTGGCCGCCTCGTAGTAGAGGATGAAGCAGCCGCCTCCCGGGCCGCTGCCCTCGGGTTCGACGAGTCCCAGCATGGCCTGCACGGCCAGGGCCGCGTCGGCGGCCGTGCCGCCACGGGAGAGGACCTCTGAGCCAGCGTCGCTGGCGAGTGGATGTCCGCTGGCCACGGCGTAGTCGGGAGTGCGGAGCACCTTGCCTTCGACGGCGACGATCTCGGTGTGGATGAGCGAATCGGGCAGCTCGGCAGGCGGACCGGGGTCGGGTGTCCAGAGGGACCCGAGAGCGAGGATCATGGCTAGTATCGGCATGTCGGCATCTTAACGGATCGGGGGGGTATAGCCAACAGCCACCTTGCCTTCCACGCTTCGAAGCAGCACAATGTCAGCCCCGAAAGGAGCCTCATGCGTTTCGTAGATCTGAGAAGCGACACCGTGACCGTTGCCGACGAGGCCATGCGCGAGGTCATCGCGCGGGCCGAGGTGGGCGACGACGTCTTCCACGAGGATCCCACCGTGAACCGGCTGCAGGAGATGAGCGCCGAGATCACGGGCAAGGAAGCGGGACTCTTCGTGCCGAGCGGCAGCATGGGCAACCTGATCTGCCTGATGGTGCACACGGAGAAGGGCGACGAGATCTACCTGGGGCGACAGGATCACATCTTCATGTACGAGGCGGCCTCGGCCTCGGTGGTGGCCGGCGTGCAGCACCGCATTTTCGAAAACCGCGAGGACGGCACCCTCGACCTGGACGAAGTCGCCTTCGCCCAGCGCACGGACGACGCCCATCAGCCGCGCAGCAGGCTTATCAGCATGGAGAACACCCACAACCGCTGTTCGGGCTCGCCCCTGCCGCTGGAGTACATGGCCTCAGTGCGCGAGTTCGCGAGCGAGCGCGGGCTGGCCGTTCACCTGGACGGCGCACGTGTCTTCAACGCGGCGCTCTCCCTCGGTACTTCGGTGGCCGAGGTCTGCTCCTACGCCGACTCGGTGACCTTCTGTCTGTCCAAGGGCCTCGGTGCGCCGGTGGGGTCGGTGGTCTGCGGTTCGAAGGAGTTCATCTATCACGCACATCGCGCACGTAAACTGCTCGGCGGCGGCATGCGGCAGGCCGGGCACCTGGCCGCGGCGGGCATCTTCGCCCTGGAGAATCGCGTGGAGCGATTGGCGGAGGATCACGCCAACGCGAAGCGTCTCGCCGAGGGTCTGGCCGCGTTCGAGGGCATCGACATCGACCCCGCGCTCTACAAGTCGAACATCGTCTACTTCGAGTTGAGGGGCGATCGCAATCCTCGGGACTTCGTGAAGGCCATGGCCAAACGCGGCGTCCGCTTCTTCAACCTCTGGGCCAAGCGCTTCCGCCTGGTGACCCACTTCGGCGTGACGGCCGAGGATGTCGAATTCGCGCTAGGGGAGTTCGAGAAGGAGCTTGTCTAGTCGAGCTAATCACTTTATGGTCAGCTTCATGAATGTAAATAGATTCCTGCACAGAATCGGTATCGGACAAGCCCTTGTGGTTCTGGTCTCACTTACGGCCTGTGCACCTTCTTTTTCACCAGTTCCTCTCTCGCCGAGAAGCGATGGGGGAGTGCGGCCATTGTACAGAGACGTTCAGGCGGGTGAGGAAGTCTGGATTCTCCTCAAGGGTGGTGATGAGCTAAAAGGTGCGTTTGTCACCACTCGAGGTGATTCGATTATCCTGTCCGATACCCGATTCTCGAGTATTGATCGTGGTTGGACGAGTAGCGAAATCAACTCAGTACATTTGGATGACGTAAGGTACATCTGGCTTGAGGAAGAAAGAGGAATGTCGAGTTTCATGGCGGGGGCACTGACAAGTATTGCAGTATTCATTGCTCTAGCGATTTTCTAGGTGAGTGGAGGTCGGCTTGGTGTTTGAGTTCAAGAGAGCGGTACTCACTCTGCCTAGACTTTTGATTGTAGTGGCCACTCTCATGAGTGTCACCTCCTGCTCCACCAGGAAACCCATTATCATCGATCGATATGAAGATGGCTCGGCAAGGTTAACGACAACTGCAATTGCAGTTGGTGATCGCGTTCGGGTCGAGACAGATACTGGCAATGTATTTCAAGGCAGAATCAAGGCAATTGACAACGAGGCGATCGAATTGGCCATTCGCCTGGGAGGGGGAACCTCTCGCTACGAAGTCACAGAAAGAATCCTGTGGGTGGATGTGGTGGGATTAGAGGTTGAAGGCCCTTTGTCGGGGCGGAATAGTGCACTAGCCTTTCTTGGAGGAATGGCCGTGACGAGTGCTGCTGTACTCGCAGTTTTATATGCAATGCTGGCCTACGCGCTTAGTGGCCTATCATAACCAGCGCAATTACACCTTCTCTAGCGCCTGCTCCAGATCGGCGAGGATATCCTCCGCGTCCTCGATGCCCACGGAAATCCGCACCAGCCCGTCGGTGAGACCGCGGGCCTCCCGCTCCTCGCGGGGCACCTCGGCGTGGGTCATGGTGGCCGGATGGGTGATCATGGTCTCCACCGCGCCCAGGCTTTCGGCCAGCGCGCAGAGTTCCACCGAATTCATGAGCGTGGTGCCCGCGGGAATACCGCCCTTCAGCGTGAAGCTGATCATGCCGGAGAAGCCGTTCTCCATCTGCTTCGCCGCCACCTCATGCATGGGGTGACTCTCGAGCCCCGGATAGGTCACCGACTCCACCTTGGGATGGGCCTCCAGGTACTTCGCCACGGCCATGCCGTTCTCGGCGTGGCGCGCCATGCGCAGGCTGAGGGTCTTGAGCCCCTCGATGGTGAGCCAGCAGTCGAAGGGACTGGGAATCGCGCCCACCGACTTCTGGGTGTACTTCATGCGCTCCTGGATCGCCTCGTCGTCGGTGAGGATCATTCCGCCGATGATGAGGTTGTGGCCGCTCAGGTACTTGGTGGTGGAGTGCATGACGATGTCCGCGCCGTAGTTCACCGGGCGCAGGTGATAGGGCGTGGCGAAGGTGCTGTCCACGCCGAATAGCAGGCCTGCTTCCTTGGCGATCTTACCCACTGCCTCGAGGTCGGTGACCTTGAGCAGGGGATTGGTTGGCGTCTCGACCCAGATCATCTTCGTATTCGGCTTGATGGCCGCTTCCACTTCGGCCGTGTCGCTGGAGTTCACGTAGGTGACCTCCAGGCCCCACTCGGCCAGGAAGTTGTTGAGCAGGCGGATCACGCCGCCGTAGACGTCGTCGCTCGAGACGATGTGATCGCCGGGCTTGAACATGCGCATGACCGCGTCCACCGAACTCATGCCGCTGGTGAAGGCCGTGGCGTACTTCATCCCTTCGATCTCGGACATGAGCTCTTCGAGGATCTGCCGCGTGGGATTGGAGGAACGCGTGTAGTCGAAACCAAGGTTGCGGCCCACCTCGGGCAACACGTAGGTGGCCGACTGGTAGAGCGGGCTGATGATGGCACCGGTGGTCGGATCGGGCTTCTGGGCCGCGCGCACGCACTTGGTATCGAACTTCATGCTAGTCCTCCAGGAATCCGTGTTCGCGCATCCAGGCGTCGTTCACGAACTTGGTCATGTAGTTTCGGATGGAGTCGGGCAGGATGGTCAGGGCCTTCTTCACACCCGGTTCCTGCTTCAGGATCTCGAGCATGGCCCAGACCGCCGCGCCCGAACTTCCACCCACCAGCAAGCCCTCTTCCTTGATGAGCCTGCGGGCCATGTGGAAGCTGTCCTTGTCGTTGCTGTAGATCCATCCGTCGATGTTGTCGTACTCCAGCACCTCGGGGATGAAATCGTAGCCGATGCCTTCCACCTGATAGACGCCCACTTCCTCGCGGCCGCCGAGCACCGAGCCCTCGGGATCCACGCCGATGATCTTGATCTTCGGATTCTTCTCTTTCAGGTACTTGGCCACGCCGGCGATGGTGCCGCCTGTGCCCGCGCCGATGACGCAGAGGTCGAGGCTCTCGCCGAAGTCATCCCAGATCTCCGCGCCCGTGCCGTGGTAGTGGGCGTCGGGGTTGTCGGGATTCGTGTACTGATCGGGTATAACCGAATCCTCGATCTCCTCGTTGAGCCGCTTGGCCACGCCCAGCAGGCTCTCGGGATCGTCATGGGCCGCCTCGGTGGGTGTGCGGATGATCTCGGCGCCCAGGGCCTCCATGACCACCTGCTTCTCCTGGCTCATCTTCTCGGGCAGGGTGATCTTGAGCGGATAGCCCTTCACCGCGGCCGCCATGGCCAACCCCGCGCCGGTGTTGCCGCTGGTGGGCTCGATGAGGGTGCTGCCCGGGCCGATCTTGCCGGCCTTCTCCAGGCCGTCCACCATGCGCACGGCGATGCGATCCTTCACGGATCCCGCCGGGTTCAGATACTCGCACTTGGCGTAGAGTTCGACGCCGGTGTCCGCGCCGATGCGGTTCAGCCTGACCACGGGCGTGTTGCCCACGATCTTCAGGATGTTCTCGTAGATCATCGATGCCTTTCTAGGATTTTGCGGAAGAGGCCGGAGTATAGCGGCGCGGTTCAGCCTTGGGAAGCTCATCTTCCTCGCCCAGGAAGCCGTTCTCGCGCATCCACCGGTCGGAGACGAACTTGGTCAGATAGTTGCGGATGCCGTCGGGCATCACGCCCAGAATCTTCGATCCGGCGGGCAGTTCGCGGCCGATCTCGAGCATGCCCAGAGCGATGGCTCCCGAACTGCCGCCAACGAGAAGTCCTTCTTCCTTGATGAGCCTCCGCGCCATGTGGAAGGTCTCACGGTCGCGGGTTGTGACCAGCCGGTCGATGATGTCGAAGTCGAAGATGTCGGGCATGAAGTCGTAGCCGATGCCCTCGGTCTTGAAGGGGCGCGCCTCCTGCTTGCCGCCGAGCATGGAGTCCTCGGGCTCGACGCCAACCACGAGGATGTCCGGATTCTTCTCCTTCAGATAACGCGCGATGCCCATGAGGGTGCCCCCGGTGCCCACGCCGATGACCACGGCGTCGAGGCTCTCGCCGAAGTCATCCCAGATCTCAGCTCCGGTGCCGAAGTAGTGGGAGTCGGGATTGTCCTCGTTCTCGTACTGGTTGGGCAGCACCGCGCCGGTTTCGCGGGCGATCTGGACCGCCTTGCCGAACTGGCTTTCGGGGCTGGTGTGGGGCACGCCGTCGGGGGTGCGCACGGCCCGCGCGCCCATGGCGTTCAGGAGGATCTCCTTCTCCAGGCTGATCTTCTGGCTCATGGTGCAGACCAGGTCGTAACCCTTCACGGCGGCGACCATGGCCAGCCCGATGCCCGTGTTGCCGCTGGTGGGCTCCACGATCTTGCCGCCGGGCTTCAAATCGCCTGACTCCTCGAGCTGTTCCACCATGCGCAGGGCCACGCGATCCTTGAGCGATCCCCCCGGATTGAGGAAGTCGCACTTGCCGTAGAACTCCACGGGCAGACCGGCGCCGATGCGATTCAGGCGAACCACGGGCGTCTTTCCGATGACTTGAAGGATGTTGTCGTAGATCATGATGCTCCTGGCGGCTCACTATAAGGCAGATTCCGGCATCCTGCCAGACTCCTTTGCGCAAACCCGGTAGCCGCCCCGGGTTCCACGGAAAAAGGCGGGCACGGCGGCCCGCCTCTTCCGTGAAAACTGAATGTCTATGACTTGAACATGTCCTCGTAGCGGCCGCGGCTATCCTCGAGCACCTTCTTGTGCAGGCTGTTGCCATGGCTGTCCATGGTCACCACGCACTGGAAGTCCTCCACGCGGATGCGCCAGAAGGCCTCGGGCAGACCGAACTCGGTCTTGTAGACGTCCTCCACCTCGACCACCCGCTGGGCGATGAGGCTGGCCGCGCCGCCCACGGCGTGCAGGTAGACCGCCCCGTGCTTCTCGCAGGCGTCCAGGGTGATCTGCCCCATGCCGCCCTTGCCGATGACGGCCCTCACGCCGAGCTCGCCGATGATGCGGTGCTCGTAGGGCTCCTCCCGGGCGCTGGTGGTGGGGCCGGCCGCCACGAAGTGCCACTTGCCGGCCTCGTCCTGCCGGACCACGGGACCGCAGTGGTAGATGACACCGCCGTCCATGAGGGGGGAGAGGATCCGCTTCAGCTCGGCGTCCTCGCCCGTGGGCTCCCTGTCGAGCCAATCGTCGACCATGTACTTGTGGGCCGCGTCCCGCGCCGTGATGAACACGCCGCTCAGAGACACCACGTCGCCAACCTTGAGTTCCCGGATCTGCTCTTCGCTGATGGGGGTCTTCAGGTCAATCATAGCTCACCTCCCCGCCGCGAATGGTCATGGCATGCTTACGGGCCGCCCAGCACATGTAGATGATGGACACGAAGAAGCTCGCCGGTACCCGGTGGGCCTTGGTGATCTTGGTGCCGAGCACAGTGGTCATTCCTCCAAAGCCCATGGGACCGATGCCCAGCTCGTTGGCCTTCTCGGTGATCTCGCTTTCGAGACCGGCCAGCACCGGGTCGGGATTCGTGTCGCCGAGATCGCGCAGGATCTGCTTCTTGGCCAGGGCATAGCCGCTGCTCCGGTCGCCTCCGATGCAGACGCCCAACACGGCGGGGCCGCAGCCCTTGCCCTGGGCCTGCACCACCGCGTCGAGGATGACCTTGCGCACGCCGTCCAGATCGCGTCCCGCGCCCAGCCCCGAGTGGGGCAGGGCGTACTGGGCGCCGGTGTTCTCGCTGCCGCCGCCCTTGAGCATGAGGTCCACGCGGATCTCGTTCTCGCGGTCCCACTGCTCGAAGTAGACGGCCGGGAAGTGGTCGCCGGTGTTGTCGCCGCTGTTCTTGCCCGTGACCGAATCCACCGCATTGGGGCGCAGGTAGTTCTTCGTGGTGGCCACCTTCACCGCCTCGGTGAAGGCCGCCTTGAACTGCGCCGTGGGATAGTCCCAGGGGTGCCTCACGTAGAAGACCGGCGTGCCGGTGTCCTGGCAGATGGGCGTTGAGTGCTCCTCGGCCAGGTTGATGTTTTCGAGAATCGTGCCGAGAGTGGCCGCGGCCGGCGAGTCGTCCACCTCGCTGGCGTGGCCTTCGGCCAGGGCGGCCCGGATGTCCGCTGGAAGGCGCGTCGACGCCAGGCGGATCAGCTCCAGGGCCCAGTCGGTGAGTTCAGGAATGGTTTTCATCGATCTCCGCCTTTCGCCCGCCCGGCGGGCCCGGACAATATAGCCTGCAGTGGCATGCCCATCAATCGAAGCCTTTGCAATAAAATCGTTTCCCGGCCCCTTGGAAGTCCGGATCCGGATTGCTACTATGCCCCGTCGAACCGGCATGGGTGAAGGAGGGGATATGCCGCCCAAGACTTCCGCCGCGCTGCTCGCGTGGGCCAAGAAGAATCGCATCGAGGTCGTGGACCTCAAGTTCGTGGACCTCTTCGGCCGCTGGCACCACATCAGCCTGCCGGCCAGCCGGCTCGGACCCGAGCTCTTCACACGGGGCATCGCCTTCGACGGCTCCAGCGTGCCGGGCTTCAAGAAGCTCGAGGCCGGTGACATGGTGCTCCTGCCCGATCCGAGGACCTCGAGCATCGATCCCTTCTGGGAGAAGAAGACTCTCTCGCTCATCTGCCAGCCGGCCGAGGCGGACACCCGCAAGCCCTTCTGGAAGGACCCCCGCGCGATCATGTACAACGCCGAGGCCTGGATGCGCGAACTCGGCATCGCCGACCAGAGTGAATGGGGGCCCGAGTTCGAGTTCTACATCGTCGACTCGGTGAGCTATCGCAACGAGATCAACGAGGCCTTCTACCGCATCGACAGTGCCGAGGCCGACTGGAATTCGGCGGTGGAGGAGGGCCAGAACCTCGGCTACAAGATCCCGCACCAGGGCGGCTACCACGCCATTCCGCCTCACGATCAGCTCTACGACCTTCGCTCGGAGATGGTGGCGGAGATCGAGAAGGCCGGCATAGACGTGCGCTATCACCATCACGAGGTGGGCGGACCCGGACAGAGCGAGATCGAGGTGGTGGAGGGGCCGCTGGAGCAGATGGGCGACAACGCCCTGCGCATCAAGTACATCATCAAGATGGTGGCGGCTCGCGCCAACAAGACCGTGACCTTCATGCCCAAGCCCCTCTTCAACGAGGCAGGCAGCGGCATGCACTTCCACCAGCGTCTGCGCAAGGGCAGGAAGAACCTGTTCTGGGACGCCAAGGGCTACGCCGGGCTCAGCAAGACCGCCCTGCACTACATCGGCGGACTGCTGCAGCACGCGCCGGCTCTGCTGGCCTTCACGAACCCGAGCACCAACAGCTACAAGCGTCTGGTGCCCGGTTTCGAGGCTCCGGTACGCACCTTCTTCGGACTGGCCAATCGCAGCGCGGCGGTGCGCATTCCAAAGTATGCGAACAGCGCGGCGACCAAGCGCATCGAGTTCCGACCGCCGGACGCCAGTTGCAACATCTACCTGGCCATGGCCGCTCAGCTCATGGCGGGGCTGGACGGCATCCGCCGCAAGCTCGATCCCACTGAGCTCGGCTTCGGACCCATCGACACGAACATCTACGAGCTGTCCGACAGCGAGCTGGACCGCATCGGCGGACTGCCAACGAGTCTGCGCGAGGCCATGGTCGCGCTCAACGAGGACCGAGACTTCCTGCTGGAGGGTGGCGTCTTCCCCGAGGAGCTCATCGACTTCTGGATCGAAACGAAGATGGAAAAGGAGTACAACGAGGTGCGGAACCGTCCGCATCCCTACGAGTTGTCACTGTACTTCGACGTGTAGCCGAGCGGAGGACGCATGTTCATCAACGATCCCATTCATGGATTCATCGAGCTGAACGATCTGCAGTCCTCTCTGCTACATCTGCCCGAGTTGCAAAGGCTCCAGTGGATCCGTCAGCTGGGCTTGAGCTTCCTGAGCTATCCGGGCGGTGTGCACACGCGCACGAGTCACGTGATCGGCGTGAGCCACGTGGCCGGCGAGATGGCTCGCATCTTCGATCTGCTGCCCGAGCAGAAATGGCTGGCCCAGGCCGCCGGCCTGCTCCACGATCTCGGACACACTCCCTTCAGCCACGCATTGGAAAGCCTGCTTCCCGATGACCACATGGAGCTGACGCGCAATCTCATCACTGGGAAGATGCGCTTCAGTTTCCCCGGAGCCGGTTGGGTGCCCCGCGTGCTCGAGCGTTTCGGTCTGGATCCCGAAGAGGTGGGCGACCTGGTGGTGGGGCGGCACGAAGATCCGATTCTGCAGAACATCATCCACGGGCCCATCGACGCCGACCAGCTCGACTATCTGCTTCGCGACAGCTACTTCACCGGCATCAGCCACGGGCAGATCGACCTGTATCGGATACTGCACACGCTGAAGCCCGATGCCGAGGAAGGACGCGTCTACCTTCTCGAGAAGGGACTGGACGCCATCGAGGAGATGCTCGTCGCCCGCGATCACATGTACTCGGCCGTCTACGCTCACAAGACCAGCCGCATCGCCGAGACCATGCTGCTGCGCGCCATGGAGCTGGCCGTAAGCGAAATCGAGGGCTGGTACGAGATGACCGATGGCGAGCTGCTCACGCGCATTCGCATGGCCGGCGGCGTGAGCGAGTCGCTCATGGAGAAGATTCTCTATAGGAATCTCTACAAGACCGCCTTCAGCGTGCCGAGCAAGGTGGCCGAGGGCGAGCGCAGCCGGCTCCTCGAGCGACTGGCCGGACGCGACCGCCAGACCCTGGAGACCGCCCTCTGCGATCTATGCGGCCTCGGTCCCGGCGAACTGCTCGTGGACATGCCCCTGGACGTGCTCGCCTTCAGCGAGCCGCGCCTCACGCGGCTGGAACTGCCCATCCTTCGCAAGACCGGCGAGTGGGCCGAACTCGAAGAGATGAGCACGCTGGCACGTGCGCTGACTGAGAAGGACTCCGCGCACACGGTCTTCGCCGTTTTCACTGCTGATGAGAACGCACTGCGGGTGCGCGCGATTCTGCAGGATTGGCTAGAGGAGGAAGAGTAGCTGGAATCATATGGGGATGATGATATCACCATCGATCTTCGAAATGATCGTCAGCGACTATCTCGAAGAGGAGTAAACTCTTCGGATTTCGACTTCCTTCCGCGGCCCCATGATAACACCATGTCGCGGATGGCCTCCAACTTCACCGGCTTGCTCAGGTAGTCGTCCATGCCTGATTCAATGCATTTTTCACGATCACCTCGGAGGGCGTTGGCCGTCATCGCGACGATGGGCGTGAGCGACTTGGGCCCGTGCATCTTTCTAATCTCGCGACTTGCCGTATAGCCGTCCATCACGGGCATCTGGCAATCCATGAAAACCATGTCGAACTCTCCCTGTGCCAGGGCCTTTAGACCCTCTTGGCCATTGTCCGCGGTCTCGATTTCGCAACCCAGCTTTTCGAGAAGGATCAATGCGAGCTTCTGATTGATCGGATTATCCTCCACGAGCAGAACCCGAGTGCCGTCTTCGATGGTCGGTGGAACTGCTTCCTTCGAAGTCGTGTCCTCATCGAATCCCATGGCCGTGAGGAGGGAGCGGCGCAATCTTGACGGAGTGATCGGAGGAAGCTGGATCGCGTCCGGTTCCGGGATTCCTTCCGAGTATCGGACGGCCTTGCCAACGTGCACCAAGCGAAGCTCCGGGTGGGCGGTCTTGAGTTTCCTGATTCGTTCGCGATCGCTCGAATAGTCGTGTTCGCCGAAGGTCATGAGGATCTGGGGTTCGAATCCCTCTTCCACAGGAACCATGTAATCTGGCGCGTCGAGTCCTTCGAGCCCCGGAAGCCTTGCGCCCAAGACACGCAACTGTCGGCCTAGGATTTCTCGACACCGGTCCATGGGCCCCAAAAGCATCACGCACTTATCGCGAATGAGAGCTTCCTGCGGATCCGGTTCGAGATGCTGCGGGCGGGTGGCAGGAAGAGTGAGACTGACGAAGAAGCTCGAACCGCGTCCCTTCTCGCTTTCCACCCAGATGTCTCCCTCCATCAATTCCACGAGTTGGGTGCAGATTGAGAGTCCCAATCCACTTCCCCCGAAACGTCTTGTTGTGGAGGTGTCGGCCTGAGTGAATTTCTCGAAGACACGGTCTGATTCCTCGGTTGTCATACCGATGCCACTGTCACGAATTTCGAAGCGCACTCGCTCATCGCCACGCTCGACAGAGCGACGCGCTACGAGTTCGATGCACCCTTCCTCGGTGAACTTTAAGGCATTGCCGATTATGTTGTAGAGCACTTGCCTGACGCGGACCGAATCTCCAAGCACATACCTGGGAAGCCTTGGATCTAGGTCCAGGTGGAAGTGAAGTCCTTTGCTCAAGGCCGATCGTCCGAACACCGAACTCAAGGAGTCGAGTAGCTCGAATAGGTCGAAGGGGATCGGCTCGAGGATCAACTTGCCCGCCTCGACCTTTGACAGATCGAGTATGTCGTTTACTAGTCCAAGAAGGATCTGACTGGAGTCGTAAGCTGTCTTTGCGAAGTCTTTCTCCTTCGCTCCAAGGGGCGAGTCAACGAGTAGTTTGGTCATGCCGATAACGCCGTTGAGGGGAGTACGGATCTCGTGACTCATGTTCGCCAAAAACTCGCTCTTTGCGACGCTGGCGGCTTCGGCTTTCTCCTTGGCAACGGTTTTCGATTGAATATCTTGGACCATATCATTGAAAGCATCCACAAGATCGCCGATCTCGTCATCGCTCTCCTTCTCGACATATTCCGTGGCGTTGTGATCCGCGGACAGATTCCGAGCCGCCACGGCCAACGCTTCGACAGGCTTGACAACCTTGACCAGGGTTCGCGATATCAGGAGAAGTCCGGCGATCCCGGTGAAGGGAAGCACAATCAGGAAAGTCAGGACTTGTGACAGAAGGCTTGATCTGCGCTCTCCGATTTCCGCCGTGACCAGGAGCTCGCCGAGTTCCTGTCCGTCGAACACGATCCTCTTGCGAATCTCATGATAGTCTCCCGACGTCCATCGGGAATGCCAGGCGCCTCGCTTTCGCCTCAGCGAATCGGGGGCGGAGGCGGTGTAGCTGACGAAGAGTTCGCCCATGGAATCGATGATGATCGCCTCGACGAATCGCGAATCCGCCTTTAGGGAGCCTAGAGTTTCATTGGCCGTCTCTCGGTCCTCGAAAAGCAGGCTTACGCTGACGCCCTCGGCAACGATGCTGATGGATCGTTCCAGGTTCTCCTTGAGGCTATGGGTGGTCCTGCGGTAGTCGATGCTTGTCAATACGATCACACCCACGAGGATCGCGGCGAAGCTCGCGGCCAGGGTTATGAGAGCGATCTTGTGCCGCATCGACCTGTGCTCGTAGCGGTATCGTCCCAGACCTGGCCCTTTTCGTAGAAGGGAAACTATGAGCGGAAGCGGACTCACGGCCTGTAACCGATCTTTGCCGACCAGAGGCCGCCCTGCTGGTCCACTCCCAGATACTCCTGATAGACGTCGTTCCCGAAATCCCAAACGCCAACCTGGAACTCCAAATGCCGGTTTAACCTGATTGCCAGGGAGGCCTGGTGGATCAGATATGCGTCTACCGTCCTTCTGCCGATCAATCCGAGTTCCGGTTGATCGGTGTCTATGGGTACGAACTCGAGCTCAGCGTCTTCTGTCTCGCTGACATAGTGAACTCCATAGATCAGAGTCCATCTGGCGCCGGGCTTCAGTGTGAATCGGGCATTGATCCTGTGTTCAGCATCATAAGGTGTTGGGCGCTCATCCGGTTGCTTCGAATCGAGATAGGAGTACGAAGCGGTGGATTCGAGGAGCCCGTCCAGCCAGGTCTTGCTTCCGCTCAGGTCGATCCCCTGAAGGGTGAACTTACCCTCGGATTGCACCGGGTTGAATTTTCCGAAGATGCCGTATTCGAGATAGTCCGGATCCGCAAGCGAGGGATCGTAGATTTCGAGCATCCCATGCTCCACCTTGTGCCGGAAGTAGCTCAGATTGAGGATTCCACCGGCAAACTGATACTCCAGTCCGAAATCGTGACCGGACAGTTCCTCGGCGAAGAGATCGGGATTACCATGCGCATCCACCGTATTGATGAAGCGATGCCACCACGATGGTTCCCGATAGGCCGTGGAGTGGATTACCCGGAAGCGCAGTTTCTCGCTGAGTTTTGCGAGCAAGGCTACGCGAGGATGAACTCCTGTGTTTTCGGTGGCGACGGTCTCGCCGAACTGCGTACTTGCGCCGAGATCGAGTTTCAACCAGTCGGTCAGGCCGTAGCTGAATTCACCGAACGCCTCGGCCCTGTTCAGGCCGAGGTCCTGATGGTCGGGATGGAAGTCGCTACCCTCGTAGACCTCTCGGTGAAGGGCCAGGGCCAGGGTGAGGTTCTTTCGTTCGTCGAACCTGGTACGCAATTGGGTGAGATTACTGAGGCGATAGGAATCCTGCTCATACTGCAGGCCCGGTACGTCTCCGAAATCCCAGAAATGATCATGCCAGAAGTGGTAGCTCGGAAGGATCAGCAGTGAACTGTTGTCTCCGAGTTCGATCTCGTAGTGGAGATTCGCGTAGAGTTCGGATCGAGTCTCGGAATAATTCGAGTAAGGTGTTGCGAAGATGGATGGGTACTCTATGCCCAGCCACCGACCACCGTAGTGGAAGTCGAAACCGGATACGAGAGTCTGACCCCGCACCCAGGTTACGTGCTTCTCGGAATGGTCGGAGACGAGCTGGTGTTCCCTGGTGCGCAAATGCTGTGCCGAGAGCAATGACCGACTACGCTCGCCGATGAAGGGGATCGCGACTTCAGTGGAGATCCTGCCATTTCGACCGTATGAAACCGCGAATTCACCCTCCTCCGAGACGTCCTGCGGCTTCTTGGTGAAAATGCTGACCACACCCTGGAACGCGCTGCTGCCGTAGACCGAGGAGTGCGGTCCCGGCATGACCTCGATGCGCTGGATCATGTAGAGGGGGAAGACTGTGAGATCTGTCCAGATTCCGGCGTCGCGTACGTCGTTGATCGGAACACCGTCCACGAGCCAAAGAAGACGCTCATTGATCGGGGAGCCGCCGACCATTCCACGAATCGAGGTGTTAGTGAAACCCCAGAGCCAGGTACGAACCTGGAAACCGGGTACCTGCCTCAGTACTTGGTCCAAGGTTTGAGCGACGCTGGCCGAGATCATTTCTTCCGTGATGACGTGCACTTTGGCCGCGGTCTGGCTTGCATCTTCGACTTGCCGCGAAGAGGTGAAGACCATCTGGGTCAGATCTTCGAGCGACATGTCGAATAGGTCCATGGTCGAGGCTTCCTCCTCGGCCGCGATCGGTACTGCGACCGCGAGCAGCATGATGGGAAGGGCTATGACCGTTCTGACCGTATCCATCGGATACTCCGTTTCTTGTGCGTGTTCGATCCCACGCTCACTCCAGAACCCGGCGAGCAATCCGTAAGAGCCGGGAGTTGATTTTCAGTCCACTAGCGAATTCCTGTTTTCGGTTCACCTCGAAGGACATGCGACCCTGTTCCTCGATGAGTGCGATGCTGCCGCCCCGTTCGCAGAACTCGGAATTCTCTCCGACGAGCAGGAGGGGGTTTGCTGAATGCAGATCCAGGATCCCCTGCAGTGCGTCCATGTCCGCTCCTGCGAGGTATAGAATCTGGACGTCCAGCATCGGGTCGGCGGCTTGCTCCAGATCGACCCCGATTATCTCGATTCGACGTTGCGAGGCCTTTTTGTCCCGAAGGGAGGATTGGCAAACCTTGAGCAACTCCTGGTCTCCGTGGATCGCGATTCGAAATCGTTCCTCGCTCTGGGAGAGAGCGGCGTCGGGCCATGAAACCAATTTGGCGAAATTGAGGATGAATGCGGCTTTGAGTTCGGACTCGGATGGAGCCTGCTTAGCCATGCCAGAGGAGGGAGCTAGGATGAGCAGGCAGAAGAAGAGGAGGGCGGAGCGGAGCAGACGCTTATCCGTCAGCAGCAAATCGAGTCCTCGCTCAAGAAGAGCGGGCATGCGTTTTCCAGTTCCATCCATGCTTCGCACCCTGAGCCATCAGGTCATGAAGATTGCGGTTAGATAGGCACAACCTGATTTGGGTATCGGCAGGCCAGGCTGAGGACTGAATGAAATTCGGCGCGAGGGGGTGGGGGTTAAATCATTTAATCAGTAGGGATTGCGCCGAATGAGGAATTTTCAATCTAGGACAAATACTCGGTAAACAACGTTTTCAGGCAAGTATCCAAGCTTTCTTCCCGAAGCAGCCAGCTCCAAAGGCCCGGCGAATCGGGAAGCTTCTCAGCACCTTGAAGGTCGGGAGTCGCGCTGATTTCCATGCGACTCAGGACGATCGAAGCCGTGGCCCAACCGTCCTCCATCTCGTAGTTGCCGAAGGCGGCGCGCAACTTGGCGAGCCTCTCGGCGAGATAGACGTCGTTGAGCAGCAGGAAGCGGAAGCGGCCGACCTCGAGGAGTTCGGGGACCGTCTTGCGAGGATCCTGCTTGGAGCGGATCTCGATGAGCACCTGCTTCTCGCGATGGGCCAGGGCCACGGGTCGCAGCTCACCCTCGATCTCGCGATGATGGATCAGCGTACCCGGCGCATCGCTGAAGGTGTTGCGTGCTCGAATGGGAGTCTGGGTGGCCAGGCTCGCCTTCACCGCTCGGGGGTGGATGACCTTGCTGCCCTCCTCGGCCATGGCCAGGATCTGCGCGGCGCCGATCTCGTCCATGAAGGGGGCCTCGGGCACGCGTCGCGGATCGGCGCAGGCGATGCCGTCCACGTCCGAGTAGATCTCGACCACCGAGGCTTCCAGCGCGGCGCCCAGGGCCACGGCGCTGGTGTCGCTGCCGCCGCGGCCGAGGGTGCGGATCTCGCCGTCGGCGTCGGCGCCCTGGAAGCCCGCCACCACGGCGATCTTCCGTTGCATGAGCGCTCGCCTGAGCAGAGCGGGTTCCACGCCCAGGATCTCCGCCTCGCCGGCCTTGTCATCGGTGAGCACACCCGCCTGAGGCCCCGTGAAGGCCTGGGCGGGCATCTTGTTCTTGCTGAGCAGGTGCGCAAAGAAGGAAGCCGAGATGGTCTCGCCGCAGCTCATCATGAGATCGAGCTCCCGCGGGGGGACGGGTTCGCCCACCCCCCGCAGAAGTCCGATGAGCGTGTCGGTGGCGTAGGGCTCCCCCTCGCGCCCCATGGCGCTGACCACGACGACGATGCGACTGCCCGCCTTGTGATGACGGCGGACCTGCGCCAGGGCGGCGGCGCGGGACTCGTCGTCCCGCACGCTGGTGCCGCCGAACTTCATGACCACCAACTCAGGCAACGGGCACCTTCACCAGGTTCCGCGCGATGAGCTCGCCGGCGATCTGCACGGTGTTGAGCGCCGCGCCCTTGAGCAGGTTGTCGCTGACGCACCACATGTTCATGCAGTTCTCGATGCTCTCGTCCCGACGCAGGCGTCCCACGTACACCGGATCCTTGCCGCTGGCATTGATGGCGAGCGGGTAGACGTTGTTCGCGGGATCGTCCTCGATCTCGATGCCGGGCGCCTTGGCGAGCAGCTCGCGCACCTCGTCGATGTCGAAGGGCATCTCGGTCTCGATGTTCAGACTCTCGCTGTGGCCGTTCACCACGGGCATGCGCACGGTGGTGGTGGTCACGCCGATGGAGGGATCGAGGATCTTGTGGGTCTCGTTGATCATCTTCATCTCTTCCTTCGTGTAGCCGTTGGGCTCGAACACGTCGATGTGGGGAAGAGCGTTGAAGGCGATCTGGTGGGGATAGACCTCGGCTTCCATTTCGCGACCTTCGGCGAAGGCGCGGGTCTGCTCGTGAAGTTCGTCCACGGCGGCCTGTCCCGATCCGCTGACGGCCTGGTAGGTGCTGGCCACCACGCGCTTGATCTTGTAGGCGTCATGGATGGGCTTGAGTACCACGAGCATCTGGATCGTCGAGCAGTTCGGGTTCGCGATAATGCCCCGATGATTCTCGAGAGCCTCCGGATTCACCTCGGGCACGACCAGGGGATCCTCATCGCTGCCGCGGAATGCGGTGCTGTTGTCCACGCAGACGCAGCCGCGTTTCACGGCCTCGGGGGCCAGGGCCGTTGCCGCCGCCTCACCGGCGCTGAACAGGGCGATGTCCACGCCGCCAAAGGCCTCGGGCTCGGCCGCGACGACGGTGATCTGCTGGCCCTTCCATTCCACGGTCTGGCCGGCGTTCTCGGGCACGTCCATGAGGACCAGCTTTTCGATGGGAAGGTCGCTGCGCTCCAGGGTGTTGCGCATTTCGGTGCCCACGTTGCCCAGGGCTCCGACGACGGCGATGGTGTAGCTGCTCACGAGCGGCTCCTTTCGATGGCGAGTAGATCGGTGAGGATGGAGTAACCGGTTTCGATGCGGCCGGCGCCGGGGCCGACCACGGTGACCTTGCCGAGAAGGTCGGTTTCGAAGGTGACTGCGTTGGTGGGACCCATGACACCGGCGAGAGGATCGTCGAGGGGGAGCATGATGGGCTTCACCGAAGCGTCCACGCCGCCGTCCTTCTTGCGCTTCACCGTGCCGATGAGCTTCCAGCGCTTGCCGCCCTTCTTGGCCATCTCGATGTCGGCCGGCTTCAGGCGGGTGATGCCCCGGCGCTTCACGTCCGCGGGCGTGATCTTGGCGTCCATGAACATGTTCGCGAGAATGGTCACCTTGCCCGCCGCGTCGATGCCTTCCACGTCACCGGTGGGATCGGCCTCGGCGTATCCGAGCTCCTGGGCCTTGGCCAGCACCGCATCGTAGGTCATGCCCTTTTCCATTTCGGTTAGCATGTAGTTTGTGGTGCCGTTGAGAATGCCGGAGATGGAGCTGAAGTCGTTGCCGGCCAGGTCGTTCATACCGAGGTTCAGCACGGGCGTGCCGCTCATGACGGTGCCCTCGATGAAGAAATGGGCCTTGTTCTTCTTGGCCAGGCGGCTCAGCGCCGGATAGGCCAGCGCCGCAGGGCCCTTGTTGCTGGTGACCACGCTCATGCCGCGCTTCAGGGCTTCACGGCAGTGCCCTATGGCGGGCTGACCGGTGCTCAGGTCGGTGAAGGCCAGCTCGACGACCACGTCCGCCTTGCTCTTCTGGATGGTGGTCATGGCGTCCCAACCGTGGGTGCCGCCTTTGTACGCGTCGAGGGTGCCCTTCTTGCGCACCGCGTCGAGGGCGCGCTTCAAGTCGATGCCCTTGGGGTCGTAGATCGATCCCAGCTTGAAGTCGCTGATGGCGACCACAGCGAACTCGTACTTCTGCTTGCGTTTCAAGCTGGCCTTCTTCGTTCGGAGGATTTCCGCGAGACCCTGTCCCACGTTCCCGAAGCCGATGAGGGCGATCTTCTGCATCCCTAACCTCCTGGGACGACTAGCAGCCGTCCGGTAGCAGCGGCAGGCTGCCGCCGCGCTTGAGTTTCGAAAGCACGAAGGAGCTCTTCACCTTGTTGACTCCCTCGATGCGGGTGAGCTTGTCGAGCAAGAACGATTCGTAGGCGCCGATGTCCGGCAGCACGACCTTCAGAAGATAGTCGTCCTCGCCGGTCACGTGATGCGCCTCGATGACTTCCGGCATGTCCATGATGGTCTGCTGGAAATTGTCGATGGCCTCCGCATTGTGGAAGGACAGTGTGACGCTCACGAAGACCGTGGCCTTCATGCCGAGCATGTCCTCCTCAACCTGGGCCGTGTAACCGCGAATGACTCCGCGCTCCTCCAGTTTGCGCACGCGTTCGAGCACCGATGGCGGGCTCAGGCCCACGCGTTCGGCGAGCCGTGCGTTGGGCAGGCGGCCCTCCTTCTGGAGGATGCAGAGGATCTTCCGGTCGGTTTCATCGATCTTGAGAGGCTTCATGGGCTTATGATAGGGAAAAGGCAGCTGAAATCAATCATCATATGGTAAAGCGGATAGAATTCCTAACTATTGGCAGGAAACTGATAACTCAGCCCGAATTCATGGCGGATAGATGGGCTTCGGCGGCCATGAGGTCCGCCTCGGCGAAGTAGACCAATCTAATCTCTTTGATTTCACCGGGATAGGCCTCGCAATAGTCGCGAAGTACGCCCAGGGACAGGGGGCAGGCGCGGTCGAAGGGAAAGCCGTAGACGCCGGTGCTGATGGCCGGAAAGGCGATGGATTCGAGTTCGGCGCTCGCCGCAAGCTCGAGGCTGTTGCGATAGCAGGCGGCGAGGATCTCGTCCTCGTTCCTCGCGCCTCCGCCCCAGACGGGACCGACCGTGTGGATGACGGCCTTGGCCGGCAGCTTGCCCGCGGTGGTCAGGACCACCTTGCCCGGCGCGAGTTCGGTGCCGTCGGGCACGACGCGCCTGCAGTCCTCCAGTATCTCCGGTCCCCCCGCCGCGTGGATGGCTCCATCCACGCCTCCGCCGCCGCGCATGCGCGAGTTGGCCGCATTGACGATGACGTCCACCTGCTCGCTGGTGATGTCTCCCTGTTTCAGGACGATGCGCGTTTCCCCGAATCGCGATTCCCTGTTCATCTCGACCTGTTCCGCTTGTCATGGCTCCGAAGCTTCTTGGCTTCCTTCGAGATCGCCTTCCATTTCTTCTCTTCCTCAGCACGCAGTGCCGCGTCGTTTTTCCTGGCCACGTACTGGCTCTCGAGCCGCAGTTTCCTGAAGCTGAGCAGACGCCCTTCCTCCAAGCTTCCTGACTCGACGGCCGCCAGAACGGCACAACCGGGTTCATGCCGGTGACCGCAGTCCCGGAATCTGCAATCCAAGGAGAGCGCTTCGATGTCGGGGAACGTGGCGGAGATGCCGGCTTCCGAACCTGTCAGGCCAAGAGCGCGAAGGCCTGGCGTATCGATGATTATGCCGTTGCCCGGAACACGCACCAGTTCTCGGGCGACGGTGGTATGGCGGCCGCGGCCATCGGATTTTCTGACCTCTTGCGTCTCCAGACGTTCCTCACCCAGGATCGAATTGACGATCGTGGTCTTCCCGGCGCCTGATGGTCCGAGGAGAACGGCGGTTCGGTAGCCGTCGATATAGGGGCGCAGTTGCGATACGCTATCCCCATCCAGCGAGTTGACGAGCAAGACATCCACACCTGGGGCGATGGAGATCACCGCGGCCTCCGAATCGACAGGGTCGGGCGAAAGGTCCGCCTTGGTCAGGACCACGATCGGAGAGGCAGAGGAATCCCAGGCCAGGGACAATTCCCTCTCGATTCGTCGAAGATTGGGTGCTTGGTCGATCGGATGGACGATGAAGACCAGGTCGACGTTGGCCGCGAGAATCTGCATGCTCGAGGCCTTGCCGGGATCACCGCGTAGGATGGCGCTCTTCCTATCCAGTACCCTGTCGATCTGGGGAAACTCGAGGTCTCCCCTGGCATTCAGGATGACCCAATCACCGACGACGGGAAGATCGACCGCGTGCTCGGAATGCTTCTGAAGGCGGACCGAAGGCTTCGCGCGCCGGAGGCCCTCCGACGTCTCGACAAGAAAGCTGCCGCGATCGCTTCGCAGCACGCGGGCGGCCACGCGATCCCCGTCCAGGTGTGGAGTGCTGAGCGCACGCCAACGATCATCCCAGCCAAGGGAGATCAGCGCCTGGGAATCGGTCGCATCGGGTTTTTGCGTCAATTCAAATCCCTACTTCAATTTCACGATTCGACCGGACTGCATTTCTGCAGATGTCTGCAGCCGGTAGAGGTAGACGCCCGCTGGTAGATCCCGGTCGTTCCATTCCAGGCGGTGCTCGCCCGCTGCTCGCCGTCCGGCAAGGACGGTGTCCACCCGGCGTCCGGTGACGTCGAAGATGTCCAGTCGCAGGTTCTCCTCGGAGGCGAGGTTGAGCATGAATTCGGTGCCATGCATGAAAGGATTTCTCAGCACGCGCAGGCCGAAACTCGCGGACTCCGGCACGTCGGTGCTCTCGTTCACGTAGAGCTCGAAGAGGAAACTGTCATTGGCGCTGTTCTCGTCACCAGGCAGAACGGTCCAGGCTTCCATGTTGTACCAGCCCGCGTACTCGATCACGGTTTCCGCCACGATCACCGTGTCGACCCGAGCGAAATCGATGTCGATGATCGTCATGCCGTTGCCCATGCCGCCACCCGCGAAATGGAGTTCCACGCCCGTGGCATCCTGCACGCCGTAGTTGGAGGCGAGTACCTTCCAACGCAGGGTGTCGCCGATGACCCACATCTGATCGGCGCTCTCTCGCGGCTCGTGGAAGCCCAGCACGCCCACGTCAAGGCCCGGCGGTTCGGTCGAGCCCGGTGCGCGCATCATGCGGTCCACGCCGAACTTGCAGAGGTAGCAGGTGACCCAGCTCATGTCCTCGGTCACCGGATCCGTGCTCTCGGCCACGATGCCACCGTCGTCGTCGGTGTCGTAGGACAGCAGGGCGTCGGTGGTGATGGCGCCAAAAAAGGCCTGGATGGGATTGCCCTGCACGTCGCTCATGGCGAACTTCGCATTGGCGTAGGCCACGTTCCAGGAACTGTCCCAGTCGTAGCCCGGCACGCTGTACCAGTCCTGCCAGGTCTGCACGTCATAGGCGTAGAGGTCGCACCAGGCCTGACCGGCCGCGGGGTCGTCGCGGAACACCGAATTGCATACGCCCCACACCGCGGTACCACTGCTCATGGCCCAGTACTCGTGGGTCACGTTGAGGGTGGGATTCACGTTGATCCAATCGAGCACGTCCTGGCCCTGCACGACAGCCTCGGCCATGTAGATGGGACTGCCGATAGCCTCGCCGTAGAGATAGAGGTTTCCCGCGCACCATCCCTTCACGAAGAAGTCGAGGCGCTGCTGCCAGACCGTGCCATCCCAGATGTTGAGCGGATTGTCCACGATGTACTGGGCGCAGGTTTCGGCGTACCAGTCGAAGCTGTCGTCGCCCGTGGCGTCCTTGTACTTGAGCACCGCGGTGAGGCCCCAGGCGCAGTTGTGGGCGCGGTAGTAGTTGTCGCCAGCCGAGCCCTCCTCTTCCCATGCGGGGAAGTTGGTGCAGTAAACCCAGGCCGCGTCGATGTTGTCGTTGTAGGTTGTACGTCCACTGAACTCGAGGTAGCGCGACCAGCACCAGATGGCTTCCAGGGTGTTGTCGGTCTGGATGACGTCGCCGAGATAGCCGTCCTCCGCCTCGATCATGCCGCCGTAGTCGGTGGAATCAGGGTCCAGGAGCTGCCAGGCTGCCAGGAACTCGACGATCTGATCGTACTCGCGCACGTAGTTGAAGGGACCCAGGGGTGGCGGCATGTCGCGTTCGCCCCGGGGGCCGCCCATGATCCAGGCGTCCCAGTCGGCGAAGGGATCGGTCATGGGATCCGGTGCGGGAGATTGAGCCAGTGCCGGAAGGGCGACGAGGGCAAGGCAGAGTGCGAGTACGACTCGACGCATGGCGGAGCCTCCTTATGAAGGCCCCAATTGTAGCACAAAGCTGAACTTGAACGTGAACCTGAACCCGGTGCGGTCAGATTCGGATTTCAAAGATCTCCGCCAGCTTTCGCGCGTTCGCGACCATGTCGTACTCGGCTTCGACGACTTTGCGTGCGGCACGGGCGGCGCTTTCCCGCGCCTCCGGATGGGTGAGCGCGAACTCCATGGCATCGGCGATGGCTTCGGGACTGGAGCTGTCCACCAGCCATCCGCTGGTGTTTTCGGTGACGAGCTCGGGCAGCCCGGTGACCCTGGGTGCGAGCACGGGCGTACCACCGGCCATGGCCTCCATCACCGCCACGGGAATGCCCTCGCTGTGACTGGTGAGCACGAAGAGATCGGCCTCGGCGAGCAATCCCGCGATCTCGCCGTGGTCGAGCAGGCCCAGGAAGTGCACGCGGTCGGCGATGCCGAGATCGCCGGCCATTTTTTCGAGCAGGGCGTGGCGGCCGTCCTGATCCTTGCCGACGAGATCGAGGCGGAAACCGATGCCGCGCTCGGCGAGAATGCCGCAGGCCGCGATCAATCCCTCGTGGTTCTTGATGGCGTAGAGCGAGGCCGTGCAGAGCAGCCTGAAGGGCCCCTCGCGCCGGGCCGTCCGTTCTTTGTGGGGGAAGTCGTCCAGCAGGATGCCCGTGCGGTTCACGAGAATCTTCGAATCGTCGATCTCCGGGCAGAGCCGCATCATGACCTTCTTGTTGTAGTCGGACACCGCCACGATGAAGTCCGCCGCCCGCACCTTGCTTCGCAGACTGAAGCGGCTGGGCTCGTGGACGGTGGCGCTGCCATGAGCGGTGAAACTGAAGCTTTGACCGTTGAGCTTCGCCGCGGCCAGGGCGGCCGTGGCCGCCTTGTAGGCGAAGTGGGCGTGGACGTGCGCCGGCCGCCCCTTGATCGCGCGGGCGAAGGCGATGCCGTGGATCATGTGCGCCACCCCCTTGATGCCCTTGTTCAGTTTCTCGCTGTCGTTGTCGAAGGGGACGCGCAGCAGAAGATTGAGGAGTGCGAGTGGTCGCCGGAAAAGGTAGTGAAGGGTGGAGGCGATCAGACGGCCCGCCGGCACCGGGCGCAGGGTGCGCGTGCGCTCCAGGTAGGGGCGCGCCTCCTCGGGGCAATACTCGTGGGGCAGAAGGGACCAGATCTCGATTTCGAATCCGGCTTCCTCGAGCACTCGGATCTCGTTGTAGACGAAGTTGAGGGTGTTGGCGGGGAAACGTTCGATCACGTAGATGAGACGTCTGCCACTGGACTTCTTGCCGGTCATGCCTACCTTTCCATCCATGCCGATCCGATCCCAAGGAGGCGCGATTGTTGCATAGCGTTTCCGGGCTGGCAAGAAGGCAGCGAGCTGAGCGCCGGAAGCCCTTGACCGGTTTCTGAAATCGCGCTTACTATCGGGAAACGAAGGACTTAGCTCTCTGCCGGCACTGGCCGAACGGGATGGGGACATGCCGATTTTCTTTTTTCGAAACGATGATGTGAACATCCTGGACCGGGAACTGGTCGAGGTGAGCGCCCGCTGCACCGAGCAGGGCGTGCCGATCAGCCATGCCGTGGAGCCGGCCAACGTCACCGACGAGGCCGTGGTCTGGCTGCGCGAGGAGAAGGCCAAGGATCCGCGGCTCATCGAGATCACCCAGCACGGATACGATCACGAGCTGCGCGACCGGGGAGAGTTCGGCGGCGAGCGCGGCTTCGAGGACGCGCGGGACGACCTCGTCAGGGGTCGCGACATCCTGCTCGAGAAGTTCGACGGCGATTTCCTCTCGGCCCTCAACTTCCCCTTCGGCATCTACAACCAGAACGCCATGCGCGCCGCCGACGCGGCGGGCTTCCGCATCATCTGCGCCCATTTCAACGCGCGCCAATCGCGTCGAGCCATGTACACGGTGGGGCGCGCGCTGCGCATGGGGCAGATCCTCGGCAAGCATGTTTCGCATCACCTCGACTTCTATCCCAAGACGGGCATGTTCTCGGTGGATGTTTCCATCAGCTTCATCGATCGCTACATCGGTCCCCATGGAAGCAACACCTGCACCTTCCACCCCCTCGACGAGATCAAGCGCCGCGTCGAGATGTGGATGCCTCACACGCCGGTGATCGGTCTGCTCCTGCACCATCGCTTCCATCATCAGCCCGAGCACCTCGATCTGATCACCCAGGCCATCGACTGGCTGAAGACCCTCGAGGGAGCGGAGTTCTGGAACATCGAGGAAGTCTACGAGCGCTTCTGTCCCGAGCCGGGCAGCGGATTTCGCAATGGCTGATCGCGAGCAGATCGTCTGCTTCGGCGGTTACGACTACTGGTACAGCAACCCCGGCAGTCCCGTTCAACTCATGGAGGCCGCCCATCGCGCCGGCCATGAGGTGCTCTGGGTGAACAGCATCGGCATGAACATGCCTCGCATGCGCAAGAGCGGTTTCTGGCGTCGCGTGGGCCTGAAACTGCGCAGCTGGTCGCGCTGGCTCAAGGCGGCCCATCCCGACTTCCACGTGCTGTCGCCCATCATCCTGCCGCTCTTCGGGCACCCGGCCCTGGAGCGCATGAACGAGCGCTGGCTGGCCTTCCAGGTGAGGCTGGCCTATCGCATCCTAGGACTGAAGAAGCCCATGGTGATGGTCTGCCTGCCCTCCTTCGCCGAGGTGGCCACCGCGCTGCCCAACGAAGGGCTCATCTACTACCTCACCGACAAGTTCGAGTCCTACCGCGACCTGAAGGCCCACGACTCCATGATGGCGCGCGACCTCTTGCTCAAGGAGAAGAGCGATCTGTTGCTCTGCTCCTCGCGAAAGATCCAGGAGGATCTCGCGCAGTTCGACGGCAAGGTGAAGTACTTCCCTCACGCCGTGGACTCCTCGCGCTACGATGAAGCCCTGGCTTCAAGCGCGCCCGAGCCGGCGGACCTGGCAGCGATTCCCCATCCGCGCATCGGCTATTTCGGTTCTCTCACCAATGCGAACAATCTGGATCTCATCGAGTACTGCGCGAAGGAGGATCCGCGTTTGCAGTTCGTGCTCATCGGTCGCGTGATGGGAGACTACTGCCAGGTGGAGAAGCTGCCCAATGTTCATCTGCTGGGCATGAAGGACTACGATGAGATTCCGCTCTACGGGAAGCACTTCGACGCGGGCATCATGACCTGGCGCCTCACCGAATGGATCCGCTATTGCAGTCCCATCAAGACCAAGGAGTACCTGGCCTTAGGCCTGCCCGTGGTGTCGGTGCCCATCGCCGAGCACGACAAGGAGTTCAACGGTTTCGTGGAGACGGCCGATGGCGGCCCCGCATTCCTTGCGGCCATCCAGCGGGCCCTGGCCAGCGACAGCGACGAGAAGCGCGCCGCCCGGCGTGAGCGCGTGAAGGGCGAGAGCTGGGACCGCAGCTTCGGCGAGATGATGGACATGCTGGGGGTGCGTCGACGTGGCCATTGAGATTCCGCGCATCTTCAAGCGTCCGGCCATGCGCCTGGTGGACTTCGCCCGCAAGACCGACTCCCTGAAGCTGCTTCCCGAACTCATGGAGACCCAGTGGTGGAGTCTCGCCAAGCTGGAGGAGCTGCAGGCCCGGCGCATGACCATGCTCGGACGCTTTGTTCGCGCCGAGGTACCGTACTGGCGCGAGGCCTTCGCGAAGGCCGGCATCGCCGAAACCGAAGACCTGACGCCCGAGACCCTCGCCCGTCTGCCCCTGCTGTCCAAGGACATGATCCGCGAGGCCGGCGACGCGCTCAAGTCGGAGAGCTTCGAGAAGTGGCAGCCCCGGCACAAGAACACCTCGGGTTCCACCGGCGTGCCCCTGGACTACTACATCGACCGGCCGGCCCACAGCTGGCAGTGGGCGCACATGTGGCGCGGATGGGCGCAGACGGGTTACGTGCCCGGCGATCTCTACGCATCGATCAGCGGCGGCTCCCTGGTGCCCGAGAAGGCTGCCATCAAGCAGACGGCCTACATGGCGCTGTCCAGCGGCCTTCACTTCCCCACCTACCACATGAACGACGAGATCATGGAGCGCTACGCCGCGCGTCTGGTGAAGAGCCCGGTGAAGTTCGTCTACGGGTATCCGTCGAGCCTGGAGATCTTCTCGGAGTACATCTCGGCCAGCCCGCGGGGAAAGATTCCCATGCAGGCCGTCTTCACCACCAGCGAGGGGCTCTCGCCCAAGGCTCGGGTGGCCATCGAGGCGGCCTTCGACTGCGAGGTCTTCGACACCTACGGCTGCAACGACGGGGGCATCTTCAGCTTCGAGTGCGAGCGGCACGAGGGCATGCACATCGGCATGGAGACCTGTTTCGTGGAGATCGTCGACGTGAAAGGGCGACGCGTACCCGACGGCGAGCCCGGCGAGGTCATCGCCACGAACCTCGTGATCCGCGCCATGCCGTTGCTGCGTTTCCGCACGGGGGACATCGCGATCCTCACCCGCGAAGATTGCGAGTGCGGTCGCGGATTGATCCGCGTGCAGGAACTTTCGGGCCGCGAGCGCGACGTCATCCGCACTCCCGACGGACGGAAGATCCACGGCGCCTTCTTCACCCACTTCGAGGCCCTTCATCACGCCGACTGGATCAGCCGCTTCCAGATCCATCAACCCGACCTCGAGACCTTCATCCTGAGGGTCCAGCTCCGCCGGAAGCCCAGCGAGGAGGACAGGCAGGCCGTCATCCGCGACCTGCGTACCGCTTTGGGCGACATGGACTTCCGCATCGAGGTCACCGACGAGATGATGCTCACCCGCACCGGGAAGTTCAGGATCATCGTCTCGGATCTGAGCTGATCAGCGCGCAGGCTCCCTCTTCATCCGCCAAATTGCCGCTCGCCCTGCAATATCTCCCCAGTCGGTGCTAGACTGTGTGTGGATGGGAAAAGGGGGAAGAAGATGAAGCCGAGAAGGTCCTTGTTCGCGCTTTTGCTGCTCACGGTTTCTTTCACCGTGTCATTCGCTGAGATCATCCACGTTCCCGGCACCTGGGATACCATCGCCGGGGCTCTCGCCGACGCCGAGGCTGGGGACGAGATCGTCATCGCCTGCGGCACCTACTACGAGAGATCCTTGCAGATGAAGGATGGCGTCACGATCCGAAGCAGCACGGGCGATCCATCCTGCGTGACCATCGACGGGGAGCAGGTTTCGGAAGTCTTCTTCGCCGACAACATCGGCGATACATCGGTGCTCGAGGGCCTGACCATCTCGGGAGGCTACGCGGCCGACGGGGCTGGCATCCACATCTCGGATGCCTCTCCCACGATCAGGGACTGTGTCTTCATCGACAACGATGCCGGTTGGGGTGGAGCCATGGCAGTCTACTATTCCTCCTTCCCCGAGATTACCGACTGCTGTTCGACAGCAATGAGAGTTGGTTCGATGGGGGTGCCGTACTCTGCATCGACGGAGCGCAACCCGTGTTCACGGATTGCGTTTTCGAATCCAACTACTCGTCCAGCGATGGCGGAGCCTTGAGCACGAACAACTGCAGCGTCACGATCACAGGCTGCACCTTTGACAACAACGTGGCCGATGATCATGGGGGTGCGATCTCGATCTGGAACGACAGCAACGGCACGGTGACCGATTGCGAGTTCAACGGAAACGAGGCCGGCAAAGGCGGCGGTGGAGTGATCTGGAGCCTGTGCGTGAGCGGCTTGATCACGGACTGCCGTTTCTACGACAACACCGCGGACTACGGGGGTGGGCTCTACTGCTTCCTGGCCTCGCCCTCCGTGAGCGGCTGCGAGTTCACATCGAACAACGCCGTTCCCGGCACCTGGGGGGATGGCGGAGGTTTCTACTGTGAAACCTTCGTGTCCTCGACCTTCGTGAACTGCACCTTCCTCGGGAACTCAGCGGTAGCGGGAGGTGGCGCCTACATCGACGTCGACTGCGACCCCGAGTTCATAGGCTGCACCTTCTACCGGAACACGGCTTCGGTCATCGGCGGTGGATTCTGCACCTGGGACACGGGTCATCCCATGCTCACCGGTTGCATCATCGCCTCCAGCCTGGCGGGGGGCTCCTTCTATTGCGGGGACGAAATGGTCGGCGCGATGCTGAACTGCTGCAACGTTTTCGGCAACACAGGAGGCGACTGGATCGGCTGCATCGCCGATCAGTACGGCGAGGATAACTTCTCGGCCGATCCGCTCTTCTGCCTCACGCCACCCTTCAGCATGTGGCTGCAGACCGGATCACCCTGCCTGCCGGGGAACCACCCCAACGCGGAAGATTGCGGATTGATCGGCGCGCTTGGAGAGGACGCCGACTGCGACGGGCAGCCCGTCCGCAGTGAAACGACTTGGAGCAGTCTGAAGACGATGTACTGATGATTGCTTGATCGTATTCCAAGCTGAGTCTAGTGTCTGATCCACCTCGTTGTGAAGACTCGCATTCCGGAGGATCAGGATGAAAAAGATCGCCCTGCTCGCCTCATGCCTGCTCGCGCTATCCCTCAATTCTGTTAGTGCCGAGATCATCTCGGTTCCTGGCGACCAACCCACCATCGCGGAAGCCCTCGTGGCTGCCGTCTACGGCGACGAGATCGTCATCGCCGCGGGTACCTATCCGGAGGGTGGCCTCTCGCTGAAGATGGGCGTCATCATCCGTGGTGCGACGGGCAACTACACCGACGTGATCGTCGACGGCGAAGACGCCCAAACGGTCTTCTTCGCCGAGGGCGTCGACGGTTCCGCGGAATTGCGCGATCTCACAGTGACCGGCGGGTCCGGAACCAACGGCGGCGGAATGCGCTGCTGGGTCGCCTCACCGACCATCGCCAACTGCCGATTCCAGGGGAACGCCGCCGATAACGGGGGCGCCATAGCCATCCAGTTGGGTTCCTCGCCTGCGATCACTGGTTGCCGTTTCGAGGGCAACCAGGCCATCTGTTGCGAAGGTGGCGCGCTCTACATCGAAAACAACAGCTCGGTCCTGATCTCGGGCTGCGAATTCGAGGGGAACAGCGGTCGCAACGGGGGCGCCGTCCATGTGCAGACCACGGAACTTACACTCATGGATTGCCTCTTCGAAACGAACACGGCGATCTACAACGGGGGTGGCGTCAACGCCGGCACGGGCAGTACCTGCGTTCTAACGAACTGCACGTTCAAAGAGAATGACGCCGGTGTCGGCGGCGGAGCCGTGGCGCGGGCCGTCGCGACCCAAGGCGATATCAACGACTGCTTCTTCGAAGGGAACACGGCGGACTACGGTGGCGCGCTCTTTTGCAGGAACGTCGTGTTCACCGTGGCCGGCAGCCGTTTCCTCGGGAACGCCGCCGTGCCGGGCTACGACGGCTATGGAGGCGCGGTCTTCTGCGAGTCCAGCGCCGATCCCGCTTTCGAGCATTGCACCTTCCTCGAGAATTCGGCGGTGGAGGGGGGGGCGGTCTACGCGGAATCCAACTGCAGTCCCGGATTCACGAACTGCATCATCGCCTTCGGCACCGCGGGGGGAGCGGTCGCCTGCGAGAGCAATCTGCGGACGGTCCTCTTGGACTGCTGCAACATCTTTGGAAATGCCGGCGGCGATTGGCTGGACTGCATCGCCGGGCAAGACGGCGGCACGAACATCTCGGCCGACCCCATGTTCTGCGTGACACCGCCATCCAGCATGTGGCTGCAGACCGGGTCGCCCTGCCTGCCGGGGAACCACCCGAATGGGGAAGATTGCGGACTCATCGGCGCACTCGGGGAGGACGCCGACTGCGACGGGCAGCCGGTGAGCTCGGTAGAGACATGGGGTACCTTGAAGACATTGTACTGATCAGAGGTTCTTGACCTTCGCCACGTTCTCTGGCGTACCGAAGAGCAGGATGCGATCGCCGGCGCGCAGCACGGTCTCGCGCTCGGGCAACTCGTAGCAGGCCTCACCGCCCTCAGGTGAGGTGCACACCAGCACGACCTGCGTGTGGAAGCGGCTGCGGAAGTCCAGCTCGCGCAGGGTCTTTCCCTCCATCTCGTGGGGGACCACGCACTCGCTGAGCACGAAGCCACCCAGGGTTTCGCTCACGTGGCTCTTCACCGAACTCTGCACGCGGCTGGAAACGCCGCCCGCGAGGTCTTCCGTTAGCATCGCGCGGTTGTAGGCCTGGATCACGTCATGGCGAATGAGGGTGCCGAGAGGCCGCGTCGGATCCTCCGCGTCCACCACGGGCATCTCCTCGATATTGCTCTTGCCGAACTGACGCATGGCGAAGTCGAGGTCGTCGTCCAGGGTCACGGTGGGGAAGTCGGTCACCGCCACGTCGAGGGCAATCAACACCTGGCCCAGCGCTTCGAGCTGCGGCAATACGCGCTTCACCTCGTCGAGGGTCAGGATGCCCGTGATGTGCTCCTGCTCGTTCACCACGAAAGCTTCGTGATGACTCGCCTCGGCCAGACGGGGAAGCACCTTGGCCAGGGGCAGATCCTGGGGAATCTCCTCCACGTGATCGCGGAAGACCTCGCGCACGCGCATCCTGCGCAGCACGTTGTGATCCTTCCCCTTCAGCAGGTCGATGCCCTGCCGCGCCAGCTTGAAGGTGTAGATGGAATGCCGTTCGAGCTTCTGGCTCGTGAGCGTGGCGATGACCACGCTGATCATGAGCGGCAGGATGATCCCGTAGTCCCGCGTCATCTCGAAGATCATGATGATGGCCGTAATGGGCGCGTGGATCACCGCCGCCACCACCGCGCCCATGCCCACCAGGGCGTAGGCGCCGGAGCCGGCCGTCCAGTCGGGGAACCAGATGTTGAAGAAGCGTCCGAGCAGGCCGCCGAACATAACGCCCATGAAGAGGCTCGGCGCGAAGATACCGCCGGAATTGCCGCTGCCCAGGGTGATGCTCGTGGCCACGATCTTCACGATGAGCAGCACGGCCAGCGCGCCGAAGATCACCTCGCCCTTCATGGCTGCCTCGATGGCCTCGTAGCCGTTGCCGAGGCTGCGCGGCGCCCAGAGGCCCACGATGCCGATCAGGAGCCCGCCCGCCGCGGTCTTCAGCGGCGGCCAGGCCTTCACCGATTCGGCGAGATCCTCGGCCTTGTGCAGGGTGCGCATGAAGGCCTGTCCCACGAAGGCGGCCAGGAGTCCGAGCAGCACATAGAGGATGATCTCGCGACCGTCGGTGAGCGTGAGGCCCTCGGGAATGATGAAGGCCGGGTCATTGCCGTGGTAGGCGTGGCTCACCAGGGTGGCGATGACCGCGCTGATCACCAGCGGCGCGAAATAGGCCACGCCGAAGTCGCCCAGGATCACCTCGGCGCTGAAGAAGGCGCCGGCGATGGGGGCGTTGAAGGTGGCAGCGATGCCCGCGGTGGCGCCGCAGGCCACGACGGTCTTCATGCGCATGGAGTTCAGCTTCAACCATTGCCCGATGGCCGAACCCATGGCCGCACCGATCTGAACGATGGGACCTTCTCGCCCCACGCTGCCGCCGGTGGCCAGGGTGAGGGCGCTGGCGAGGGTCTTGCCGACCACCGTGCGCTTGGGGATCACGCCGTCATTGAGGGCGGTCGCCTTCATCACCTCGGGTACGCCGTGTCCCTTGGCCTCGGGGGCGACGAAGTAGATGACCAGTCCGCCTACGAGTCCGCCGAGGGTGGGCACGCCGAGCTTGAGCCAGATGGGGGCCTCGCTGAAGCGGTGCACGAAGGCGTCGGGGCCGCCCCAGGCCAGCTTTCGGATCAGGTCGATGATGAACTGGAAGAAGAGGTTGCCCAGTCCGCCGAGTACGCCGATGAGCACGGCCAGCACCAGGAGATACAGGTGCTCGCGGGATCGGAACTCGCGCAGGGAGTCGACGATCCATATGCGTGATCGGCTTTGTAGCTGCTGAAAAGACATGGAGATCAGCACCAGTCGGGGTCTGGGGTCCGGGGCGCGGCCAAACTAGCAGTGCGGGTCCGAAAGCGCAATCGCGGGGTCCGTGCTTTTCTTAATATTCCTTCTTGACAATATTGTTGTAAAGGAATATTCTAGCATCCTCGACCCTACCACACCGGGGTCGATACCGCAGGAGAAGGTGAGAGATCGGGGAGGAGCCTTGCTCCTCCCCACCTGCCAAAGATGTCCAAACTGCCGCGGTCCGACGCCGCACTTCAGGCCCTGGCGCAGCGATTCAAGCTGCTCGCCGAACCGGTCCGCCTGAGGATTCTAGAGATCCTGGCGGAGGGGGAGAAGTCCGTCCAGGAAGTCACCGCCGCCTCCGGCCTGCGACAACCGCACATTTCCCGCCAACTTGCGATACTCGCCGAATCCGGCGTCCTCCTTCGACGTAAGGAGGGAACTCGCGTATATTACTCGCTCAGCGATTCCCACATTGCCGCGCTTCTGGACGTCGCCGGACGGTCGCTCCGTGAGCACCTCACCGGCCGTCTGGAACAACTGGAGGAATGATGAAGAAGCCCCTGATCCCCGTGATCGCCGTTCTGCTCGTCTTCGCCCTCTTCATGTTCGTGTTCAAGTTCACGTCCGATGGCGGCAGCGACCTGGAGAGCCTGAAGCATGGTGAAGTCATCCACGGATTCGCCGTTGAGAATCTCTACGTGGACGGAGCCGACCGCGCCATGGGGGCGCGACTGATCTCCGAGGAGAAGGGCTTCATCGTGGACCTCCTGCGCATCCAGTCGGTGCCCCAGGGATTCATCTGGGTGAAGAGTCCGCCGGACTCCGATCGCGGCGAGCCCCACGCCTGCGAACACCTGCTTCTGGGCAAGGGACGCCAGGGTCGCTATGTGGCCGCGCTGGAAGAGATGACACTCGGCAACGCCAGCGCCTGGACCGCGCAGACCAACACCGTCTATCACTTCAACACCCTGGGCAGCGAAGAGAACTTCTACACGACCTTCGAGGCGCGATTGAACGCGCTGGTGAATCCCGACTTCACCGACGAGGAGATCCGACGCGAGGTCCGTCACCTTAGCGTGGTGGAGAATGCCGAAGGCGAGCTCTCACTCGAAGAGAAGGGCTCGGTCTACACCGAGATGGTGAGCAGCTTCGAGGGGCCGGGCTATCCGCTCTGGGGCGCGGTGGGCGACATGCTCTACGGCAAGGATCATCCCCTGGCCAACAGCTCGGGCGGACATCCCGACTCCATGCGCAGCATGACACCCGAGCACATGCGCGAGTTCGTGGCGGATACCTACCGGCTTCCGAACATGGGCATCATCGTGTCGGTGCCCGAGAGCTTCGAGATGGAGGATCTGCTCGAGGAGTTCGAAGGCATCCTCGATCGCGTGCAGCCGGGAGAGCTCCATAGCGAGTTCGTCGGCATGAACTCGCTGGGCCTTCCGCCGGTGACCGACGCCGATCCCGAAGGGGCCGTACGCATCGACACCTACGCCAGCGACAACCCCCAGGATCCCGGCGAGGTTCTGGTGGTCTGGCCTCCGCGCGAGCCCCTTGCGAATTTCGACCGCTTCATGCTCGAGACCTTCCTCGATGGATTCGCGGGCGGCCCCGGTACCGAACTCTACGACCTCTTCATCAACTCCGAGACGCGGCGCGTGGACCTGGGAGCCAGCGCCGTGTGGAGCTACGTTCCCGACGAGCCCGGTTCGCCCGTCTTCTTCGGCTTGGACGGCCTGGACAATCGAAACATCGAGGGCCGCAGCCTCAGGCGTGCGCGGGGACTCATCGTGGAAGAGCTGCATCGACTCTACGAGCTGGAGCCCGGCTCCGAGGATCTCGTCGATTTCAACGATCGCGTGACCAGCAATCTCGTACAGACCCGCAAGTATCTTGAACGGGCCCTGAACTCGCCGCCCCAGTTCGGCTTCCGCATGAGCGGCATGGCCGGTCGCTGGCAGGACATCATGGCCTTCCTCGAACTGGACGAGGGCTTTCGCAAGTCGCTGGTGATGGACTCGCACTTCAGCCGCGCCGAGGAACTGCTGACCGGCGGGGAGAACTTCTGGCGAGAGTTGCTGGATCACTGGGGTCTGCTCGACGCGACACCCTACGTGATGGCGGTGCATCCCGATCCCGGCATGATCGAAGCGGCGCGCGCCGCCAAGGAGCTGCGCCTGGCAGCCGCGGTGGACGACCTGATGGAGCGCTACGATGAGAATGAGGCCCAGAAGGCCCTGGCCAGGTTCCGGGAAGACTTCGACGAGGACACGGCCGAACTCGAATCCATCGCCGCCGAGGAGACCCTGCCCGGCTTCATGGATGATCCTCCCATGGAACTGGACGAGCAGCTTCAGTACGAGGTCGTGACTCTGCCGGGAGGCGCAGAGATGGTGGCCGCCACCTTCGACAATATGAGCACGGCCACCCTGCAGATCAGTTTCGGTCTCGAGGCCGTGCCCACGGACAAGCTCGTCTACGTGCCCCTGCTTCCGCACCTCATGCGGGGTGTGGGGGTGGAGCTGGACGGGGAGCGCATCGAGTACGACGACATGGAGAAGCGCCTGCGCGCGGAGCTGCTGTCCTACTACGCCAACCTGAACACCAATCCCGAAACCGGCCGGATCGAGCTGATGCTCAGTTTCGGAGCCAGCAAGCCCGACGAGATCGACCGCGGTTTCGATTGGATGCGCGCCTCCCTCGCCTCTCCGCTTCTGGATTCGGACAACCTCGCGCGCATCGGGGACCTGCTCGACCAGCGTCTGCATCGAATGCGCACGCGCATGCAGGGCAGCGAGGAATCCTGGGTGAGCGATCCGGCCGCTGCCTATCGCTATCAGGACGATCCCCTCTACCTCAGCGCGGGGTCCTTCCTCACCCAGACCCATCAGCTCTTGCGCCTGAAGTGGCGATTCACCGAGCCGAGCGATGAGGGCGAACGCTACTTCGACGAGCTCGAGCGCCGGGGACGGGACCGTTCCCGCGATGAAATCATTGCCATGCTCGACGAAGCGCCCGAGGACGGCATTCGCGCCGACATCGCCTCCTCCCTGCGGGCCAGCCTTACGGCCCTTCCCGATGCATCGCTCTCCGATGACTGGGTGCAGCTCTGCGCCACCTTGAGTCGCGAACTGGCCACGCCGCCGGCCCTGGCCTTCGAGGAGCTGCGTGCCTTGCTCGATCTTCTCGCCCGGGCGGAGAACGCGCGACTGTCCCTGGTCTCCAATTCGCGGGAGCGCGGCGACAAGCTCGGTGTCATCGAAGCCTTCCTGGAAGACATCTCCGGCAAGGGTGAACCGGCCGCACAGAGCCACGCCCGCCGCAATTACGTGCTGGATCGCTATCGCCAGCGCAGCGGCGTGGATGAAAAGCCGATCTACGCGGGGCTCGTCAACGAGAACACCCGCAACGGCACCCTGCTATTCTCGGCCCGAATGGCCGACGCCTGGCAGGCAGACCGCGAGTCGGCCCTCAACGCGCTCACCGGCCGCCTCTTCGGCGGAGGCGGCGGGCACGGCTTCTTCATGCGCACCTGGGCCGCAGGCCTGGCCTACAGCAATGGATTCGGCTATCGCGAGAACACGGGCATGTCCAGCTACTATGCCGAGCGCTGCCCGGACGTTGCCGAGACCATGCGCTTCGTGGTGGGGGTGCTGGAGGAAACGGAACTGGATCCCAGCTTCGAGGAATATTCCATCGCCGGCATGTTCGGGCGTTCCCGCGCGGCCTCCGGTTACGAGTCGCGTGGTCAGGCCATGGCCGCCGATATCACCGACGGTTTCGGTCCCGATCGCGTTCGGGATTTCCGAGGACAGGTCATGGATCTTCGCGGTTGGGGTGAATTACTGCCCGACATGCAGTCCCGTCTGGGCGAGGTCTATGGCAGTGTGCTCATCGGCTACGGAGCGCCGCTGGCCGAAAGCAGTGACGGTGTGTTCTTCCTTATCGGACCGGAACCCCAGTTCGAATCGCTGGAAGCCTACATCGCCTCGGTGGAGGAGCCGCAGACCGTGCATCGGCTCTATCCCCGGGATTTCTGGCTCGTGGATCTGTAGCGAGACCGGCAAAGCGGATCGATTTATCTGCTGAATGGGCACCGTCTGGAGACGGTGCCCATTTTCTTGGAGGAAACTCTCGAAGGTCGAAGTGACTTGAGTCACAATCAGCAATCACTAGGAGGATAGGTATCATGATAGCTCGGGTTCTCGATATTCTCGCTTCCCGACTCAACGAACACATTCAGTCCGAGTTGGGACTGCCACCGAACATTGTGGGATTCGCATCGCCGCAGAATGACGATACCATGCGATCCACTGATTGCGTTGATGTGACATTTCTGAGCATTGAACCGGATCCGCATTCGAAGAATTCGAGGGTTTCACCTGCTTCCTTGAGTCTGGAAGTGAAAGTGGCTTTCAGTTTTCACGGTGAATCATACGGCACGGCCCTCGATCTGATGTATGCGGTTTTCGATTTCTTCCATCGGAACGTCGCTATCGAAATCGATGCGCAAGAGACTTCCGAAGGTCTCAAGGTACAGATTGACCAGCTGATCCCATCCTACGAGGAAGGCAAGCACTCATGCGTGCAATACCCGACCCTTGCTCCACGACTTGACTACCGACTTCGGATTCAGGAGGCCTGATCGAGGATGACTCCAATAAAGAGAACAGCAAGGTCACGTCGCCTGAAGACGCCGGGTGTATACGTGGAAGAGGTCTCGATCCGAGCGCCCCAGGTGGCCGAGGTGGAAACGGCGATCCCCGCATTCCTTGGATATGTGGAGAAGGCCGATAATCTTTTCGAACCCGTTCCGATTCGAAGCATCTTGGAGTTCGTAGACAAGTTCGGCGGGAAGGCACCGCTCAGCATCGACGAAGTGCGTGTAGATCGGCATTGTGCGTTCGCGTCGGCGGATACTCGCCTGCGATCCCATCTTCACGACAGCATCCGTCTCTTCTACGAGAATGGAGGCGGAGAGTGCTACGTGGTTCCGGTGGGGACCTACCCGGATCGCCCCGGGCTGAAGCATTTCGAGCGCGGCCTCGATCGCATTGCGCGGGAGGGCCGTGTCACCCTGCTTCTCTTCCCCGACGCTGTGCTCCTGGGCATGGATCTCTACTCGGTGCAGAAACTCGCCCTGAAGCAGTGCGAGAAGCTCCAGGACCGCTTTGCGATTCTCGACCTCCCTGACATTCGACAGATGCCGAGTCCCAAGATCTCTGAGTTCCGGTCCGAGATCGGGATCGAGAATCTGAAGTATGGTGCCGCCTATCTACCGCACCTCGAGTTCCCATCCGAACGATCCCTAGGATTCCGCGATCTGAAGGGGAAAGTGCGGCGGAATGGCGAGAGGCTGTCCATCGCCGATCTGGTCGAGGATCGCGAGAAGCTCCTCGAACTCGCTCGAGAACTCGATCGCCTCGTCGACATAACCCCGGAGGGACCATCCACGCCTGAGGAGAACAAGCTCGAAACGGCACTGAGGACCCTGTCGCCCCGCTACGGCACTTTGCTCGGGGAAATCGAAAGGCTTCCATCTGCCGTTCCTCCGAGCGGAGCGGTGGCGGGCGTGTATGCCATGACGGATGCCACGCAGGGCGTCTGGAAGGCTCCGGCGAATGTGGCCATTGGAGGCATCACCGGAGTTGCCTGCCACATCGTGAACTCCGATCAGGAAGATCTGAACGTGGACACCGTGGCCGGGAAGTCCATCAATGCCATTCGACCTTTTATCGGCAAGGGCTGCCTGATCTGGGGAGCGAGAACCCTGGCCGGTAACGACAACGACTGGCGCTACGTCTCGGTTCGCCGCTTCTTCATCATGCTCGAGGAATCCCTGAAAAAGTCGACCCAGTGGGCGGTCTTCGAACCCAACGATGCGAACCTCTGGGTCAAGGTGAAGGCCATGATCGAGAACTTCCTCATCAGGAAATGGCGCGAGGGGGCTCTTGCGGGCAGCAAGCCGGAGCATTCCTTCTTCGTCCATGTCGGCCTGGGGCAGACCATGACGGAAACTGACATCCTGGACGGTCGACTGAACATCGAAGTGGGCGTCGCACCGGTGAAGCCCGCCGAGTTCATCATTCTGAAGTTCGCCCACAAGATGCAGGAGAACTAGGGGGCTTCCATGGATCCCATGCCATTGCCGAAGTACCACTTCCTGCTCAAGTGGGAAGCCTATGCACTTAGGTTCAGCGAGGTGACGGGCCTCGCCACCGATTTCGACGTGATCGAGTATCGAAAAGGGGGTGATACCCAGTTTTCCGCGATCAAGATGCCTGGATTGCAGATACTCTCGAACGTCACCCTGAAGCGCGGAATCGGTGAGGCCGGACCGCTCAGAGATTGGATCAACGAGATCCGAAGCAATGTGATCAAGCGTCACGCCATGATCATCCAGCTTCTGGACGAGGACTCCAAACCCGCCATGACCTGGGAGCTCGCTAACGCCTTCCCGGTGAAGATCGAGGGTGCCGATTTGAAGGCATCGGCGGGGGAGATCGTCATCGAAACCTTGGAGCTCGCCCACGAGGGAATCCGGATCACTTAGCCCTGATCTCTCGCGGGCGGGTCGTCCATCTGCTGAACGCCTTCCCGGGAAGCGCTACGGCCCGCAGTCGCGGGCCTTGACTTTCGATAGTAAAGAACATATGTTCATAATCGAAAGTGAGGAGCCATGCCCCGTCCCCCCGTCGAAAAGACCATTCCCGCCGACCTCTCCGAGCGCGTCTTCAAGCCCCGCGGCTTGCCGGCGAGCCAGGCCGAGCGTGTGGAACTGTCCCTGGACGGACTCGAGGCCCTGCGCCTGGTGGACCTCGAAGGCCTTTATCAGGAGGCCGCTGCCGAGCGCATGGGCGTATCGCGGGCCACCTTGTCCCGCGTTCTGGAAAAGGCGCGCCGCGCGGTGGCCCTGGCCCTCGTGGAGGAGCGGATGCTCGTGGTCGAGGGCGGAGACGTGCGCCGCAGCCGCCGCAAGCGATGGCCATGCCCGGTCCACGGGCAGGGGCAGCGCCGCGGCCGAGGCTGCCGCTGCGGAGGAAAACATCGAAAGGAGGCCTAGATGCCTGGACGAGACCGAAGCGGTCCCCATGGCAAGGGGGCCAGGACCGGCAGGAACGAAGGCTCCTGCGACAGCGAGAATCTCATCATATGGAACAGGAAGGACCGGAAAGTGGAATCGAAGATCCGCACCTTCGCCCTGCCCTGCGAGGGCGAGGGCGGCCTGGAAGGACGCCTGAGTGATCATTTCGGACGTTGCAGGACTTTCACGCTTGTTGATATCGAGGAGGGAGGGGTCAAGGGGCATCGGGTGATCGAGAATCCCCTGGCCGTGAACCATCCCCACGGACGTGCGCCGCGCTTCATCGCCGAGCAGGGAGTCCAGGGTGTCCTGGTTCGCGGCATCGGACGTCGCGCCTGCGAGCTCTTCGAGGAACTCGGCATCGAGGCCCGACTCACCGAGGCCGAAACCGTCTCGGCGGCCGTCCAGGATTTCCTGAGTGGTGGGACCAGGAAGGCCGATCCCTGCAAGGGACATCAGGGCCACGGGCATGGCCGTGGCCATGGGCACCACCGAATCGCCGGCTCGGGGAAACCCGAGTAGCCCAGTTCCGTAAGCGAGGGGAAATCGCAGCGCCCCTCGTGCTGCCCCTGCCCGGCCCCGGTTCAACAGCGAAGCCCGGGGTCGGGCTTTTCCATTGAATGAGGCCGACCCGAGCGACTATACAGATCGTGGAGGTCACCCTTGCCCAGCTACCTCACCGCCTGTCCGAGAAACTGCTACAGCACCTGCACGCTTCGCGTGGAGCTCGAGGACGGGCGTCTCCGCCGGGTCGAACCCTTCGAAGGCAATCGCGCCACGCCCGAAGGGGCCTGTCTCAAAGGCCTCAGCTACGTCGAACGGGTTCACTCTCCCGATCGCATTCTCCATCCACTCCGAAGGACTCCGGGCGGATTCGAACGAATCAGCTGGGAGGAAGCGCTGGGAACCATCAGCGAGAAACTGAAGCGCCTCCGTGCCGATCATGGCCCCAAGTCACTCCTCTACTACGCGGCCAGCGGTACCAAGGGGATGCTGAACGGGGCGGGCATGGAGTTCTGGCGTCGCTTCGGCGGCTGCACGACTACCTACGGAGACCTCTGCTGGCCCAGCGGTCTGGAGGCCACGCGCCTCACCCTCGGCGAGAACAAGCACAACGTTCCCTGGGATCTGGAAAACGCGCGACTCATCGTGCTCTGGGGAAAGAATCCCGCCGAGACCAATGTCCATCAGATGCCCTTCGTCGAGAAGGCGCTTTCGGCGGGCGCCCAGCTGGTCGTCGTGGATCCGCGGCGCACCGAGTCGGCGGAGCGGGCGGGCATGCTCATCCAGCCTCGCCCCGGAACCGACGCTGCCCTGGCTCTAGCCGTGGCGAACTTGATCATTGAGAAAGAGGGTGTCGAACAGTCTTTCGTGGCCGATCATGTGCTCGGCTTCGACCGGTTTGCGCAACACGTTGATTCCTTCCGCCCCGACCGGGCGGCCCAGATCTGCGGCGTTTCCGCGGGGGAGATCGAGCGGCTCGCCGAGCTTTTCGCCGCCGTTCGTCCCGCGAGCATCGTCGCGGGCTTCGGCATGCAGCGATACACCAACAGCGGACAGACCATGCGCGCGCTGCTGTCCCTGCTCGCCATTACCGGCAACATCGGCAAGCCCGGTGCGGGATGGGTCTACGCCAATCTGCAGAGCCACATCTTCGGCGAGAAGGATCCCGTGGCCTCTTTTCCGCCCGAAGATTCCGGCGGTCCGGTGCGTGGGTCCATATCCACTGCCCGACTGGGTCCTGACATGCTCGCCCAGAGCGATCCGCCCCTGAGGGCGGCCTGGGTGGAGCGGGGCAACCCATTGAATCAGAACCCTGAGAGCGGAACCGTGGCCCGCGCCTTCGAAGCGCTCGACTTCGTCGTGGTGGTGGAGCAGTTCCTCACCGACACGGCGCGAGCCGCCGATATCGTGCTGCCGGCCAAGACATTCCTCGAGCAGACCGACGTGATCACCGCCTACTGGCATCCCTTCCTTCAGCTCAAACCCAAGGTGATGGAACCTCCCGGCGAAGTGAGGCCGGAAACCGAGATTTATCGCGGGCTCGCGGACCTTCTCGACATCGACCTGCAAGGATCGATTCCCGCCGAGGCCGAGATCGAGTCCTACCTCGAATCGCGGCTTTCACCTCACGGCCTGAGTCTGGCGCGGCTTCGCGAGGGGCCGCAATTGCCGCCGGGCCATCAGGACATCGCCTTCGAGGACCTTCGATTCGCCACGCCGAGCGGCAGGATCGAACTCGTTTCGAGGGAAGCGTCCGAGAGATGGGGGCTGAACGAACTCCCCGATTTCAGCGAGGCCTCGGAATCGGTGGATCGGGCGAAGTATCCGCTTCAATTACTCACGCCCAACACGAAGAATCGCATCCACTCCCAGTTCGGCGATTTGAAGCTGCTGAAGGCTCTCGAGCCTGAACTGCTCCTCACCATGCATCCCGTGGACGCGGAGCAGCGGGGGATCGTGTCGGGGGAGCGACTTCGCGTCTTCAACGATCGGGGGACCTTCGAGGCGGCGGCACGCCTGAGCTTCGGCATTCGTCGGGGATGCGTTTCCGCGCCTAATGGCTGGTGGCGCGATGCCGGAACCGTCAACGACAGTTCCGCGGGCCGCGAGACCGACATGGGGCATGGGGCGGCCTTCCACGACAACTTCGTCGAAGTGGAGCCGCTCCCATGAGTCGTCCGGCATTCCGCTTCGACCTGAACCGCTGCACGGGCTGCGCTGCATGCCAGGTGGCCTGCATCATCGAGAACCAGTTGCCCTACGACCGCAGCTGGCGGCAGGTGGTGGACGGCAATTCCTCGGGCCGGCCGGATGCGCCCGCCTTTCATCTGTCCCTGGCCTGCAATCACTGCGAGACGGCGGTCTGCATGCAGGCCTGTCCGGCTCTGGCCTATTACCGGGACGGCTCCACTGGCGCTGTCCTCATCGACCTCCACAAGTGCATCGGCTGCGGCTACTGCGCCTGGGTCTGCCCCTACGATGCACCCAGCTACGATGAGGACGCCGGTGTCATGGAGAAATGCACCTTCTGCTCGCCGAGATTGAGCGAGGGGAGGGAGCCCGCCTGCATCGCATGGTGCCCCACGGGAGCCCTGGACCTCGGAGAGACAGAGCGGGGATCACGGGATCAGGGCATCCCCGGATTCTCGGAGGCCGGTCTGGGGCCGGCCATCGAGTTCACCGCTTTGGCCGAGGGACGCGAGCGGCCCGACATGCAACCCGATCCCCAGGCCCAGGCATTCATCGATGCCATGGGGCTGCCCGGAGCGGCCGAGCCCCGGGGGATCGGCCTGCGGAAGGAGTGGAGCCTGCTCCTCTTCACCTGGCTTGCGCCCGTCCTGGCCGGCAGCCTGCTGATCGCGCCCCACATCGGCGAGAAACCCAATCCATTTCTCTTCGCGGGTGCCGGGGTGCTGCTCATGCTGCTCGCTGCCATGCATCTGGGTCAGAAGGGTCGTGCATGGCGTGCCATGCTCGGCTGGCGGACTTCTTGGCTCAGCCGGGAGATCATTCTCTGGCCGGCCTTCGTGGGCGCGTCCTTCCTGTTTCTGGCCCTCGACCTTCCCGAGCCATGGATGATTCCCCTGATTCTCCTCGGGGCGATGTCCCTGCTCTCCATGGATCTTCTCTACCGGGCCATCGACGCGGGGCGAGGGCCGCAGGTGCACAGCGCTTCGGTCTTGCTCTCCGGCTTCCTCTACGCCGGTTTGCTGTCGGGGAGCCGCGGCCTGGTCGGCAGCGTCCTCTTGGTGAAGATGTTGCTCTACCTGATTCGGAAAGTTCGCAAGCTTGGCGAAGGTCGCCCATTGCGTCCCGCATCTTCTCTGACGCGGGTCTTCTTCGGTTTCCTGATTCCCATCCTGGCCTTCACGGGGATGGGCGGTTCGCTGCTTTTAATGATTCTCCCCGCCGTGCTTCTGGCCGAGCTCATCGATCGGGCGGAATTCTACCTGGACCTCGAACTGGGATCGCCCCGACGTCAAATGGATCTCGACCTGACCGAGGACCGCCATCGAATATAATAGAAAGGCCGGCCCCGAGGGGCCGGCCTTCTTCTTTGGAGCTTGTTAGCAGCTGGCGTCGAGGATCTCGGCGATGTCGAGGGCCTTCATGTCCTCGCGGTCGATGTCCTTGAAGCCGTCGCTCATCATGGTCACGCAGAAGGGACAGGCCACGGCCACGGTCTTCGCTCCCGTCTCCACGGCCTCTTCCGCTCGATTGATGTTGATGCGGCTGCCCAGGGTTTCTTCCATCCACATGCGTCCGCCGCCGGCGCCGCAGCAGAATCCGTTCTCGCGGCTGCGGGGCATCTCGACAAGGTCCACGCCGGGAACGGCCTCGAGGGTCTGGCGTGGGGTGTCGTAGATGTCGTTGTGGCGGCCGAGGTAGCAGGAGTCGTGGAAGGTGACCTGACCGGGGCCCTCGCCGCTCGGCTTGAGCTTGCCAGCAGCGAGCAACTCGTTCAAGAAATCGGCGTGATGCACGACTTCGTAGTCGCCGCCGAATCCCGGATACTCGTGGGCGATGCTGTTGAAGCAGTGGGGGCAGGCCGTGACGATCTTCTTCACATTGTAGCCGTTCATGACGGCCACGTTGGCCTCTACCTGCATGGCGCCCAGATACTCGTTGCCGATACGCCGTGCCGGATCGCCGCAGCACTTCTCTTCCTGCCCGAGGATGGCGAAGTCCACGCCGGCCTTCTTCATGAGGCTGGCGAAGGCCTTGGTGATCTTCTGGCTGCGCTCGTCGAAGCTGCCCAGGCATCCCACCCAGAAGAGCAGTTCGGCGTCGGGTTTCTCGGCGAGGGTGGGAATCTCGAGTCCCTCGGCCCACTTCGCGCGGTCCGTGTAGGGGATCTGCCAGGGATTGTGATTGGTCTCGAGATTCCGCAGGCTCACCTGTGCCTCGGTGGGGAAACTGGACTGCATCATCACCAGGCTGCGACGCAGGTCCACGATCTTCTCGATGTGCTCGATGAAGACGGGGCAGGCCTGTTCGCAGGCCCCGCAGGTGGTGCAGGACCAGAGGGCGTCGGTGCCGATGACGTCACCGATGAGGGCGCGCCCTGCCTCCTCGGGTGCATCCTCGCCCAGTTCGCCGCTTTCCGCGGCCAGCATGGCCGAGCCCTTGGCGATGGCGTGGGCTTTCGCGTGATGAATGAGCCCGTAGGGAGTCAGCGGCTTGTCGGTGGTGTAGGCCGGGCAGTGGGCCTGGCAGCGCCCGCACTCGGTGCAGGCGTAGTGGTCGAGGATCTGCTTCCAGCTGAAGTCGGATAGCTCGTCCTTGCCGAACTTGGTGGCCGTCTCGTCGGCGAAGTCGATCCTGCTCAGCACTGCCCTCGGTCCGAAGCGCCGGAAGAGGATGTTCGGTCCCGCCATGAGAATGTGCAGATGCTTGCTCATGGGGATGAAGGCCATGAAGAAGAGAATGGCCAGGGTGTGCGCCCACCAGTAGATGAGCACATGCACCTCTCCGCCGCCGGAGAAGCTCTGGAAGAACTTCGAGATGGGCGACCACTTCACGCTCTCCACGTCGCCGGCCAGGTTCGCCTCGGCGCCGCGGGCCAACCACATGAAGACCACGAGGCCGAGGATGAGCGTGAGGATGAATAGCGCCTCCTTGGGCGCGTGCTCGTCGTCGGTTTCCAGGCGCTTGGGCTTGATCACCAGCCGCCGGTAGTAGCTCACGAAGATTGCGAGCACGACGGCCAGACCGAAGAGGTCGAGCAGCGCGCCGAAGGCGGCGTAGCCGTTCATGCCGAAGATCTGCGCGTAAGTGAAGTGGGGGGCGAAGCCTCGGATGAAGGTTTCCAGCGTGCCCAGGCTCAGGATGATGAAACCCCAGAAAATGAAGAAGTGGCCGATGCCGTCACGCTCGGCGACCACCCGTCCCTGTCCGAAGAAGAACTTGAAGATGCCGCCGATGCGCGGTCCCCAGTCGGTGAATCGATTCTGCTCCTCCGCGCCCTTGCCGATCTGGAGGATGCGTACGAGCCGTCGAACCACCAGGACGAAATAGACCAGCGTGCCGGCTAGCACGAGGGCGAAGACGAGGTTGCTGGGGAACTGACCGGGAAGCATGGAGGCTCCTTTCGCGGAAACAGGATCGCCAGGTCAAGTTAATCGGGATGGGATGGTTGCTCAAGAGGGAACTGAGAACTGAGAACTGGGAACTGAGAACAAACGCCCTCCCCAGGCAGGGAGGGCGTAGCCGCGATTCCACTCGGGGGTAGTTCCCTACTTGAGCAGAATGAGCTTGAGTATTTCTTCGGCCTCGCCGGCCTGGATGCGGCAGAAGTAGACGCCGCTGCTCTGTGGGCCTCCGAGCTGGTCGGCGCCGGTCCATTCGAGCACCTGCCTTCCCGGGGCGACTCGTTCATCCATCAAGACCGCGATCCGGCGTCCGGAAATGTCGAACAACTCCACGAGTGCATGCGAGGATTGCTCCAGGGTGAACTCGATGCGGGTGTTCGGATTGAAGGGATTGGGACTGGCGCAGGCGCGAAAGCCATCCCGGGTCAGGGAACCGCAGGCCCCCCATGCGCCCATGAGACCGCAGTCGTTGTTATCGGGCAGGCAGGGTGATTCCGGTTGCAGGAAGGATCGGTAATCGAGGGACGTGCAGAAGAGGGGATCCTCGCTGATGTTGCCGTCCACGCCGAGGAGTTCCCATATGACCGAGGTCCAGTCGCCGGCCGGATTGCCGAAGAAGTTCGAACATGTGATCTGAGGCGGATCGTCGAGCCAGTCCTGGTACACGGCCTGACCCTGGATCGATTCCGCGATCAGGCACTTGTCGATCGATACGTAGGCGTCCTCGGCGAGGCCCAGATTTCCGCCGCCCGAGGCGATGTTGCCGACGAAGCTGCAGCTTTCGACCTCGTAGCTCCCCAGTTCCAGATTGACGGTGCTACCGATGTATCCGTCATTGGCGACGAATGTGCAGCCCGAGAATACTCCCCGGCACTTGTTAAGGCTGACTGCGTGTCCTCCGGCCCAGCCGTAGTTGTCGTAGAAAATGCAATCCTCGATGAGCAGCCTGTAGGCGTCGTGGACCGCGATGCCGCCTCCCTTGATCGTCCGATTCCCTTCGAAGTAGGATCCTCCAATTCGGCCGCAACTTCCGTTGGTCACCGCGATGGTTCCCCAGCAGCCCTGCTGATGGTGTCCGTTTTCGATGAAGCGGCAGCCCTGAATGTCCACATGAGAGTATTCGTCGAAGCAGATCGCTGATCCACCCGTTCCCTCTCCGGCGATATTGTTCTTGAACAAGGTGTCCACGATACGCGGTCGCGATTCTTTGAAGTAGATGCCACCGCCTTGGCTTTCGCTGCGATTGTCGTAGATGACGCAGCTCAGAATCGACAGAGCGGAATCCGTGAAGCGACCGGCGCCGCCGTGGAACTCGTCTGCCTTGGTGAAGGTGATTCCCTCGATGACGGTGCTGCCATCCAGGTCGACGCCACTGATGCAGTAGCCTTTTTCCATCGCATCCACGGTGACGCAATCCGGGTCGCCGGTCGAACTTCGCAGCACGATGCCGCTCTTCATCTCGAGATGGAATTCCTCGTAAACCCCACAGGCCACCTCGACGGTGTCGCCCGCTTCGGCTAGATCGATTCCGGCCTGGATGCTCTCCGCGTCCATGGGGACGTGGATCGTCAGAGATGTCGCTGGTAGGGTGCAGGCCGTCAGAATCGCGAATTGAATCAGGATCGTCTTCATGTCTACCCGCCCTTTCCTCACACGATTTCCATATGGGTAAATTCTAGCACCAAGTGTCGGTGGGGTAAACCGCTTCAGAAATCAATGCGCCCCCGCGTACGAGGGCGCAATGACCTTGAGACCTTGAGCTTAGTCTGTCTTTGGAGCCTTGTAGAGCATGCAGGCGGCCATGCCGTAGATGATGAAGCCGAGGGTCCCCGCCGCCGCATGCCAGAGCGTGGCTCGAAACCGTAGGCGGGCCAGTTCATGAAGAATCCGGGCAGGTACCAGAGCAGTCCGAGGAAGAGTCCGTAGCGGAACCCTTCACCCTTCGCGCCGCTCATGCCCTTTGAATAGATGAAGACGAACATGATCGAGAATGCGAGCTGTCCGAGATACCAGCTCCAGGCTCCAAAGGCAGGCGATTCGTAGCCTTGAACGCCGATAGCGCTCAGGAGCCACATCCAGAGGTGAACCAGGATGAACACAGCCAAGGATGCGATCCAGAATGCAGGACGGGTCATGCGGGATCCTCCTTAGGAAAACTGCGATGATGCGAAAGAGGAGCGCAGATCGGCGATTTTGGGAAGAAAAAAGACTGGAGGCCCTAAACTATTGGCAGGAAACAAAAACCCTCCCCCGATCTGGGAGGAGGGTTCGGTCTCTGTTTCCTGCCAACGGTTTTCTGCTAGGAGTTCTCCTCCACAAACTTCATTCCGGCTCGGAGGGCCTCGAAGTTGGCCTCCACCATGTTCGCCCGCTTGATGGCCTTGGGGATGGTCTGCTCCATGCCCTCGCCGCTGAGGATACCGGTCTTCGCCAGGTAGGCGCCGGTCATCACCGTGTTGGCCATGCGCGTGTTGCCCAGATCGTCGGCGATCTTCGTGGCCGGCACCGCAACGACCTCGATGTCGTCGCGCTTGGGCTCCACGTCGATGATGGTGGAGTCGTACATGAGCAATCCGCCGGTCTTAACGTCCGGCTCGAATTTCTCGAGGCTCGGCCGGTTGAAGGCCATGAGCACGTCGGGGTGGCTCACCGTTGGACTGCCGATCTCGTGCTCGCTGATGTTCACGAAGCAATAGGCCGTGCCGCCCCGCATCTCGGGACCGTAGCTGGGGATCCAGCTGCTGTGATAGCCCTGCTCCATGGCCGCGTTGGCGATCATGGCGCCGGCCGACAGGATGCCCTGGCCGCCGAATCCCGCCAGCTTGATGCTGGGATTCTTGTAGGTATCACCCTTGAGCTCCGAGGGAAACTGCTCCGGATCGGGAACCGCCAGATCCAGGGCCTCGATGACCTCGGTATCGCTGTTCTCGCGCTTCTTCCGGTGCCAACTCTCCCTTTCCTCGCGGATGTCCTTTTTGACGCCGAGGGGGAAGAAGGGCTCCATGTGCTCGTGCATCCAGTCGTACTGGTCCTTGGGATCCACCTTCCAGCCCGAGGGGCAGGCGCTGAGCATCTCGACCATGGAGAAGCCCTTGCCGTCCATCTGGCACTGCAGGGCCTTGCGGATGGCCATGCGGGTCTTGGCGATGCTCTTGTTGTCCCAGACCGCCGTGCGCTCCACGTAGGTGGGGCCGTCGAGGGTGGCCATGAGTTCGCAGACTTTCATGGGCGGACCCTCGTTGTCCTCGTCGCGGCCGTAGGGCGTTGTGGTGGTCTTCATGCCCGGCAGGGTGGTGGGAGCCATCTGGCCGCCGGTCATGCCGTAGATGGCGTTGTTCACGAAGAACACGGTGATGTGCTCGCCGCGGTTGGCGGCCTGCAGGATGTTGTTGCCGCCGATGGCCGCCAGGTCGCCGTCGCCCTGATAGCTCACGACGATGGCGTTGGGATTCGCGCGCTTGAGCGCGGTGGCCACGGCGGGTGCGCGCCCGTGGGCCACCTGGATGTTGCCGGTCTTGAAGTAGTAGTAGACGAAAACCGAGCAGCCCACCGGGCTCACCATGATCACTCGATCCTGGATGCCCAGATCCTCGATGGCCTCGGCGATGAGCTTGTGGATGACGCCGTGTCCGCATCCCGGACAGTAGTGCGTGTTGCTCTTGTCGCCCGGCTTGCGCTCGAACTTCTCATAGAAGCCCTTGGGACGTTCCAGAACCAGCTTCTTGGGCATGGCTTCCTCCTAAGCGCTTAGGTCGGCGGGAGCGCCGAGATGGGTTTTGGCGACCTCGTAGATTTCCTCGACCGTGGGCACGTTGCCGCCCTGGCGTCCGTAGAACTCCACCGGAATGCGCCCGTTGACGACCAGCCGCACGTCGCCCACCATCTGTCCGAAGTTCAACTCGACGGTGAGGATCTTGTTCGCGGAGGACGTCACGTCCTCGATGGCCTGCTTGGGGAAGGGCCAGAGGGTCTTGGGCCGCAGCAGGCCCATCTTCAGGCCCTCTTCGCGGGCTCGGTCGACCACCGACCTGAGAATGCGGCTCACGATGCCGAAGCCCATGAGCACCAGCTCGGCGTCTTCGGTATGGTAGGCCTCGTAGCGAACTTCCTCTTCCTCGATCCTGCGATACTTGGCCTGCAGCTTGGCGTTGTGTTCCTCGAGCTCGTCGGTGTCCAGGAAGATGGAGCTCACGAGGTTGTCGTCCATCCTGAACCCCTCGTGCAGCGCCCACTCCTTGCGGGGAAGCGGAGGTACGGGCTCACCGAACTCCACCGGCTCCATCATCTGTCCGATGTATCCGTCGGTGAGCAGCACCACGGGATTGCGCCACTTGTCGGCGAGGTCGAAGGCCAGACGCGTGAAGTCGGCCATCTCCTGGGCGCCGTTGGGGGCGAGAACGATGAGCTCGTAGCTGCCGTGTCCGCCGCCCTTGACGATCTGATTGTAGTCGCTCTGCTCCGGCGCGATGTTGCCGAGGCCAGGACCGCCGCGCATGATATCGACCAGCAGGCAGGGCAACTCCGCGCCCGCCAGGTAGCTGAGACCCTCCTGTTTCAGGCTGATGCCCGGCGAGGAGGACGCGGTCATGGTGCGCTCTCCGGCCGCAGACGCGCCGTAGACCATGTTGATGGACGCGATCTCGCTCTCGGCCTGAAGGAAGGTGCGCCCCAGCCGCGGGAAGAGCATGGCTCCCGCATGGGCAATCTCACTGGCCGGCGTGATGGGGTATCCGTAGAAGGACTGGCATCCGGCGAGCAGGGCGGCCTTCACTACCGCTTCGTTGCCCTTGATCAATTCCTTGGCCATGGATCTCCTCAGGCGGCGTCGTACTCGGCGCCCTTCTTGTAGACAGTGATGGCGGCGGGCTCGGGGCAGGCGTAGAAGCACATGCCGCATCCGGTGCAGCCCTCGCCCGTGTACTCGGCGGGGTGGTATCCCTTGGAGTTGAAGCCCTCGATCTGGAAGAGCACGTCCTGGGGACAGGAAATGACGCAGAGGCCGCAGCCCTTGCAGTGCTCGGGGGAGACGACTGTGATGGCTTCTTCGAGAATCTTGCTCATGGGGCCTCCGTCAAAGATGGCTTTTCGGAAGGAAGACGCCTCGGGGCCGGCGGGAAGCATTCAGGAGAAAGCGACCTGAATTCCGCATGTCCGTTCAAAGTATGGCAATCATCGCTAACTGTCAAGATAGCCAGGTTTAGCCGAGCTTCTCCACTATCGTACAAGCCAAGGCGATTCAAGCAGTTAACAAATAGCATAAAACAGGCAGAAAAACAATGAACTGTGAACTATGAACCATGAACAGGAGACTGAAGAACCCTCCCCCGTCATTGGAGGAGGGCTCTTCAGTTCACAGTCCACTGTTCTCAGTTCTCAGTTGCTAGTTCTAGTGCCATCCCTCCTCGACGCTGCCTTCGTACTCGTCGAGGCTGGGACGGGTCACCTTGCAGGTGTCCGAATCGTTCTCCTCAACCTCGTCCAGCGAGATGATGTCTTCCTCTGAACCGTGGCCGTTTCCGTTGCTGTCGACCTCGTCATCATCCTGGAGCAGAATCTCGCCCGTGGCGGTGAGCACCGGCGAGGGCTTGCTCACCGTGGAGATGGTCTCCGCCAGCACGCTCTCGCGTACCTCGTCGGCCGTTGTCTCGACACGTTTCACCTCGCGCTTCTCGGCGACGATGCTCGCGAGCACCTCGTCGGCGAGGGAGGCGAAGGCCTGGGCGGCCGCGCCGGCGCGATTGAACATGTTCACGGGCTTGCCGCGCTGGGCGACTTCGGCCAGGCGCACGCTGCGGGGCACCTGGGTCTCGAAGACCTTTCCGGGATAGGCCTCGCGCACGCGAGAGCTCACCGAGTTGGCCATGCGCGTGCGCAGGTCAACCTGGTTGAGCACGATACCGGCGAGTTCGGGCAGGGGCTGATCGCCCTCGCGCATCTCGTCCATGGCGTCGAAGAGCCGCGGCAGGGCCTGGAAGGCGAGTTCCTCCACCTGCAAGGGCACGATGAGCGAGTCGGCCGCCATGAGCGCCGAGGTGGTCAAGGGCCCCAGGTTCGGAGGACAGTCGAGCAGCACGAAGTCGTATTCGTTCTTCACCGGGGCCAGGCCTTCGGCGAGGCTCTCCGGTGAAATGGCCGCCCAGGTGAGGAGCTGTTCCTCCTCGTCACGACTCCACACGTTGCTCGTGATGAAGTCGAGGTTCTTCAGACCGGTCGGATGGATGCTCCTGGAGGGACTGCCGTCGGGATCGAAGAAATCAAGCAGTCCGAAATCCACCGAGAAGCGCTCCTGACCGAAGCTGCTGATCACACCACACTGAGGGTCCACGCCGACGACGAGGCAACTGAAGCCCTTGTCGGCGAGTGCGGCAGCGAGATTGACCGCCACCGTCGTTTTGCCCACCCCGCCTTTGGGGCAGACGACAGCCAACGAGCGTCCCATGTAACTCCTTGAATTGTATTCAATTGCATGTATGCCTGAGATGTCCCTCGGAGGGAGCGCAGATATTATCCCGTCACCTTTTCATTGGCAAGCAGTTTCACCTCATGCAGCATGTGCCACGCGAGAATTTTCGCGCGAGACCGAAGAAGGGAAGCATGGCCGAGATCCGACTCACGGTGAAGGGGCTGGCGGGCTGGGAGGACCCTCCCCGCGTCGCACGCATCCTCCGTTCCGTTCCTTCCGTGGAGGACGTCTCCGTGGATCCGGCCAGTGGACAGGCCTGGGCGCGCGGTCGTGGGCACCTGCCGCTCCTGGGAATGCTCGAGGCTCTCCATCGCGAGGGCTACGAGGCCGAGCCCGCCACCGAGGACACGCTCTTCCCCTCCATCTTCCGCGATGAGCAGGAGGTGCTCGGTAAACTCCGCGGTGCACTGCTCTGGACCCTCGCTCTTCTGCTCGTCGATCTTGCGCTGCCGGCCGGCAACCTGACCTTCGCCGCCGGAATGCTTCTGGTCCTGGGCTTCCTGGCCACCGCGGCTCGCTCGCTCTGGCGTCTGGCCATTCCCATGTTGCTCCGGAAACGATGGGGGGAAACGCCTCGCGCCGCCCTCGCGCTGCTGTTTCTGAGCCTTTCCCTGCCCCTTGCCTGGTGGAAGGGCGAACAGGTCTTCTATTCCACACCCGCCATCGTGGGAACCATGCTTCTGCTTTCCCGATGGATGGAGCTGCGCTGGAGACGGATCCTGCGCAGCGAGATGAAGGACGGTGACAGGGCCGCCTCCGTGCTGCAGGAAGCCCTGGGCGGAGCCGACGCTCCGGAGGGAACCAACAAGCGTGTGGGCGACATTCTGGCCATGGCCCTGCCCATCCTGCTTCTGCTCTGGCTCGTGATCGCGATTCTGCTGCAGCTGGGAAGCGCCGCCATCCTTCGAGGGCTGGCCGCCGTCTTGATCGCGGGAGGAAGTCGCGGGCTCACCATGTCCTATCCCTCGGTCATGGTGGCCGGCCTCACGCGAGCCTCTGCCTTCGGATTGATCTTCCGCCGGGCGCGCATCCTCAGGAATTTCCATCGCGCCGATGTCTTGGCCACCGATCGCGTGGGCGTGCTCACCCGTCCACAGGCCGAGGTCGAGTCGGTGAAGGTGCTGGGCAGCTCGTCCACCGATCGCATCTATTCGGAAGCGGCGGGGGCTCTGGCCGAGGCGGCCCATCCGCTTTTGCAGGCACTCCATCGATTCCTCGCCGATCGGGCGGAGGCCGAGAGCCGTCCCCTGTCCGTGATCCGCCGGCCGGGAGGCGGCCTGGAAGCGGAGATCGCGGGGCGCAATCTGCTCATCGGGCATCCCTGGTTCCTGGAGCGGGAGGGTGTGGACCTCGAGGAGGCTCGCGAAATCCTGGAGCAGTTCGGCGAACAGGGACTGTCCATCGTTACCCTGGCGGTGGACGGCAGAATGCGCGCGATCTTCGGTCTTCGCGTGGACTCGCGCCCCGAGGCCCCCAGCCTGATCCGACGCATCACCGAATTCGGCCTCAAGCCCATCCTGCTCACCGGCGAAGGCGAGAGTCTCGCGCGCCGGGTGGCCGAAAGTGTCGGCATGCGGGAGTATCATGGTGGACTTGGCAGCGACGAACGCGCCCGCGTGGTGCGCGAGAAGACGCTGGCCGGGGCGAAGGTGGCGGCGGTGGGGATTGGCAGCCACGATGCTCCGGTGCTGGCGGCGGCCGATTTTCCCGTATCCCTCGGCAATGATGCGCCGGCGGAGAAGCCAGGACTCATCCTTCCCTCAGGTCGACCGGCCGGGCTCCTGGACGCCCTGGCCTTTTCCCGTCACGTGGACGCCCTGCGCAGGCAGAACTTCTGGCTCGCCGGCGGACTTCTCCTCCTCGCGCTTCTCCTGGCTTTCTCGGGACTTCTCGGTCCCCTGGGCTCCACGGCCATGCGGATCATCGCCGTGCAGGCTCCCCTGGCCAACAGCCTACGCAGTCATTCCTTCCGATTCGAATCCTCTTCGCAGTAGCGGCTTTTTACCGATTGCTAACGGCCTTCGCGTTGACGGCGAGGCCTCGTCTGTGCTTTTTCAAGGGTGCAAACCCGCTTCAAGGACGGACCCATGTCTCAGGATCATAAAGTCGGCATCGAATACTGCGTGGTCTGAAACTACGAGCCACGCGCCGCCGGTCTGGCGGCAGCCATCGAGAAACGTTTCGGCATCAGCACAGAGTTGATCAAGTCCGGGGGCGGTGTCTTCGAAGTCGAATTGAACGGTGAACTGATCTTCTCAAAGAAAGCCAAAGGCCGTTTCCCCGACGACTCCGAAGTGTTCGGAGCCCTCGAGGCCCGGCTCGGGACCTGATGTTCCACAGCAAGGACTACTACCGCAAGCTCGATGAGATCCTCGACCAGATCGAGGACATCCATGACGCCCACCGGCATCTCGCCGGCATGGTGGACCGCATCGTCGATACCTTTCACGACGATCTGGGTATCACCAGCGGACGTCTCTACATGCGCGACGGCGGCGACTACGAGCTCGAGCACTGCATCGGACGCGATCCCTCGACCTTGAAGGGTCTGCGTATTCCGCTGCAGTACCCGCCGGTGAAAGCGGCCCATGAGAGCCGTATCGTCGTCATGGACGACGAGTTCCCCGGCCGGGATCCGCAGATCGAGAGCCTCCTGCAGATCTCGCACTACGCGGCCTTCACCCTGCACGGCGGCGCCTATCTCGTGAGCTTTGGGCTGAACTCGGAACTGGACCAGGACGACCAGGTCTTCGCCCTCAGCGCCATCCGCCACGCGCTCTCGTTGAGGTTGCGCGAGGCCAGCATGGCCGAGGAACTGGATCAGGCCGAGGCCATCCAGCTCAGTCTGTTGCCCGCGCGGAGTCCCCAGTTCGAGGGCTACGACATCGCGGCCCGCACCGAGGCCGCCGAGGCCGCGGAGGTGGGCGGGGATATCCACGACTTCATCGAACTGGGTCCGGACATCCTCGGCATCGCGGTGGGGGATGCCAGCGGCCACGGTCTGCCCGCGGCCCTGCAGGCGCGCGACGTGGTCACCGGCCTGCGCATGGGCGTGGAAAGGGAACTGAAGATCACCGCCGTGATCAGGCGGCTCAATCGCGTGATTCACGCCAGCAATCTCTCCACGCGTTTCGTGAGCCTTTTCTACGGAGAATTGGAGAGCAACGGTAATCTGGTCTTCGTGAACGCCGGGCATTGCGAACCCATGCTCCTGCTGCCGAACGGCGGAGTGGACCGGCTCAGTTCGGGAGGCGTGATTCTCGGACCCACTCCCGACGCGGAGTACCATCGAGGGCATGTGCTCATGGAGCCGGGCTCCCGTCTGCTGCTCTTCAGCGACGGGTTGACCGAGAGGCTGGGAGGGGAGGAGGAATTCGGAGAGAATCGACTTCTGGAACTCTTCCGTTCCTGTGCAGGTTTGGACGCCGAGGAGACCCTCGAGCGTATCTTCAAGAAAATCAGGGACTTCGGAAAGAAAGCGCCCTGGGATGACGATGTGACGGCCGTGGTGGTCAGGCGAAACTGACTCAAAGATTAAAGTTAAAAGCTCTGGTTAATAGTATTGACATCGCCCCAGACGGCTGTTAATTTCACGATTTCAGACTTTCTTCGCTTTTTTGGAGGATATGTGCTCTACTCAAAAGCCAGTGAATATGCGATCCGCGCGATGGTTTTCCTCGCCGAGCAGCCCGAGGGCGAGCTGATTCAGCTAAAGGAGGTCGCCGCCAGGGAGGACATCCCCTTCCACTTCCTGGCCAAGACCATGCAGATCCTATCCCGTCGCGGGTTGGTGCGGAGCCACCGCGGACCCCGCGGGGGATTCTGCCTCGCCCGGGATGCCGGTGAGATCACCCTCTACGACATCGTCGATCCCATCGACCACATCACCAACTACGACGAGACCTGCATTCTGGGTATCCACCCCTGCAATGACGAGGCGGCCTGCCCCCTCCACGATGAGTGGAAGAAGATCCGCCGGTCCATCCGTTTGACCTTGGAGGGCAAGAGCTTGCGGGACATGGTGGGACGCCTCGAAGAGAAGCGGGCGGCCCTCGCGGACTTGGGCTTGACCGGCGATTAGGGCTTTGGTATATTCTGGAGTGTTAAGTCCAGAATATACCGTTTCCCGGGCGGGGAAGCTGACGGACTGAGAGATCTTCGGAGACGATCTAGGACTGGTGATGCTGTTCGCCGTGGTGAGCAGTGAGGGGTAAGCAGGAAGTCCGGTCTTCGAAGCGGTGAGGGGGTTCAGGTTTTTCCGCCCGGCTACTTCCGAGGGGACCGGTCCCCTCGAATTTTTCATGCCTTCCGGCGCGCCTCACGTAAAATGTGACCGAGTTCGGTAAGCACGAGCTTCTCCATGGCCAACTTCACGCCGCCCGGAGAGCCGGGCATGGCCGCGATGGCCTGTTCACCCCGTATTCCCGCCAGCGCGCCGCTGAGCATGGCCGCCGCGCCGATCTCCTCGTAGCTCAGCATGCGGAAGAGTTCGCCGAATCCGGGTACGATCCGGTCGCAGAGCTCTTCCACCACTCCGGCGGTTCGATCGCGAAGGCCTACACCCGTGCCGCCGCTGAGCAGGACCCCGTCGCATCCCTCGCGAGCCAGGCCGTCCAGGATGGCCTCCTCGATGGCTCGCGGCTCGTCGGGCACGATGCGCCGATCGAGGCTCTGATGCCCCGCTTCCTCTAGCATCGATGCCATGAGCGCCCCGGAGCGATCGTCCTCCAGGGTTCGCGTGTCGCTCACCGTGATCAGAACCAGGCGCAGTTCTCCAGGCGCTTCGCGCCGGTGGGACAGATGGCTTGGGATCTCGTTCATGATTCCTCCTTGCGGAATCCATAGCACAAGAATCCGCTCTGCGCTATCCTACCGGCCATGGACATCTCCAGCACCGACGGCCTTCGCGCGAAGCTCCTCGAATGGTTCGACAGAAACCGCCGCCCCATGCCCTGGCGCAGCGATCCCAGCCCCTACAAGGTTTGGATTTCCGAGATCATGCTGCAGCAGACGCAGGTGACCACGGTGATTCCCTACTTCGAAAGATTCGTCGAACGTTTTTCCTCACCGGAGGATCTGGCGAACTCGGATGAGGAAGAGGTGCTCGCCCTCTGGAGCGGTCTGGGCTACTACCGCCGCGCGAGGAATCTGCGCAAGGCCGCGCGGGTCCTGATCGAGGAACACGAGGGACGACTGCCACGCGACGCCAAGTTGTTGCAGAAACTGCCGGGCATCGGCCGCTACACGGCCGGCGCCATCGCATCCATCGCATTCGGCATTCCCGCGCCCGCCGTGGACGGCAACCAGATCCGCGTGCTCACACGCCTGCATGCCCTGGACGGCGATCCCGCGCGCAATCCTCTCAAGGCCGAACTCTGGCGCCGGGCGGCTGAACTGGTGGATTGCGATCGCCCCGGCGATCTGAACCAGGCCCTCATGGAACTGGGGGCCCGCGTCTGCAAGCCGACCTCGCCCAAGTGCGGCGAGTGTACCCTGTCCGAGTTCTGCCTCGCCTTCCGCGATGAAAAGCCCGAGGCCTTTCCCCGGAAGGATCCTGCCGAATCGCCTCGCCCCGTGCGGGTGGAGGTGGGCGTCTTTCAGCGGGGTGAGCGCGTGCTGCTCAGCCGTGGTCAGCGGCCCTTCCTGGGCGACCTGTGGAATCTTCCCTATCGGGTTCGCGACGGGGGCGGCTTCCGTGCGGAGGACTGGCGACAGCTGGGCCTGGACGCTCCCGAGCTTCGCCACCTGGGCGAGCATCGCATGAGCATCACCCGCTATCGCATCAGCCAGGAGACGGTCACCGGCGAGGTGGAACTACTTGTGGGGGAGAATCTGCCCGAGTACCGCTGGTTCACCCGCCACGAGCTTGGCGATCTGGGTCTGCCGGCCTTCTCCCGCAAGCTTCTGGACCGCTATCTCGAAGGCGATGGCGCAAAAAAGCCCCGCTCCAAATCCTGAGCGGGGCCCTTCCGACTAGTAGAGAGTCTTCAAGGTTTCCCAGGTGGTGCTTTCCGCACTCGTGTAGCCGCTGAGCATGATGATGTTGCAGGGCTCGAAGTCGCAGGCGAAAGCCATGAGATCCGGCGGCGGCTCCTCGCAGACGTCGTGATCGATGTCCCAGGCCTGGAAGCTGTGCAGGAAAATGCGCTCCTCCAGCAGGAAGCCGTCGCCGACCGCATCGGCGTAGAGCAGGCAGTGAAAGCCCGGATTTCCGCAGCAATCGATGCAGAGGGCCCAGTCGGCCCAGTTCTCTCCGAAGAGCGGATGATCGAGCCAGGAGTTCGGCCAGTAGATGCCGTAGATGCTCGTGTCGGTGCCGTACATGTGGAAGTAGGTATCCCAGCAGAACCAGCAGGTGCCGCCGAGGCCGAAGTGGAGTTCGGTGATCCACTCGGTTCCACCGTCGGGCACGAGCACCATGCGCACGGTAGCCTCGGGATCCTCGGTGAACTGATTGATGGTGTTGGGATCGTCGTCGGTGTCGATGTCCAGCAGGATCTGGTAGGCGCCCGCAGAAACCGCGACGAGGAGAATGGTGAAAGCGATGACGAGTCTCATGGGATCTCCTTTCATCAGTAGAGCGCCTTGACCAGCTGCCAGCTGGCGGGCATGACTTCGAATTCCTGCACCGAGGATACCGGCGCGCTCAGAATGATGGTGTTGCAGGGCCCGCTACAGGCGAAGGCCATGAGGTCCGGCGGCGGCTCCTGGCAGATGTCATGGTCGATGTCCCAGGCCATGAAGTCGCGAAGGAAGATCCGCTCCTCCAGGAAGAATCCTCCTCCGACCGCTTCGGCCGAGAAGAAGATGTGATAGCCCGGGTTTCCGCAGCAATCGATGCAGGTAGCACCGCCCATTTCCGCATTCTCGAAGAGCGGATGCTCCAGCCACGGCTCGATGAAGTCGAAGAGATCGCAATAGGTGCCGTACATGTGGAAATAGGTCTCGAAGCAGAACCAGCAGGTTCCTCCCAGACCGAAATGGATGATGTCTATCCACTCCCCTTCGCCCTCGGGGGCCAGGATCAGGCGCACGAGCGCCTCCTCCTCGGGAGTGGATTCGTTCAGGGTGTAGGGATCGTCGTCCAGATCGATGTCGAGTAGGATCTGAAAAGCAGCGACCGGGACGGCGGTGAAGATCAGGCATGTGAGCAAGACGAACAGTTTTTTCATACTTGCCTCCTGATGCCGCTATGGGGCGGTCGCGGGTCTGTCGCGTGGATCTCCGTCGGGCGACCCGAGTGGGGATGCGCTCCCCGGCCGGCGGAGATCAGCGAGGTTCCAGACGGGATCCCCCACGGGCATGCCTGTGCCGTCTTCCTGGTGCGCGCGCACCAAGGATCGTCCTGGATTCACCTATTGGGAGTGTTCGGATCGACGCCGGCGGCGGTGGCCGCCTGAAGAGGGAGGCAGTCGGCAGGGGTGTCCACATCACGGATCCTCGTCCCAATTGCAAAGGAAAGCTTCCCTTTGACCTCCTAATTATATACTTTTCAGGCTTCCCTGACTAGCAGTACGACCGTGCGAGCGTCGACGAGGTGCCCTCATGCCCTACGATCCTTCGAAGATCGAGCCCAAGTGGCAGCAGTATTGGAGCGATAACAAGACCTTCCGCGCCGAGGACGGTGGAGACAGGCCCAAGTACTACGTGCTGGACATGTTTCCCTATCCCTCCGGCGACGGCCTACATGTCGGCCATCCCGAGGGCTACACCGCCACGGACATCGTCTCCCGCTACAAGCGCATGCGCGGCTTCAACGTGCTGCATCCCATGGGCTGGGACGCCTTCGGCCTGCCCGCCGAAAACTACGCCGTGCGCACGGGCACCCATCCGCGGGTGACCACCGAGAAGAACATATCCACTTTTCGACGCCAGCTGCAGATGTTCGGCTTCAGCTACGACTGGGACCGAGAGGTGGCCACCACCGATCCGGACTATTACAAGTGGACCCAGTGGATCTTCACGCTGCTTTTTAACAAGGGCCTCGCCTACGAGGCGGAGGTGGCGGTGAACTGGTGCCCGGCCCTGGGCACGGTGCTCGCCAACGAGGAAGTCGTCGACGGCGTGAGCGAGATCGGCGGGCATCCGGTGGTGCGTCGTCCCATGCGCCAGTGGATGCTGAAGATCACCGACTACGCCGAGCGCCTGCTCGAGGACCTCGAGGAGCTCGACTGGCCCGAGTACATCAAGGACCTGCAGCGCAACTGGATCGGCCGGAGCGAGGGCGCCGAGGTCGACTTCGTGGTGGAGGGCCGCGAGGAGAAGCTGCGCATCTTCACCACCCGTCCCGATACGCTCTTCGGCGCCACCTACATGGTGCTCAGCCCCGAACATCCCTGGGTGAGCGAGCTCTGCGATGATGGCTGCCGCGAGCAGGTGAAGGCCTATTGCGAGGAGGCCTCGCGCAAGAGCGACATGGACCGCCAGATGTCCAAGGCGAAGACGGGCGTCTTCACGGGGAGCTACGCGGTCAATCCGGTGAACGATGAGCGCATCCCCATCTGGATCGCCGACTACGTGATGATGGGATACGGCACCGGCGCCATCATGGCGGTGCCCGGACAGGACGAGCGCGACTGGGAGTTCGCCGAGAAGTTCGGCCTGCCCATCATCCGCACGGTCCAGCCGCCGGAAGATTGGGACGGCAAGGCCTACGTGGGCGAGGGCATCGCCATCAACAGCCAATTCCTCGACGGGCTCGGCGTGGCCGATGCCATCGCCAGGATGAACGCCTGGCTCGAGGAGAAGGGCCTGGGCAAGGCCACGGTGCAGTACAAGCTGCGCGACTGGCTCTTCAGCCGCCAGCGCTACTGGGGCGAGCCCTATCCCATGCACCGGCTCGAGGACGGCAGCATCCGCGCGCTCGAAATCGACGAGCTTCCCCTCACGCTGCCCGAGGTGGACAAGTACGAGCCCGCCGGCACCGGCGAGGGTCCCCTGGCCGCCATCGACGAATGGATCAACATCGAAGATCCGGTCACCGGTCAGAAGGCCCAGCGCGAGAGCAACACCATGCCCCAGTGGGCGGGCAGCTGCTGGTACTACCTGCGCTTCATGGACCCGAAGAACTCCGAGGCGGCCTGGAGCGCCGATCTCGAGAAGTACTGGATGCCGGTGGATCTCTACCTCGGCGGCACCGAGCACGCCGTGCTGCACCTGCTCTACGCCCGCTTCTGGCACAAGGTGCTCTTCGACCTGGGCCTCGTGTCCACCAAGGAGCCCTTCCAGAAGCTGCGCAACCAGGGGATGATCCTGGGCGAGAACGGCGAGAAGATGAGCAAGAGCCGCGGCAACGTGGTCAATCCCGACGACGTCATCCGCGACCACGGCAGCGACTCCCTGCGCCTCTTCCTCATGTTCCTCGGTCCCCTCGAGCGCGACAAGCCCTGGAGCACCACTGGCATCGAAGGCATACACCGATTCCTGGACAGGGTCTGGCGCCTCTTCCACGACGACGAGGACGCCCTCCATCCGGCGGTGCAGGACATCGCCCCCGACGAGGATACGCTCCGCGTGCTGAACAAGACCATCGCCGAGGTCACGCGCATGACCGAGGACCTGCGCTTCAACACGGCCATCAGCCAGATGATGATCTTCGTCAACGAGATGATGCCGCGTGAGGTGCGAAGCCGCGCGGCGCTGGAGAAGTTCATCCTGCTGCTCGGGCCCTACGCGCCGCATCTGGCCGAGGAAGTGTGGAACCGTCTCGGGCACGAGGAGAGCATCGCCTATGAGCCCTGGCCGGAATTCGACGAGAAATGGCTGGCCGAGGACACGGTGACGGTGGTGGTGCAGGTGAACGGCAAGAAGCGCGACAGCTTCGAATTGCCCGCCGACGCCGACGAGGACGCCGTGCAGGCCAAGGTGGCAGAAAGCGAGAAGCTCGCGCCATGGCTGGAGGGCAAGAACATCGTCAAGACCATCTACGTGCCCGGCAAGCTGGTGAACCTGGTGGTGAAGTAGAGCCGTGGCCGTCAAGCTCGCCATCTTCGATCTGGATGGAACGCTGGCGGACACACTCGCCGACATCGCCCTCACCATGAACGCCGTGCTCGCCGCGCGGGGCTATCCGAAGCACAGCCTCGAGGACTACCGCCGCTTCGTGGGCAACGGCGTGGCGACCCTGTCCACGCGGGTGATTCCTTCCGCGGACATCGAGCTCGCGCCGAAACTGGTCGAGGATTTCCGCGAGCTCTATCCCTCGCGCATGTTCGACAACACCCTGCCCTTCCCTGGCATGGGCGAGCAACTTGACAGGCTGCTCGCCGCCGGCTGCGAACTGGCCGTACTCAGCAACAAGCCACACGCCATGACCCGCGAGATGTGCGCGCGCCTCTTCGCCGACTGGCCCTTCGACCCCGTCTGGGGAAAGATGGACCGGTGGCCCCTCAAGCCCGATCCGGCCTCGACCCTGGAGATCGCGAAGTTGCGGGGAGTGGATCCCGCGGCTTGCGCCTTCGTGGGGGACAGCGGCGTGGACATGGCCACGGGCAATGCCGCAGGAATGCGAGCGGTGGGCGTGCTATGGGGTTTCCGCGGGCGGGAGGAACTGCTCGAGCAGGGAGCCGACGCCATCGCGGGACGTGTGACCGAGTTGGCCGAAATCATCCTCGGTGAGTGATCAGGCTTCGAACTCTCTTTTCAGCAGCCCGTAGAGGTAGTGGTCCCGCTCATTGCCGGCCGGGTCCACCAGCATGGCCTTCACGCGGCCCTCTCGCCGCATGCCGAGTTTCTCGGCGATCCTTCGGCTGGCCATGTTCTTCACGTCGCAGTTGAGCCAGAGACGTCGCGCTCCGAGATCCTCGAAGGCGTAGCGCGCGATGCTGCGAAAGGCTTCCGTGCATAGCCCTTCGCCCTGGCGGTCCGACCGAATCCAGTAGCCGATCTCGTAACCGACCACGGGGTCGCCCAGGCGCATGAGCCCCATCATGCCGAGGAACGCATCGTCCTTCTTGTCGAACACACCGAGGTGCAACTCGCGATCCCGCTCGCGGCCCTCGCGGGTGAACCGCACGAAGTCGCGGGCCATTTCGAGGTCGTAGCTGGAGTCGGCCCAGAACAGATAGGGGCGCAGCGATTCGGCGCTGGCCTGCACGGCCTGGGTCAGGGCCCGCGCGTCCTGCATGCGCAGGGATCGCAGCAGCAGGCGCCGCGATTCAATCCTGACCGGCTTCATCAGGCTCCTTTAGCGGCGAGAGCGAAAGTCCCAGGAGGGTCCAGAACAGGAGAATCACTTCGGCGTCGCCGAAGTACCACTCGAAGAGCCCCGCGACCATGAAGGCCGTCCACACCGACAGGCCGGCGAGAACCCAGGCCCGCTGCTCCGGTGGTGCCCGCTCGCCGAGCCTGCCCAGGGCGCGAAGTCGGCGCCACTGGATCCAGGGGATCGACGCCAGGAAGACCAGGGCGAGGGCCAGGCCCGGAACCCCCCAGAGCACCGCGAACATCACGGGATTGCTGTGGAAATGTCCGTAGACGATCACATGCTCGCGGTCTTCCTCGGGCGTGTAGGCCTCGTAGAAGGTTCGAAGATCCCGGTCGCCGATGCCGGTGATGGGATGATCCTTCAGGATGCGCCAGCCGGTCTTCCACATGTAGAGGCGCTGCCAGTTGCTGGCGTACTCCTTCCCCGGCCGGAAGACCGAGGTGAATCGCTCTCGATACTGGGGGGGCGCGAGGAGCAGGGCGACCAAGAGCAGCACCGGTAGGATCATCGCCAGCCTGGGGCGCCTGAGCAGGAACAACACGAAGAGACCGGCCAGGAATCCCATCCAGCAGGAGCGGCACTGGATGAGGATGAGCACCCAGAAGCTGAGCCCGAAGGCCAGTGCGAGAAAGAGGCCGCGGGGACCTCGCGGAAATGTCATCAGGAAGGCGAAGAGGGTCAGGGAGCCCATCATCATGATGGCGCCGGCGGTCATGGGATTGGTGGTGAGGGGAAGCTTGCCCATGCGCTTGAAGTTCTCGGCGATCTCGAGCACCTCGAAGGCCTGCAGCAGTCCGTAGACCGAAACTCCCGCGAGCCCGAGGGCGAGGGCTGGTACGAAGAAGCGTCGCCATCGCGAGTCCAGCGCCGTCTCGGCGAAGAGCCAGACCGCGGGAATCAACCACCAGCGCTTCAGGTGCCGGACGCTTTCCACGGGATCGGTGGCGGCCGGCAGGGTGACGAGAATCCATCCCAGCCAGAGTAGAAGAGCAGCCTCGAGGCCTGTGAGGGCCAGCTTACGCCCGGCGAAGAGCATGGCCACACGCAGCAGGATGGCCGCGCCCAGGGCGGTCTGGCTGATGGCAACGGAAAAGGGCGCGGCCAGCATCACGACGACGAGCAATCCTCCGAGGATGCCGTCCGTGATCCCGCCGCGCCCTTTCGATTCCATGGGCGGCTAGCCCGCGGCCTCGACGATGAGGGTGGCCGCCTCTCCTCCGCCGATGCAGAGACTGGCCAGACCGCGCTTCTTGCCTTCCTGCTTCATGATGTAGAGGAGCGTCACGAGGATGCGCGCGCCGCTGGCGCCGATGGGATGTCCTAGGGCCACCGCGCCGCCGCGCAGGTTGACCTTGGAGCCGTCCAGATCCAGCAGCTCGTTGTTGGCCAGGGAGACCACCGCGAAGGCCTCGTTGATCTCGTAGACGTCGATGTCCCCGGTGCCGAGCCCCGCCCTGTCCAGGGCCTTCTTCACCGACTTGGCCGGCGCCGTGGTGAACCACTCGGGCTCCTGGGCCGCGCTGGCCTGGGCCACGATCTTGGCCAGGGGCGTAAGCCCGCGCTTCCCGGCCTCCTCGGCACTCATGAGCACAAGCGCCGCGGCGCCGTCGTTGATACTGCTGGCGTTTGCCGCGGTCACGCTGCCCTCCTTGTCGAAGGCGGGGCGCAAGGCGGGAATCTTGTCGAAGCGCACGCGGCCGGGTTCCTCGTCCTTGTCGACGATGACCGGATCGCCCTTGCGCTGGGGAATGGCCACCGGCACGATCTCTTCCTCGAAGACGCCATCCTCGATGGCCTTCTGCGCGCGCTGGTAGCTCTCGGTGGCGAAGGCGTCCTGGGCCTCGCGGTCGAAACCCTTCTCGCGGGCACAGAGTTCGGCGGCGTTGCCCATGTGGTAGTTGTGGTAGGGATCCCAGAGCCCGTCCATGACCATGCCGTCCTTCATCTTCCAGTCGCCCATCTTGGCGCCTTCACGGCTGCCGAGCAGGTAGTGGGGGGCGGAGCTCATGTTCTCCATGCCGCCGGCCACGATGATGTCGGCGTCGCCCAGGGCGATGGCCTGCGCGGCGAGCATCACCGACTTGAGGCCGGAGCCGCAGACCTTGTTGATGGTCATGCACTCGACGCCAACGGGCAGTCCGGCGCCCAGGGCGGCCTGGCGGGCGGGAGCCTGGCCCACGCCGGCCGGGAGCACGCATCCCATGATGCATTCGCTCACATCGGCGCCGTCCACGCCCGCGCGTTCGAGGGCGGCCTTGATGGCGGCGGCGCCGAGCTGGGGAGCCGGCACGCCGGAGAGGCTGCCGAGGAAGGATCCGATGGGGGTCCGCGCGGCGGACACGATGACGACGTCTCGAATTGCGGCCATGAGAGCACTCCTTATGGGGATATCCGAATCGTGGCTGCGAGGGATAAGCGGGAGCATCCTAGCTCAAGGCCATCGGCGGCGCAAGGTCGCCCTTGATTCAATGGGGAAGAGCCTCTAGCCTCGCGGCTTCAGTCGAACGGAAGGATCGGAATCATGGACGGCCGCGGCCGCGAGCGCGAACCCAGCATCATCGTACCGGGGGCCCATGCCGGCTCTGTGAAGGAGGCCTGGAAATTGGCCTACCCCACCGTGATCGGCATGCTGTCCACCACGGTCATGTGGACCGTGGACACGATGATGCTCGGCCGCGTGGGCAAGGTGGAGCTGGCGGCCGCCGGCTTCGGCGGCGTGCTGGTCTGGACCCTCTACACCTTCTTCGTGGGTGTGGTCCAGGGCGTGAGCACCTTCGTGTCCCAGGCCAAGGGCGGCGGCCGCCTGCGCGAGTGCAGCCACTTCGCCTGGCAGGGGCTGTATCTGTCCTTCTTCTCGGCCGTGCTGCTCCTGTTCTTCATGTGGAAGATGGACTGGATCCTCGC
>CAYPGS010000006.1:0-126950 GCA_964410395.1 uncultured bacterium
ATCACCGCCACCACACCCAGAATGATCCAAAGAGCTTTCATGACTCCCCCTTTCGGCCTCAGCATAGCGCGGGGGCGCGAAGCGGGCAAGGATACCTTGATGCCGCGCCTCCGGGCCGATAAGATGCGCCCATGGAACGTCTTCTCGATCTGGACCGACAAGTCTTCCTCGTTCTCAACGGCACCGAATGGCCCGGATGGTTCGATGCGCTCTTCGTCACCCTCACCCGCGATGAGACCATCATCGCGCGCTTGAGCATCCTGGCGCTGTTCCTCTTCCTGCTCTGGCTCTCTCCAGCCTGGCGGCGACGCGCGCTCTGGCTCATTCCCCTTATCGGTCTCAGCGACTGGCTCAACAGCTCGGTGCTCAAGGACATCTTCATGCGCCCCCGTCCCTGCCAGGAGATCTTTGAGGGCATCCGCCTGCTCGTGGACTGCGGCCCGGCCTACAGCTTCCCCAGCAGCCACGCCGCCAACATGGGCGCCGTGGGAATCTTCCTGGCCCTGGGCGCCAGGAAGCAGGCCGCTCAGCGGGCCATCCTGCTCCTGCCCATCCTCGTGGCCTACAGCCGGGTTCATGTGGGAGTTCACTACCCCCTGGACATCCTCGCCGGATTCGTGGAAGGCGCCATCCTGGCCCTGATCTGGAATACCATCCTTCGCCGCCTGCCTCCCCGCTATCGCCTTCTGGGACCCGGGGAGAAGCCCACCCCTGACTCCGAAACCCAATGATCGGTTGCCCGCCGAAAGCATGACCGCTAGAATCCCGCATCCCCCGGAGGTCCGGTCATTTCCCATCTGAAGCGGCTCTTCCCCTACCTCAAGCCCTATCGCGGCGTGATGATCGCCGGCGCGATCTTTCTGGTCTGCGCCAATGTCTTCTCGCTGTGGATTCCGCGGCTGGTGGGCAGCATCATCGACGCGCTTCAGAATGCGGGTGAGGACGGTGTCACCCGCGAGTATCTCGCGCGCCAGGCCCTCCTGCTGGTGGGCCTGACCCTGCTCGGCGGCGCGAGTCGATTCTTCATGCGCTGGCTCATGATCGGCGCCAGCCGCAAGGCCGAGTTCGACATCCGCAATGATTTCTTCGAGAAACTCCTGGGCCTGGACGCGCCCTGGTTCCAGAAGACTCCGGTGGGCGATCTCATGGCCCGGGCCACCAACGATCTGAATGCCGTGCGCATGCTGCTCGGGCCCGGCATCATGTACACCCTGAACATCACGGTCACCCTCACCGTGGCCCTGGCGCTCATGCTGAGTCTGGACTGGCGCCTCACCCTGCTCTCGCTGACGCCCCTGCCCTTCCTGAGTCTCGTGGTCTTCCGGATCAGCAGTCGACTGCACAAGGGCTTCGAGATCATCCAGGCGCGTTTCAGCTCCATGACGACCCGAGTTCAGGAGAACTTCTCGGGCATTCGCGTGGTGAAGGCCTTCGTGCGCGAGGAGCGGGAAGTCGAGCGTTTCGAAGAGGAGAACGCCGAGTACTACAAACAGAACCTGGCCATGGCACGCCTCATGGGGCTCTTCCATCCCTCCATGCGCCTGTTCAGCGGCATCGCCGTGATCGTGGTGCTCTACTTCGGCGGGCAGGCCGTGCTGGCCGGACGGGTGAGCCTGGGCTCCCTGGTCGCCTTCATGCAGTACCTCATCCTGCTCAGCTGGCCCATCGCGGCCATGGGCTGGGTGACAAGCATCGTGCAGCGGGGCAGCGCTTCCTGGCAGCGGCTTCTGGCCATCCTCGATGCCGAGGCCGATATCGTCGACGGCCCCCATCGCCTGGAAGAGGGTTCCCAGGGACGCCTGGAGTTCCGCGGTCTGAACTTCTCCGTGGGCGAGACGGAGATCCTGAGGGACATCCACCTCGAGATCCCCGCCGGCGGCAGCCTGGCCATCACCGGGGCCACGGGCAGCGGCAAGTCGACCCTGCTCAACTTCATTCCGAGAATTCTGGATCCGCCCCCGGGAACCGTCTTCCTGGACGGCCGGGACATCCGCGAGCTCCACCTGGCGGATCTGCGTCGCCAGGTGGCCTGGGTGGGACAGGAACCGCTGCTCTTCAGCGAGTCCCTCGAGAGCAATATGGGCTTCGGAGAATCCAGCGCCGAGCGCATGGCTCTGGAGCAGGTGGCCCAGGATGCGGCCATCCTCGAGGAGATCGAGGAGTTCCCACAGGGTTGGGAGACACTCGTGGGCGAGCGCGGAACCAAGCTCTCCGGCGGCCAGAAGCAACGCGTGAGCCTGGCCCGGGCCCTGCTGCGCGGGGCGCCGCTCCTGGTGCTCGACGCGCCCTTCTCCAGCGTGGACACGCATACGGAAGAGAAGATCCTCGCCAACCTCGACGGATACTTCCAGGGCCGAACGGTGCTACTGGTCAGCCATCGCGCGTCCACCCTGCGCATGGCCGAGCGCATCTGCGTTCTGGAGGAAGGCCGCATCGCCGAGCTGGGAAGTCACGAAGAGCTCCTGGCCAAGGGAGGCCTCTACGCCGAACTCCATCAGCGTCAGCTCCTGGAAGACGAACTCGAGCGCCGGGAGTTCGGAGCATGAGCGACTTCTTCCAGGAAGACTCCAGCCCAGTGAAGGCCTATGACGCGCGGCTCATGCGCCGCCTGCTCGGCTACCTTCGTCCCCAACGGGGGCGGGTCGCCTTCGCCGTGCTCCTGCTGGCCCTGGCCGCGGGTCTCGGCCTGGCGGGGCCCTACCTGGTCAAGGTGGCCATCGACGACGGCATCCTGGCCGGTGATTCGGGCACCCTGCTCACCGTCACCTTGCTCTACCTGCTCTTCCTCGGACTCGAATACGCGGTGGCCTACGGACAGGCCATCGTGGTGGCCATGCTCGGCCAGCGCTTCATGTACGACCTGCGCATGCAGCTCTTCGCCCACATGGAGAAGCTGTCCATACGATTCTTCGACCGCAATCCCGTGGGACGTCTGGTCACGCGCATGACCGGCGACGTGGAGACCCTCAACGAGATGTTCACCGGCGGTCTCATCGCCATCTTCGGCGACATCTTCCTGCTCGTGGGCATCATGATCTTCCTGCTGGTGCTCAACTGGCAACTGGCCCTGGTGACCTTCGCCGTTCTGCCCCTCATCTCCATCTTCACCCTCTACTTCCGCACGCGACTTCGGGCGAACTTCCGCGAGGTGCGTAAACGTATCGCCGCCATCAACGCCTACCTGCAGGAACGCCTCAGCGGTATCAATGTGATCCAGATCTTCGGCCGCGAGAAGGCTTCCATGGACAGCTTCCGCGAGCTCAATCGGAAGCACACCAAGGCCCATCTCGATACCGTCTTCAATTTCTCGGTGTTCTGGCCCCTGGTGGAACTTTCGGCCTCGGTGTCCATCGCGCTCATCCTCTGGTACGGCGGTCTGCGCGTGTTGGGCGGAGACGCGGCCATCAGCCTGGGAGCGCTTGCCGCCTTCATCCAGTATGCCCGGCGCTTCTTCCAGCCCATCAGCGACCTGAGCGAGAAGTTCAACATCATGCAGGCGGCCATGGCAGCCAGCGAGCGGGTCTTCGGCATCCTCGACACGGAGCCCGAGATCACGGCTCCCGCCAGGCCCACGCCCCTGCCCGCCTGCAAGGGCGAGATCGACTTTTTCGGTCTGCACTTCCACTACGAGGCCGAGAAGCCCGTGCTGCGCGGCGTCGACCTGCGAGTGGCTCCCGGCGAGCGCCTAGCCCTGGTGGGACTGACCGGCAGCGGCAAGACCACGCTGCTCAGCCTGCTTCTGCGATTCTACGATCCCATCCAGGGTTCCATCAGCCTGGACGGGGTCGACCTTCGTCAGCTGGCTCCCGGCGACTTGCGTCGCCATCTGGCCCTAGTGCAGCAGGACGTCTTCCTCTTCCCCGGCACCGTGGCCGAGAACATCCATCTGGGGGACAGTTCCATCGGCATGGATCGGGTGCGGGAAGCGGCGGAGACCGTGGGCGCCCACCGGTTCATCGAGCGTCTATCGGAGGGTTACGATACGCGGCTGGAGGAGCGAGGCGGCGGCCTGTCCACGGGGCAGAAGCAGCTCATCGCCTTCGCCCGGGCCCTGGCCTTCGATCCGGCCATCCTCATTCTCGACGAGGCGACCAGTTCGGTGGACAGCGAAACCGAGCAGTGGATCCAGGAAGGGCTCGAGCGCCTGCTGGCCGGACGCACCAGCCTCACGGTGGCCCATCGCCTGTCCACCATCCGCGGAGCGGACCGCATTCTCGTGATGCATCACGGGGAACTCGTGGAGGAAGGGCGCCATGAGGAACTGCTGCGGTCCGACGGGCTCTACCGCCATCTCTACGAACTCCAGTTCGCCGATCAGGAGCGCACGAACGCCCGCCGGGGCGCCTAGGTCAGAAACTCCGCGATACAGCTCACCACGAAGGCCTGCTGCTCCTCGCTGATCTCCGGGTAGATGGGCAGGGACAGCGCCTCCCCTGCCAGCATTTCCGAAACCGGCAGGCTGGCCGGAAGCCCCGGCAGGTCCGCGAAGCAGTTCTGCCGGTGCAGGGGCACCGGGTAGTAGACCGCCGAACCGACTTCCTTCTCGCGCAGGTGCGCCATGAGTTCATCGCGACGGGGCGTGCGGATGGTGTACTGATGGAAGACGTGCTCCCCGCTCTCCGGCAGGGAGGGCCGGCGCACCAGTTCGGCCACCGGGCTGTCGGCGAAGAGCCTTTCGTAGCGGTCCGCGGCCTCCCGGCGGCGGGCGATCCAGTCGTCCAGATGGCGCAGTTTCACGCGCAGTACGGCGGCCTGGAGCGCATCCAATCGGCCGTTGACCCCCACTTCCTCGTGATGATAGCGCCGGCTCTCGCCGTGCATGCGGTAGTTGCGCGTTCTCGCCGCCTTCTCGGCATCCCGGAAGGCGATGAGTCCCGCGTCGCCGGCCCCACCCAGATTCTTGCTCGGGAAGAAGCTCACCGCTCCCGCGTCGCCCAGGGTACCCGAGGCGCCCTCGGCCCGTCGGGCACCGAAGGACTGTGCGGCGTCCTCGATGACCACGAGCCCCACGTCGGCGGCCCAGTTGCGCAGGCTCTCCATGGGCGCCTGAAGACCGTAGAGATGAACCGGGATGACCGCCTTGGCCTTGCTGGAACGGCGTCGCCAGGCGTCGCCCAGGTCCATGAGGTAGTCCTCGTCCACGTCCACGAAGACCGGGGTGGCGCCCAGGTGCACCACCGCCCCCGCCGTGGCGAAGAAGGTGAAGCTGGGCAGTAGGACCTCGTCTCCGGGCCCGATGTCGTGAACGGCCAGGGCGATGCGCAGTGCATCGCTGCCGCTGGATACACCCACGCAGTCCACGGCGCCCAGATAGTCGGCGGCCTCCTTCTCGAAGGCCTGCACATTGGGCCCCAGGATGAAGTACTGGCTCTCGAAGACCTCGGTCACCGCCTCCATCACTTCCTCGCGGATGGACTCGAACTGCGCCTGCAAATCCAGCTGGGGCACCTTCATGCTTCACCTCGCCTGACTGAGTGGACAAACCTCTAGCAAACCCCCGGCCTCACCACAAGCAAGGATCGCCTTGCCAGGAGGCTCCCGAGGGCCCATCCTCGCAATCTAATGCATCCGGACGCCTATGCCATTCTCTCCGCGCCTTCACGCGCCGAATCCCGAATCAAGGGATCCCGGTTCCTGGCCCTGGCCTATCCGGTTCAGAGCGAGGAGGAGGCCGCGGGGATACGTCGCCGTCTGGAGGGCGAACACAAGGGCGCCAGCCACCACTGTTGGGCCCTGCGACTGGGCCCACCGGAAACGGTCCTTGAGAAACATTCCGACGCCGGAGAGCCCGCCGGCAGCGCCGGAGCGCCCATGGCCCGGGCCCTGAAGTCCTCGGGACTCTCCGATCTGCTCGTGGTGGTCATCCGCTGGTTCGGAGGAACCAAACTCGGCGTGGGCGGCCTCATCAAGGCCTACGGAGAAACCGCCGCCCTGACCCTGGAATCAGCGCGGCGTGGCGAGCGTCTGGAGAGCCGCCGTCTCGGCGGTAGCTTCCCCTTCGAGATGGAAGGCGACCTTCGCGCCCTGCTCGCCCGCCACGAGGGCCGCATCGAGAAGCTCGACTACGCCGCCGAGGGATTCCAGGTCCTGGTGACACTGCCCGCCTCCCGGGCCGAAGCGCTCAAAGAAAACGTCCGCGACCTGAGCCGCGGACGTCATGAGCTTTCGGATGTCGAGAATCCCGATTCCTAGGGCAGCAGATTCGAGTCGAGCAGGTAGTCGATCTCCATGAAATCGGGCGGGAATTCCAGTTCGGTTTCGCTGAGATCACTGGCGCCAATCATCCAGTCCACATCCCGGTAGGAGACGATCCGGATGGGTCCGAGGTCGGGCGCGAGCAGGAAGAGCTTGCGGGGCTGGAAGATGCTCACGCGGCGATTGCGCTCGGGTAGGTAGGTGTCTGGGATGCCCGATTCTCCGGGTCCCGCATCGGGATTGCGCTGGTTGGTCAGATGCACGTCGTATTCGATGCCCTGCATCAACCACTTGCAGTCGCTGATCACGGTGTCGGCCAGTTCGGGGAAGTAGGTAATCTCGTCGAAGGAAAAGCGCGAGGCGTAGTCCACGTCCGACACCCCCACCATCTTGTGCACGAGGGAGTAGGAGAAGATGGAATCGGGCCAGAAGCGCGCGGGATCGTTGGGCGGGGAATCGAAGTCGATGTCGATGGGAGCTCCGAAACCGAGGGCCTCGCCCATGGAGACCATGCCCTCATCGGCACCGGTGAAGTCCTCGATGATCTGAGACCAGCGGGTCTTGCCGAACTCGATCAGATTGAACATCTCGCCGGTCCAGAAGAGACTGTCTATGGCCACGTCGGGATTCTCGCCGAGGTAGCTGATAGTGCCGCCATCCTTGCGGACCCAGAGTTCGATCTCGTTGATCACGTCCCCCGCGCCCCCGGGCTCGTTGGTGCGACGACCGCGGAGCACCTGCGCGCTGCCGTTGTCGGTTTCGGTGCTGCCGTCCAGTTCGAGATGGATGTAGGGCGAGTAGAGGAAGTCCAGCGGAGTCTCGCCTTCCCAATCCAACTCAGCGGCCATCTGCAGGTTGTAGTCCTGATACTGGAGCAGGCCGAAGACCAGAGGTTCGGTCTTGAGGCGACGCCAGTAGGTCCACCAGTTGCCGTCATCCATGGGCCAGTCGCTGGCCTCCAGAGGCAGGATCACCGGCCCCTCATCCACGGGACCCGTGGTGGTTTCATCGCTGGAGCAGGCCGCCAGGAAGAGCGAGAAGACGGTCAGAAGCAGAAGAAGACGCGGCAAGGTGCCGGCTTTTCCAAACATCTCAATACCTCGATAGTGGATCGTGGAATCGGCTGCGGGGGCATGCCAAGGGATAGTAAAACAGCCCCCTGGCCGGGGCAAGCCCTTTTGTTCATTCAGGTTGCAAAGAATTCCGCCTCTGGTTAGCCTTCCGGCGAACCCCAATCAGGAGCCCCCATGAATCCTCGCCACATTCTCGCGATCTTCTTGCTGGCAGCCCTTTTCGCCGCTTCGAGCGCCGAGACGGTCCCTGACTCCCTGCGTCTCATGGAGACCGTAACCCGTCTGTCCTCCGAGGAATTCGCGGGCAGAATGCTGGGAAGTCCCGGCAATCTCGAGGCTCGCAGATGGCTTCGAGCCCAGGCCGAGGAGGCGGGGCTGGTCCCCCTGGACGGATGGAATTCACCGGTGCAGGCTTTCCGGGTGCGTGGCTTCCGATGGGAATCCCTCGTGGCCGAACTGCGGGGACCGGCCCTGGCCAGCTTCGAGCTTGTCCTGGGAAGCGATGGGCCTCCCCCGGAGCGATTCGGTGAGTTGAAGCACTGGGACTCCTCCGGCGCGGCTCCGGACTGTCCCGAGGCTCAGATCCTCTACCGCGACCTGAATCCCGCAGCGGGTGACTCCCCTTCGGAGCTGCTCGACGAGGCCGCGGTCGCGGGAGCCTCCGCTCTGATCCTGCTCCCCCATCCGGATGACAGCCGGGGTATGTTCCAGCGCTACCGCGCCCGGGCCGAGGCCGGAGACAAGGCCGTCTACGGCCTTCCGGATTCCGATCCGCGCCCGCTGCGGCTATACGGTGACCAGAAACTGCGGGACACCCTCGCCCAGAACATCGAGGGATTTCACCTCGAGCTTCCCCCCGTCGAAGCCTTCGACCTGGAGGGCGGGAATCTGCTCTATCGTCTCTCCGAAACTGAGGGCGGCCCGGTCATCTTGCTTGTGGCCCACTACGATCACCTGGGAAAGGCCGATGAGGGATTCTACCCCGGCGCCAACGACAACGGCAGCGGCGTGGCCGTGTTGCTGGAGACCGCGCGCATGCTGGCCCAGCGTCGCTACCCCTTCGATCTGCGCTTCCTCTTCACCGACGGCGAGGAGGAGGGTTTCCTCGGAGCTCGCGCCTACCGAACGGACATGGATGATCCCGACCTGCTGATCAATCTCGATACGGTGGGTCGGGCCGGCGTGGCCCACTACCGCAAGCTCCGGGATCCGGCCGCCCTGGATCCCGATCTGCTCATGCTCTGGTCGGATGGCGAGTCGGATGCCGCGAACTCGCTGGCCAGCTTGGCCGAGGACCTCGGATTCGCCACGCAGCGGGGCCAGGGACCCATCTTCGAACGTGCGGGAGACCACTTCCCCTTCGCCCGGGCGGGCGTGCCCTCGGTCTTCGTCTTCGGCGGGTTCCATGGCGGATACCACCAGCCCGACGATACGGCAGACCTCGTGCTCCCCGGCAAGCTCGTCAGGCTCTGTGATCTGCTGAGGGATTTTCTGGACGAGAAGGCCCGGGCCCTCGAGGAAGAAGACGAGCGTTGATCGAGGGGTTCAGTCCCCGTTGAAGAGATAGGAATTCCAGCTGGGATGAAGCGAGGGCTTCAGGAATCGCTGGAAGAGCACCGGCGGCAGCCAATGCGGTTCCCTGGGGATACGCATCAGTTTCATCTCGGTCTCCGACAGCAGCCGGCCGCCCTTGCGTCGGTTACAGGGGATGCAGGCCGTGACGCAGTTTTCCCAGGTGGTCGGTCCCCCCTGGGGATAGCTTGGCGTCTTTCGACTCTTGGGCACCACATGATCGATGGTGAAGGGCCCATCCTCGTCCCCGCAGTACTGGCAACGATAGCGGTCACGTCCGAATAGATTCCTCCGGTTCAGCTTCACCTTCACAACCCGGTAGACCCTGTGGGCCACCGAGATGAGCAGGCGGATGATCACGGGAAGCTTCCAGGCGCTCTCGGCCGAGTGCAGCTCCAGATCGGACTCCTCCACGGCCACGGCCTTGCCCTTGCAGAGCAGGATCATGGCCCGCCGTACCGGTACGACATTCACCGGCTGGAATCCGGCGTCCAGGACTAGTACGGGTGTCTGGAGCTTGCTGGCCCTCATAAGTTCAGGAAGACGCGGCGCGCCATTGCCCCTGCGCCTTCCTTCCTCGACTAAAATCCTAACGAGAACCCGCGAGGAATGCAATTGGAGCTTGCGAAGGAATTCCGCTTCCCGAAATCTTGACCTCGGACCTCAGGACGGCTCATCCAGAACTTCCAGCGCCATTCGCGCGGCTTCCTTCTCGGCGTCCTTCTTCGAACGGCCCACTCCGGTGGCCACCACCTGTCCCCCGATGAGGACCTGCACGCGGAATTCCTTGGAGTGGTCGGGGCCCTCGGTGCTCTCGACACGATAGCGCGGCGGGCTCTGGCTCTGGGCCTGAACCCGCTCCTGGAGGAGTGACTTGTAGTTCTGATGCTCCTCGCTCTCCATGAACTCGCTGCGCCTGTCCAGGATGTAGCGGGTCACGATGGGACGCACTGCGCGGAGATCGCCGTCGAGATAGGCCGCGCCCAGCACGGCCTCCACGGCATCGGCGAGAATCGAGTCGCGGGTGGCGCCCCCGCTGTCCCGCTCGTTGGGACTGAGAAGGATCACCTCGCTGAGTCCCAGCTCGGCGCCCACCTGGGCGAGCACCTTCCGGCTGGCCAGCAGGCTCTTGCGCATGGTGAGGTCGCCCTCGGCCATGTCGGGATTCTCGTTGAATAGGGACTCGTTGATGAGCAGGCCCAGGACCGAGTCGCCGAGGAACTCCAGTCTCTCGTTGCTCTTGTATCTTTCGAGCCCGCGATCGTGGATCCACGAACGATGGCTCAGGGCGAGCACCAGAAGCTGGATTTCCTTGAAACGGTACCCGAGGCGTTCCTGGAAGGTCTCCAGGTCGATATCGGGGAGCTCCTCGCCACTGGCCTTGGGGAGGGCATTCAGAAGCCGTCTCAACCATTCCAGTGCCAGAGTCGCCCTCCTATTGATGCCCGGATCAGCGGCGACCGGGATCCTTGCCAAGCAGCAGCACCACGTTGTGCCCGCCGAATCCCAGGGACGTACTCATGGCCGTTTCCACCGAGTGATCGACGGCGGTGTTGGGCACGTAGTCCAGGTCGCATTCCGGATCGGGGTTCTCGTAGTTGATGGTCGGAGGGATCCTGTCCCGGTCCAGGACCAGGGCGGTGATGGCCGACTCAAGCCCTCCGGCCGCCCCCAGGAGGTGACCGGTCATGGACTTGGTGCTGCTGACTTTCAGATTGTCGGCGTGGGCCCCGAAGAAGCCACGCATGGCAGCCGTCTCGGTGCGATCGTTGTAGGGCGTGCTGGTGCCGTGGGCATTGATGTAGCCCACCTGCTCCGGCTGGATGCCCCCCTCGCGAATGGCCATGGCCATGGCGTTCCGGGCACCGAGTCCCTCGGGATGCGGAGCCGTGATGTGGTGCGCGTCGGCGGTGAGGCCCGCGCCGAGCACCTCGGCGTAGATCTTCGCCCCCCTCGCCCTGGCCCGTTCATAATCCTCGAGGATGAGCACGCCCGCGCCCTCGCCCATGAGGAAGCCGTCACGCTCGGCGTCGAAGGGCCGGCTGGCCTTCTCCGGATCGTCATTGCGCGAACTGAGAGCTTTCATGTTCGAGAATCCCGCCACGGCCATGGGCGAGATGGTGGCCTCGGCACCGCCGCAGACCATGACCTCGGCGCGGCCCGCCTTGATCATCAGGGCCGCGTCGGCCAGGGCGTGAGCGCCGGTGGCGCAGGCGGAGACCACGCCGTAGTTCGGTCCCCGATAGCCATGTCGCATGGAGACGAGCCCGGAGGCGATGTCTCCGATCATCATGGGAATGAAGAAGGGACTCACCCGCCGCGGACCACGCTCCACCAGGGCCCGGTGATTCTTCTCGAAGGTCTGGATGCCTCCGATACCGGACCCGATGATCACGCCGACCGAATCGCCGTCGGGCTTGTCCTCATGGAGCCCGGCGTCGGCCAGGGCTTCCTCGGCGGCCACGATGGCGAACTGGGCATAGCGGTCCCAGGTCTTGATCTCCTTGGCGTCGAGCACAGCGGAAGGATCGAAATCCTTCACTTCGGCGGCGATGCGCACCGAGTATCCCTCGGTGTCGAAGGCCTGGATGACCCCTCCACCGGAATGCCCGGCGAGCAGGTTCTCCCAGGTGCTTTCGCGATCGTTGCCGACCGGCGAGATCAGACCCAGTCCCGTGATGACGACTCGACGTTCCATGTTCACTCCCGAACGAAAGTTCCAGCCCTTAGGCGGGAGCGTGTTCCTTCAGATACTCCTTCACGGCGCCCACCGTGGTCAGCTTCTCGGCGTCCTCGTCGGAGATCTCCAGGCCGAACTCTTCCTCGAAGGCCATGATCAGCTCGGTGGTGTCCAGAGAATCCGCGCCAAGGTCTTCGATGAAGGAAGCGCTGTCGGTGATCTGCTCGGTGTTGACGCCCAGTTCCTTCTCGATGATGGCGGTGATGCGTTCCTCAATGCTCGGCATTGGAATCCTCCTGAATGCGGGCTTCTGGCCCAGGTGATTGTATTTTCCTAATCGATGCCTTTTGGGATGTCAATCCCAAGATCAACTGTGAACTGGGAACTGCGAACTGTGAACCCCGGAATAGCTCTAGTCCACAGTTCATAGTTCATAGTTCATAGTTCACAGTTCATAGATCATCCAACCATCGTCATTCCGCCGTTGACGCCGATGACCTGGCCCGTTACGTAGGTCGCCGCGTCGCTGAGCAGGAAGAGCACGACTCCGGCCACGTCGGACGGATCGCCCAGGCGCCCGAGGGGAATCCCCGTCAGCATGCTCGTGCGGACCTCCTCGGGGAGGTCGGCGGTCATGTCGGTCTGGATATAGCCCGGAGCCACGGCGTTCACGGTGACGCTCCGGCCGCCCAGCTCCCGGGCGAGGCTCTTGGTCAGTCCGATCTGCCCGGCCTTGCTGGCTGCGTAGTTCACCTGCCCGGCGTTGCCCGTCTGGCCCACCACGCTGGTGATGTTCACGATGCGTCCGGCCCGTCGTTTCATCATGCCACGGGCCACGGCCTTGCAGAAGTTGTGGGTGCCGGTGAGGTTCACCCCCATGACCCGGTCCCAGTCCTCACGCTTCTGCCTGATGTAGATGCCGTCGCGGGTGATGCCCGCGTTGTTCACGAGGAAGTCGATGTCGCCCATGTCCTCGCCGACCTTGCCCACCAGTTCGGCCACCGCGTCGGGATCGGACACGTCACAGCCGTAGCCCCGCACCTTGTCATCGCCGCCCAGTTCCGAGGCCGCCTCGGCGCTGCGCTCACTGTCGGTGCCCACCAGGGCCACGCGCACTCCGGCACTCAGAAGGGCTTCCACGATGCCCCTACCGATGCCCCGGGTCCCTCCGGTGACCAGGGCGAGTTTTCCTTCGTAACCGTGGGTCTCGCTCATGCTCCGGCCTCCTTGCTCGCCTCGGCCTCGGTCCAGGCCTTCAGCGCTTCGTAAGTTCCCACCGGATTCACCTTGGCGCCACGGTCGATGCGACGCATGAGCCCCATGAGAACCTTGCCCGGGCCCACCTCGAGGATGTCGGCATCATCCACGCCGCGCAGGGCGGCCATGGAGCCGGCCCAGAGCACGGGGCTCGTGAGCTGGCGGATCAAAAGATCACGTAGTACGCCACCGTCCCGGGTGGCCTCGGCGGTGACGTTGGGAACCACGGGCACCTCGGCCTCGGCGAAGTTCGTGGCCGAAAGCTTCTCGCCCAACTCGGCCGCGGCAGAGCCCATGAGCTCCGAATGGAAGGCCCCGCTCACGTTCAGGCGAACGACCTTCTTGGCGCCCGCATCCTCGCAGACCTTCATGGCCCGCTCCACCGCGGGCACGGCGCCGCTGATGACCATCTGCTCGGGGCTGTTCAGGTTGGCCAGCTGCACCACTTCGCCCTGGGAGGCTTCGGTGCAGCAGTTTTCCAGGGTGCTCCGGTCCAATCCCATGACGGCCGCCATGGTGCCGGGAGTCTTCACGCCGCTCTCGAACATGAGGCGCCCGCGCAGGGCCACGAGATCCAGGGCGTCCTCCAGGGACAGCACCCCCGCTGCCACCAGGGCCGAGTACTCGCCCAGGCTGTGGCCGGCCGTCACGCTGGGCTTCACGCCGTTGCGGGCGAGCCAGTCGGCGGCCACGAAGCTCATCACCAGGATGGCGGGCTGGGCGTAGCGGGTCTCGGTGAGTTCCTCGAGAGGACCCTCGAAGCAGAGGCGCTTCAGGTCGAAACCCAGTCGCTGCTCGGCGGCATCGATCATCTCGCGAGCTTCGGGAAGGGCCTCGTAGAGGTCGGCGCCCATGCCCACGAACTGGGAGGCCTGTCCGGGAAAGATCATCGGTCGCTGCATGGTATCTCCTAGAGCTGGATGAGGGCGGAACCCCAGGTCAGACCGCCACCGAAGGCCACCATGAGAATCTTGTGGCCCGGCTGGGCGATGCCCTTGCGCCGGGCCTCGTCCAATGCGATGGGAATGGAAGCCGCGCTGGTGTTTCCATACTCCTGGATGTTCTTGTAGACCTTCTCCTGGGGGAAGTCCAGACGGCTGGCCAGAGCGTCCATGATGCGAACGTTGGCCTGATGCGGGATGAGCAGGTCGACATCCTCGGCGCTCACGCCGGCCTTGATGAGAGCCTCGATGGCTGCCTGTCCCATGTTCCGGACGGCGTGCTTGAAGACTTCCTTGCCCGCCATGTTGATCTTGTTGCCGCCGGACTCCAGGTTCTCGTGGGTCAGGGGCACGGCCGTGCCGCCCTCGGGTGCATTGAGCAGGTGCACCAGGGATCCGTCCGAGCGGGTCCAGGTGGAGAGGATGCCGTTGCGCTCGGGTTCGCAGGCCTGGAGCACCACGGCCCCCGAACCGTCGCCGAAGAGCACGCAGGTGCTGCGGTCATTCCAGTTGGTGATGCGGGTGAGCATCTCCGAGCCGATGACCAGGGCATTCTTGCCCGCGCCCGAGCCCAGAAGGGCCTGGGCCTGGGCGATCGCGTAGAGCCAGCCCGTGCAGGCCGCCGACATGTCCCAGGCGGTGGCGTTCTTGGCGCCCAGGATCTCCTGGACCACCACGGCTGTGCTGGGGAAGATGTAGTCGCCGGTCACCGTGGCGATGATGATGAAGTCGATATCGTCGGGGGTGAGTCCGGCATCCTCGATGGCGATGCGCGCGGCTTCGCTGGCGAAATCGCTGTTCTTCTGATCGTCGGTGATGATATGGCGACGCTTGATGCCGCTGCGGGTGGTGATCCATTCGTCGCTGGTGTCCACCATGCGGCTGAGGTCTTCGTTGGTGAGGATCTTCTCGGGCACGGCTCGTCCCGTGCCGGCGATCCTGACTCCCCACTTGGCGTCCATGCCGATGTCCTCCTAGCCTTCCGCGGCTCCGAGAAGTTCCTCGGTACGCTCGGCGGTGTGGAATTCCTGGAAACGGCAGGCCGATCGGATGGCGTTCATGATCGCCACCTCGTTGCTCTTGCCGTGACTGATGATGACCTGCCCGTTCACGCCCAGAAGCGGAGCGCCTCCGTGTTCGGCGTAGTCCAGCTCGCTTCCCACCTTCGTCAGTCCAGAACGCATGAGCATGGCTCCCAGCTTGCCCTTGAATGTGGAAAGCACGGTGCCCTTCAGCTTGCGGGTGAGGAAGCCGACCACCGATTCGGCCTGCTTGAGCACCACGTTGCCCACGAAACCGTCGCAGACGACAACGTCGGCCTTGCCGCGGAAGATGTCCTCACCCTCCACATTGCCCACGAAGTTCAAAGGCATGCTTCCCAGCAGTTCGTGGGCGGCCACGTAGAGTTCGCTGCCCTTGCTGCTCTCCTCGCCGATATTGAGAAGACCCACGCGAGGTTCTTCCACGCCCATGACGGCCTCGGCGAAGAGTCTGCCCATGACGCCGAACTGGGCCAGATGCTCGGGCTTGTTGTCGGAGTTGGCCCCCACGTCGAGCACCACGCTGCCGCCACCTTCACCCGGAAACCAGGTGGCGATGGCGGGACGAAGCACATGGGGAAGCCGGCCCAGGTAGATAAGCGCGCCGGCCACCATCGCGCCGGTGGAACCCGCGCTGACGATGCCCTCGACCTTTCCGGCCTTCAGGTCGATCATGCCCTTGGGAATGGGCGCGTCCTTCTTCTGACGCACGGCGCGGGCTGGAGAGTCCTTCATGGTGATGGACTCGTCGCAATGGACGATCTCGAATCGATCTTCGGACTCGCCCAGTTCGCGAAGGACTTCCTGGATAGCCGGCCTGTCGCCGTAGAGCACGATCTCCGGCGAAGAAGACAACTCCCTCGCGGCCTTGAGTGCTCCACGTACAAGAACGGGAGGACCGAAATCGCCTCCCATCACGTCCAGTGCGACTCTCACCGTGGGCTAGTCCGTGTCGACCTTCATGACCTGACGGCCGGCGTACCAGCCGCACTCAGGACAGACCGCGTGGCTCGGCTTGCGGGCGCCGCAGTGGCCGCACTTCACGAGGCTCGGAATGCGGGCGCTGGCCATCCACACGGCGCGGGTCATGCGCGAGCGGGACCGGGATTTTCTTTTCTTGGGAACGGCCATGCCTATTCCTGCCTTTCCTCGGAGTCGGAACCCTGCTCCGCCTCCATCTTCGCTTTCAAGTCCATGAGCGGACCCCATCGTGGATCCACCGTCGCTTCTTCCGAGGGCTCCGAGTTCAGATCCGCTCCCGAATCGGGATCCAGCCCTGCACAGTCCTCCTGACAGACGAACTGCATGGGCAAGGAGAGCAGCATGCTCTCGCGAATCTTGTCGGTGAGGTCCAGCTCGGCGCTGTCGGCCGGCAGCAGGACCACTTCCTCGTTTTCATCCTCGTCAAGGCCCCGTACGGCCTTGCTGAGCACCACCAGGGAAAAGTCTCCCTCGAGACTGTCCTCGAATTCCTTGCCGCATCGATCGCAATGGAAGGGGAAAGTCCCCTCCACGCGAGCCATGAGGTACCACCGCTCGCCGGCGGGATTCACGTGCACGTCGGCGCGCACTTTCCCCGCGCCCACGCGGTCGTCGAAGCCCTCGAGGACAAGCTCGCCGTCGAGGCGGAAGTCCCGACTCTGTTCCCTGACATCCGTTAGTTGAATCTTCATGGATTTGAGGTGCCGGGGATGGCGGAAGGCTCATGGTAGGGTGGAAGTCCCCCATTGTCAAGGCCTTCCGCCGCCCGCACTATCCGAAGATGATGCCCAGTTCCCGCTCGGCCGAGGGGTCCGAGTCGCTGGCGTGAACACCGTTATTCTGCAGGCTGCGCCCGTAGAGATATCGGATGGTGCCCGGATCCGCGTTTTCCGGATTCGTGGCCCCCACCAGAGTGCGCAGATCCGTCACGGCATTGTCCTTCTCCAGCTGCACGGCCACCACGGGTCCGCTGGTGATATAGGAGACCAGGTCGTCGTAAAAGGGTTTGCCCTCGTGCTCGGCGTAGAAGGCCTTCACCGTCTCCGCGCTCAGTTGCTTCATCTCGAGGCGCTGGATGCGGAAACGGTTGTCGGTGAGGATTTTAAGAATCTCGCCGATGACCTGGTCGGCCACCAGCTCGGGCTTGATCATCAGATAGGTCTGGCTCATGGGTCCTCGCTAGCTGCTTGGGGTGTAGATTTCCTGAAGGAGCGGCACGATCTCGCTGGGAATCTTGGCCACGGGAATGCCCACCGAACCCAGCTTCTCGATCTTCTCGGCGGCCGTGCCCGATCCGCCCGAAATGATGGCGCCCGCGTGGCCCATCCGCTTGCCGGGAGGTGCCGTCTGCCCGGCGATGAAGCTCACCACCGGCTTGGTCACATGGGCCTTGATGAAGTCGGCGGCCTCTTCCTCGTCGGTGCCGCCGATCTCGCCGATCATGACGATGGCCTCGGTGGCCGGATCCGCCTGGAAGGCCTCCAGGCAATCGATGAAATTGGTGCCGATGACCGAATCGCCGCCGATGCCCACACAGGTGCTCTGTCCGAGCCCGTTCACGGTGAGCTGATGGACAACCTCATAAGTCAAGGTGCCCGAACGGCTTACAAGGCCCACGGGACCCGGCGTCACGATATTGCCCGGCAGGATGCCCACCTTGGCCTGTCCCGGCGAGATGGCTCCCGGGCAGTTGGGACCGATGAGCCGCACCCCCGCCTCGCGCACCACCGGCATGACGCCGTTCATGTCGCGCACGGGAATGCCCTCGGTGATGCAGATGATGGTCTCGATGCCCGCCGCCACCGATTCGCAGATGGCGTCGGAAGACACGTTCGCGGGCACGAAGATCACGCTGGTATTGGCGCCCTTCTCGTCCACGGCCTGCTGCACCGTATCGTAGACGGGCACGCCCAGGGTCTCCATGCCGCCCTTGCCGGGGGTGACGCCGGCCACCACCTGGGTGCCGTAGTCGATCATCTGCTGGCTGTGGAAGTTGCCGTCGCGGCCGGTGATGCCCTGAACCACGAGTTTGGTGTCATTGCCGATGAAGATGCTCATGCGGCACCTCCTTTCGCCATGGCGATGGCTTTCTCCACGGCCTCATCCATGGTCTCGGCCGTGGCCAGTTCCGTTTCGGCGAGCAGCTCCCGGGCCTCTTCCTCGTTGGTGCCTACAAGTCTGACCACCACCGGCAGCGCGATGTCGGTGCGGCGCTTGGCCTCGATGATTCCCCTCGCCACATCGTCGCAACGGGTGATGCCGCCGAAGATATTGAAGAGGATGGCCTCGACGTTGGGATCCCGGGTGATGATGTCCAGAGCGGTCACCACCTTGTCGGGATTGGAGCTGCCCCCGATGTCCAGGAAGTTGGCGGGCATGCCCCCGAAATGCTTGACCAGATCCATGGTGGCCATGGCCAGGCCGGCCCCGTTGACCACGCAGCCCACGTTGCCGTCGAGCTTCACGTAACTGAGTCCCGCGATGCGGGCCTCATCCTCTTCGGGCGGGCTCTCGGAGTGATCGCGCCAGTAGGCGATCTCCTCCTGCCGGTAGAGCGCGTTGTCGTCCAGGTTGATCTTGGCGTCGATGGCCCAGACCTCGCCCTCGGGAGTGACCACCAGGGGATTGATCTCGGCCAGGTTGGCGTCGTTGTCGCGATAGGCCTGCCAGAGCTTCACCAGGATCACGCTCATTCGCGCCGCCGTCTTGCCCTCGGCGACCTGGAAGGCCACCTGCCTGGCCTGCCAGGGAGTCAGGCCCATGCGCGGATTGATGGGAAACTTGACGATCTTCTCGGGAGCCGTGGCGGCGACTTCCTCGATGTCCACGCCGCCGGCCGCCGAGACCATGAGCACCGGACACTGCTGGGCGCGGTCCTGGACGATGCCCAGATAGTACTCATGGGCGATGTCCACGGCCTTGGTCACGAGCAGGCGCTGGACCGGCAGTCCCTTGATCTTGATGCCCAGGATGCTGTCGGCGATCTCGCGGGCCTCATCGGGGTCCTTGGCCAGCTTCACGCCTCCGGCCTTGCCACGTCCTCCCACCAGGACCTGGGCCTTGACCACCACGGGACCGGGCCCCAGTTCCTTGGCGCGCTGTTTCGCCTCTTCGGGAGACCTCACCACGACGCCCTCGGGCACGGGTATGCCCTGCCTGATGAACAGCTCCTTGGCTCGGTATTCGTGAATCTTCAAGAGTGCTCCTCCATCTTCTTGAGTGTCTCGGTGGTGGAGAATCCCGCCTGCATGGGAAAGCGGACGACTTCTCCGCCCCAGGAACGGACGTCCTCGGCTCCCACGATGTCGACTTCTTCGTACTCGTCGCCCTTGACCAGGACCTGCGGCTTCAGTTCGCGGATGATCTCCAGGGGGGTATCTTCCTCGAAGACCACCACCACATCCACCGGGCTGAGATGGGCCAAGAGCCGGGCCCGTTCATTTTCCCCGTTCACCGGGCGATCGGGCCCTTTCAGTCGTTTGACGGAATCGTCTGAGTTCATGCCCACCACGAGCAGATCGCCATGGCGAGCCGCCTCGCGGAGGATGGCCAGATGGCCGAAGTGCAGTACGTCGAAGCAGCCGTTAGTGAAGACGACCTTCCGGCCGCTCCCGCGTTGTTCCTCGGCCCAGGCCGCACCTTCGGCGCGGCTGAGCACGCGTCCCGGAGCAGGAGTCTTCTCGGTCTCGCGACCATCGAGGATCTCGTCCATGGCCGCGGCAAGCAGTTCGTCGATTGACGGAGCGTCAGTGCCCACACGTCCCACCACGATGCTCGCCGCGAGGTTGGCCAGACGCGCACCTTCGTCGAGGCCCGCGCCGGCCGCCATGGACAGTCCCAGTACCGAGACCACGGTGTCGCCGGCGCCGGTGACGTCGAAGACCTTCCGGGCCTTGGCCGGGAAGCGGCGCAGCTCCGCGCCGGATTCGAAGAGGGCGATGCCTTCGGCACCCAGGGTGATCATGAGCGCGCCCAGTTCGAGCCGCTCCATGAGCCCACGGCCCACAACCTCCAGGTCCTCGTCGCTGCGGATGGGCTGCCCGAAGGATCCCCCGGCCTCGGCCGCGTTGGGCGTGACCAGATCGGCGCCTCGATAGGCCGAGAAGTGTCCTTCCTTGGGATCCACCACCACGGGTACGCCGAGTCGTTTCGCTTCGGCGATGAGGTCGGTGACCAGGCCGTCATCCATGACGCCCTTGCCATAGTCCGAGAGGATCACCGCCTTCGAGCGCTTCAGGGCCTCGAAGGATTTCTCGCGAAGCTCCGCGAGCACGGGAGCGTGCAGGGCCTCGCGGCTTTCCTCGTCGAATCGGCAGATCTGCTGCCCCGAGCCCAGCACACGGGTCTTGACCGTGGTGGGTCGGGCCGCGTCCTGCACCAGGCAGTCGCCGGCGATGCCTCGCCGGGCGAGGATGTCCCTCAGTTCCGCTCCCGCCTCATCGCTCCCGAGCACCGTGGCCAAGAGGGGCTCCGCCCCCAAGGAGACCAGGTTGCGCGCCACGTTGGCGGCGCCGCCCAGCCGCGCGTCGCGGCGGGATATGTCCACCACGGGCACCGGCCCCTCGGGGCTGATGCGGTCCACGCGGCCCTCCAGGTAACGGTCGAGCATGACGTCGCCCAGGACCAGTACGGGCAGGTCCCGCATGGCGCCGAGGAGGTCGCGCAGTCTTTGCGGATTCAGGTGGACCGGATTCATGGATCCTCGCGGAAGGGTGGAATTCGCGCAAGCTACCAAGGAAGCAGGGGGGTGTCAAGAAAGGGGCTGGCGGCGGAGCGTGGCGCTATGTATGCTGGAAACGAAGGAGTTACGTAAACACCGTTTCGGAAGGAAGGCCATGAGCCAGGACAATCCCCAGCCCCCCCAGGGACAGCGCGTGAACATCGAGTTGAAGGAAGAGAAAGCCCAGGGCACCTACGCCAACGCCACGGTGGTCACCCACTCCAGCAGCGAGTTCGTCTTCGACTTCGTGCGGGTGCTGCCGGGCATCCAGAAGGCTCAGGTGGTCGAGCGCGTGATCATGGCCGCGCCCAACGCCAAGGCCTTTCTCAAGTCCCTCGAGGGCAACATCGAACGTTACGAGAAGAACCACGGCAAGCTGCCCGAGCCCGCCGCCGGCGGTCCCATGGGCTTCACGCCGGGCTCCAACGTTCCGAGTTAGATCCCTAGCTGCTCAGTTTCTCGGGAAGGCCGTCCTCAGCCTTGGGGGCGGCCTTCCATCGTTTGTGCATCCAGAACCACTGCTCGGGATGCTCCCGCACCACCGACTCCAGAGCGGCCACGTGGCGCGCGGTGAGTCGCCGCACGTCCTCCTTGTCGCCCTCGCCCTCGGGCAGGATGGGTGGCAGGAACTTCAGCCGGAAGTTCGAACCCTCGCGAATGGGAAATCCCATGAGGATGGCCGCCCCGCTCTTCAGGGCGAAGTGCGCCGCGCCGGGATGGGTGAGCGTGGCCCGTCCGAACATGGGAACGGTGACGCCGTGCCAGCGAGCTTCCTGGTCGCCGGGAAAGAGCACGGTGCCCCCGGCGCGCAGAAGCTTGAGAGTCTCACGCAGGGCCATGCCCCGCCGAAGGATGCGCAGGCCCAGACGTTCGCGCAGACGGTTCATGGCCTCGTCCACGCCGGGATTGGACAGGTCCCCCACTAGCAGATTCACCTCGAGGCCCAGGTGTCGTCCCATGAGGCCTAGCATCTCCCAGTTTCCGAAATGACTCATGAGCAGGATGATGCCCTTGCCCCTGGCCTGGGCCGCTTCGAGATGCTCCCGCCCCTCCACTTCGATTCCCTCCAGCACTCCGCGTCGTTTCAATGCCGGCAGGCCGAAGTACTCGAAGTTGGCCCGCCCGAAGACGCGATAGCAGGCGGCGGCCACGCGCTGGCGCTCGGCCTCGTCCATGCCATCCCCGAAGGCGATACGCAGATTCTCGAGCACCACCTTCCGCCGGATGCGAAGCACATGGAAGGTGAAGGCGCCGAGCAGCGCGCCCTTGGCGCTGATCCAGGACCAGGGAAAGAGATTCCCCAGGGACAGTCCGGCGCGAACCAGTCCCAGTTCGATGCGATGCTTCAGTTTCACACCATCATCCTCAGGGCGCGGCTCCGCCGGGTGGACCGGGCAGAACCTTGAACACCGCGCCGTCCGCGTAGCGCTGGATCTCGAATAGATTATAGCGCTCGAAGAGATCCTCCAGGGTATGGAAGTTCCGCCGGTGCGGATGTGGACTCGCCGCATCGAACCAGATCAGGTAGACGGGCTCCTCTCCCACCAGATGCTCGGCGAAACTGTCCAGTTCACCCGTGGCCGTCTTGCTCGTGGGATGATAGGTCGTGCGCGGCGAGCGATGGGCCGAGACCTTCGCCAGCACGTAGAGCGCCTCGGCCTGGTTGCTGAAGAGCAGGCCTTCGGGCGCCGACTCGGCCATGGACATGGCCAGGTCGCTGGCCCGCCAGGCCGGACGGGAGTAATTGATGAGCCCATTGTCGCGGGCCTGTTTCACCACCACCGCGGACTGCGCCGCCGGGTAGAGAAGCCAGATGCCCAGGATCACCGCCACGACCTTCACCACGAGGCTCTTGCGGGCCTGGACCATGAGCGGATCCAGACTGCGGAAGAGCATGAAGAAGAGCGGCGGATACAGGGGAATCAGATAGCGCGATTGGATGACCTCGAAGGCGTAGCGGCTGGAGGTATAGAGCAGGAAGGAAACGTAGATCAGCGTGAAGAGACCGAAGATGCGCAGATCGCGGCGCGGTCCTTCACCATTGCGACGCCAGCGCAGACCCACCCAGATGAGGATGGCCACCACAAGCAAGAGGCCCAGGGTTGAAATCGTGCCGCCCAAACGCTCGGGGATGAACCACCAGCCGGTCTGCTTGAGGGCCGAACGCAGGTTGAAGATGAAGCTGAAGGTCGAGGGCGAGCGCTCCCCCGCCGGCGCGCCGGTAAGCGCGAGATTGCGGATGATCCAGGTCAGGGGCAGCAGGGTGGACAGGAAACCAAAGAGCACCGCCCGCCCCAGATTGCGCGGGAGCCTGTCCTCCTTCTCCAGGAGCAGAATGATGAAGCCCGTGCCCACCAGGGTGATGCCCACATAGCGATCCAGCCAGGCCAGGGTCGCCGTGAGCACCAGCCAGAGGAAGTGGATGGGCCTGCGCTCCCGTGGATCCTGGGCGAGCAGGATCAGGAAGATGGTACTGAGCAGCACGAAGAGGGGTTCGGTCCAGGCCATGAGCGAGACCCGCAGGACCGGATAGGCGAAGAGGAAGAGCAGCGAGGCCACGAGTGCCAGGAAGCGGCTCTCCAGATTCCGCAAGCTCCAGCGGGAGGCCACGAACACGATGAGCCCGAAGACCAGGGCGCCCATCCATCGGGCGGCGGCGGCGTTCTCCATGGCGAGTGCCTGTCCTCCGGCCAGCAACATGGGGAAGAGTGGCGGCCAGGAGCTGTAGGGCTCTCCGTCGTAGCGGGTGAAGCCATCCCCCGCGAGAAGGTGGTCTGCCACCGCGAAGTAGCTGGCCGTATCGCTGGTCACCCCGGCGCCGTGGGGCGCGGTGGCGACGATCACCATGACCACGCCGATCAGGGCCAGCAGTATCGGCAGCCAGAGGGCCATTCCCTTGGACTCGGACATCGTCATTCTCCTTTGCTTGCCCGCCGATTCTGGAACGGACCGGCTCATCTGGCAAGGAGGGAATCGTCTATCCGAGCACTTCGAAACGCCCCGCGCCCAGTCGCCGAACCCGCCCGTCGCGCTCCCAGTTCTCCAGCATCTCGATGGAACGGGACAGGGTCCAGCCGCTGCGCAGGGCCAGGGATTCCAGATCCTCCACGCCCTCGCTGCGACACCGAGCGGGGCCCCAGGGCTCCTGGGATTTGGGTGCCATCCCCCACTTCAGCAGATCGAGGACATCCTGCAGGTTGCGCACGGGCTCTCCGCCCTCGAAGAGAATCTGATTGCTCCCAGTCGCCGCCGGATTCAGGGGATTGCCGGGCACCACGCCCACATACCTCTCCAGGTCCAGGGCGTACTGGGCCGTGCTGCGGGCGCCGCTTTTCTCTCCCGCCTCCACCACCACGGTGAGATCCGCCAGGGCCGCGATGATGCGATTTCGCCGAGGAAAGTGAAAGGGCAGGGGCGTCACTCCCGGCGGGAACTCGCTGAGGAGGGCGCTCTGCTCGAGGATTCGAGCCGCGAGATTCCGATGCTCCGGGGGATACACGCTGTCCAGCCCCCCTCCGAGTATGGCCACCGTGAGACCCGTTTCCAGGGCTCCCAGGTGAGCCTCGCCGTCGATTCCCCGTGCGAGTCCGCTGATGACCGTGATCCCGGCCCCGGCGAGTCCCCGCCCGAGCAGACGCGCCATCTCGCGCCCCTGGCGGCTGCAGCGCCGGCTTCCCACCACGGCCACGCAGCGCTCGAGATCCGGCAGCTTCCCCAGGATGAAGAGCAGTGGAGGTACCTGGTCGAGCCGGTTCAGTGCCTCGGGCCAATCCTCCTCGCCCGATAGCAGCACCCGCATTCCACTTTCGTCGGCGGCCTTCGCCTGAAAGTCGAGGATCTCCGGTGGAGGCAGCTTGACCTCTTCAGCGGCCCTGAGTTCCAGAAGCAGACCCGGCGCCTCATCGAGGGCGAGACCCTTCTCGGGAAACTTCTGGGGACGATAGAGCAGCCGGTGCGCCAGCTCGAGCAGTTCGGGGGTGATAGGAACAGGCATGGGCACGACGAGGCAAAGGTTGAGCCAGTGACCAAGACCCCATCAGCTCAAGTTCATGTTCAAGTTCAAGTCCACGCCGTTTCCGGCGTGGTCAGTACCGTGGCAACACCATGAACACCGCCCCTTCGGGGAAGGCGACGATAGGCTCCAGACGATAGACTTCGAGGATCTCCTCGAGACTGTGATAGTTGATGCGAGCGCCGGTGCGGGGAAAATCGGCGATCCACACGTAGAAGACCGGGCGCCCTTCCTCGAAGATGGCGGCGAAGTCGGCCAGCTCCGTGGTGGGCGTGCGGCTGGTGGAATGCATCCAGCGGCGGGGCGCCAGGCGCACGGGCAGGTCGGTATGGTAGTGCACCGCATCGGCGCCGTTGCTGATGAGGATGGCCTCCTCGGGCGATCCCTCGAGCCAGTCCCAGAGAGCCCAATTCCGATACTCCGGCGCGCTGAAGGCGTCGATGCCGATGTGTCGGGCCCCGACCACGCGCGCCATGGTCTGGGCCGCCGGGAAAACCAGCCAGAGGGTCAACACAGCGACCAGCAGGACACGCCCCATGCGCAGCTTCCAGCTCGACATGATCTGATCCAGCTGGATAGCCATCCAGAACAAGAGGGGCAGGAGGACGGGCAGGATGTATCGCGAGTGAATGGCCTCGAAGGCATAGCGCGTGGAGGTGTAGATGAGGAATGCCAGGTTCAGGAAGATGAAGACCTCGAGCACGAGCAGCAGCGGTCGCCGTCTATCCTCCGTGCGCCTGCGCCATCGCACCCCGAGCAGAATGGCAAGGATGAGCACGAACACCAGGCTTGGGATCGCCGGTCCCCAGCTCTCGTGCACGACCCACCAGGCCAGGTGCTTCACCGTGAACCTCAGATTCTGGAAGAGGCCGAAGCTCGAGGGCGATCGCTCGCCGGCCATCTGCCCCATGACCTCCAGGTTTCGGATCATCCAGAGCGCCGTGGGCAGGGCCGCCACCAGCGCGAAGGTCGCCGTTCTCGCCAGTCGCCGCGGCCAGGACATCCCTCCGGCGAACAGGATGAAGAGCCCTCCCACCGCCACCAGGGTCAGTCCCACGTAGCGCAGCAGCCAGGCCGCCGCGGCCAGGATGGCCAGAGCCAGCAGCGGGCCCCAGCGATCCTCGCGAGCCACCGAGGGTAGCCTGAGCAGGAAAGCCATGACCATGAGATTGAAAAAGGACTCGGTCCAGGCGTGCAGGGCCACGTCCCAGAGGGCGAAGTGCAACAGGATCACCAGGCCAGCCCAGTGGGCCACGAAACGGTTGCGCAGATTCAGCAGCAGCCAACGGGCGAGCAGCCACAGGGTCAGAAAGATCGACAGGGCATTGATGACGAGGGCCGTCGTCTCGGGTCTGGACCCTAGCCAGTTGCCAATGGCCAGCAGCATCGGGTAGAGCGGCGGCCAGCTGGCGAAGGGCATGCCGTCGTGCTGGAGGAAGCCATTCCCCTGGCTCAGGTTCTTCGAGGTGGAAAAGTAGTCCACGCAGTCGCTGGTGACACCGATGCCATGGGGAAGGGTAGCGGTCAGCAGAATGACAACGGCCACCAGCCCCAACAGCGGCGGCAGCCAGCGGGCGGCGGATTCGGAGCGAGCTTCCATGCCAGGCTCCTAGAGTGTGGGGATGGGAGAGTCTTCCTTTTCCTCGGGAGGATGGACGAAGCGGTCCATTTCGCGCAAGAGTTCTTCCAGGCCCCGGCGGGCCACCGCGCTGATGGCCAGATAGGCCACATTCTTGTCGAGTCCCTCGGGGCGCGGCGGCGCTTCGGCCAGCAGATCGATCTTGCTGAGGCAGAGCACGCGGGGCTTGTCGAGCAGTGCCGTGTCGTGCTTTTCCAGTTCGGCGAGCAGGGTCAGGTATTCCCCCACCGGATCCTCGCCCGCGGAATCCACCAGGAAGAGCAACACCCGGGTGCGCTCGATGTGGCGCAGGAATTCCTTGCCCAAACCCTTGCCGTCGCTGGCGCCCTCGATGAGACCCGGAATGTCGGCCATGACCAGCGAGCGATAATCGTCGGTCCGGACGATGCCGAGGTTGGGCTCCAGGGTCGTGAAGGGATAGTCGGCGATCTTGGGACGCGCCTCGCTCACCGCAGAAAGCAGGGTCGACTTGCCCGCGTTGGGAAAGCCCACCAGTCCCACGTCGGCGATGAGCTTGAGCTCCAGCTCGAGGGTCTTCTCCTCGCCCTCCTTGCCGGGGGTCGCCCAATCGGGAGTCTGTCGCGTGGGCGTCTTGAAGCGCGCGTTGCCGTGTCCGCCCTTACCGCCCTGGGCCACCACGATGCGCTCGCCCTTCTCGGTGAGGTCGGCGATGATCTCGCCTTCCTCCGCATCCTTCACGATGGTGCCGGCGGGAACGCGAATGATGGTATTGCGCCCGGTCTTGCCCGTCTTGTTGGCGCTGCCGCCGGGCTGTCCCTTGGCGGCCTCGTAGATCTGCTGATAGCGGAAGTCCATGAGGGTGTGCAACTGGGGATCCACTTCCAGGATCACGTCGCCGCCCTTGCCGCCGTCACCGCCCCAGGGACCGCCCCGGGGAATGAAACGCTCGCGACGAAAGGCCACGATACCGTCGCCTCCCTTGCCGCTCTTCACCCTTATGACGACGCGATCGATGAACATCAGCCGATGAAACGCTCCAGGCGGGAGAATCCGTCTTCGAGTTCAGCCTCGGAAGCGGCGAAGGACATGCGCACCCAGTTGTCCATGCCGAAGGCATCGCCGGGCACCAGGGCCAGGCCCTCGTCCTCGAGCAGGTGGGTGCAGAACTCCTGGCCGTCCTTCCATCCTCGCTTCGCGAGCACGGGACTGCTGTCGAAGAAGAGATAGAAGGCTCCCTCGGGTTCGGCGAAGGGCAGGCCCAGGGCCCGCATCTTGCCCACCACCATGTCGCGGCGCTTGGAGAATTCGGCGCGCATGGTCTCGACGCTGTCCCAACCTTCGGTGACGGCCTTGATGGCAGCCCGCTGGCTGATCTGGCTGGGACTGGAAAGCGCCTGACTCTGGTATTTGGCCAATGGCGCGATGACCGACTCGTCGCCGATGGCATAGCCCAGACGCCAGCCGGTCATGGCGAAGCTCTTGGACACGCCTGTCACCACCACGGTGCGCTCGGGCATCCAGGGCGCCACGGTGTAGAGGCTCTGGTGAGGCTCTCCGCCGTAGACCAGATCCTCATAGATCTCGTCGGCGATCACGATGAGGTCGCGCTCACGCACCACCTCGGCCAAGGCCTCGAGTTCCTTCTTGGAATAGACCGCGCCGGTGGGATTCGTGGGATTGTTGAGCAGCAGGATCTTCGCGCCGTCAGCCGCCGCGTCCAGTTCCTCGGCGGTGAGTTTCAGGCGATTCTCCATGCGCGTGGTCACCGGCACGGGCACGCCGCCGCGCATCTTCACCATGGCCTCGTAGCTCACCCAGAAGGGCACGGGGAAGAGTACCCTGTCCCCCGGATCCAGGAAGATGCTCATGAGATAGTAGATGAGAGGCTTGGCGCCGCTGGATGCGCAGACGTTGCAGGCGTCCAGTTCCACGCCCCATCGCTGGGCGTAGAAGTCGGCCACGGCCTTACGCAGGGCGGGCTCGCCCGCGGCGGCCGTGTAGCGCGTGGCCCCCGTGCGGATGGCCTCCATGCCCGCCTCGGCCACGAGTTCCGGCGTGCGGAAATCGGGCTCGCCCGCGGTGAGCGAAACGATGTCGCGTCCCTCGGCTTTGAGGCGATTGGCCAGGGCCGTCACGGCCAGGGTCTTGGATCCCTCTACATTGGCGCCCACCTGGCCGAGCTTGTCGGCGAAACGCGGGCTCAGAGTTTCGATGCGATTCATTTCACGGGTCCCTTTCCCATCTCGGTCATCAATTCCAGAACCGGCGCCGTCACGAAGGGCGTCAAGTCGCCGCCGTACTCTCGGATCTCCTTCACCAGCGAACTGGAGAGGTAGATGTACTTCTCGCTGGGCATCATGAAGATGCTTTCAAATCGGTCCAGCAGTTTGCGGTTGGTCAGCGCCATGACGAACTCGTACTCGAAGTCGCTGAAGGCTCGCACTCCGCGCAGGACCGCGCTGACGCCGAGCTTTTCCACCTGTTCGGTGAGCAGGGTGTCGAAGGCCGTGACCTTCACGTTGTCCAGGCCCACTACTGCCTTTTCAGCCAGGCGGATACGCTCGTCCAGCGTGAACAAGGTAGTCTTTTCCTTGTTGTCCGCCACCGCGACGATGAGCTCGTCGCAGAGGGGCATGGCCCGCCGGATCAGGTCTAGGTGGCCGCGGGTGGGCGGATCGAAAGTGCCGGGATACATCCAGCGATTCATCGCTTTCCTCCCCGAAAGAGAGTCACCTGGCTGTCGCCGAAGCTCAGGGTACGTCGCAGCGAGAGTCCATCCGGCGCAGCGACTTCCCGGCCGCCCGGCGACTCGAAGGCCACGACCCCGACCTCGGAAGCATGAAGCTCGGCGAGGAGACGAAGGCTTTTCTCGCCTTCCTCGTCGTCGTAAGGCGGATCCATGAGCACGAGATCGGCGCCGCCCTCGGGCCAGTGGTTCCTAAGATAATACCGCACTTTCTCCTTGAACACCTTTGTTTCGAGACCTTCGGCCCGCGCCGCCTCGAGATTCCTTTCGAGGACATCCATGCTCCGCCGGGAGTGCTCCACGAAGTGCGCGCTGCCCGCGCCGCGGCTCAGGGCCTCCAGGCCCAAGCTTCCGCTTCCAGCGAAGAGGTCGATGACATGACCGTCCTCGAAATCGCCTTGCAGCACGGCGAAGAGGCTCTCGCGAACCCGATCCGTTGTAGGGCGGGCACCATTCTTGGGAACGAGCAGACGGCGTCCCTTCATGCGGCCGGCGATGATCCTCATTCCATGGCCTTCCGCTCGGCATCGAGCAGGGCCTCGTGGATGCCTTCGCAGAGCTGGTTGAGCATGTCGCCCAGGCCATCCTCGACGATCTCCTCGATGGTCTCCACCCGCTGGGCGGCCGCGTGGTAGAGAGGGCGCCGACGCTCGAAGAGGGCGCGCACGTTCTCGTCATCCTGCTCGAGCAGAGGACGGCTGTGTCGCGAGACCTTCTTGAGCCATGGCGCAAGGGCATCCCAGGACCAGTCCAGGAAGACGGTGTAGCCCCGCTTCAGAAGCTCGCGATTGATGGGTGTTTCGATGACGCCGCCCCCGGTGGCGACCACGAAGCCGTCCAGCTTCACGATCTGCTCGAGGGCCGAGGTCTCGCGGGCGCGAAATCCACCCTCGCCTTCGGCGGCGAAGATTTCACGGATGGGCATGCCGGCCTCGGCCTCGATGATGCGATCCAGGTCGCGGAAGCTGCGACCGGAGTACTCCGAGAGGAAACGCCCCAGGGTGGATTTCCCCGAGGCCATGAAGCCGACGAGATAGAGATTCATGGGATAGAAATAACTGGATTTTTGGGACTTGCCAAGGGGATTACTCGAACTGTGGACTGTGGACTGTGGACTGTGGACTGAGAACTTGAAGTGCCGGTTCTCAGTTCTCAGTTCACGGTTCCTTCGCCCAGTCGCCCCAGAGCTCCATGCGGGCATTCGAGTCGATCGGGTAGCCGCTCTGCTTGAGGGTAAGCAGGATGGCTCCCCGGTGATGGCTCTCGTGGCTGATCAGGTAGGCCACGGTGGTCGCGGCCCCGCCCTTCATGGTGCGGAAACCCTTCTCGCCCATATTGCCGATCCACTCCTCGATGCGCTTGGAACTGTCGGCGAGGGCCGCCTTGAGTTCCTTCTTCGAGGGCGACTCCTTGGGATCGAACAGGGTAGCGCCGCCAGCCAGGGACTTCGCGCGGCTCTTCAGCTGATAGACCCGCACGTATTGAAGATGAGCGAGTTGCCTCGCCACGTCGCGACCGCCTCGCGTGGACAGGCTCGCCGTCATGCCCTTCGGGTCGATGGCCTCGATGAGCTTCAGCAGGATCTTCTGGTTCAGCCTCCAGGCGGTGACCAGTTCTGCCCTAACCACAAATCACCTCTTAGGCAGGAATTGATTCAGGGTGCGAACGGGACTCTGGGAACTCTTCGATCCGACTCACGAGTTTGACTTGCATGGCATCAAGCACTTTCATCGCTCTTTCCGTCGAGATGTTGAAGTATTCGTTCTTTTCATCTCTGGAGATTTGAGATTCATCGACGTCCAGTCTTTTAGCGAGTTCTCTTTGTGATAGCCCGAGAGAAATCCTGAGCGAGACAAGCATGTGTCCGATACCCCGCAGGTTCATCAACTCCGGGAATTCTCCTCTACGTAGCTTCTCATAGTGTTCAATCTCTTCGGCCAGTTGAAGAGAGAATGAGAGGAGTGGATTCAGCAAACGTTCGAGTGCGTTCTCATCAAGGCCTTCCTCGAGGAGCGCTGCACGCTGCTCTTCGATGAGAGCTCTTTCATCGTTCATACGCTGAACGGCTTTGCGATACTCTGAGTCAGTTCTGATCATGACTCCCTCCTGATTCTCACGATCCCCTTCTGCTGGTCATCCTGTCTTGTCTTTCGAAACGCGGCCGGAAACTCCATCTCATTTCCATGTTGATCGCGAATACCACACAGCATTCCCGAATAGTGCGGATAGAGCTCCACACGGTACTCATGCCACATGGGCAGCTGCTTCTTCGGATATCCACGATAGGGTCGTCTGCTTCGTGGATCCCATGTCCAAATCTTGAAGGGATCGAGCAGGTTCAGTTCTCGCTGTAACTCGCCGGAAGCAAGACGACCTTTCTCGCAGAGAAAATACCCGTCGATGTCGTTCGGGTGTGACTTCTCCTCGACGAAGGATCCATTGACGTACACATCATCGATTCCACACTTCCAAAGCTGACCGCAGAGCATTTCCAAGTTGTTGACGAGTTTTGTGCGCCAGGATCGATCCCACCCTTTGAATCTGCTTCCAGATCCTCCTTGGACAATGAATGAGTTCCTTACCTGTTCGATGGACATTTCGAAGTCCCCCGGTGGGAGAAGTCCATCGGAAGTGAACCCCGAGGGTAAGCTTGTCGCCTGTATACTCATCGCCCTCCAATACAATACACTTTAGTAAAGCATGAGATTGTTGTCAAGCTTAACTACAATGACACAGCCCAGCAGGTCCTATACGATTGATATTGTTAACGCTTCGCGATCTGCCGCAGGTGACGCTTCCAGGCCGCCTTCAGGTCTTTCAGGGTCACCGCGCCGAACTGCTCGAGGACGGCATCGGCCAGCACCAGGGCCACCATGGCTTCGGCCACCACGCCCATGGCCGCCACGGCCGCCGCGTCGCTGCGCTCGCGCAGGGCCTTCACCTTTCGGCCAGTCTTCACGTCCACCGTATCCAGAGGTTGCATGAGGGTGCTGATGGGCTTCATGGCCGCGCGGATGAGCAGGGGTTGACCGTTGCTCATGCCGCCCTCCAAACCGCCCATACGATTGCCGCTGCGGGCGTATCGGCCCTGCTCCGCAGTGGCTTTCTTGCCGGCCGGTTTGATGCTGTCCATGACGCGGCTGCCGCGCATGGTGGCGTTCTCGAAGGCGGGCCCGATCTCCATGCCCTTCACCGCCGGAATCGAGAGGACGGCCTGGGCCAGGCGCGCGTCGAGCCTGCGATCCCAGTGGGTGTAGGTGCCGATACCCGCGGGCAGTCCACGCACGATCACCTCGCCCACGCCGCCGAGGGTGTCGCCCTCGCCCCAGACGCCCTTGATGGTCTTGCGCATGCGGTCATAGCTCTCGCCGTCGGCCACGTGCAGATCGTTGGAGGCGGCCTCCTTCTCCATCATGTCGAGCTTGTCGTAATCCGGATGGCAGCGCACCCCGCCGGTCACGAGGGTATGGCTGAAGAGCGTCACGCCGAGTTCGGCCAGGAGGATGCGTGCGACGGTGCCTGCGGCCACCCGGGCGGCGGTTTCCCGGGCGCTGGCCCGCTCGAGGATGTTGCGGATGTCTTCGGTGCCGGTCTTGAGGTAGCCGGCCAGGTCGGCGTGCCCGGGCCTGGGCTGGCTCACGGGTTCGGCCTTCTTCTTCGATTTCGGAACGGGCAGAGGGTCCATGCGCCCGATCCAGTTCACGTGGTCCTTGTTGCCGATCCAAAGGGCGATGGGACCGCCGAGGGTCACGCCGTGGCGCAGTCCCCCACTGATGCGCACGCGGTCGGTCTCGATCTTCATGCGCCCGCCACGGCCGTAACCCTCCTGACGGCGCGCCAGCTGTTCGTCGATGACACGCGGATCGATCTTCAGACCCATGGGCATGCCTTCGAGGATCGCGGTCAGGCCGGGCCCGTGGCTCTCGCCGGCGGTGATGAATTTGAGGTGCTGCATGGAAACTCCTCGATGCTTGGATTCATCGACAATTGATGACCGATCCGGACTAGTTAAACAACACCCAATCCACGCCCACGGTGATCTCGCGGCCGGGCAGCGGATAGCCCTCGATCTCCTGGCCGCCGCGATGAAGCAGGTCGCGCATGCGCCACCAGAGGCGCCCGTCCAGCACACGGAGCTCTACGGTGAGGTCCCAGAGCAGCAGGGTTTCCGCATCGGGCCCCCACCGCAGTTCCAGAGGCGAGGCGATGCGCCAGTGGCCGTCCCCCTCGGCGATGCTGCGCAGGTAGTCCAGACCGAAGCGCGCTCGCTGAGGATAGCGCAGCGTGGTTTCGGCATCCTCGCCGAAGGCGCTTTCGAGGATCAGCGATCCTTCCAGGAATCCCGAGGGACGCGCATGTCCGGCGCCGAGGATTCGGAAGAATCCGTCCATGGTCCAGTCCAGCCAGCGAGCCGGCGCGCCGAGTCGTGCACGACCGCCGAAGGTCACCGAGCCGCCGGAAGCGAAGGCTTCGTGAATCCAGGTGGAGTTCACCGTATCGTGGAGCCAGCGCTCGCCGGCCCCGTGGGCGAGCAGGCTCAGGGACCAGTCCCAGTTCTGGGTGTAGGCACCGAGGCTCAGACCACCGCGCAGATAGTCGCGTCCTTCGTCGGTAGCGGGTTGCACGATCGCGCCGGGCCAGAGGGTCTCCGATACGAAACGATCCCGCGACCAGGCTTCGCGATGGCGCCCCCCCGCGGCGAAGGCCTCCACTCGCATGGGGCGGGACGTGAATGGCCGCGACAACTTCGCCTGATAGTTGAGCCTCAGTTCCCCATCACTCTCGTTCTCGATCCTCGCGCCCAGAGTCAATCGCAGGCCGGCGGCGTTCAGCCGGTAGCCCAGCGCTCCGTGGAAACGTGCGATCTCGTCGAGCATCGCCGCGTCGCCGTCCTCCTCCCAGGCAGGGTCCCACCACTCGCCGCCCGCATAGGCGGACAGCCCGGCCATGCCCAGGAATCGGGAGCGCTCGGCCCAGCGCAGTTGCAGGCCCAGGCTGCCCGAACGACTCAGTTCGGTGTCGAGGTCCGATAAACTCTGGGCCAACAGGAATTCACCCCAGGGCGTATCCGGTGCCGCGAGGGTCAGTCGATAGAGTTTGGAAATCCGCGAGTCGCTGAGGCCATCATCCAGCACGTAGGAGGCATCGGACTGGAGAAGCTGAAAACTCAGTGGACCGGCCGCGCCGCCATGAAGATCGAGCCGCGTGACCAGGCTGCGCCACTGGCTGCTGGTCACCTCGGGCTGGGCCGCCGTCAGGCCCAGACGTTCCGAGAAGGTGCTCAGGCTGCGGTCATAGCTGTCCAGGGCCAGGGCCAGTGCGACACCGCCCGGCGGCGTTTCCACCGAGAAACGCGTGGTCCAGGGTTCGCCGATCATGAGCGGACAGACGTGGAAGTTCGCCCGGGATTTCCGTCCGCCGTGCCGACGGGTGGTCACCTGTAACACCCCGGAGGCGCCCGCGGAACCGAACTCGAGCACGGACGACGCGCGCGAGAACTCGAGCCTCTCCACCAGCGCCAGTGGCAGATGAGGTACCTGATTCTCGCCGGTCCAGGGATCGCGCCAGGGAAGGCCGTCCACCACGATGAGAATCTCGTCCTGAGGCCAGGGACCAGCCGTGGCCCGGAAGGGAAGCGCCGCGCCGCCGTAGCTATCGACTCGAAGCATGGGCGATTCCCGGAGCAGCTGCTCGAGGGTGTTCCCATGAAGCACCCGCAAGGATTCCCCCTCGAGAATCCAGGACCCAGGATCGGGAAGCTCGCTTCCCACTTCGAGAGCCAGGCTCGAGCCGGCCAGAAGTATCAGGATTAGAGCGATCCTCATCGGCCGCTCCGGGCGTCGAGACGACGCATCTGCCTGACCAGGGGCGGGAAGGCGGTGAGGAAGACCACCAGGTTGAAGACGAAGCCCCAGCTGGTCATGAGCACCCCGAGCAGCACCCAACCCTGCCAATCACCACCGGACATCAGCGCGAAGGAAATCGAGGGAAACAGGGGAAGGGCCAGGGCCGAGACCGCGGCGAAAGGCAGCAGGGTCAGGCGCCCCGTCGCGCTCTCCATGCGCCTGGCGGGCAGGAGCCTGGCGTAGAGCGCACCGAGGATCGAGATGAAAGTTCCCGCCACCAGTTGCGCGACCAGAAGCGGAGGGAAGACGAAGCTCGAGCCGTAGGGATTCATGCCGAAGTAGAGCAGCACGGCCAGGGTCGAGGCGGCCGCGCCACCGGCAAATCCGAGGGCGAAACCCGCCGTGAAGAGGCTGAAGGTCACCAGCTCGATGTTGGGAATCGGCGAGAAGAGGAACCCCAAGGCGGCGGCCAGGGCCGCAAAGAGCGCCACCCGAGCGGGCCGGCGCATGGGAAGTTCTGCCGCAAGCGCTGTCATGGGGCGAAGCTAGAGCAGCCGCGCGGTGAGGTCAAGAACGGGGACGGCGGGACCTGAGCTCGTCGAGCGTGGCCTCATTGACCCCACAGGCCCCCAGGATCTTGGCCGGGTGGCCGGGAGCGTGGAAATCGCTGCCACCCGTGGTCACCAGGTCCAGTTCAGTGGCGAGGGCCCTGAGCTCCGCGCGCTGCCAGAGGCTCTGGGATGGGTGATCCACCTCGAGGCCCGCCAGCCCCAACTCGAGAAAACGCGGCAGCACCTTCTTGTAGTCCACGAGACAGGGATGGGCCATGACCGGCACCGCGCCGAACTGCCAGAGCAGGTTCATCCCGCGCTCGGCGTCCATGAGGCTCTTGGGCTCGTAGGCCGGACCGTCGTTGCCGATGTAGAGGTCGAAGGCCGCCTGGCTGCTGCCCACATGGCCCGCCTCCACCATGGCCGCCGCCACATGGGGACGCCCCACCTCGCCGCCGCCCGCGTGACGCAGCACGGCCGCCATCTCGATGGGCTTGTCGATGCCCGCCAGCTTCTCCACCATGCGTTCGGCGCGACGGGTGCGCATGTCGCTGATCTCGCTCAGGATCTCGCGCAGCTCGGCTTCGGGCTGGATGAAGTAACCCAGCATGTGGATGTCCTCACCTGCCTCCTGGATGGACAGCTCGATGCCATTAATGAAGGTGAGTCCCGCCTCCTCGGCCAGACGTCCGGTTTCCTCGAGCCCTTCCACCGTGTCATGGTCGGTCAGCGAGATGCCGTTCACGCCCACGTCCAGAGCCAGCTTCACGAGCTGCTCGGGTGTGAAGGCGCCGTCCGAGGCGGTACTGTGCATGTGCAGGTCGTAGCGCAAGAGATGCCTTTCTACTGCAGGTCTTTCAATTCATCGGGAGAATAGCGCACTTCCTCCCCGTGCTGGAATACACGGGATACGGAGGGGAAGCCCATGTGGTAGGGAAGCTCGCGGACATCGGCCGCGTCATGCACGAGCAGGTCCGCCCGCTTGCCGGGCATGAAGCTGCCGGCCCGGTCGCCTTCCCCGCAGGCCCAGGCCGCGTTGTGTGTGGCCGCGCAGAGAGCTTCGGCGGGCGTGAGCTTCAGAGCGCTGGAGGCCAGGGAGAGAATGAACCCCATGGACTCGCAGGCCGAGCTTCCGGGATTGAAGTCGGTGGCCAGGGCCACGGCCACACCCTCGTCCACCATCTTGCGCGCCGGCGCGAACTCGGTGGAGGCGAGCCCCAGGCTGGTGGCGGGCAGGAGCACCGCCACGGTGTCGCTGGCGGACAGGGCGGCCATGTCGCCGTCGGCCATGACGATGAGATGGTCAGCGCTGGCCGCGCCCATGCGGGCAGCCAGGGCCGCGCCGCCGTAGCCCGCGGCGATCTCGTCGGCGTGGATCTTCAGCCCAAGCTCAGCATCCCGGGCGGCGGCGAGGATGCGCTCGCTCTCCTCCAGGGTGAAAACCGTGGGCTCGCAGAACACGTCCACGAAGCGGGCGATTCCCTGGGCGGCCGCCTTGGGGATCCAGACCTGGCAGATCTCGTCCAGGTAGGCAGCCCGGCCCTTGTCCCGATGCTCCGCGGGAATCTCGTGGGCTCCCAGGAAGGTGGGCACCAGGGTGGCCGGCGATTCGCCATCCAGGCGCTCGAGGAGCAACATGGCCCTCAACTCTTCCTCGAGGGACAGGCCATAACCGCTTTTCATTTCGATGGTTGTGGAACCGTTCATCACCATGCGCGCCAGGCGCGGACGGGTCAGGGCCAGCAGATCGGCATCGTCCCGGTCGCGAAAATCCCGCACGCTGGCGTGGATGCCGCCACCTGCTGCGGCGATCTCGGTGTAGGGCCTGCCGGCCACGCGCATGGCGTACTCGTCGGCGCGGTAGCGTCCGAAGAGCGCGTGGGTATGGGGATCCACGAAGCCCGGCGTCACCAGAGCTCCGCCGGCGTCCACTTCCAGGGCGCCGGCTTCAGCCTCCACCGCCGAATAGACTTCTGCCTCGGGCCCCGCCGCCACGACCTTTCCTTCGAAGGCCGCCACGGCACCGCCTTCCACCAGACCGATCTCGCCCAGATCGCCGCCCCGCCTCGGCCCCTCCGGGCCCTGGAGCGTGGCCAGCTGGCCCGCGTTTCGAAGCAGGAAGTCCGCGCGCATCAGTCCTCCAGCATGGGGATCTTCACGCCCCGCTCTTTCGCCACCCGGATGGCCTTCTCGTAGCCCGCATCGGCGTGGCGCATGACGCCGGTACCCGGATCGCCGGTGAGCACGCGACTCAAGCGCGCCTTGGCCTCGGGGCTGCCATCGGCCACGATGACCATGCCCGAGTGGATGGAGTTGCCGATGCCCACGCCCCCGCCATGGTGAAGGCTCACCCAGGTCACTCCGTTGACGGCGTTGAGAAGCGCGTTGAGCAGCGGCCAGTCGGCGATGGCATCACTGCCGTCCTTCATGCCCTCGGTCTCGCGATAGGGACTGGCCACCGAACCGGAATCGAGATGATCCCGCCCGATGACGATGGGCGCGCTGACCTCGCCGGAGGCCACCAGTTCGTTGAAGGCCAGCCCGGCCTTCTCCCTCTCGCCGTAGCCGAGCCAGCAGATGCGGCTGGGCAGGCCCTGGAAGTGCACCTTCTCGCCGGCCATGCGGATCCAGCGGGCCAGTGCTTCATCTTCGGGGAAGAGTTCGAGGATCTTCTCGTCGGTCTTCTTCAGGTCCTCCGGATCGCCGGAGAGCACGGCCCAGCGGAAGGGCCCCTTGCCCTCACAGAAGAGAGGCCGCACGAAGGCCGGCACGAAGCCCGGGAAATCGAAGGCATTCTTCTCTCCGCCCTCCACCGCACCGCCACGCAGGTTGTTTCCGTAGTCGAAGGTGACCGAGCCACGCTCCTGCATGGCGAGCATGGCGCGCACCTGTTCGGCCATGGACGCGTAGGCCAGCTTCACGTGCCGGTCCGGATCGCTCTCGCGCAGGGCCATGGATTCGGCCAGGCTCATGCCCGCGGGCACGTATCCGTTGAGGGGATCGTGGGCGCTGGTCTGGTCGGTGACCAGCTCGGGGGTGATGCCCCGCTCCACCATGGCGGGGAAGACTTCGGCCACGTTGCCGAGTAGACCCACCGAAAGGGGCTTGCCGGCGGCCTTGGCTTCGTCGCAGAGGCGCAGGGCCTCGTCGAGATCGGTGGCCTTCACGTCGCAGTAGCGGTGCGACAGGCGCCGGTCGATGCGGTCCTCGTCCACCTCGACCACCAGGGCCACGCCCTCGTTCATGGTCACGGCCAGGGGCTGGGCGCCACCCATGCCGCCGAGACCGCCGGTGAGGGTGAGGGTGCCCTTGAGGCTGCCGCCGAAATGCTGGTTGGCGGCCTCGGCCAGAGTCTCGTAGGTGCCCTGCAGGATGCCCTGGGTGCCGATGTAGATCCAGGAGCCGGCCGTCATCTGGCCGTACATCATCAGGCCCTGCTTCTCCAGCTCCCAGAACTTCTCCCAGCTGGCCCAGGCCGGCACCAGCTGGCTGTTCACGATGAGTACGCGAGGCGCATCGGCATGGGTGCGGAAGACGCCTACGGGCTTGCCCGATTGCACGAGCAGGGTGTGATCGTTCTCCAGCTCCAGCAGGCTCTTCACGATGGCCTCGAAGGCCTCCTGGTTGCGGGCGGCCTTGCCCCGCCCTCCGTAGACCACCAGTTCCTCGGGGATCTCGGCCACTTCGGGATCGAGGTTGTTCATGAGCATGCGCAGGGCGGCCTCCTGGGCCCATCCCTTGCAGTGGAGTTCGGTGCCGCGGGGCGCGCGGACCTTTCCGGGACGCAGATCGAGCTGTTCGGTCTTCATCAGGATCCTCTCAATCGTCGCTGACCGCGGCGCGTGCCCGCGGCTTGCTCACATACCAGTCGTGCAGTTCCTGCCGGAAACTGGACTCGTCGAAACATATCCGGGCGCCGGTGGGAAGCGAAGCCAAAAAGCGCTGGCCGTATCGCTTGGCCGAAAGCCGGCTGTCCAGGAGCAGAACCAGTCCCTCGTCGCGGCGGCTGCGGATGAGCCGTCCGAATCCCTGGCGGAAACGTAGCACCGCCTCGGGGATCATGTACTGCGGGAATGGCGAGCCACCCTCCGACTCGATGCGTTCGCAGCGGGCCTCCACCAGGGGTTCGGTGGGCACGGCGAAGGGCAGTCGCGTGATAACCAGAATCTGCAGACTCTCGCCCGGAAAATCCACCCCCTCCCAGAAACTGCTGGTGCCCAGAAGGATGCCCCCCGGCGTCTCCCGGAAGCGCCGGGCCAGGGCGTCGCGGCCGAGGCCGTCGCCCTGCATCATCAGGCGCTCGTCGGGCAGGCCGAACTCCTGCAGTCCGCGGTGGGTCTTCTGCATGGCCGTGTAGCTGGTGAAGAGCAGCAGGGCCGAGAGCGGATAGCTCTTCAGGGTCTCGGCCAAGAGCGCCGCCGCGTGTTCCAGATGACCCGGGCGTCCGGGTTCGGGCAGGAAGGCCGGCAGGAGCACCCGGGCCTGCCGGTCGTAGTCGAAGGGACTGTCCAGGGCCAGGGTGTGGGTCTCGCGCTCGCTGCGGTCCAGGCCACTCTTGGACGTGAAGTAGGCGAAGTCATCCCCTACCGCCAGGGTCGCGCTGGTGAGCACGGCGCTCATGAGCCCCTCGCGGAAGAAGTCGCCGAGTTCCACGCGCACGTCCACGGGCATGGCCACCAGCTCGCGCACGTAACCCTGCCCGCCTTCCAGGAAGTAGACGTGCTCCTCGCTGGACGCGGCCATGAGGAAGTTGAGTCGCTCGGCGAACTCGGCCAGACCCCGCTCGAGGCTGTCGGCCAGTTCGGCCTCGCTGCGGTGGGATTCCTCGGCCGCGCTGTGCCTCGCGACCGCCTTCGACATTTCGCCGAGGGACTTTCGCAACTCGAAGACCAGACGCCCGATCTGCTCCCGCTGGGGCTCCAGCCCCGCGAAGAGACCGTTCTCGCCTCGATAGCGCAGGCGACCCACCCGGGAGAGCTCCGCCTCCACCGGCGGCAGCAGGGCCATGGCCTCCATGATGTCGCGGAAGGCGTCCCGTAGACCGCCGAGCCCGCGCAGGATCTCGTCCAGGGGTTCACGGATACCCGCCGTGGGGAAGTCGGCCGCGAGGTCCGCGGCCTTGGGGAACCAGTCACGGAAGCCGCGCCGTCCCCCGGGGCGCGCGCCCTCCGGTCCGGCGCCGAGGAAGAGCCGGTCCAGGGCTCGAAGGCTGAGGTCCAGGCCCAGAGCTCGGGTGGCCACGGCATCCAGATGATGGGCCTCGTCGATGACCAGGTAGCTGTAGTCCCCCAGGATCATGCGATTCACCGCGTAGTCGGCGAAGATCAGCGAGTGGTTGACCACCACGAGCTGGGCCTTGCGGGCTCGTTCGCGGCTGCCCCCCACGAAGCATCGTCGCTCCCGTGCGCAGAGGGACTCCTCGGCCTGGCCGGTTCTGGCGATGAGTCCCGGCATCAGATCGGCGGGGACGAGGGGATGTCCGTCTAGTTCCTCGGCCAGGCCGTTCTCGGTCAGGGCGCGCCAGACGATGAGGGCCGCCATGGCGAAGGCCTCCTCGCGGCTCTCGGCCTGCCCGCCCAGGAAGCGATCGAGCTTGCGGCGGCAGACGTAGTTCTCGCGCCCCTTGAGCAGGACCGCCTCGAGAGGTAGTTCACGGCTCTCCTCCAGAAGCGGCAGGTCGCCGCCCAGGAGCTGATCCTGAAGGTTCTTGGTGTGGGTCGAGAGAAGCACGCGCTCGCCGGTGATGAGGGAGAAGAGCCCCGCGGGCACGAGATAGGCCAGGCTCTTTCCGATGCCCGTGGGGGCTTCCACCGCCAGGTTGTGCCCCGACACCAGGGACTGCCACACCGCCAGGGCCATCTCCAGTTGACCTTCTCGGGGTTCGTAGCCCTCCCCCCGCTTCCGAGCCAGCAGGCCGGCGTCGCCGAAAAACTCGCGCAGGATCTCCTCGCCTCGGGATAGGTCGCCGATGCCGTAGGGGTTGGGTGAAGTCGCGGGCTTCGATCCGGTCAGCCCCGAAAGCCTGGCCTCGGCGGCCCGCTTGCCTCCCTCGGCGCAGAAGCGCTCCCAGGGATCGTCCTCCACCACCGACATGACCCGCGAGAGAGCTCCCCAGTCCTCGGGCATCAACCGGTCCAGGGGAAGGGACTGGAGGGCCGAGAAGCGGGCCGCCTCGTCCAGGTCCGGCCAGTCGCGCACCAGCTCGCCACCCGGATCGAAGAGCTCCAGGAATAGGGCCGCGGGAAGACTGCGCGCGCCGCCCTCCCCTCGAGAGTCGAGGACCCAGGCGCCCTCCTGCTCGGGAGCGTCAATGAGGAATCGAATGGTCATGGAGTCCTTTCGGAAATCCGAATCTAGCATGATAGGCCCCGGGTTAACAGGGGCTTCCTGAGCCGATCGGAGCGTAAACCGCGTTGACGGCGGACATTCGGAAATCCTTGCCGGGAACTGATGCATCCCATAAATTGTGCCACGACCTTTCCCAAGGACAATCCATGATCCAAGTGAAACTGAAAACGATGGGCCTGGCCCTCCTGGCCATGGCGATCCCCGTTCTCGGAGCGGCGACGGCCCAGGATGCCTTCGGCGCCGATCCCTTCGCCCCGCCCGAGCTCAAGGTGAGCGTGGAGGCCCTGGCCGATCCCCTGGTGGCCGGCGAGACCGTGGAGTTCGCGGTCACCTACCATGTGCCCGAGGGAACCCACCTCACCGAGTACTTCCGCACGGTGCTCATCAAGAGCGAACCGCCCCTGAGCTTCAGCGAGGCCGTCTGGCCGGAGGGGATCCTCGAGGACGAGGAGCATATCTGGCGCGGCGAGGTGGAAGTTCGCAGCCGGGTCACCCTTCCCACCACGGAAACGCTGAAGCTGAACGTGGAGGCGGAGTACCAGATCTGCCAGGAAGGCGAAGTGGAGATGTGCTTCCCGCCCACCGTGGCGCTGGCCGAGGCCGAGTACGTCATCGAGCCTTCCGGCACGGCCTTCGTGGCTGAAGCGGGAACCGGAGCGGAGGCCGGAGCGGAAGCTGGAGCCGGAGCGGTCAAGACGGCCGAGGGCAAGGGGCTCGCGGGCAAACTCGAGGCCGCGCTGAACCGCGGCTCCTGGATCGCCTTCCTGCTGGTCTTCCTGGGCGGCGTGCTGACCAGTTTCACGCCCTGCGTCTATCCGATGATTCCCATCACCATCAGCTTCATCGGCGGCAGCGCCAAGGGAAATCCGCTCAAGGGATTCGTGCTGGCCGTCTGGTTCGTGCTTGGCATCGCCATCATGTACTCGAGCCTGGGGCTGCTGGCGGCCGCCACCGGCGGCGCCTTCGGGCAGGCCACCCAGACGCCCATCTTCGCGGGCATCGTGGCCGTGATCATCGGCGCCATGGGCCTGTCCATGGCCGGGCTCTTCGATATCCAGATTCCCAGCGGGCTCACCAGCCGCATGGGCGGCGCCAAGACGGGCTTCCTGGGACCCATCCTCATGGGCATGGCCATGGGGCTCATCGCCGCGCCCTGCGTGGGCCCGGTGCTCATCGTGCTGCTCACCTGGGTGGCCCAGACCGGCAGCCTCTTCATGGGCTTCTGGCTGCTCTTCACCTTCGCCCTGGGCCTCGGTCTACTCTTCCTGGCCCTAGGCACCTTCAGCGGCCTGCTTACGGCCCTACCGGGCGCCGGCGGCTGGATGGACCAGGTGAAGCACTTCTTCGCCATCGTGCTCTTCGCCCTGGCCCTATACTTCCTCAAGCCCTACGTGCCGGGCTGGATCCTCACCCTGGCCCTCGGCCTCTCCCTGGTCTTCTCGCTCTCGGCCTGGGGGGCCCTGAAACCCCTGGGCGAGACGGCGGGCGCAAGGGAAGGCATGGCCAAGAGACTGGCCCGTCTGCTCTGGATCCTCGGCGTGGTGCTGGCGATTCTGGGCGGCCTCAAGGGATTCGCGCCGGGGCTACTGCCCGCCGGCGGTCCCGCTGCAATCGTTGCCGAGGCCGAGCACAAGGAACCCCACTGGATCTGGGACGAGGCCGAGGGCTTCGCCCAGGCCGCCGCCGAGGGCAAGCCCGTGATGATGGACTTCTGGGCCGAGTGGTGCGTGGCCTGCAACGAGCTGGACCACTTCACCTACAACCAGCCCGAGATCCTCGCTCTTGCGGAGGACATGGTCTCCATTAAAATGGACATGACGAAGAACAACGAGGCCAACAAGGCCATCCTGAATAAATACGAAGTGTACGGCATGCCCACGGTGATCTTCTTCGATTCGCAGGGCAAAGAGCTGGAACGCTTCTCCGGATTCATCAGCGCGGATGACATGGCTCCCTACATGCAGCGCGCGCTAAACGCGAAATGATACGAGTGAACCTCAATCCATCTCAGGAGTGAACCATGAGCGAAGTTCTCGAAGTGAAGGATGACAATTTCGACGCCGAGGTCATGCAGAGCGATCTGCCCGTGATCGTCGATTTCAGCGCCGCATGGTGCGGCCCCTGCAAGAAGCTGGATCCCATCATCAAGGAACTGGCGGGCGAGTACGACGGCAAGGCGAAGATCGTCCACATCGACGTGGACCACGCTCGCGAAACCGCCATGAAGTTCGGCGTGATGAGCGTCCCCACCGTGCTCTACATGAAGAGCGGCGAGGTCAAGGACACGCAGATCGGTCTGATCCCCAAAGAGAAGATGATCGAAAAGCTGGACGCGATACTGTAGCTAACAGCGGCCAGCTGCCAGCTACCAGCCAGAAGATAGGCGGGTCCCGAGGGACCCGCCTATTTCGTTGCCACCAGGGTCTTGCGAAGCGCGAATACCCGCTTTTTCACATCACCCAGTTTGGAGAGCGTCGGTTGTATTCGATCCGGGTTGGCGAAGCCCATACGCTGCGAGAGGAAGTAGAGCGCCTCCAGCTCGTTTATGGATCCGACGGAGTCAACAATGAAACTGCCCGGTGATTCCCCGGAGCGGCTCGCTGTCCCTTCAGCCAGGTTTTCGCGAAGCGAAGTGGCCGCATTGCGCAGCTGAGAACGCAGTTCTCCGGATTTCGACGGGGGTAGTGTATCGGCAAACCTGTTAACATCGCTGGCCAGTTTCTGGGCCTCCTGCCATACTCGAAAGCGCTGATTGTCCGGCATTGTCTCACCTCCTTCCGTGTACCCCCAATCATGCAATCGGCCGACCAGACCGAACGCGTAGACACGCTCAGTTATTCACAAGCTTCGCGAACCAGGCCCGGTCTCGCCTGGCGGCCCGCATGGAATGCCGCCTCGTCCTTTCCGAAGATTTCTTCTCTCTATGGTCACAATCCTGGCACCCCCATCGTATTCGGAGGTAAGCTCGTGCGGAAAGGACGCCGTGTGAATCTGCCTTCGAATCTGAGCCGAACCCTTCGCAAGCGCCGACAGGCCTCCTTGCTCGCCCGTGCCCGGGCGGGTGACGAAAGGGCCTTCCGCCGGCTCTACCGCGAACTCCACCCGCCGATCGTCCGATACGTGGCGCGGCGTCTGCGCTCGCCCGAGGATGTGGAAGACCTGACCGGTCGCGTCTTCCATCGATTCCTCGAGCACCTGTCGGATTTCCAGCCCGGTCGCGGAAGCGTCCGATCCTGGATCTTCGGAATCGCGCGCAACGCCCTCATCGACCACTACCGGACCCGGCCCGAGGCCAAGGCCTCCCATGAGACGCTCGATTCCCTGGCCGAACACGCGGGCGATCCCCGTCCCGATGCTCTCGACTCCCTGATCCTCGACGAGGAAGCGCGAATGGCCAGCGGCATCCTGTCCAGCCAGCCGGCGGAGATCAGGGAGATGTTCGCACTCCGATTCGGCGAGGGTTTCAGTACCCGCGAGATCGCGGGACTCCTGAACCTAAGCGAGGAGGCGGTGCGAAAGCGCTTCTCCCGCGTCATGCGGGAACTCAGGGCGCGAAATCGAGAGAGCGAGACGGACGCTTCCGCCGAGGGCTCCGAACCCAGCAAAAGTGGCGAGGTGGACTATGCGATCGAATAGACTCATTCGGATTCTCCGCGACCGATACGGCAGGGGCGAAGCGCCCGTGGCCGACGGGAGCGACCTGGAGTCCCGGCTCCTCGCCTCCTACCGGAACCGCTATCCCAGGAAGAGGTGGATCATGAACGGTCGTCCCGTCTTTCATCGCAGCTACGTTCTCGTGGCGGCGCTGGCGATCATCCTGATGAGCATCGCGGCTTGCAGCATTCCCACGCAGTACGACGCCGAGATCGGCAAGCAGGTGAGCATTCACGTGGCCGAGGCCGGTCCCGGCCTGGACATCAAGCCGGCCCTGGACAGGCTGGCCGAGTACCCAGGCGTGGAGAGTGTGAACGTGAACATGCGCATGAGCCATGAGGGCGGCGTTGTGGACGTGGCCCTCTGGGGCAAGGACCTCGACACCGAGTCCATGGTCGAGGGCCTGCGCCGCGACTTCCCCCAGTTCGCCGACGCCCTCATCGAGGTGACCCCCCTCAACACCACCGTGGACGCGCCTCTCTACGAGCGCATCGGTCACGACTATTTCGGCATCGATTTCGAGATCGTCGTGGACGGGCAGACCGAGGATGAGATCCGCGCCCAGGTGCTCGAGCAGCTCTATGCCTCGGGCTTCGAGGGCGAAGCCCAGGTCGACGTGCACATGGAGCAGGAAGATGGGATGGAAAAGGTGGAGATCATCATCGAGGCCACCGAGGACGGCGAGGAACAGTAGTAGGCATCCAACTGAGTTGAGCCCGGCCCCGCGGCCGGGCTTTTTCTATCTAGTAGATCGTCTTGAGCCAGCTCCAGGAGCTTCCCGCGCTGGCCGTGCCATCCAGGGAAATGAGGATGTCATCGAAGGCGATGGCTGATACGCCCTCGGTGTTCCAGGTGTTGATGTCGAAGTAGACGTGGCCGAGGTCCGGAACGATGGCCGGATCGTTCACGTATCCCAGGCCCTGGTAGGAGACGTTGTCCTCGAAACCGTCCAGTTCTCCGTCGATGATGCAGGTCCATGTGCTCGTCATGGGATTGACGTCCATGCGAACCCCGAAGGGCACTCCCGGCGAATAGCTGCCGACGATGGTGCCCAGATAGTCGGTGAGATCGCCATTGTCGAAGGCGCCGAGTCGGGTCGCCACGTTGCCGCTGAAGGCCGCGGTCTGGACCGGATAGGTGTTCATGTACTGGTTGAGGGAAATCACCGCCTCGACGCGGAGAATCGATTCGGTGACCGGATCGAATGAGAACCGGATGAAGCCGTAGTTCCCGAAACCTCCGTCGTCCACGACGCAGGGCTGCGTGGCCAGCCCGTGGGCGCTGGCCTGCACCAGGATGCTTCCCCCCGATGGATCGGCCAGGACATCAGGTTGATTCGGCCCCCCGGTCGCGGGAGGAAACCCCGGTTTATCGAGATTGAAATCGCAGAAGACGGGCAGTTCGACCGCCCCGGCGGACAGGGCGAAGAAAATCGTTAGCAGAAACAGGCGACCCATGATCTCCCCTCTCGTCATGGAGAAGAGACTAGTGCGCCGCCCCCCTGCAGGTCAACGGCCAGGATTGAATCAGATCAATATCGGCCCTAAACCCGGCTCCAGGTGGAGCTCTGGGCGGCGGATGTGCCCGTGGCGATGATGACTTATCGGCGGGCCAGAATCCGGGCCGTCAGGGAGCCGGAGCCGTTCTCTCCCTCCCCGTATTCGAGGACATCGAGATTCCGAAAGGCCTCGGCCAGTTCGCCAGGTTGCAGAAGATGTTCCGGCCGACTCGGCTTTCCCCGCAACTCCTGCCCCCGCATGAAGGTCTCGTAGATGACCACTCCACCCGGACGTAGCGCGGCTTCGAGATTCCTGAATAGCTCCCGGTCGAGGTAGTTGAAGACCACGATACCATCAGCGGATTCCGGCGGCAGTGGATCGGATCGCGTCAGATCTCCCACGCGGGCGTCGACCTGCACGCCGTTGCGAGCGGCCAGGTCCTTCGCCTTGGTGACGGCCTCGGGCAGGATATCCTCACCCGACACCTCGAAGCCATGTTTGGCCAGGAAGACTGCGTCGCGCCCCGTGCCCATGGCCACGTCGAATACGCGTCCGCCCGCAGGGATGTGGCGGTAGTGTTTCATCAACCAGGGATGGGGTCGCCAGAGGGGCTGTCCCGGCTCATGGCTGAGCCCTTCGGTCGGTAGCCTCTCATCACACCAGGAGATCTCCCATCGAGGCTTCTGCGCCAGGAAGCGAGCCGCCTCTTCGGCACGCGCTCCGTAGAGCAACAGGCGCTCGCCGCGGGGCGGCAACTCATGCATGCGCAGGCGCAGTTCCTCGAAGGGGATGTTCACCGCCCCGGGAAGATGGCCGGCGGCGAAATCCCGCTCGGAACGAAGGTCGAGGCAGGCTCCCTTGATCTCTACGAGGGAAATCTGCTTCACGCCTGGTCCAGTTCGGACATCAGGCGCGGCTCGTCCCAGATCTCGATGCCCAGTTCCTCCGCCTTCTTCAGCTTGCTGCCCGCGGCTTCCCCCGCGATGAGCAGGTCCGTTTTCTTCGACACGGAACCGGTGACCTTGGCGCCTCGATTCGTGAGCAGATCCTTGAGTTCGCTGCGGCCGTAGTTTTCGAGGGTTCCCGTGATGACGACGGTCTTGCCCGCGAAGTCCTGGGATACGGCATCCACCGTGTCTTCTTCGCCGATCTCGAAGAAGCCGAGTTCATCGAGCTTCTCGATTTCCTCAGCCACGGTTTTGGAAGCGAAGAAGTCCGTCACCGCTTGGGCCACGATCTCCCCCACATCGGGAACCTCGACCAGGTCTTCCACGGAGGCGGCGCGCAGGCTTTCCAGATCGGGGAAGGAGCGCGCCAGGGCCCGCGCCGTCTCCTCGCCCACGTGGCGGATGCCCAGGGCGAAGATCTTCTTTCGCCAGGGGCGGCTCTTGCTCGTCTCCAGGGCCGTGACGAGATTCGCCGCGCTCTTCTCGCCCATGCGATCCAGCTGAAGAAGGTCATCCGCCTCGAGGCGATATAGATCGGGCAAGGAGGCGATGAGCCCTTCCTCCAGCAGGATAGACACCCACTTGCCGCCCAGGCCCTCGATATCCAGAGCTCCGCGGCTGGCGAAATGGGTGATGCGCCGGAACAGCTGAGCGGGACAGGCCGGATTCACGCAGCGCACCGCCACCTCGCCCTCGCTCTCGGCCAGGGGCTCCTCGCAGTCCGGACAGTGCTTGGGGAACTTGAAAGGCTTCTGGGAACCGTCCCTTCGCTCCACGAGCACCTCGAGCACCTGGGGGATGATCTCGCCGGCCTTCTGCACCAGCACCCGATCGCCCACTCGGATGTCCTTGCGCTCGATCTCCTCGCGATTGTGCAGGGTGGCCCGGCTCACCGTGGTGCCCGAAAGCTGCACCGGCTCCAGCTCGGCGATGGGCGTGACCGCACCGGTGCGCCCCACCTGAAGCACGATGCTCTGGATCCTCGTCTCCGCCCGCTCAGCGGCGTACTTGAAGGCGATGCCCCAGCGCGGGCTCTTGCTGGTGCTGCCCAGCTCGTCCCGCAGGGCGAGAGCGTCCAGCTTGATCACGGCGCCATCGATCTCGAAGGGCAGCTCCTCGCGCATGGAGTCGAGCTTCCTGATCCAGTCCACCACTTCCTCGCCGCCCTTGCAGACGCGCCGCTGGGGAATCACGGGAAGGCCCAGCGCCTCCAGTCGCTCCAGTTCGGCGTGATGGCTCTCGCCGAACGCGTGCTCCACCACGCTGTGCGCCACGAATGACAGGCCCCGTCGGGCGGCCTCTCGCCCGTCCAGTAGCTTGAGGGTGCCGGAGGTCAGGTTCCGGGGATTGGCGAAGGGCTCCTCGCCGGCCCGCTCCCGGGCCTCGTTGAGCTTCGCGAAGCGCGCGCGGTCCATGTAGGCCTCACCGCGGAGTTCGAAACTCAGGGGCTCGGCAAGGGCATCGGGGAGATTCAGGAAGCGGTGCACATTGGGCGTCACGTCGTCCCCGGTGGTCCCGTCGCCTCGGGTGACCGCCGCGTGAAGGCGCCCTTCGCGGTAGTGCAGAGCCAGGGCCACGCCGTCCACCTTGGGTTCCACGCTCCAGGCCTGGGGCGAATCGTCCTCGAGTTTCTTGGTCACGCGGTCGAAGAAGGCGTCCAGTTCCTCGAAGCTGTAGGTGTTGCTCAGGCTCAGCATGGGGCTCGGATGAGTGAAGGCCGGGAAGTTCTCGTCACGACTCTCCCGCACCGTCTGGGTGGGACTGTCCGCGCGACGCAACTCGGGATGGGCCGTCTCCAGCTCCTCCAACTCGCGCATGAGCGCGTCGTAGGCTTCGTCGCTGATCTCCGGCTCGGCGAGCTGGTAGTAGAGCTCGTCATGTCGACGGATCTCCGCGGCGAGCTTCGCCCACTTTTCCTGCGCTGCCTCGAGCCTCACAAGCAACTGCTTTCTGGCTGGTAGCTGGTTGCCGGTAGCTAAAACCCAGTTTCCAACTTCAAGTGAACTCTCAGATCCGAGATGGAACCACCTTCTCCCAGAGCAATATCCAGGATCAAGCTCCCTCGGTCTCCCGGTGCACGAAGGCCCAGTCCGTAGCCCCAGCCCTCGAAGCTGAGGATCTCCTCGCCCGTGTCCCGGCGGCCCCGACCATAGTCGAGGAAGGCGGCAAGCTCAAGGGCGTGTCCGAGGATCAGCTCCATGGAGGCCGAACCCACGCGATCACCCCGGAAATGTTCCTCGTCCCAGCCGCGCAGGCTGGCAGCACCACCCAGGGGATAGAGTTCCGCCTCGCTGAGAGGCTCCCGTGTGCGCAGCCAGATTCCCGTGGCGCGCAGGCGCGTCTTCAGGGGGCCCTTCACGGGCTGGCTCCAATTGCACTCCCCGGACAGCTCCCACTGATCCTCCCTCAGATCACCGTCCTCGCGGATGAGCAGGTCCGTGTCCAGACGTAGCCACCGAGACCCCGTTTCGCCGGGCCTCAGCCCACGCCAGCGAAGACCGAGGCCCTGGCGACGCCGGCTGATCTCGCGATCCTCCAGTCCGAAGAGGGTGCGTTCGAAACCCCAGACCACGCGGCCGCGCCAGCCGGCCGGCAGTGGCAGCTCGGCATCGAGGTCCAGGGACTGGCGGAGCCAGGTGCTGTCCTGGAGACTTCGGAAGAATTTCAGGCCCAGGCCCAGGGGCTGTCCGAGCACCCGAGGTTCGCGCAGCTCCAGGAGGATCTCGCTGCGGGCGCCGCTCTGCCAGTCGGCGGCGAAGGACCAGCTGCGCCCCCCGCCGAAGGGACTGAAGAGGGACAGATCCGCCGAGCCGAAGCGCTGCCCCGATCCCCCGCCGAGCAGGATTCCCGCACGATTGGGGCGCGGACGCTCCTTCAGGCGATAGACCACGCCCACGCGGCCCTCCACCGGGTCCCATCCCAGTTCGGGCTCCGAGATCTCGCTGAACCAACCGGTGCCCGCCAGGCGCGCTCTCCCACGCCGGGCCGCGTCCATGGAGAAGGCCCGATCCCGCGGCAGGCGCAGGAGGTCGGCCAGGAAGTCCTGGCCGAGCCGCTGCCCGCCCAGAACGCGGACCTCGCCGAGAGCGCCCGAGGGACCCGCGATGAAATGAGCCTCGAAGGCCAGGGTGTCGCCAAGGTCCTCGCCCAGGGGGCGCGTCCAGACCTGGGCGAAGGGATGTCCCGCGCGGTCCATGGCCTCGAGCCAGGTTCGCGTATCCGAATCCACGGGCGCCGCACCCTCGAACAGACGACCGGGCTCCCAGGGAGGCGACACGGCCAAGCTGTCGGCGCGAAGACTGTCCAGGCGATAGACGGGTTCGGCAGCGGCCTCGGCCCATGTCGCGGGCATGGCGGACAGCGTTAGCACCAGGGCCAACACGCGGCGGACAGCCGATAGCCGGTGGCGGGTGGCGTTCATCAAAAGAAGGCCCTGCTTTCCAGTCTCATGCGCTGCAGGCGTTCTCGGTCCTCTTCCTCGCGAAGTTCGTAGAGAGCGCTGAAGGTCAGGTGGCTGCCGGCCTGGGCGCTGCCCTCTATGCGCAGGATGCGTTTCCAGCCCTCCGCGTCGAAGAACCAGGGGCGACCGCTCGCGGGATCGCCCTCGCTGTACTCGCTGCGCGTCATCTCCCAGGACAGATCGAATCGCAGCACCTTCACGGGGCTGAAGCTCATCCTCGGCTCCAGTATCAGATTGCGAACCGCCAGCTCCCGGTCCGCGTCGCGCTGCCACTTGAGCCCGGCCCGGAAGCCCGCTCCCAGGCGGTCACCGAGCTTGAGGCTCCCTTCGCCCTCGGCTCCCCGGGCGTGAACCTGATAGCTGCCCGCCCCGGAATCGGCGGCGTCACGGCGCTCGTTGATCTCGTCCAGACCGGTGAGGCTGAGCTCGCCCAGGCCGCCGCTTCTTCGCAGGCGCAACTCGTGGCGCATCTGACGGTCGCGCCTGAGACCGCTCACGAAACGTTCATCATGTCGCTGTCCCCATTCACCTCGATAGCGAAGGCGCAGCCCCCTGCCGAGCGGATATCGTAGCTCCTGCTGCAGATCGAACTCCCCGAACAGTGTGGAACCCTCCTGACGGAAGGCGCCGGAGCTCAGCAGCAAGAGGTCGGAAATGCTGGCATCGCGGCTTTCCTCCACCAGAACCAGGCGGGTTTCCGAAGCCAGTCGGGACAGCCAGAATCTGGTCGCCGCGGGCTCGCGGATCAGGCTGGTCTCGATCTCCAGATTGCGGGTGCGTGCGCTTTCCTCGGCGGGCAGGCTCATGAGGCGATACTCGCCCTCCCCTTCTCCCACATAGACACCTTCCTCGTTCCGGTCACCCGCGCCGAAGCCCACGTAGACCAGACGGCTCTCGCGCAGACGCTGCTGCCGGCTGCCCAGACGGTAGAGCCCCTGGCCGTGCCAGCCCTCGGACACGGGGGCCCAGACCATGCGACCCTCGGCGAGGAACTGCTCCTTCTCCTCGAAACCCTCGCGTTTGCGATAGTGTCCCGAAAGCGAGATGCGGCCACCCGCGAGTCGGGGACCATCCAGGGATGCGCGAATGCGGCTTACCCGGTCCCTGTCCGTTCCGGATCGAATCTCCTCCTCGCCCCAGGCGAGTTCCCAGGCGCGATCGCCCCCGCCATGGAAGCGAAGCTCTCCCTGATCGTGGACGAAACTGCCCCGCTGCTCCGGGGCGCGGGACGCGTCCAGTGAATCGGCGAACTCCCGCTCCATCTCCCTGCGCGAGACGAGCAGGTCGGGCCGCCAACGCCCGGGTCCCGTGAGCCGAAGATTAGCCCTGAGCCCCGAACCCTCGCCCAGGATCTCGTCGCGACTTGCAAGCCAGACGGCTCCGGCGGCGGCGTGGTGCTCGCCCAGGGGGATGCCTCCCTGCAGCCCCTGCCTGAGTCCCTCGAAACGTCCCCGAAAACGCAGGGCTTCACCGGTCGCAACGACTCCGCCCTCGTGGACTTCACCCCAGCCCAGGGACAGCGAGGCGATCTCCTCGTCGAAACCGGCGGGTCGATCCTCCAGATTCCACTCGCGGTACTCGTGCAGTCCAGGCCTCGCGCCGGGGTGCAGGAATCGCGCATCCAGACGGCCGGCACTCAGGGCCAGGGACGATCGTCGCCGAAGAGGCCCGTCCCAGGCGCCGGTCAGAGCGAGCCGCAGGGCCGCACCCTCGTTGTCATCGTCGTCTCGCGTAGAAAGCGCATTGGCGTCGTGGGAGCTGATCGCTAGCTCGCCATCCAGACGCCAGGCGCCGCGTGCCCAATCCAGGCGAAGGGATTCCAGCCGGTAACTCTCCGGCGCGGACAGTTGTTCGCCGAGGGCGAAGGAGCCCTGTCCCTCGCCCACCCACTCGTAGATGCGACGTCCCCCCTCGGCGATGCCGGCGGCCCGGTAGTCGCCCAGCCCCTCGCCGAGTTCGCGGAAACGCAGCTCGTAGTCACCCAGGGAGTCCACCCATTCGAAGTGGCCTGGCAGCTCCACCGACACCGAATCCACCCAGACGTAGTGCCCCGTGCCCGGTGTTTCTGTGATGCCGTCGGTGACGGCCAGATCGGCGGCGTCGCCCGCGGCTTCCAGGACCGCACGGCGCTCCTCATCCAGGGCGAAGGCCAGGGGACTGTCCGCGTCGTCGCTCTCGTCGAAGTGCAGGTAGTCCAGGCGCAGGCCCGCTACTCGGGTAGCGCCGCCTCCGCCCCAGGCCGTGCGGCGCCAGGCTTCGAGGCTGTAGCGGAAGTCCACGCGGATGCGGTCGGAGGCCGAGATGGGCAGTCCGGCGCCGAAGGTCACCGATCCCTGATCGTAGTCGATGACGTAGTCGCGATCCCTTCCGCGGGTGAGGGCACGACCGTTGAGGAAGACCTTCTCGCTGCCCGCCAGGATCACCGCGCCACCCTGCCTGAGCGCGCTGAGCAGTTCGTAGGGTCCCTGGAGCCCCTCCTCGCCGTAGAATTCCTCGCTGGTGAAGACGCCGCGGCTCTGGGCCAGCCAGACCGAGGCCTCTCCCCTTTCGCCGGACCAGAGGGCGGAGAGCCCCTGGAAATCGCGCTGGAAGGGCGTCAGGTCCCGGTGGCGGGTCTCGAAGACGAAGTCGCCCAGGTCCGCCCGTCCCGCGGGACCCGTGACGCCCAGGGAGACCTTGTCCAGTTCCTCCAGACGCTCGGTATTCCCCTCGGGCTGGAAGGGAAGGTCGTCATCGCGAAGCAGCGCTTCCACGAAGGTGGAGTCGGCCACCTGTCCCTGCAGGCTGAGTCGAAGGCTCTGCTCGACGGCCATGTCCTCCCCGCTTCCCACGCGGAGGACCAGAGACTTGCTGCCCATCATTCGAAGTTCGCCGGGGTCCGGTCCGCGCCCGGTCTCTTCGCGGGCCAGGGGATGCTTCCTGGTTTCGGGCTCCTGACGCCCGGCCAGGTCCCGCCAGGCCCTCAGGGGATTCAGGGCTTGCAGACGGGACAATCGATAGGGCCTCAGCTCAGCGTGGATTTCCAGCTGCCCACCGGGAAAGCCCTCCAGGAGCTCGAGCCTTCCGAGAACGGGATCCAGCCGGTAGTACTCAGGGGGCAGGGGCTCTCCATCCAGGAGAATCGATTCGCTTTCCGGCTGGAGATAGCTCTCGTCCAGGTTCACCTGCCCAGGACCGGCAGGCAGATCGACACTGAAGTAATACTTGAGATGATCCTCGCAATGAGCCTCGGTTGCGAGGATTGCCAGAATCATTGTTAGTAGAAGCAGAGAGGCGCTGGCCCCTGATCTCATGGTCCGGGCTCCGGGATGTCCGGGTTGCTCAGCACCCTCCGGCCGCCATCGCTCAGAAGCAGCAGGCCCAGATCCCGGCGATAGAGCAGGGGCCCGTATTCGTCACCGTCCTCCATGACGAGGATGCGCCCATCCCCCACGGCCACGAGACCGGGGCGATCCAGGAACTCGGGAAGCTGCCAGGAAGCGACCAGGTTGCCCGCGGCGTTCAAGTGGAAGACCTCGCCCTCCACCGAGAAGGCCAGGCCGCCCTCGCCGTCGGTGGCCCAGCTATCCAGGGGGCCGCCGCGTCCGGGCAGCAGGCGCCGAAGGTCCCAGTCCTGCAGGGTCTGCCCGCCTCGTCCCAGGGCCAGGAATCGCTCGCCCGCCGGATCGGCCAGCCAGATGCGCCCGGAACGACAGACCTCCATCTCGCGCCAGCGGCCCTGGGGAAGCTGCACCCGCCCCAGGTCTTCGCCGCGACGCCCCAGGCGCAGGAGTTCGCCGCCCAGGCGATGCAGGACCAGCCAGTCCGATCCGTCGGCCCCCAGGGCCTCGGGCCAGACTTCCTCGAGGAGCGAACCGTCGAGACGGATCCTCTCCTGGCCGTCCACCAGCAGCAGATGCCCGTCGCCGGTGATGAAGAGGATGCTCTGCATGGGCCCGAGGGCCATGTCGAGGCAATCGGGGAGCTGGATCATCCAGGGATCGAAATCGAGGGCGAGACCGAGGGGATCGCTATCGGGCGCAAGCATCCAGAATGTCGACGCCGAGACCGGAGCGGCCACGAGCAGGACCGACAAGAGAAAGGCCCCGGTTGCACATCCAGGTTTCATGGTCATAGGGCCTCCGATGTGCAGGGGATCAGAAGCTGGCCGTCCACCCCACCCGCAGCAGCAGTTCTTCCCCGCGGGGCTCCAGGGAGCCGCTCAGACGTCCTCCGGTTTCTACCTCGCGGATGCGCTGGATGTCCTCGCGCACTCGGGCCACGCGCCAGGTATCGACCATGGCCGCCACGCGGGTGACGATGAGGGCGAAGATCGTGTTGGTGGCGCGCTGCTCGGCGGTCTTGCTGGCCTTGCGCTTGAGCACGTAGGCGATGCGGCGGTCCTCGTTGGTCCAGCTCCAGCCGTCATCCGCCGAGATCTCGTTCTCGGCGATGTAGGCGTAGTAATCCTCGGTGCCGAAGCCATATTCGCGACGGGCCTCCCACCGCAGATCTTCGTTGAAGTCCTGCCAGTTCTGATGCTGCCCGACATTCTTGTAGTAGGTGTCGTCGTGGTCGCCGCTCACGCCCGCGAAGACCTGGGCCATCTCGATGGAGTTGTCCAGGCGCAGGTTCTCCTGGACCTTGAACACGGTGTATGTGCCCCAGACGCCGGCCTCGGCGCTGAAGAAGAGCCAGCCGCGGGTGGGAGCGCCCAGGTAGCGCTGCCCCCAGCCGGGGATGAGCGCGCTGAGCCAGAGCGCGGAAACCAGACCCTTGCTGCCTTCGGGCTTCTCCTGGATACCCAGGGCACCCTGGGCATCGGGACGGTCCCTCTCGCCGCGAATCTCGTATCCCACGCTGCCGTCCAGGCCGAAGAGGGGCCGGGGCGTCCAGTCCGCGGGCAGGGCGCTGGCCGCAGCCGCGACGGTCAGGAGAAGAATCGCCAGCAGGCTTCGTTTGTGCACGCCCATCACCAGTTCCTTGTCATGCCGAGACGGAAACCGCCGCGGTCTTCGATTTGATAGCTCATGCGCCAGCCGTCGCGAATGGCCTGGTCGCTGGCGCCGCGATCCTGCCTCACCAGGATGATGTAGGTGTCCACCAGCGACACCACCCTCGCCAGCAGCATGGTCGTGAGGATGTTGTGCGCCATGTTGAAGTCGTCATCGCTGGCATTGCGCATCTTGCCGTAGATGTAGCGATGATCGCCGGGACGCGGGTCCAGATGGTCGTCGGCGCAATCATAGTCGTCCCATCCCCAGCGATACCAGTCGTATTTGCCGAGGTTCTCGTAGTAGTGCTGGGGATCCTCGGCGTAGGGCGCGAAGTGGGTGTTCAGGTAGTGGATCTCGTTGCCGAACTCGTCGATGGTGATGTGGGATTCGTCGAAGGCCACCGCGGAGTCGCAGAGATCGTCCCAGGCGTCCTCGTGGTCGAGCCAGTCCGAGTCCCAGGCCGAACGCCAGCGGCCCTCGCTCCAGTGCTCGTCGGCGTAGGCCTCGTACTCGTAGCGCTTCTCGAAGCCCTGGTTGCGGAAGTGAACCACTCCGTACCAGCCGCCGGCCTCCACGGCCCAGTGCGCGTAGGCCCGTGTCTTGTAGCCGAGGCTGTACTCCCCCACGCCGGGGATCAGCAGAGAGTAGACCAGGGGCTTCACATCGATGGCCGAGGCCGACAGGGTCGAGAGAAGCAGGATTCCGATCAGCAGTCGTTTCATCGCAACACCGCCACGCTTCGGACGAAACTGTACTGGACTTCGGCGTGAAGACTCACTTCCGCCCGAAGGAAGTAGACGCCGGAAGCCAGGCTCTGAAGATCCAGTTCGGCCTCGAAGGGTCCGCCCGTGCTATAGGCGAAGTCTTCGAGCAATCGCTGGCCCTCCAGGTCGAAAAGCTCGAGCTTGATCTGCAGATTCTCCTCCGCGCCGGGATGCTGCAGGCGCACCCAACCGTCCGCGGGATTGGGATAGAGCACCCACTGGTCGGCCTCGGTGGCATCCAGGTCGGGCAGGAAGGGATGGCGTCGCTGCCAGCGACCGCTGCGATCCGCTCCGCCGCCGGGAAGGCCCCATTCGGCCTCGGCGCCGTCGCCCTGTCCATCGAATCCCAGCAGGAAGCCCCGCCAGCTCGCCGCTCTGAGCATGCCGTTGCGGGCGTAGAGGTCGGCGGGCGCTTCACCGGCCAGGGAGCGGGGCGTACCCAATACCGGCTCGGCGTTCTCGTCCACGATGATCAGGTGGCCCGAATCACCGAAGACCAGCAGTTCGCTCAGGCCGTCCCCGGTCATGTCGGCCAGGAGCGGCGCGCCCCCCACCTGCATGGGCTCGTCGAGATAGAGCAGCTCGGCGGGGCGCAGGGGCCAGTCGCGGTAGAGCTGGGCCTGGGGAACGTGCGGATCCATGCGCGTGGCGAATCGGTATACATGCGAACGCGTGCTCAGGAAGAGCTCGGGCGCGCCGTCGCCGTTCATGTCTCCCACCCCGGGGCCGCCCATGAGGCTGTCCCCATCGAGGGGATACTGGAAGAAGCGTTCCGGCAGGGCCGGTCCGCGGGAATCGTAGGGATCGTCCGAACCCCAGGAGCCCGCGTAGCCCGAACGCTCGATCCAGAAGACGTCGTCGATGTCGTCGCCGTTGCGATCCAGCACACGGATCCAGGCCACACCCTCGCGATCTTCGGGCAGGAAGCGGTAGAGTTCCGGAGACTCTGCGTCGGCGGGGTTCTTCACGAGGATCTCGTCGTTGATCTGGAAGAGGATGCGCGGTCCCACGGCGTCCGCAATGAGGCTGGGCGGCGAGTAGGCGCTCAGCGATTCACCGGCTTCGAGTGCCGGGTAGATCTCGATCGTGTCGCCATCGTAGAGGTTCAGGGCGCCGGCCGCGTCGAGCCAGGCGATCCACCCCTCCCCCGCGATGGGCCCGGCGAGGATGGGCGAATCGGTGGCCAGGGCCGCCTCCGCGAGGAGGCCATCGCCGTCCTCGTCATAGAGAAGCTGATAGAAACCGCCGGAGACGAAGATGAACCAGGCGTCGTGACCGTCCTGGAAAGCCTCGGCGCGGGCGCTGGTCAGCGGGAACCCGCCCAGGGAGATGAGTGGCTGCTGCACCGGCATCTGGGCGGCGTACTTGCCCGCGATGGCGTAGGCCGCGGTACTGCTGTCCGGCTCCAGACTGGCCATTAGGTATGCCAGGCCGCCCTCGCCCAGGGGCATGAGGCTGTTGCCCGCGGCATGGAAGTCGAGGATCTCCACGTCCATGAGATCCCGGTCGTCCCGGGGGAAGTCCTCGGCCGGACCGCTGAGGATGGAATGGAAGGTGATGGTCCGATCGTAGGCGTCGGTCTCATCCAGGTAGGGACTGGTGTTCAGGTTGTCGAGCAGGTAGCCCGAGGGGCTCTTGTCCTTCAACCGGGTGCTGGGCACGGATTCGGGGAGCCACTCGGTGACGTTGCCCACATAGAAGGGATCGGTCTCCGAGCCCCGCCAATCCCAGGAGTAGGGATTGCCCAGATCGCCGAGGCCGTCGGCCTCCACCAGCCAGAAGTGCCAGTCGCCGTCCATGTTGACGATGTTGTAGTCCATGAGCAGCTCGAGATTCCGCTCGTCCACGTGCCAGGCCAGGAGCCCGGACTGCGGGATGAGCAGGTCGTACATGCCGATGTTCTCCTCGGTGTCCCAATCGGCGACGTACTGGAGCACACCGGTGTCGTCGTCCTGCTCGAGATAGTACTCGTTGGTGGTGAGCAGCTCCTGGCGGTTCTCCAGGAGGAAGTATTCCGAGTCGGACAGATCTATCCGCAGCGCCTTCGTGCCCGGATCCTGGAGCGCGCTGGCCAGGAGCACGGAGTAGTGCTCGCCGCCGCCCAGGCGCCGGAGGCTGCCGTCAGACTCGTCGATCCAGCCCAGGTACTCCTTGTGCCAGATGGCCAGGCTGCCCGGCAGGCCGCCGTAGATGCCGTAGTCGGCGACCTCGTCGCCATCCTCATCGATGCTCACCGTCATCTGGTGCCCGCTGTCCATGAGGTCCCAGTAGCCCACCACCGGCCAGAAGTAGTAGGTGTTGTAGGTGTCCACCGTACCCAGCTGATGGGTGAACTCGTGGGCGGTCACGGCGTTGAGAGCGCCGAGGACATCGCCCTCGCTCACGTCCTGGATGGTGGTCTCCGGCAGCAACAGCACCGACTCCAGCAGGGTGTCGCCCCCGTCCACGGGGTGCGGGCCGTCCGGATCGCCGAAGAAGATGTTGAAGCTGGGCAGGTCGTTGGGACTGTCCTGGGCGATGTCGTTCTGCAGGTCGCTGCCCGCGTGGAAGATCATCACGTGATCGTAGTCCGCGAAACGCGGGCCGCCGGGGATCTCCTGAAGGGTGGAGTCGATGGTGTCCAGGCCCTCGCGCATGAAGGTTTCCAGGAGCTCCAGGGTCCAGTAGCCACCCTCGCCGGGACCGTAGTCCGCGATGTCGCTCATGCGGAAGGGCTCTTCATCTTCAGGCAGGATGTCCCACTCGATCTCGACCTTGCCGTAACTCTGCCAGCGCATGTACTCGGCCAGGGCGTTCATGTGGGCGTTGAAATAGGCGCGATTGTGGGGCGGCGGATCCACCTTGCGCTGCCACTCGGGAATGGCTTCGGGATCCAGCATGAAGCCGCCGTCGGCGGGAATGGTGGTCAGGTGGGGATCGCGATTCTCGTCGAAGGCCAGGCGGCAGACCATGACCCGCAGCGGGCCCTCATCCCGCTGCCCGCTCATCGCTACCCGCTTCTCGTGACTATGGGTCTGGCAGGAGCCGAGCTGCTCGGCCACCTCGCGCCAGCGTTCGGCGCGATCCTCCTGGACCGGGGACCGATCGTTCTGCTTTACCGGAATCAGCCGCTCCGCGCCGCTCAGTCCTGCGGCCAGAAGCAGTAAAACGGCGAGGCGGACGGCTGCATAGGCCGTCCGCCTGTTCTTACGAGGGGAATGCCCGCCCATCTTCTTCTCCTAAAATCCGAGCTCCAGGGAGAAGCGATGGACTCGGTCCAATTCCGAGGCCTGGGGGATGTTCGCGTAGTCCACGAAGAGATCCCGGCCCTCGCCCACGCTTACCTGGAAGCCGACGCCGAAAGTGAAGTCCTCGATGTCGCCATCGGGGTCGCTGACGTAACCAGTTCGCAGGGCGAAGATCCGGCCGTACTGGAATTCCGCGCCGCCGTTGATGATCGTCGGTCCGCCGGTGACGATCATCTTGTTGTAGTCGGCGGTCACGAGCACGTGGCCGAGATTATCGGGCAGGTAATAGGTATAGGCGCCGCCCACCTTCACGTGGCGCGGCATGGGGTCCGACTGCTCGTTGTTCACGAAGCTGATGTTGGGACCGATGTTGTTCACCACGGCTCCCACCTGGGCATCGCCGAAGCGCTGGAGGATGCCGAAGTCCACGCCCATGGAGCTTCCCGCGCCCTTGCCCTCGAAGTCGAGGATGACGCGCTCGGGAGCCAGGTCCACGCGAGCGTACTTGAGGCCCAGTCCGATGGCCGTGTTGGGTCCGAGCTGAACGCCGTAGGCGATGGACGGGGAGAACTCGTAGGAGTAGAACTCGTCGAGGGCCTCCGGCGAGTCTCCCGTGTGGATGCTCTTGCCGTAGCTGAGATAGATGAGGTTCAGTGAGTAGGTGCCCCATCCGGACATGTGCGAGACCCAGCCCGCGTACTCGTAGTAGATGTCGTCGGCCAGGTCGGGCACCAGCTGGCTGTGCATGAGCCCCAGGGTGCGGCCCCGCATGAAGGCCAGACCCGCGGGATTCCACCAGGCCGCCGTGGCGTCGTTGGCGATGGCCACCGAGGCCTCGCCGAGTCCGTTGGCCCGGGCGCCCGGGGGAATGTGAAGGCTATGCACCCCGGCCACGCTTCCCAGGGCCGGGGTCGCCATGAGCGTCAGCAGCAGGGCCAGCAGCGTGAGACGGGCGAAGAGCGGGGTCCTCGTCATCAAAATCATCCTCCAAAGTGTTTGTAATCATGCTATATACGGCAATTCCTGCGCCGGGGTCAAGGATTGTGGGACATCTTCACCAAAGCTCCATTCTGCTCCCTCATGCGGAGTCCCTCGCCGTCGAAATCCGCTTGAACCCGATAGAGATAGGTGCCGTTGGCGATCTCGTCGCCGGCCTCGTCCAGGCCGTCCCAATCGAAGGCATGGCGGCCGGCCTCGGGGCAGTCCAGCTCCAGGCTGCGGATCTTTCTGCCGGATAGGGTGAAGATGTCCAGGGTGACCCGGGCCTGGGCCGTGAGTTCGAAGGTCACGGCGCAGCGCTCCCGGAACGGATTGGGGAAGGGCCGCAGGGCCGTCAGGTCGTAGCGGCCTTCCTCCAGGATGCGTACTCGCAGGGTGTCGCGCCCCACGTTGCCGAGGTTGTCGGCTACGGAGGCCACAAGGGTGTAATCGCCGGGGCTCAGGCCGCTGCGGATGGCCGAGATGGCCGCTCCCTCCGTGGCGCTGCCCGAATCGTATTCGAACCGCTCGGTGAGTTCCTCCACCTCGCCGGATTCCACGTATTCCACGAAGAGCGCCGTGCGGGGGCTGCCGCCGATGAGGTTGATGCCCGACTCGTCGGCCGCCCTCACCGTGAGCGGCGTGCCGGGAGTGGCGTTCACCGCGCCGCCGGCCAGGGACAGGCTCACATCCGGCGCCTCGCTGTCGTCGGGCAGTTCTCCCTCCACCACGGGCACGGAGTCCAGTCGCCCCACGGCCTCGCCGTCACCGGTGCCGAAGGCCCGGATCTCGCCGTAGGGTCCTGGCTCGGATCCCCTGGGGAAGAAGAAGGCCGGAGATTCAAACTCGCCCGAGACCACGGGGAACGATCCCCGGAAGGCCTCCTGGCCCGGGAGGTGGTAGTCCTGATGCTTGTCGATGTTGTGATGCACGTAGCTGTATCCGCTGGTGTCTGCCGAGGCCCGGACGCTCAGGTGGAGCTCGCCGTCGAAGTCCGGGGCGAAGATGCCGTCGCGCAGGATGCGTCCCCGCACCACGGTGTGCCCGCCCACAACGAGGGAATCCACCGAATCGGCTTCGAACTCCACGGTGAAGTCCGGGGAGGCCAGGTTCATGGCCGGATCGCCCAGGATGGCGTAGCGCTCCGTGGACCCTCCGAAACCTCCGCCGCCGTAGTCGATGACCTGGGTGGCCACCTTGGCCCGCATTAGCGACTGACTCAGGGGACGGCTTCCCACCAGCTGCCGGTCCGGGAAGAGCTGCTGCAGGAAGTTCTTGTTGAGGCGGTTGTTGAAGACGGCGCCCGTGAGCGCGCTGGCGGCCATGGTGCCGATGGCTCCGCCCTGGGGCAGTGAGATCATCAGCTCGGACATGCTCTGCCCGCCGGGATCATCGAACTCCCCCACGTTGCAGCTGGCCGAGATGAAGAAGAAGCGCTTGCCGCCGTTGTTCAGGCTGAAGATATTCTGCTCGACCAAGAGGCGCTCGTCGGCCAGCAGGTCGTTGCCGCCGTGTCCGACGAAATTGAAGAAGAGAGCGCCGTCACCGAGGGCCGAGAGCAGGTCCGACTGAGCCTCGAGCTTGGAGCCCGCGTAGTCGCAGTCGTACTCGCAGAGATAGATCTTCTGGAGCTCGAGATCCCAGGGCATGGCCGTGGACACCAGGAGCTCCGCCTGATTCGTATGCTGGATGCCGTCGGGCCTGAGGGGATCGCACCTGAAGAAGAAGTCGTCGGCGGCCAGAACTCCCCGATCCTTCCACAGGCCTTCGGGCGGATTGGCGGAGTATTCGAGCATCAGGTCCACCATCTGCTCGGCATCGGCCAGGGTGGCCACGGGCAGGCGACCGATGGCCAGGTCCACGAGGCCCAGTTCCAGGGAGTCGTCCCGGGCGTCCATGTAGGCGAAGTAGTCGTCGGTGGTGTAGATGAGCGCCTGGCGTTCGCTGCGGAAACGGTCGCTCAGGGCGGGAATCAGGCAGTTGGTGCCGTCACCGGTGGTCTCCCGCGCCGAGTGATTGCGATAGTCGCTGTCCGCATCGCCGAGGAAGAGTACGTAGCAGAGCTGGCTTCCCGAGGTCTCGTAGCGATACTTCAGGAAGTTCCGCAGCCCGGCCACATCCTGCATGCCTCCGCTGAAGTTGGCGTAGACATCGCTGATGTCCACCATCTCCACCTCAGCCGTGCCGAACTCGGGGAAGTTCTCCGAGCGCCAATCCACATAGCGCTGGGCGGGATCCCGAAACGCCCCGTGATACACGACGATCATGTGAGGCAGGGCGTCGTGCCGGAGAGGCACCGGCGCGGCCGGTCGGACGCCCTCGAAATCGCGGATCACGCCCGGTGCGAAGAGACTGAGATTGCGAGGCAGGGAGGCGTCCAGCTCCACATTGAGGGCTCCATCGGCGAAGACGCCTCCGCTGAGCAGTCGGGGCGCGTAGGGATCGCTCGTGTCCCAGAGCGCGGGTTCCTGGCTCCATCCCTCGATGGACAGCTCCACGATGCCGTCCCCGCCGGGAAGGTGGAACTCGAGGGGCACATCGTGGCGGGTGCGGAGACGGGTCTCGTAGACGAGCTCGTACCAGAGCAGATAGCCGAAATCCTCGTCATGCTCCTTGGGCAGCTGCAGCCAGAAGTCGAGGTCTTCCTGTCCTTCGACCAGGTTTGGCAGCACGCCCTCGCCCGTGAGGATTTCCCAGCTCACGGACCCGGATAGGGTGAAGGTTTCGTCGATGAGCAGACCCGTGGGGTCGGGCTGGCTGTTCACGCTGCCGAGATAGCTGCGCACATGATGCACATGCCCTCCCGTGTCGTCGAAACTGGGCTTGTCGAAACCCACCGTAAGGCTGAAGGGCTCGCCGGCCAGGGGCCAGATGAGGGGAGCCGTGTCGGCGAAGAGGTCCGGCGATTCCGAGCGCAGGAAGTAGATCCAGGCCCAGCCGTCCTCGTGAAGATCCTGATTGGAATAGTGCAGGTTCTGCTCGCGGTGCAGTCGGGTAGTGACGGATTCCAGCAGGGGCGCGCCGCCACCCGGCGTGACGCTGTCGTCCTCGGGTCGCAGTCCCGCCTCGCCGCCCCAGGTCAGATAGACCGTGGACCATACAGCGTAGGGATGCCGACGCCACAGGCCGGGATCGGCTCCCGCATCCAGTTCGGTGGCCCAGCCGTCCTGACCGGGAAGATGGCAGATGATCTCCGTGTCGGGCCCGAAACTGTCGCCGCCATTCACCTGGATGGGGATCTCCTCGAAGCCCCAACCGCGCTCCCAGGAGCCGCCCCAGGCCATGCGGAAGGGCTGGGCCTCGGCGGGTCTGCCCAGCAGACGGAAGGTGGCGGGATCCACCCCGATGGGCACCCCATTCTCGGTCATTTCCGTGTAGCTCAGGCGATAGAAGCCCGTGTTGCTGTAGTCCAGGCGGAGCCAGTTGGAGCTGCCGTCGAAGATCTCGTCCCCATCGCGATCCGAACTTTCGGCGGGCAGCCGCACCGGGGAGGCCTGCTCGGGATTGAGAAGCAGGTCCGCGACCATGGGATCGTCCATGGCGGTTCGCTCCGCGGGGAAAGAAGCATCGAATCGAATCTGAAGCCTGGCCTCCCGCCATGGCTCATCCTCGACCAGCAGGGCCACGCCGCCCACGCGCAGATGGCGGAAGAGCCCGGGAGGCGAGCACCAGGCCCGGCCCTCGGGATCCACCGAACGGCCGTCCAGCTCCAGGGCGCTCACCTGCCAGCCCCCCGTCGGCGGCAGGGCCAGGGTGGCCGTGGCGCCGCCATGATCGTCGGAATAGAGGGTCAGGATGCCGCCCTGTCCCACGGGTTCCCAGGTGGGTTCCCCCGCGAAAGCGGTCACCGTCAGAGCCAGCAAGATGACGAGTAGGGTGCGCCGGGTCATGAATCCAGCTCCCTTCCGCTCTCGGGGAGCAGGTCGGGAATGCCATCCACGACCGGATAGGCCTTCTTGCAGCCGTCGCAGACCAGCTGCGGTGCCTCTGGCTCCCAGCGCAGCGACTCCTTGCAGACCGGACAGGCCAGGATCTCCAGGAATGTGGGGTCCATGGATGGGGACTCCTTGCTCATGACAGTCCTCCCCCTTCGAAGGCATGAGGTGCCCTCGGGGGAAGCGGCGTCCGTTTCAAGACAGGGGAGATGGGGACGGCCGGGTCTGAAAAGCGAAGCCCCTTGCGGGACTCCCGTTTGACTGGCCTAGCAAGCATAAGGCGTCCCCGAGGTCGAATCAAGCCGGACCGCCTTCTTCAAAGGCGCCCATGCGGGAAAATTTCTCGACACGGGAGGCCACCAGATCCTCGGGGTCCCGCTGGGAAAGTTGCGCGATCTCTTCCACCAGGATCTCGCCCAGCCTCGCGGCCATGGCCTCCGGATCACGGTGGGCTCCGCCGAGTGGCTCGGGCACGATGCGGTCGATGACATCCAGCTCGGCCAGATCGTGGCTGCTGAGTCGCAGAGCCTCGGCCGCCTCCTCCTTCTTGGCGGCGTCCTTCCACAGGATGGACGCGCAGCCCTCGGGGCTGATCACGGCATAGATCGCGTTCTCGAGCATGAGAACGCGGTCCCCCACGGCCAGGGCCAGGGCCCCGCCGCTGCCGCCTTCTCCAGCGATGACCACCACGATGGGCACGGGCAGGAGCGCCATCTCCCGCAGGTTCCGGGCGATGGCCTCGGCCTGCCCACGCTCCTCGGCACCCAGGCCGGGGTAGGCGCCCGGCGTGTCCACGAAGGTCACGATGGGACGATTGAAGCGGGCCGCCATCTCCATGAGACGAAGCGCCTTCCGGTAGCCCTCGGGATTGGGCATGCCGAAGTTCCGTCGGATGTTCTCGCGGGTCTCCCGTCCCTTCTGATGGCCGATGACCATCACCGGCTGACCGGCGAGTTCCGCCATGCCGCCCACGATGGCGGGGTCGTCGCGGAAGCTCCGGTCGCCGTGCAGCTCCTGGAAACCCGTGAAGATGTGCTCAATGTAGTCGAGAGTGTAGGGGCGCTGCGGATGGCGGGCAAGTTGCACCCGCTGCCAGCGCGTGAGCTTGCCGTAGACCTCCTGGCGGAGCTTATCGGCCTTCTCCTCGAGTTTCTTCAGCTCATCGCTGACTTCCATGCTCTGCCCATCGGCGAAGGAGCGCAGATCCTTGATCTGCGTCTCGAGCTCAACGATGGGTTTTTCGAAATCCAGCCAGGGACCGTTCAAAAGCTTCCCCCGAAATTGATGCCCAGTTGCCGTTCGATGCCGAAGGCCTCGCCGGTGACCGGATCGCTGCCGTTCTTCAGCAGGTCGGCCAGGATGAACTTGAAGCTGAAGTTGCTGCCGACCTTCCAGTTCAGGGCCAGGTCCAGCCAGCCGTTGCCTTCGCCGTAGCGATCGTTCTGCTTGCGATCGTCCAGGCCGAGGGCGTATTCGGCCAGGACGGAGAAAGCGGGATCGAAGTGCTGCTCGAGGCCGAAGAAGGCGTCGGCGCTGTCCTCGTCATCCCGTTCCAGACTGTAGTTGACCCCCAGGCTCGTGGCAAGGTCGCTGCCGAAGGCCCCGTACCAGCTGCGGGTCATGACCAGGTAGAAGCCCTTGCTCTTGCGGGCGTAACGCTGCAAATCGTCATCCCAGGTCCCGTATCCCTGATTGTCGAATCCGATGAGCAGGGCGGGCATGGGCCCCTCGTCGGCCAGGCGCAGTCGCAGGCTTAGGCCGGTCTTCTCGTAGATCTCCACGTCACCGGTGCCCAGGAGCCCGAGCATCCCCCAGGCCACGCCCACCGAGAAGCGGCCGCCGATACCGATGTCGGTGCGGGCCAGCCAGGAATCGCCTCCCATCATGCGCCCCGAGACGCGGTACTCGCCGTGGGTGGGCAGGGAGGCCGTGGGAGAGTTCACGATGAACAGGTTGGACATCGCCCCGTAGGCGGGCAGGTAGTTGTCGCTCAGGTTCACGTTCTCGTAGAGCCCATAGTCGTCATCCTGCGCCAGGGCGACCAGAGGCAACACGAACAGGGACATCAGTACTAAGGTTTTTCTCATCTCACCCCTCCGGGTCATGGAAGGAACTTCTCCGGAGCCTTCAGTTTCTGGGGCAGGTACTCCTCGATGACATAGTTGAGGCCATGCTTGGCGAGGGCCTGCTGTTCCGCGCGGACCCCCATGCGCACCATCTTCTCGATCGCCTTCTGCCAGGCCTTGTAGTGCTGCACGAAGGGGTCGTTCTTGAGCGCGTCCTTGGCGCGTTTCACGTCGACTTCCTTCAAGGGGTGCGTGGGCAGGTCGTAGGTCGTGATGTCGTCGGGCGTGATGCCCAGGAAGCGCGCCTGGGGTACGCAGAAGTACTCGTTTAGATGCGCCGCGTTCCCACTTCCCACCTTCAGCGTTCGATAGATGTTGGTGATGCCGTAGGGGTCGCCGTCCACGAAGACGTAGACCGGCAGCTTCTTCTCGTCGGCGAGGCGCCGGATGAAGCGCCGGCAGGCGCGGGTGGGCACGCCTCCCATGCTCACCAGGATGGCCCCCGCGCTCCGCCAGTAGTTGTGCTTCACCAGACGCTGGAACATGCCCGCCGTCTCGATGGCGAGGATGAACTTGGCGTCGGTTTCGAAGCCCAGGTGCTCCACGCTGATGGGAATGGAGTAGGCCCCGCTGCCGAACTTGGTGCAGTCGATCTTGAGCTTCTTGCCCGTGTCGGCGTCCACGTCGATGACGGTGAGGTTCCCCGCCACGTCGCCGCCCTTCTCTTCGGGGATGAACCCGAGCTGCTCGCGGTTCATGCCGAAGAGAGCCTCCACGTCCTCCAGGACCGTGTCGCTCTCGGGCTGATCGTGGAAACGGGCCTCGCCCCAGTTCTTGGAGACGTAGTAGGCCTCTCGCTTGGTGGCGATGTCGTCCTGCTCCACGAGTTCCTTGGACAGGCTCATCATCTTCAGGGTCTGGGCGAAGGTTCGCACCGTGCCCACGGTGAGGGTGCGCTCCTTCTTGCCCTGCTTCATGGCGAAGTGCCCCTTGCGCGCGTCGTAGCGCACGTTGGACAGGGACCGAATGGGAAACTTCAGCGTGGGCTTGCCACCGGCGAGGATCTTCTTCTCCACCTCGCCGGCCTGGTTCTTGATTTTCCTGACGACGCCGGTCTTGGCCATGCTATTCACCTAGATCTTTCTGCTGCGCTCGAGGGTGTCCGTGAGTTTCTCGACGACCTTCTTTTCCTTCGTCGCGCTCAGGTCGAGGATCTCGCGAAGGGCTTCGCCGATAGCGGGAATGTAGCTCTTGATGTAGTCGCGCTTCTTCTCCGCGTCCCGGGCGCGGATGCCCCGTCGGATATGCACGCCCAGACGGCGCCCGCACTCCATGAGCCCGAGCTTGATCTCCTTGAGGATCTCCGGGTAGGAGGCGATGGCCTCCTTGCTCTCGCTGGTGAAGGGCACCCAGGAACTCGCCACGTGGACGAGCACCACCAGCGGTCCACCGGGAAGCGCGCCCCTGGACTGATTCACGCCGTACTTCTTCCAGGCCGTGCCCACCACGCTCTTGGTGATGGCGCAGGCGCCCTGCTGATACTGAAGCGGCACGCGATTGGCGAAGCGGTGCAGCACCGCCAGATCGTCGGCGTTCATGCCCTCCACGCCCCAGGCCAGGGCGACCTCGACGAGGAAGGGATTGCCCCGGTACACGGCCGGTTTGCGGGAGACGGCGGCGAAGAAATCCGCATCCACCACCTTCTGCAGTCCGGCCTCCAGCTCCTCCTCGCCGATGGGCGAGAGGCAGTTGGTGGGCGGATTCATGATCTTGGTCTGGCTGATCGCTCGAACCAGCAGCTCGGCCTCGTCGCGGCTGAGACGCTTGGGACGGGTCTTGGCGGGCAGCATGGCCTTCTCGAGGATCTCCTCGGCCACCTTCGCGCCAACGCGGCTGAACTCGGTGGTGAGGAAACCCTGCATGTTCCGGCTCTTGCTCTCGTGGGCCATGGAGAGCAAGGCCCCCAGCTCCACGCCGTAGGGATGGGGCTTGATGGCCTTGGGCTCCAGGGGCAGCTCGTCGCTCACCCGCGGATACTCGATCTCGTCCCCCACGGGGTTCACGTAGCGCAATTCCAGATGCGGATTGGCGATGGCCGTGAGCTCGAGATAGTCATCGATGCTGCGGCGGCCGCGCTTGTAGCTGGCCTCCAGTTCGATCTCCACCTGGGTGCCGTGGCCGTAGTCCCACTCCACCACCTCGTCCTTGGTGATGTCCGGCTCGTTCTTCTTGGTGTTGATCTTGAGCTCGTAGTAGTGCGCCTTGGCCCGGGGCCCCGGCCGGCTGTGGATCATCACGGGACGGCCGGTGGTGAGCTGCCCGTACATGCCCGCCGCGCTGATGCCGATGCCCTGCTGCCCGCGGCTCTGCTTGAGCGCGTGGAATTTCGAGCCGTAGAGAAGCTTGCCGAAGATCTTGGGCACCTGGGCCCGCACGATGCCGGGGCCATTGTCCCGCACCAGCACACGGTAGCGGTCCTCGGCCAGAGCGGTGACCTCCACGTAGATGTCCGGAAGGATGCCGCCCTCTTCGCAGGCGTCGAGGCTGTTGTCCACGGCCTCCTTGATGGTCGTGAGCAGGGCCTTGCTGGGATTGTCGAATCCCAGGAGGTGGCGGTTCTTGGTGAAGAACTCGCTGATGGAGATCTCGCGCTGCTTGCGCGCCATCTGCTCCGCCCCGTTCGTACCGGCGGATTTCTTCGCCTTCTGCCTCCGCTTCGGCTCCTGCTTCTGCTTCGGCTTCGGCTTCCTTGCACTGGCCAGGGCGGAACCTCCTCCCGTTTCGGCGAAGAGATCCAGGGTGCCCGCATCTCCGGTTTTTTTGCGTACGCTCTTGACGGCCATGCTGCTCCTGTCCTTAAAATGGCGATTCGAGGCCGGATGACGGCGAATTCTACTGAAGGGCACCCGACCCGTCAAAGAAAAGGTTTTGACTCCAAACAATTGGAGCATATGAGCTTATGAGCGAGCTGCCCAGAATCCCGGAATGCAAGGGCGTGGCCGTGGCCATGGGGGGCGGACTGCCCTTCGGGGTGGTCTCCCTGGGTCTGCTCAGGCTCCTGGAGGAGAAAGAGGTGCCCGTGAAGGCCCTGGCCGGCTGCAGCATGGGGGCCATCGTCGGGGCCATCTACTCCCGTAATCCCAACGCCTTCGAGGTGGCCGGACTCCTGGCCGAATTCTTCGACACCCTCTCCCCCCGCAGGCTCATGCTCCGCGACCTGGGCCTCTTCAAGCCGGGCCTGCTCACGGGCAAGTCCATCATGGACAAGGTCGAGGAGCTTCTCGGCGGCGACTTCGACCTGAAGGACTCGGCCATCCCCCTGGTCATCAACGCCACGGACCTGCTGCGGGGAACGCCGGTGTTCATCTCCGAGGGCTCGGCCCTGGAGGCCATCCGCGCGAGCATCTCCATGCCGGGCATCTTCACGCCCTGGGAGTACAAGGACAGCTACCTGGTGGACGGCGGCATCACCTGTCCCGTGCCCGCCGAAGCCGTCGAGGGCATGGGCTGTCCCGTCATCCCCGTGCGGGCCCTGCGCAAGCTGCCCGACGAGACCGAGGTGGCCAGGGAGAAGGAGCACTTCGAGGCCGATCACGAGCTTCAGTTCGGACGCGCGCCGGCCATCATCTACGTGCTCTGGCGCGCCCTGGGACTCATCCAGCAGGATGACTACTCCCGCCAGCTCATGGAGGACTACCCTCACGCCGTGGCACCGCAGATCAGCATGGAGCTCTCGGGAAACCTCGAGAAGGCCCGCGAGCTGGTGGAGATCGGCTACGAGGAATCCTGCAGGGTCTGGCCCGAGATCGCGGCCGTCCTGCGCGCCGCGCGCATCGAGTCGAAGGCCTAGGGCGATCCCGTGAACCTGCGTAGGCGCATTAGCCGGGACTTCCTGCTTCTACTGCTGGCCACCATGGCCTTCGGCGCGGCCGGCGGCGTGTTCCAGTCGACCCTGAACAACTATCTGGAGGACGTCCACCACATGGCCGCGGAGGGCCGGGGCTGGCTGGAGTTCCCCCGGGAGCTGCCCGGCTTCCTGCTCATCTTCATCGCGGGACTGCTGCTCATCCGCCTTCGCGAGACGCAGATCGCGGCGGCGGCCATGGCCCTGGCCGGACTGGGGGCCCTGGGGCTCGCCTTCCTCTCCTCGGGCACCGCGGCCCTGGTGGGCTGGGTGATGCTGTGGTCCTTGGGCGACCACATCCTCTTCGCGGTGCACGGCCCCCTCGGGCTCAAGCTCGCCAAGGCCGGCGGCGAAGGGCGCCGACTCGGCCAGCTCGGCGGGGCCAGCAACCTGGGCACCATCGTGGGCGTGGGCGCGGTCTTCCTGCTGGCCCGGCAACTGGGCAATCGTTTCGAACTCTTCTATCTCATGGCCGCCGGATTCAGCATCGCGGCCGCCGCGCTCTACTTCAGCCTGCGCGTGGGACGGGGCGATCCGCCCAGCCGCCGCATGGTCTTCCGCAAGGAGTACGGGCTCTTCTACGCCATCAGCGCTCTCTTCGGCATCCGCAAGCAGATCTTCCTGGTCTTCGGTTCCTGGGTACTGGTCTCGCTCTACGACGTGCCCGTCTCCACCATGGCCCTGCTCTACTTCATCGCCGCCACCCTTGGCGTGATCTTCAGGCCACTGCTCGGCGACGTCATCGACTGGCTGGGGGAACGCAAGGTGCTTGCCGTGGACGAGCTCATGCTCCTGGCCGTCTGCCTCACCTATGCCTTCGCGGGCGACCTCTTCCCGAGGCACATCGCCATCTGGGCCCTGTACTCGGCCTATGTACTCGACCTGGTGCTCTTCGCCCTGCGCGTGGCGCGCACCACCTATCTGAAGAAGATCGCCAAGGACCCGGCCGACATCACGCCCACGGTGTCGCTGGGCATCACCATCGACCACGCCGTGGCCATGAGCCTGCCGATATTGTCGGGCTACATCTGGGAAGCCTGGGGGTACCGGTGGGTCTTCATTCTGGCGGGCGCCATCGCCCTGGCGGGTTTCTTCATCTGCCTGCGGATCCGCGTGCCGGACACGCCGCCCCTGGCCGGCGACGTTCCGCTTCCGGAGCCGGCGAAACGATAAACGCCCGGACCTTCGCCCGGGCGTTCCGATCAATCTCTTAGATTCGAGACTACTTGAAGCTCAACAGCTCCACGTCGAAAACGAGCAGGCCCGCCGGTGCGCCGGGGCGGGAAGGCGTTTCACCATAGGCGAGGTCGGCAGGGATCCAGAAACGGCGACTCTCCCCCACCACCATGAGCTGCAGACCCTCGGTCCAACCCGGGATGACGCGATTCAGCGGGAAGGAGATGGGCTCGCCCCGGGGAATGGACGAATCGAACATCTTGCCGTCGGTGGTCCAGCCCGAGTAGTGCACGGTCACGCTGCTCGTGGCCGTGGGATGCTCGGTGCCCGTACCGGGCTTGAGCACCTTGGAGGTCAGTCCCGTTTCGGTGACCATGGCGTCGGCCGGTGCGGCCGCCACGTCGGCGGGAACCGGAGGCGGAGAGGGCATCTTCTCGAAACTCAGGAGCTCAACGTCAAAAACCAGCATGCCCGCCGGCGCGCCGGGGCGTGAAGGCTTCTCGCCGTAGGCGAGCTTGCCGGGAATCCAGAAGCGGCGGGTCTCGCCCGTGACCATGAGCTGCAGCCCTTCGGTCCAACCGGGGATGACCTGGCTCAGGCCGAATGAGGCCGGCTTACCCGCAGGCACGGAGGAGTCGAACATCTTGCCGTCGGTGGTCCAGCCCGTGTAGTGCACGGTGACCTTGTCGAAGGCGGTGGGATGCTCCTCGCCATCTCCCGCCTTGATGAGCTTGGAAGCCAGACCGCTGGCCGTGACCTCGGCATCGGCCGGAGGGGCGGACACGTCTTCCGGTGCGGGGATGCTCGCCGAGGCGACCGACAGGAAGGCGACGCTGCACAGCAGGGCCAGCCAGATTCTGATGCTTCTCGAGGCGATCATTGGACGACCTTTCGATTCGGATGATGGATGCCAACCCGGCTAACATGCCCTTTGAACCCGACGAATGCAAGTGCGTGGGCTCTCATGGCTGAAAGCCCAAGACGACTCGGGACTGGCTCGAGAAATCCAGATTCGTGGTGCTGCGCACGCAGTCGTTGGCCGTGGTCGCCTTGCTGTGCCCGACGCTGAGGTGGTCGCCCACCGAGGCGGACTCCAGCTCATAGGTCTCGTCCCACTCCCCTCCCGTTACGCGGGGCAGTCCTGCACCGGTCCAGCTCAGAAGGATATCTTCGGTCTCCGTGCTGTTGAACCAGTAGATCTCACGGGTCCAGTCCAGATCGAAACTCTGGACCTCCTGCCCCTCCTCATCCATTTCGACCGTCAGGATGCCCGTGTCGTGGAAGTCCGGGCTGCCCTCGTGGAACTCATCGATGATCAGGGTGAAGGTCGTGCCCGACCAGGTTCCTCCAGCCAGCGGAAAGGCGTAGTCGTTGGTGACCCAGTGATCGGCGCTCGTGCAATCGTCGCCCTCGTAGTGCAGGTATTCGGACACCGATTCCATCCTGATCTCGCAACGGCTCATGTCGAAGACGCCGCTCTCGGGCTCCTCTTCGATCTCGACATGCAGATTCACCGAGAGCAGATCCGGTTCGCCGAAACCCAGATGGCAGTTGCTGACAACGGCGAGCAGATGGGCTCCCTGGATGCGAAGATCCCGCAGATTCTCGATGGTCACCTCATCGGCCCGTTCCAGGAGGGTGAGCTCGCCCCCGAATCGCTTGTAGACCTGGAGTTCGAGGTCCTCGGGGCCCAGCTCGGACGAGGACAGGCTGAAGCGGACCCGGGCCGATTCCGAGAAGCCGTCATGGTCGAGTCGGACGTTGTACCAGGCGGCCGACAGATCTCCCTGGTTTCCCTCGAAGGTCTTGTGGCTGTCGTCCTCGTCGTTCACCGACCAGGTGCCCATGGCCGACTCCGCGAAGATGACGTCGCCCAGACCCAGATACTCCCCATCGAAGAGAGTCCCGACCCAGGCGTTCCACCAGAGCGAGGAAGGATCGGCATTGAAGGCCAACGAGATGTTCTCGGAGGTCGCGGCGGCGTCGGTGGTCAGCATGGAGCCGAACCAGGACAGTCCGTAATGCTCGGGCAGGCAGGCCCAGTAGAAGAACTCCGACATTCCTTCGGCGAAGCGCTCGAATGGAGGATCGGTCATCGTGTCCGCTCCGTTCACGATGCCCAGTAGCGGCGCCAGGAGAGATTCGTCCTCCAGGGCTTCGGGTTCGACCTCCTCGGGTCCGAAGGCCAGGGCTCCCCAACGGCGGGCAGCCAGGGGGATCCAGGCATGTCGGCGCGGATCGTCAGGTAGGGTTTCCAGTGCGATGTCCGCCAGCATCTGGACGTACTCGCCGGCCGCTTCCAGTCTCGTCTCGAAGAGATGCTCTCCGCTCAAGCCTTCGGGGCGGAGAGCCACCTGTCCGTCCCGACTGCCGTGAGGCAGGAAGCGGCGGTTCGAGGTGGCGTAGACGCTGACCGCGCCGAGACTTGGATCGATATGGATCTGAGGAGCGAATCGCGCTTCCATGACATGCACGTCCAGGTCCCCCTGGTTGTGCTCATCGTAACCATGGAACGAGACCCCCGCGGCGCTCAGATCCTCGGCCGCCGAAACCAGGTCGCCGAGCACGTCGTTCATGGCCGACTGATGGCTCAGGGGAACCTTCACGTGGAAGCGTGGATCAGATTCGTTGGGGTAGTCGTACTCGACCAGCTTGATCATGCCCATGAAGTAGAAGAGGAAGTTGTAACGACCGCCGCCTTCGATGAGAAGGTCCGCGACGAGGAAGCCGTCCTCCAGTGTAGCGGGGAAGAGCGCCGATTCCTGACCGTCCCAGCACTGGATGAAGTTGCCGTTCGCCTCGGCCTCGGGAGCTTCGAGTTCCACGCGCAGGGCGCAGGTGGCGGGCAGACCCTCGAGTCGATACCGCGGGCCGGCTTGAAAGTCTTCGCTGGGCTCGGCTTCGCGATAGAGGGCCAGATCGTAGGCCCCGTCGAACCCACCCGCATCCACGTGGATGCTCACCGACTCATCGCCCAAGCTTCCGCCGGCCTCGTCGATGGTCTCCTCGCTCACGAGTTCGCTGTCGTCCGGCGGATCCTCACCCCCCGTGGGCGTTTCGGTCTGGGAACAGGCGAGCAGCAGAGCGACGAGAAACAAGAGAGTGAACCGCGCGTGGGACATGGCTTCTCCTTGGCGGGAAGGATTTCAGGCCATCTTGTCCTGAATGGGGCCGAAAGTCAAAATCAAAGGGGAAAGCGGGCGCGGAAGACATCGAGCATGGCCTCGTAGTGGGCCAGGGGCACGCCCTCGAAGATGGTGTTACTGGAACTGTAGATGAATCCCCCATCCCTCGGGCCATGGTCCAGGGCGTAGCGGGCAGACTCGCGCACCTTCTCCACGGGACCGGCGTGGAGGGCGCCGCAGTCCACGTTGCCCATCAATGCCATGCGGCCGGCAGTGAGGGCCTTGATCTCGGCCAGGTCCATGCCCGCGATGGGATCGATGGACTGGAGCCCGTCGAAGCCGAGGTCCATGATGCGGTCCAGCAGCTTCCGCAGGTCGCCGTCGCTGTGCAGGATGATGGGCAGGCCCTGGGCCTTCACGAAATCCACCAGTTCACGAAGGTAGTCGAAGACGAACTCGTCCATCTTCTCCGGCGACATGAAGGGGCCCTGGTTGTAGGCGATATCGTCGGGCACGATGATCAGTTCGCAGCCCGCGTCGACCAGGTCGCCGGCCCGCTGGAGGGCGTAGTCCATGAGGGCCCGCGACTTCTCATGCAAGCGTTCGGGATGCTCATAGAGGTCGATGGAGAACTGCATGTAGTCCTCCACGGTCTCGATGCTGTGGGTCGCATGCCAGATCATCCCGGCCAGGGGAAGCTCGAACCCGAGCCTATCGCGAAGGAAGGGGTAGAAATCGTACTCATGGGATCCGGCGATCACGGGCAGGGCGTCCCAGCGATAGGTCTCGACGATGAGGCGACAGATCTCGCCAGCCTGCTCGAAAGCCCGGCGCCTCTCGCCCGCATCGCCCCGCCAGAGTTCTCCCGCCGGGTAGGCAAGCCCGAAGGCTTCCTCCACGATCTGGAATTCCAGTTCGAAGTGTGGAGGTCGGTCAGGCTCTTCACAGCGCAGGGCGCAGAGCAGTCTTTCCCGTGAATTCATACCGACCAGGCCTCGTAGAACGCCTCCACGTTTTCCGGGCGCGCCGACGGCCCGAACTCGCACTGGGCGATGAGCCCGCCGTTTCGATGGAAACACTCGCGCATCCGCTTCGCGGCCTCCCGCACCTCCCGGACACTCGCATTGGGCAGGATGTCCTGGCGATCCAACTCGCCCCAGAAGGTGATACGTCCCGCGAAACGAGTGCCTAGATCGTCCAGGCCCATGCAGAAGATCTGGCTGTTGATCGCGTCCAAACCCAGGTCCACCAGGTCCTCGAAGATGCCGAGGATGTGACCGTCCGAATGCATGAAGGCCGCCTTGCCGTGGCGGTGGGCGATGTCGATGTAGTCGCGATACAGAGGCATGAACAACTCCCGCCAGAGCGCCGGCGAGATGAGGGTCGCCTGTTGGCTCCCCCAGTCGTCCATGAACATTAGACCGTCCACCTGGGTCCGCGCCCAGGCTTCAAGCTCCTCGCAGTAGAAATCGTGCATGCGTGAAAGCAGCTTCATGAGGTCGGCGGGGCGGTCCAGCAGATCCACCAGCAGGTTCTCGGTGCCGCGGATGAACTGCAGCTGCTCGAAGGGGCGCGGGCAGGTGCCCGCGAGCACGAAGCGATCTTCGGACCGGCAGAACTCGTTCACCTTGTCCGACTCGAGGGTCAGGCGTTCCATGGGGACACGCACCGCGTCGGCGTCCGCCCAGTCCTTGAGTTGCGGATTCTTCACCTCGCCGATCACCCCGGACTGCAGGTTCTCGAAGGTGCAGCCCCAGTCGTCGGTGAAGAGGCCCGGCTCATGGGCGTCGCCGGAGAAGGGCGGCGTTTCGCGCAGGTAGCCCGGGCAATGGACGATGTCGTCGGGAAAGCGCCGCTGGATACGCGCCAGGTCCTCGCCATGGTGCTTGGCCGCCCAGGGCAGAACCCAGAGCTGGCGGGGAACCCGCTCTGGATCGTCGAAGGCCAGAGTCCGTTTCACGCACTCCCGGGGCGACTGCATCAGGCAGTTCCCTCCGCTCCCGACGCTTCGGCCAGGCGCGCGGCCAGCCTCACCGCCGCGTTGGCGTTGTCCGCGAAACCGTCGGCGCCGATGCGGTCGGCGAACTCCTGGGTGAGGGGAGCGCCCCCCACCATCACCTTCACCCGCGGGCGAAGGCCCGCCTCGCCGAGAGCGCCGAGCACATCCACCATGGCGGGCATGGTCGAGGACAGCAGCGCCGACAGTCCCAGTACCTGCACTTCCGGAGCTCTTGCCGCTTCCACGAAGGCCGCCGCCGAGACGTCGGTACCCAGGTCCCTCACGGCGAAGCCCGCGCCCTCGAGCAGTACGCCCACGAGCTTCTTGCCGATGTCGTGGAGATCGCCCCGCACGGTTCCCAGCACCACATGCCCGGCGAAGTGTCTGTCCTCCGACAAGAGGGCCGGTCGCAGGATCTCCATGGCCCCCTGCATGGCCCGGGCGGCGATGAGCAGTTCGGGCAGGAAGAAGCTGCCCGCCTCGAAGCGACGGCCCACCTCCTCCATGGCGGGAGTGAGATGCTGGAAGACGAGATCCTGGGCATCGGCGCCGGATTCGAGGGCCCCGCGGGCCAACTCTTCGGCGGTCTTCAGATCGCCCGCGATGACAGCCCTGCTCAGCTCGGAGTGCTCGGACATCAGCGCCGCGCCGCCATCTGGCCGTTGACCCCCGCTTCGAGTTTGAACCGAAGGCGTCCGGAGTGGTCGGACAGGAAGTCGCGGAGCCAGGGCCCGGGCTGGATGCGCAGGCCCCGCGCCCGGATGCACACCACGCCATCCTCGGAGGGCACGTGGAAGTAGACTTCACGGGCGCCGACATGGCGCGCGAGTTCATCCTGCACCGGATCCATGTCTTCCTGGACGAAGTCATCCGGAAGGTGCAGGTGAAGCACCCGGGGCCACTCTTCGAGGGCTTCCTCGAGGGTGTGGGCCTTGTCGAGGAGCATCTTGGGATCGCTCTCATCGGAGGAATGACTGACCTTTCCCTCGAAGGCCAGAATGGCGTCGGTCTGGAGCTTGTCGCGCAGTTCCTCGAAGAGCGAGGAGAAGACGAGGATCTCGTAGCTGCCCAGGAAATCCTCCACCGTGAGGAAGGCCATGGGCCGGCCCTTGCGGTCCATCTTGGTCTGGATATGCGAGATCAGGCCGATGCTGCGGGCCTGATCCTCATCGGGCACGGATTTCAACTTGATGGCGTCGGACAGGTTCATGGCCTCGATGACCGCCCGCACCTCGTCGAGGGGATGTCCCGACACGAAGAAGCCCAGCACCTCCTTCTCGTGCCCCAGGCGCTGCCCCCGATCCCAGTCGGGTATGTGCTCGATGACCGGCGCCGCCGAGGCGGGATCGCTTTCCATGAGGCCGTCCAGCAGGTTCATCTGTCCCGACTCGCGATCTCGCTGACGGCCCTGGGCCGAGCGCATGGCCGATTCCACCGAGGCGAGCAGGCTGGGCCTGTTGGGACCGAGGGCGTCCATGGCGCCCGCCATGATCAAGCTCTCGAGGACCCGCTTGTTCACCCGCTGCAGATTCACGCTCTCGCAGAAGTGGTGAAGATCGCGGAATCCGTCCTCCCGCTCGCGGGCGGCGATGATCTCCTCGATGGCCCCCTCGCCCACGTTTTTCACGGCACCGAGGCCGAAGAAGATGCGACCGTCCGCCACGCGAAAGTCGCGCCAGCTCACGCCCACGTCCGGGGGAACCACCTCGATGCCGAGCTTGCGACACTCGTGCATGAAGACCACGATGCGATCGGTGACGCCCATTTCGCTGGTCATGCAGGCCGCCAGGTACTCCGCCGGATGATGGGTCTTCAGCCAGGCCGTCTGCACCGAGAGCATGGCGTAGGCCGCCGAATGGGACTTGTTGAATCCATATCCCGAGAAGTATTCCAGCAGGTCGAAGAGCTCCTCGGCCTGTCGCTCCTTGTGCCCCTTCTTCACCGCGCCTTCCACGAAGCTCTGCTTCAGGTCGGCCAGCAGCTCGGGAATCTTCTTGCCCATGGCCTTGCGCAACACATCCGCCTCGCCCATGGAGTAGCCACCGTAGACCGAGGCGATCTGCATAACCTGTTCCTGGTAGACGATGGTGCCGTAGGTTTCCCGGAGGATGGGCTCCAGATCCGGATGGAGATAGCGGATCTTCTTGCGCCCGTGCTTGCGGTCGATGAAGTCGTCGTGCATGCCGCTGCCCAGGGGCCCAGGGCGGAAGAGCGCGTTGGTGGCGACGATCTCCTCGAACATGGTGGGCTGAAGCCGGGTCAGGATGTCGCGCATGCCACCGGACTCCACCTGGAAGAGCCCGACGGTGTCGCCCCGCCGCAGAAGCTCGTAGGTGGCCGGATCGTCCAGGGGAATGTCGCCGGCCTCGACCTTCTCGTCCTCGGCGCATCCCGCGTTGACCATGCGCAGGGCCTCCTCGATGACCGTGAGGGTGCGCAGGCCCAGGAAGTCCATCTTGAGCAGGCCCACCTGCTCGCAGGTGACCATGTCCCACTGGGTGGTGACCTCGTCCTTGTTGTTCTTGTAGAGCGGTACGTGCTCCACGAGTGGATCGGGCGTGATGAGCACGCCGGCCGCGTGGGTGGAGGCGTGGCGCGTGAGCCCCTCGAGGGTGAGGCTGTAGCGGATGAGCTTCTCGTAGAGTTCGCTCTCGCCGCGCAGGGCCGCGAACTCGGGATTGAGTTCGAGGGCCCGCTCGAGGGTCATGCCCAGATCCTCGGGCACCATCTTGGCGATGCGGTCCACCTCGCCGAAGGGCATGCCCAGCACGCGTCCCACGTCGCGCAGGACGGCCCGAGCCTTCATGGTTCCGTAGGTGATGATCTGGGTGACGTTCTCGGGACCGTACTTCTCGGTGACGTAGTCGATGATCTCTGCGCGACGCACGTAATCGAAGTCGATGTCGATATCGGGCATGGAGATGCGCTCTGGATTCAGAAAACGCTCGAAGATCAGTCCGTAACGTAATGGATCAATTTCAGTTATACCCAGGCAGTAGCAGACCAGACTTCCGGCGGCGCTGCCCCGGCCGGGCCCCACGGCGATGCCCCGCTCTTTGGCCGCCTCGATGAAATCGTGGGTGATGAGGAAGTATCCCTCGAAGCCCATCTGCCGGATGATCCCGAGCTCGTACTCCAGGCGATCGACCTGTTCCTGGCCAGGCTTGTCGAAGCGCTCCTTCAGCCCCTCCCTCGCGAGGTGGTCCAGGTAGGCGCCCTCGTCGGTCCAGCCCTCCGGCAGCGGAAAGTCGGGCATCTGGTTCTCGCCCAGGGGAATCTCTAGTTCGCAGCGCTCGGCGATGGCCAGGCTGTTGTCGAGGGCCTCGGGATGATCGACGAAGAGTTCCTCCATCTCCTCGCTGCTCTTGAAATAGAGCTGATCCATGCCCACCGACCACTCGTTTTCCGACTCCAGATCGCGCCCGGTGTTGATGGCCATGAGCGCCTGATGGGCCTCGTGGTCGCCCTTCTTCATGTAGTGGCAGTCGTTGGTCGCCACCAGGGGAATGCCCGTCTCCGCGTGGATGCGCAGGGCCCCCTCCCGAACCCGCTCTTCCTCGGGAATGCCGTGGTTCTGCATTTCCAGGTAAAAGTTTCCGCGGCCGAAGATGTCGTCCAGCTCCAGGGCCACCTTCTTCGCCTCGTCGTAGCGGCCGTCCACCAGATGACGGTTCACTTCGCCGGACATGCATGCCGTGAGCGCGATGATACCCTTCGAATGCTGGCGCAGCAGTTCCCGGTCCAGACGTGGCTTGTAGTAGAAGCCCTCCAGGAAGGCCAGGCTCGAGAGCTTGATGAGGTTGCGGTAGCCCTCGAAATTCTCCGCCAGCAGGATGAGATGATGGATACGCCGCCCGCGAATGCTGGAGTCCTTGCCCCGGTCGTGGCGGCTGCCCGGTGTGGTGTAGGCCTCCATGCCGATGATGGGCTTGACCCCCGCCTTCCTGGCCTCCCGGTAGAAGTTCACCACCCCGAAGAGGTTGCCGTGATCGGTGAGGGCCACGGCCGGCTGCTCATGGATCTTGGCCGCCTGGACGAGTTTGGCCACCGGGATGGCCCCGTCCAGCAGGCTGTACTCCGAGTGGTTGTGCAGGTGGACAAAGCTGCGACTCATGGATGCTCCGGCCCTGGAGGGGTGTAGAAATGCGGATTCTGGCCCAAATTAGCCGATCCGACCACCGATGACCAGCCTTCTTTCCCGGTTGCGGGCCGGCCCAATCCTATGTTAATTTGCCGCTTCGGGAATTCGCCCTGCGAAGGCGCAGGGGGACGGTCCGCCCGCTGGGAGGCCAGGGGCGGCCTTGTTGTGAAGGCTAACTCCGAGGAGGATCCCTCCATGCTCAGCCAGATGAGGGACAGGAATTTCATCAAATGGACGCTCTGGTTCGTGGTGGTCGCCTTCGTGATCTCCATGATCTTCGTCTGGGGCGCCGATTACCAGGGCATCAGCTGCAGCGGGCAGCAGGCGCCGCAGGGTCAGAGTTGGGTGGCCATGGTCGGCGACACCGGCGTGAGCCTGCGAACCTTCGACCAGCGTCTGCGCCAGGCCTACAGCGATATGGCCGCCAGCCGTCAGCCCGGCCAGCCCATCACGGCCGACGAGCGCATCCGCGTCCAGGACCAGGTCTTCGACCAGCTCATCAACGAGGTGCTCTTCACCCTCGAGGTCGAGCGTCTGGGTCTGGAGCCCACCGACAACGAGGTGCGGGACGTGCTCAACAACGATCCTCCCGATTTCCTGCGCCGCCAGTTCATGGACGAGAACGGCGTCTTCAACATGGAGGCCTATCAGCAGGCCCTGGCGGATCCCCGCATCGACTGGGTGCCCATCGAGGACATCGTTCGAAACATGCTGCCCCTGAATCGCCTGCAGCAGATCTTCTCCACCCAGCTGCACATCAGCGAGGAGGAGCTCCGCCAGGAGTTCGAGCGCCGGAACACCAAGACCAAGATCCTCTACGCCGGCACCTCCTGGCGTGAGATGACCCTGCCCGAAGAGGATCCCGCCGATACGGTGCTGGAGGCCTTCTACAACGAGAACCTCGACCTCTTCCAGGATCCCGCCACCTACACTATCCAGTACGTGGAATTCAGCCGCGGCGCTTCGGAGGCCGACGAGTTCTTCGTGCGCGAGCGCGTGGACTTCATCCGCGACGAGCTCGACGCCGGTCGCGCCTTCGAGGATCTGGCCCGCGACTACTCCGAAGACCTGAGCAACGCCGACAACGGCGGCGACCTTGGATGGTTCGCCCGCGGCCGCATGGTTCCCGAGTTCGAGGCAGCAGCCTTCGAGCTGGCCGTGGGCGAGGTGAGCGAACCGGTGAAGACCCAGTTCGGCTTCCACCTCATCAAGAAGGAAGGCGAGCGCACCACCGATGACGGCGTGGACGAGATCCAGGCCCGCCATCTTCTGCTGCGCGTGGAGCCCAGCTACGCCACCCTGGACAGCATGGCCACCCTGGCCGATTCCCTGTCCAATCTGGCCACCGAGCTGGGCAGCCTCGCCGACGCCGGCACGCGCCTGGGCCTCGAGGTGGCCCGCCCGGCCCCCTTCGCCCTGAACAGCAGCATCGATCTGCAGGGTTTCAACGCCGCCATCCACGCCGAGGTGGAACGCATGGAGCCCGGCGAGGTCAGCCGCCGTTTCACGGGCCGTCAGTCCGACTACGTGATGCAGCTCGAGAGCGTCAGCCCCGAAGGCCCTTCCGAGTTCTCCGATTCCCGCGACGTGGTCCTGCGAATGTGGAAGACCGAGGAGCAGAAACGCATGGCCAAGGACTTCACCCAGAAGATCCGTGATGCCTACGACGCCGGCACCAGCCTTCGCAACGCCATCACCGAGCTGGGCCTGGAGGGCAACGAGAAGGATGTGAAGTTCAGCGACTACATTCCCGGCGTGGGCAGCGAGACCACCTTCCACCTGCTGGCCTACAACATGTCCCCCGGACAGGTGTCACCGGTCATCGAGACCGATCAGGGCGCCTGGATCCTAGAGGTCCTCGGCCGCGAGCCCCTGGACACCGAGCAGTTCGCCGACCAGCGCCCGACGATCCTCGAAGAGATGCTGGGACAGGCCCAGGCCGAGCACTTCACCTCCTGGGTGGAGGATCTCAAGTCCAGCTATGGCGTCGAGGACTGGCGGGATCAGTTCTATAACTAACCGAGGACTGAGAACTAAGAACTGCGAACAAAGACCCCCCACTCCATGGAGCGGGGGGTTCTTCTTAGCTCTCAGTTCTCAGTTCTCAGTTCTCAGTTCTCAGTTCTCAGTTCTCAGCTCTCAGTTCTCTCTTCCTCCTCCACATCCTCGTTCTTGCCCGTGGCCCGGGGCTCGGGGGTCGTGGCCTCATCATCCTTCATGATCTCGTCGGGATCGAGATTCCGATACATCTCCCGCTGGAAGTCGCGATTGGCGGTACGCACCTTGGCGCTGATGGACGCGAACTTCCGCGCCATCTCCGGCAGGCGTTCGGGTCCGAAGATCACGAGGACCACGGCCACCACGAGCAGGAGCTCCCAGCCGCCGATTCCACCGATGAAGGCTACCATGACCATTTCAGCAGTTGCACCATGACGAGTATCCCCAGCACCGAGATGAAGTTGAGTTTCAGGCTGATGCCGAAGGTGAGGGTGAGCACCATGAGATTGAGGGTGAAGGGTTGCAGTTCGAAGTGGGCCGACTGGATGAGGACGTCCTTGGGAATGCCGTCGGGCAGGACGATGGCCAGTACCTCGCCCACCACGGTCCCCACCGCGATGCCGAGCAGCACCGTGAGCACGATGGCCTTCAGGGATTTCTTTCTCAGCGCCATGATCTTTCCTTACTCCAGGGGCCAAGTATAGCGCTGCCAATCCTGCCCCAGGATCAGCGTCGCGTCCAGCATCAGATCCTCGCGGCGCTGAAGCAGCACGGGCACGCCTCCAAGATAGTCCGACAGTCGCTCCACCGCTTCCCGCTCGCCGCCGCGGATGAGCAGGAGGGTCTCGTTGAATGGCCAGGGCGGCGCATTCCCGCGGTCCAGGGCGTCCACGCCCCAGGGCCTCAGACTTTCGCCCTTGCGAAGAGCCAGGCCTGGCACGCGGGTGGCATTGAGCACCTGGAGACGAAGGCCCAGGGCCTCGGCGTCCTCCGGGCGGGAGCTTTCGCGACGGCGCTCGCGCAGCAGGTCCTCCCGCTTGATCTCGGCGCTCTCCTCACTCGCGGGCCGGAGAACGAGGTCACCATAGCGAAGGGTCAGGGAGAAGGCCAGAACGGACAGGAACACGGATCCGAAGATCCAGGGCAGGGCCGAGCCCCGCTCGTTCCGCGTCGTCTTGCGCTTAGTCCTGGCCATCGTCCTCCCGGAAGGCCTCGCTAAGCCTCTCGAAGCTGAGGGACATCTCCTCGGGCACCACGCGGGTCTGCCCGATGCTGCTCATGAAATTGGTGTCGCCCACCCACCGCGGCACCAGATGCACGTGCAGGTGGCCGGGGATGCCCGCGCCGCCGGCGCTGCCGAAGTTGATGCCCAGGTTCATGCCCTCGGGCGAGTAGGCCTTGCGGATGGCCGCCTCTGCCCGCCGCATGAGGTTCCCCAGTTCGGCGAGCTCCTCCTCGTTGAGATCATCCAGCCAGGAGACATGCCGGCGCGTGACCAGCATCATGTGACCGTTGCAGTAGGGAAAGGCGTTGAGCACGCCGTACCAGTGCTGGGTCTCGAAGAGGAAGTCCCGATCTTCCTCGTCCTGCAGGCCGCAGAAGACGCAGCCGTCCTTGCGGCCCTCGCCCTCCACCACGTACTTGCGCCGCCAGGGAGTGAAGAGATGTTCCATCAACCCTTCCTTTCGGCCAGAACCTTCTCCGCAGCACTGAGCTGCGCCACATCATTGATGCCTCCGATCTCCTCCGGATCGGGACAGATGCTCGCCGCCACACGGCGGCCCAGGCCCTTCAGGATCTCGAGCGTGTCGGTGAGATAGTACTCGCCCTGGTCGTTGTCGTCGCTCAAAAGTTCGAGGGCCTCGAGCAGGTCGGGAATGCGGAAGACGTAGATGCCCGAATTGATCTCCCGAACTTCCCGCTCGGCCTCCGTGGCGTCCCGGTGCTCGCGGATGGCCTCCAGGTCGCCTTCGGCGTTTCTCAGCACCCGGCCGTAGCCCGAGGGATCCTCCAGCACCGCGCTGAGCACCGTGGCCGCGGCCTCCCGCGCGCGATGCAGGTCCAGCAGGCCGGTCAGGGTTTCGGGACGGATGAGGGGCACATCCCCCGACAGCACCAGCAGGTCGCCATCGAGATCTTCGATCCGGCTTCTGGCCATGATCACGGCGTGCCCCGTACCCAGCTGCTCGGTCTGCAGGGCGAAGGCCACCTCACGGCCGGAGAGTTCCTCCCTCACCTGATCGGCCTGATGACCGATGACCAGGATGTTCGGCGCCAGCCCGGCGGCCTCGGCGCCGTCGAGCACCCAGTGGATCATGGCCCGCCCGCCCAGGGGATGAAGCACCTTGGCCAGGTCGCTCTTCATGCGGGTGCCCTTGCCGGCGGCGAGAATCAGGGATGCGCAGGATGTCATGCTTCTCCTAGAAGAGCAGGGCCGGACAGGCCCCGTCTTCGTCGATGCGGTAGACGTGGTTGTCGATGAGCCGCGCACCACCCAGGCGGGCGGCGCAGGCCATGAGAACGAGACCCTCCGTGAGCTTGTCCGGTCGCTCCAGGGTTTCGGGATCCACCACGCTGAAGTACTCGACGTCCAGCTCCGACAGCAGATCCAGTCCGAGCTTTTCCAGGGTCGCCGGATCCCGCTCCCCCGCCACCAGGGCCGCTCCGGCTGCCTGCAGCGCGCGGAAGAGGGTCGAGGCCCGGGCGCGCTCCCCGGTGTTGAGATAGGCGTTGCGGCTGCTCATGGCCAGCCCGTCGCTCTCCCTGCGAGTCTCCCCGAGACGAAGGGTCACCGGGAAGAGCAGGGTTCGCACCATGCGCCGGATGAGCAGGGCCTGCTGGGCGTCCTTCTGTCCGAAGAAGGCCAGATCCGGCAGGGTGGCGGTGAAGAGCTTGGCCACCACGGTGGTCACGCCATCGAAATGTCCGGGACGGCTGGCGCCGCAGAGCACATCGGTTCCCCAGTTCACGGTGACGCGGGTGGCATCGCCGGCGGGGTAGACCTCGGGCAGCATGGGCGCGAAGACGCAGTGCGCGCCGGCCTTGGTTAGCTTGGCGAGATCCGCCTCCCAAGTGCGGGGATAGGCGTCGAAATCCTCGCCGGGACCGAACTGGGTGGGATTCACGAAGACCGAGACGATCACGCGATCGCATTCGGCGAGGGCCTGGCGGACCAGCGAGATATGCCCCTCGTGCAGGTTACCCATGGTGGGCACGAGCCCCAGGCTCAAGCCCGCCCCCCGCTGCTCGCGACTGTAGGCTTGCATGGGAGCGACGGCACGGATGATCTCCGGGCCGCGACTCACTTGGGATCGGCCTTGCGACGGCGCGTGCCGGGTTCGAATCGGTGCTCCTCGCTGGGGAAGGAGCCTTCGCGCACCTCGCGGGTGTAGTCCTTCACCGCGCGGCTGATTTCGCCCTCCACGTCGGCGAAGCGTTTCACGAACTTGAAGTCGCCGCCGCCCAGGCCGATCATGTCGTGGAGCACGAGGATCTGACCGTCGCAGTCGGCCCCCGCGCCGATGCCCACGGTGGGAACCTCCACGGAATCGGAGATCTCGCGGGCCAGGGTCCAGGGAATGCCCTCGAGCACCATGCTGAAGACCCCCGCGGCCTCGAGCTCCTGCGCTTCCTGCACGAGCATGCGAGCCTGGTTCTCGTCCCGCCCCTGCACCCTGTGGCCGCCGAAGGCCAGGTGGCTCTGGGGCGTCAGCCCCAGATGTCCCATGACGGGGATGCCCGCATCCACCATGCGGCGGATGGCCGGCGCAGAGCGATGTCCGCCCTCCAGCTTCACCGCCCCCACGCCCGCCTCCTTCACGAAGCGGCCGGCGCTCTCCAGGGCCTGGTCCTCGCTGACCTGGTAGCTCATGAAGGGCATGTCGGCCACAACCAGGGCGCGGCTCGCTCCCCGGGCCACCGCGGCCGAGAGCATGATCATCTCGCCCAGGGTCACGGGCAGGGTGGATTCGTAGCCCAGCACCACGTTGGCCGCGCTGTCGCCGATGAGTATGAGGTCCACCCCCGCCTCGTCCAGGATACGCGCCGTGGGATAGTCGTAGGCCGTCAGCGCCACGATCTTCTCGCCGCGCTCCTTCTTGGCTTTCAGATCCAGGATGCTCATGCGCTGCATCTATCCCTCCCAGTTCGGCACGTAGTAGAGGGTGCCCTCGAAGGGCGTCAGGATGCGCCGCTTCAGGTCCTCCAGGTGCCGCCGGTTGGATACGAAGTCGATGTTGTCGGTGTTGATCACCAGGAGCGGCGTTCCCGCGTAGTGGAAGAAGTAGTGATTGTAGGCTTCCGCAAGTGTCTCGAGGTAATCCCGCCGCATATCCCGCTCCATGGGACGCCCCCGCTTGGTCACTCGCTCCACGAGGGTGTCCAGGGAAGCCTGCAGGAAGATCACCAGATCCGGCGTGGGAATCTGCGGCGCCAGGGCGTCGGCCACCACGTTGTAGAGGGACAGCTCGTCGTCGCTCAGGTTGATGTTGGCGAAGATGCGGTCCTTGTCGAAGTGATAGTCGCTGATCACCTTTTCCTGGAAGAGCTCGCCCTGCTTGAGGGTCTGCTGCTGACGGAATCGCGAAAGCAGGAAGAAGATCTGGGTCTTGAAGGCATTGGCCGACGGATTCACGTAGAACTCGCGGAGGAAGGGATTCTCCTCCACCACCTCCAGGTTGAGGCGCGCATCCATTTCCTCGGCGAGCAGCTGGGACAGGCTGGTCTTGCCCACGCCGATGACGCCTTCGATGACGATGTAGGACGGTTCCCGCCGTTGCTCAGTCATTCCACCAGTCCTTCGGGGCCTTGCGCAACCGGATGACCTGCGACTCTCCCAGTTGCTTCAACATTTGCGTTACCTTCGCGCCCGTCTCCGGATGCACCCAGTCCGGCAGAATCTCGGCCAGCGGAGCCAGCACGAAGCGCCGGCGCGGCAGACCCGGATGGGGCAGGACGAGGTCCGGCTCTTCCACGCGCTCCTGGCCGAGGAGAAGCAGGTCTACATCGAGCAGGCGCGGCTGCCTGTGACCGCTCTTTCGTCCCGCCTCGGACTCGAGCCTTCCGCAGAGTTCGAGCAGCGAGCGGGCACTCGCCTCGGTCTCGCCGGCCAGGCAGAGATTCAGGAAGGACGGCTGCTCGTCCTCCACCTCCACCGGCTCGGTTTCCCAGAGCGAACTGATGCGCGCGCCTTCCAGCACCACGGCGAGCTTCCGCGCGGCCGATCGGAGGGATGCTTCCCGATCCCCGAGATTGGCTCCCAGGGAGAAGGCCGCCCATCGCCTCAAGCCCGGCGCTCCCGCGTGAGCAGGACTTCCACCTCGCGACAGGTATTGGGAAAGGGCAGGTTCATCTTCCGCAAGGACACCGTGATGCGATCCACGGCGGCGTGTTCCTCGAGCAGGCCGTCGGCCACGCGCGCGGCCAGATGCTCGAGCAGCTTGCAGCGAAGACCCTCGGCCCGCACGCGCGCGGAGCCGTAGACCTCTTCATAGCTCACCGTGTCGGCCAGCGAGTCGGACTCGGCGGCCGCGGACAGGTCCAGCTCGAGATCGAGATCCATGAGAAGTCGTTGCCCGACTTCCCGTTCCTCGTCGGTGACGCCGTAGTGCCCGTAGATGATGATGTCCTTGATGCGGATATGATCCATGCCCCGCGTCCCTTCGGATGGCTCAGACTAGGGAGGGTCGGGGGCACTGTCAAGGCGGGGAATCGCCTCTGCCAGGGCAGTTTACTCGCAGACCTTGCCAATCTGGTAGAGAGTGCGGATGGGCAGGCTCGAGCGATTCATGACAATCATGAGATCGGTTCCCCAGGAATAGCTGAGCACCTCGAAGGCATTGCTGGGACCGGCCGAGTCCGTGGCGATCCGGTATACCCCGTGTGTGCCCCCCACGGCCACGTCGCCGCACCAGACGAACTCACCCTCGCTGATATCGATGATCCCCACCGGCCCCCCGAGTTCGAAAAGTGCGGCGGCACCGCTGATGCTCCTGAACTCGGCATTGGTTTCGTAGCTGTCCATCCGCCCCTCGCTGATGTCCTTGGCCCTCTGAAACTCGAGGCTCAGAGGCACGACAGCATAGTCGAAACCCTTGGCGGCAAGCAGCTCCAGGGGAGCCTTTTCGCTGAACTCGAAAACCTCGAGGCCATGGCTGCCGCGGCCCTTCTGAATCCAACTCGAGCTCGGCGGCAAGCTCAGGGGCCGGTTGTCGATGGCGGAATAGAAGTCGAGCCGTTTCGTGTTCTCGTTCAGAACGTACTCCATGCCCCGGCTCCAGGTGCAGAGCACATAGGCCTCGGGATTATCCTGGGCGGCGGGAACGTCTTTGAAGAGCAACCGGGGATGGTGACCGAGTTCGATGCCCTCCAGGGGTGCCAGCAGCATGACCTTGATGTTGTTGCCGGCGTCGGGAGGAAAGGCCTCGTGAACGAGGGTGATATGGCGGTCCCGAGGCGGTGGCGTGCAAGCCACTATGAAGCTGAGCAATAGCGGTATAGCCAGCCTTTTCGCACTCATTCAGGGACCTCGTTTCCCCATCCGGACCGAGGAAACCTTCCGGGATCTTCCTGCTGAGGTCAATAGGAGAGCTTGAGCCTGCCCCAGTCGATGGTTCGGGTCGCGGCGATGCCGCAGCTGGCGGGCAGGGCGCCCATGTATCCGGAGCAGGCCTCCCCGGCGCAGGGCGAGTCGAGCTGAAGGCCCAGATTGATGAAATCGCTCTCGCTGCAGAACTGTGGATCCTCGCTGATGTTCCCCCACTGGTCCAGCAGCGGCGCCATGCAACCGGTCCAGTCGCCGCCCTCGTGACCGTAGATGTCGGTGTTCCAGGCGAAGGCGTCTCCGGGCTCGCAGGCCACGGCCGCGCCGCCCTCGCCAAAGGCCAGGATGCAGCAGTTCAGATTGGGAATCGCCGTGAGCCCACCCTCGTGGCTGCGGTAGTCCAGGGCGCTGCCCGTGTGGGCGGCGTTGCGGGCGAAGGTGCAGTGCTGCACCGAGGCATCGCCACCCTGCAGGGCGAAGGCCCCACCGTGGGATTCGGCGAAATTGTCCACGAAGATGCAATGGTCCAGGTAGGGCGATGAGGTGATGGCGTGCAGGCCACCTCCGGCCGTGGATTCGTTGTCGCGGAAGACGCAGTCGACGAGGGTCACGTGGGACGCCCCATAGGCGGAAAGCGCACCGCCTCCAAGGCCCGAATCATTGTTCCGGAACTCGCATCGGGTGAAGGTGACCGGCGCCACATCGTCGCACCAGACGGCGCCGCCGTAGTGGTAGGCCCGATTGCTTTCGAAACGGCAATCCTCGAAGACGGCCCGGGAGTCGAGGATCGAGAGCGCGCCACCCCAGGTGGCCACGCTCTCCAGGAAGTCGCAATGGCGGATCGTCGGATGGGAATCGAAGAGGTGCAGGGCGGCGCCGGTCTCGCCCTCGTCGGTGGCCCGTCCCCAGCGGAAGGTGAAACCTTCGATGCGGGTGCTCTCGGACAGTCCCACCCCCACCATGATGCGGTTTGCGCTCTGACCGTTGAGGGTCACGCAGTCGGCCGTTCCGCCCGCACTGCGCAGGGTGACGCCGTCCTTCATCTGCAGGTCGGCCACGTGATGGTGCCCGCAGGCCACCAGCACCGTGTCGCCGAACTCTGCCGCGGCCAGGCCCGCGGCAATGGTCGGATACTCGCTGGGCACATGCAGTGTGTCGGCTTGGACTGTACACGTGTACAGAAGCAGCACGATCACTGGGTGTAGAAGTCGATATCTAGTACTCATTGTTATCCTGTCTTTGGCTTCCCTTTTCGCCGAGGCCGTTTGCGCACCATGAGCAGCGCTGCTCTTTCCGAGTCGGGATAGAATTCTAGCGCCTTACTCAAGAGACCTTTCAGTTCATCGAGAAAAGGATAGCGCGGATCGAATGAGTAGAGTCTCGTACGACCAACATCTCTTCCCGCAAGTATTCCAGCCCTCTCCATTTTGACGAGCTGCTTCAGCAAGGGGCTCATGCCAGAGTCATAGAATCTTGCCATCTCTCGCGCAAAACCTTCCCCCCGCGTGAAGATGTACATGAGTACGCGCTCAGCGCTTTGTGAGCCAAGAATCGCTTGTAACATATTGAACTCCTTACTAGTCCATATGATCTAGTATGTAGTCTATATGATCTACTTTGTATGTCAACAGACAAGTCATGAGCCAGCACTAGAAAGACGTCTAATCTCTAAAGTTTTCGGAGTTATACGCAAACAAAAACCGGGAGCCTCGCGGCCCCCGGTCCCGGAATTCCTGAATCTTTCGACTCAGAACTAGTACATGCCACCCATGCCGCCCATGCCGCCGGCGCCGGCGGGCATGGCCATCTCACCCTTCTCCTCGGGGAGGTCGGCGACGATGGTCTCGGTGGTCAGGATGAGGCTGGCGATGGAGGCCGCGTTCTGCAGGGCGGTGCGGCTCACCTTGGCGGGATCCACCACGCCGGCCTTGAGCAGGTCCTCGTAGACGCCGGTGGCGGCGTTGTAGCCGAAGCTACCCTTCTCGCCGCGCACCTTCTCCACCACCACGCTGCCGTCCACGCCGGCATTCTCGGCGATCTGACGCAACGGGGCCTCGAGGGCCTTGCGGATGATGTTCACGCCCACCATCTCCTCTTCGGTGAGGCCGTCGATCTTGTCGAGGGCCTCGATGACGCGGATGAAGACCACGCCGCCGCCGGGCACGATGCCCTCGTCCACGGCCGCGCGGGTGGCGTTGAGGGCGTCCTCCACGCGCATCTTCTTTTCCTTGAGTTCGGTCTCGGTGGCCGCGCCTACGTTGATGACCGCGACGCCGCCGGCCAGCTTGGCCATGCGCTCCTGCAGCTTCTCCTTGTCGTAATCGCTGCTGGTGTCCTCGACCTGCTTCTTGATCTGGTTCACACGAGCCTCGACGGCGGCGCTGTCACCGGCGCCCTCGACGATTGTGGTGTTCTCCTTGTCGATGGTGATGCGCTTGGCGCGGCCCAGGTCGTTCATGTCGGCGCTCTCGAGCTTGCGGCCGGTCTCCTCGGCGACCACGGTGCCGCCGGTGAGGATGGCGATGTCCTCGAGCATGGCCTTGCGACGATCACCGAAGCCCGGAGCCTTCACGGCGCAGACGTTCAGGGTGCCGCGCAGCTTGTTGACCACCAGGGTAGCCAGGGCCTCGCCGTCCACGTCCTCGGCGATGATGATGAGCGGCTGACCGGTCTGGGCGACCTTCTCGAGCACCGGCAGTAGATCCTTCATGTTGCTGATCTTCTTGTCGTAGATGAGGATCAGGGCGTTCTCGTGCACCGCTTCCATGCGATCGGGATCGGTGACGAAGTAGGGGCTGAGGTAGCCACGATCGAACTGCATGCCCTCGACCACGTCGAGGTAGCTATCGAGGCTGCGGGCCTCTTCCACGGTGATGACGCCATCACGGCCGACGCGCTCCATGGCCTCGGCGATCTGCTCGCCGATCTCGGAGTCGTTGTTGGCGCTGATGGAGGCCACGTTGGCGGTGTCCTCGCGGCTCTGGACTTCCGTGCTCATCTCGGCGATGGCCTCGACCACGGTCTCCACGGCCTTGGCGACGCCCTTCTTCAGATACATGGGGTTCACGCCGGCGGTGACGTTCTTCAGGCCCTCGGTCACGATGGCCTGCCCGAAGAGGGTCGCGGTGGTGGTACCGTCGCCCGCCACGTCGTTGGTCTTCGTGGCCACTTCCTTGACCAGCTGAGCGCCCATGTTCTCGTAGGCGTCGGAAAGTTCGATCTCCTTGGCGATGGTCACACCGTCGTTGGTGACCGTCGGGCTACCGAACTTCTTGTCCAAAATGACGTTACGGCCGCGGGGGCCCAGGGTGACCTTCACCGCGTTGGCAAGCTGGTCCAGTCCGGACTTGAGCTTGTTGCGGGCGTCGATATTGAACTCGATCTGCTTGGCCATTTTCACTCCTTTGACAGGTCCCGCCCCCTTGGCGGGCCTTAAGTCTTTCCATTTCAAGGAATTTGGCAGTTAGTTAACGCTACTGCCAAAGCGCGTCCAATATAGCCAGGGCCCCCGTGGGCTGCAACCCCCCTCTAGCCTTCCACTTCGGGCAGGGGAAGGAAGGGATCGGGGTCCGGAGCCTTGGTGGGCAGCTTGTGCAGGTAGCTGGCCGAGGCGTCCACCAGGAATCGGCCGGCCATGGCCTCCCGACCCAGATGCAGGAAGTGCTGACGGCGCTCGGCGGGAAGCAGCGCCAGCTCGGCCTCGAAGCGGTTGGCTCCCAGGCGCAGGGGAATCTTCACAACGTAATGTCTCCCAGGCACTTCGCCGAGCCTTGTGCGCCGATGGTAGTAGGCGTAGACCACCTTGAGGCGACCCTTTCCCCGGGCCATGGGCACGGCCAGGCGCAGGACCAGCCGGCGGCGGCCATCCTCGTCGCGCATGCGTCCCAGGGAGTCCACGCGCTCCACGGCCAGGGTCGAAAGGGGCGCGGAGGGGTCTAGCAGGGCTTTGAGTGTCATCCCCCAGAGAGGAAAATGGACCCTTTCCTTCCATCCTACGCGGATTTCACTGCCCATGGTCCCTCCCTCATGGCGATTGACTGACAAGAAATTAACGCTTCAGAGTCGAGTTGCGGGGCCGATACCTGATAACGGACGACGTCCGATGCTTCTCCCTGAGGATCGTCCAATTTGCTCCATCACTGCACCGGAATACTCCTCCGGAGCAGGCTTCTCCCGGAATCCCGGCCCTCTCGCTCAGGGCCGGGGTTCTTTTGTGAAGCTTCCAGCGGCCAGCTACCAGCTACCAGCCGGAAGCTAGCGGTGGGTCCAGCGATGCAGGGCGGCCAGACCCAGCAGGGTCCAGTCCCGCTCGACACTCGGTAGCGGCCCCTCCCAGTCTTCGGCCAGCAGCGGCGCCGCGCCGCCCGTGAGGATGACCGAGTCGGACTCCGGATTCAAGGCCCTCAGGCGGCGAACTAGGCCTTCCACGGCGCTTCTGAGACCCCAGACGGCCCCCGCCGCCATGGCCTCGCCGGTTTCCCGGCCCAGCAGCGGGATCTCCCCTTGGATGTCCACCTCCGGCAGCATCTCGCCTCCGGCGGCCAGAGCCTCGAGCCAGAGCCTCGGTCCCGGGAGGATGAGCCCACCGCGGTAGACGCCCTTCTCGTCCATGTAGTCCAGAGTCACCGCGCTGCCCGCGTCCACCACGAGTGCGGGAAATCGGCGATGGAAATGCGCCCCGGCCATGTTCGCCAGGCGATCGGGGCCCAGGGTCTCACGATGGCGAATCTCCACCGGGAAGGGCACCTCGCTATCGCCCCGGAGGACCCAGGTCTCCACCTCGCGCTCGGCCAGGAAGGCGAGCATTTCCTCGTCCCGGGACGGCGCCACCGAGCAGAGGGCCACGGCGACCTTGTCCAGGGGCAGGCGAGAGAGGGTGCGCCGCCAGTTCTCGTCGAACCTGGGACGCGCCACCACGCAGCTTCCGTCCAGCAGCAGGCCCTTGAGCCCCGAATTGCCGCGATCGAGGCAGAGCAGGTCGGCCATCAGGATCCCTCCCAGCCGAGGATGGAGCGGCTGTCGTAGAGTCGCTGCTCGCCGCTGTCCTTGAAGAGCACCAGCCCGCCCTGGCTGTCCACGTCCATGGCCTGGCCCAGACCCTCGGTGGTGCGCACCACGCGACGCTCGTCGGGCCAGTGGCGTTTCCATTCGGCCACGAGGGTATCGCCCTCGCCGTCTTCCAGGCGGGTCCACAGGCCTTCCAGCTCCACGAGAAAGCCCGCGAGGATGTCCTCGGCCAGAGGTGCTTGCCCCAGAAGCTGACGCAGGGAGGCAGCGCTCTCGGCCAGCTCGGGGGGAAAATCCAGACGGGCCTGGGACAGGTTCAGTCCCACGCCCAGGGCGATGAATCGGTAGCCCTCGCCCTCGATGCGCCCCTCCATGAGCATGCCCGCCACCTTGCGGGGACCGGCGTAGAGGTCGTTGGGCCAGCGCAGGCCGAGGTCGAGTTCCAGGGGATCGAGACTGCGAAGTAGGGCGAGGGAGGCGATGAGAGAGGGCAGCCCACCCAACGCGGCGGCGGACAGCCGGGGCCTGAGCAGCACCGAGAAGAGCAGGCTCTGGCCGGGTTTCGCGATCCAGCGGCGGCCATGCTGGCCACGCCCCTCCATCTGGTAGTCGGTGACGATGCAGGAGCCCGCGGGGGCCTCGCGCTCGGCGAGCTGGCGCAGGCGGTCCTGGCTGCTGTCGAGGGCATCGTGGAATTCCAGGGGACGCCCCCACTCGCCCCGAAGGGCGACATCGAAGGCCGTCTCACGTTCGGGGACGCGGCTCACGCCTCCACCTCGAGGGCCAGGTCCACCGAGCCCGCGCCGTGGGTGAGACCGCCCAGGCTGGCGTATTCGATGTCGCGATAGTGGGGATCGGCCAGGTCGGCCGCCGCGAGCCCGCCGGAGATCTCGAAGTCGGGGCCGCCGCCGGCCTCCTCTCGGAGCTCGACGGCGCGAGCGGCATCGGCCGGAGGGAAGTTGTCGAGGAGCACGCGGGTAACACGCGGCTTCGCAGCGTGCCGAAGCAGAAGCCGAAGCTCGGACAGGTCGTCGACTTCCACGTAGACGGGGAATCCCTCGGGCAATCCGAGCAGGTGATCGCAGACCTGGGCCATGCCGCCCAGGGCCTCCTTGTGGTTGTCCTTGACCATCACGGCGTCAAACAGCCCCAGGCGATGATTCTCGCCACCGCCCATGCGCACGGCGTACTTCTCGAGCAGGCGGTAGCCCGGCGTGGTCTTGCGGGTGTCCAGGACCTTGGGCCCGACGCTGGCGCTCATGGCTTCACGGGTGCGCGTGGCGATGCCGCTGAGGCGCTGCAGGAAATTGAGAGCCGTGCGCTCGGCCGAGTGGATGGCCCCAGCCGGGCCCCGCAGGCGGGCGAGCAGCTCGCCGGCCGCGAAGTCGTGGCCGTCCTCGGCGGCTTCGAGAATCTCGATGCCTCCGGTGACCCGCTGGAAGACCTGCAGGAAGAGTGGCAGGCCGGCCAGGGTACCCGCCTGACGGGCCACCAGACGTACGGTGAGCTGCTCCTGCGGCGAGGCGAAGTGTTCGGCGCTGAGATCCCCCGGGCCCAGATCCTCGGCCAAGGCGAGATCGAGCAGGGCCTCCGCGGCCGCTCTCAGTTCCGAAGGCCACTCAGGCCATGGATCCTTCATCCTGCCTCCCCTCGGTCGCCAGCTGCAGCCGCAGTTCCTCGATGTGATCGCGCAGGCTGGCCGCCGCCTCGAAACGCCTGGCATCGGCCTCGGCGCGCATCTCGCGCTCGAGTTCGGCGATACGCTCGGCCAGTTCCATGTGTTCGAAGCGCCGGGCGATGCGGTGCGCTCCCGCCTCGCCCTCCTTCTTCTTGCTCTCGCCCACCCGGGTCGCCGCCTCCACTTCCTTGGCGCTCTTGCGGATGCCCCGGGGTGTGATGCCGTGTTCCTTATTATACGATTCCTGCAGCTTGCGGCGACGGGCCGTCTCTTCCACGGCCGCCTTGATGGAATCGGTCTGCGTGTCGGCATAGAGGATGACCTTGCCCTCCTCGTGCCGCGCCGCGCGTCCCGCCGTCTGGATCAGGCTCGTGTGGCTGCGCAGGAAACCCTCGCGGTCCGCATCGAGGATGGCCACCAGCGAGACCTCGGGCAGGTCCAGGCCCTCGCGCAGAAGATTGATGCCCACCAGCACGTCCACTTCGCCCAGGCGCAGCTTGCGCAGGATCGACACCCGCTCCAGGGCCTTGATGTCGCTGTGCAGGTAGGCCACGCGGATGCCGTTGGCCCGCAGATAGTCAGTGAGCTCCTCGCTCATGCGTTTGGTGAGCGTGGTCACCAGGGTGCGCTCCTTGCGGGAAACCCGATCGCGAACTTCGCCGAGGAGGTCGTCCACCTGGTGCTTGCTGGGGCGCAGCTCGATCTGGGGGTCCAGCAGGCCCGTGGGGCGAATGACCTGTTCGAAGACGTTCTTCCCGCTCATCTCGTACTCGTAGGGCCCCGGCGTGGCGCTGGTGAACACGGCCCGAGGCGTGAGCTGCTCGAACTCCTCGAAGCGCAGAGGGCGATTGTCCAGGGCGCTGGGCAGACGGAAGCCGTGCTCCACCAGGGTCTCCTTGCGGCTGCGGTCGCCGGCGTACATGGCGCCGATCTGAGGCACGGTCACGTGGCTCTCATCGAGGATGATCAGGAAATCGTCGGGGAAATAATCAAGGAGACAGAGGGGACGCTCGCCGGGGGCGCGGCCGTCGAGGTAGCGCGAGTAGTTCTCGATGCCCGTGCAGAAGCCCATCTCGCTGAGCATCTCCATGTCGTAGCGGGTGCGGTTCTCGAGGCGCTGCACCTCGAGCAACTTGTTCTGCTCGCGGAACTCGTTGAGGCGCTCTTCCAGATCCCGGCCGATCTGGTCGATGGACTGGGTCACCCGCTCGCGTCCCGTCACGAAGTGATGGGCGGGGAAGAGGGCCATCTCCTGCAGCTTCTCCTTCGTGCGGCCGGTGAGGGGATCGACGGCGGCCAGGGAATCGACCTCGTCGCCGAAGAGCTCGATACGGTAGCTGATGTCCTCGTAGGGCGGATAGACCTCGATCACGTCGCCCCGCACGCGGAAGGTTCCCCGCATGAAGTTCACGTCGTTGCGCGAGTACTGCATGTCCACCATGGTGCGCAGGATGGATGGGCGACCCCGCTCTTCCCCCACCTTGAGCTGCAGCACCAGGCGCTTGAACTCGTTGGGATTGCCCAGGCCGTAGATGGCGCTCACCGAGGCGATGACGATGACGTCGTCGCGCATCATGAGCTGACTGGTGGCGGAAAGGCGCAGCCGGTCGATCTCCTCGTTGATGGACGAGTCCTTCTCGATGTAGGTGCCCGTGGCCGGCACGAAGGCTTCGGGCTGGTAGTAGTCGTAGTAGCTGATGAAGAACTCCACGGCGTTCTCGGGAAAGAAGCCGCGGAACTCGCCGTAGAGCTGGGCGGCGAGGGTCTTGTTGTGACTAATGATCAGCGTGGGCAGATCGGTCTCGGCGATGACCTGGGCCATGGTGAAGGTCTTGCCGCTGCCGGTCACGCCGAGCAGGGTCTGATACTTGTTCCCCGCGAGGATGCTCTCGCTCAGCTGCTCGATGACCTGGGGCTGGTCGCCGGTGGGCTGGAAGGGTGCATGCAGTTTGAAACGTGACATGGGAACTATTTAGCACAATTCTCCGTGGATTGCATCCGCTTGGTCGTCCACCCGGGTGGACAAGCTAGCCGTCCTGGCCGATGTTCAGGATCGGATGCGACCCGCGATGTCCTGAAAGAAATCTCGAGACCAAAGAGCCACGGTGGTCGGATCCCCGAGGAAGGGCATTACTTCCTCCCTTGCCTGATCGACATCCAATGTCTCGATACCGGCCCGCAGTAAGCCATTGAGATCGTCCCTGCTCAGCGAACGTTCCGAATCCCAATCATCCGTCTGCCGCATGCGCTGCTCCAGATGCGTCAGATTCACGGGCACCTTCCTGCTCACGAACCAGACCAGATCGTACCAGTCCCGCCCCTTGACCCGGTTCTTCCAGCGCCGGAAGAGGACAGCATGCAGCTTGCCCGCGAAGAGATCCGGTAGGCTGCACACGCGGATCGCGTAGGGTATGGGCCGAAGGAGGGTATGCGTTTCCGTACTGAATCCGCCGGGGGGATCCGTGTCGATCTCGAGCTTGATCTTCAGCTTCTGGTTAGCCGGGACCAGGTCAGCGAACTCCTCTGGAACTCCGATCTCCAGAAGCTGCCTGCGCGTGTTTCCCTTCAGAAAAGCAGATTGAATGGCCGAATCCCGGATCTTCTCCCTGACGGATACCTCGACTTCGAAGCCGAAGGCCTGAAGTTCCTTCGAGAGCCCGTCCGTGAATCGGTCCAGACGGAATGACGGATCCGGCTCTAGCAGCGTGAAGTCGAGGTCTTCGGAGAAGCGATCCAGCCCGTGAAAGATGCGCAGGGCGGTCCCACCATAGAAAGCGGCATGCTCGAAGAACCTCGCCCGCCCCAGTCCGAGCAGGGCCAGTTCCTGCGTGACTTCCCTTAGCGCGTGGATGCCCTCGTCCGCGGTGTTGATCGTGTAATCATCCAGCATCTGCTTGATCGCCTCGTGCATCAGCCTTCCCCCCGAATCTGCGTGACGACTCCCCGCAGGAGCCTTCCCAGTCTGGATCGGGATTGCCGGGCGAGTTCCTCTATCAGGCTTGGATCCAGGCTTTCCAGATCCGAAGGCTCGATCCTTAGGTTCTCGATAAGGTAAATGGCCAAACTCGACTGGGTCCGAATGCCCAAACCACGCTCCGTGTGCAGTTTGTCCAGTAGCGCCTTTTCGGGAGATGCCAGCAGATAGGCCCTTCCGTCGGGAAGCTCGGTGCGCTGGATACCTCCCCGATACTTGGCCATTGACAGCCTGCGGTAGGAGAACCGGCCCAGGGGCGTGTCGAAGCGGCGTGAGCGACCGAGACAGACCGAACTCAGCTCCTCCACTCGTTCAGGGATGAGACCGTGAAGCTGCAGTGCGTAGTCCAGGGAGAGGTAGGACGGTCCATAGATCAGGTTGGCCAGGATTTCACGCGAGACGGGTCCTCGGCGGTAGCCCTCGCCGAAGACATAGATCCCCTTCTTGACGCGGATGATCACCCCGCTCTTCAGAAGGGCGCCGATCTTGGCCCGCGGCCGGCTGTACTCGCCCAGGCAGTCGAGTAGCTGCTGGTAATCGAATTCCTCGTAAGGAATCCGCTTTTGAAGGTGGGCGCTGTCCATTCCGATCCTCGGTAAGTCACTCTCGGTATTCGAGTCAAGTACCAGTGTATAGCACTATATTACATAGTATGTCCAGATTTTGTGCACATACTATGCCATTTAATACTATCTTGAGAGTCCACCCGGGTGGACTGGAAGAGTGGGCTCAGACGCCTCCCGAACCTTCGATCTCGGACAGTCGAGACCGTAGGTAGTCGTCTCGGTCGAAGACGATCCCGTTGCCGCTACGAATCACCCGAATCGTACCCGGGTCCAAAGGAGGCTCCGCCCAATTGGGATCCGTGATCCCGAACTCGACCTCGAGGCCGCCGCGGAAGTTCACCCGCAGGGACTGGACCCTCCCCCAGTCCTCCCGCTCGACACTCTCGACCAAGTCGAACTCCGCCACCCAGTCGCTCGCTTCGAGGAACTGCCTTGGGCGCTCGCATAGCAGCACGAAGTCGATATCCGAATCCGGCCGCGCCTCGCCGCGGGCATGGGATCCCACGAGCAGCAGGCCTCGGATGTCCTCACGGCCGGCGGCCCAACGACGGACCGCGGCGATCATGGCTTGGGGATCTAGGGAACTCGAATCGGACGAACTCACTCGCGGCCCACGCTGGCGGCGTCGATGCGCCAGCCGCTGATCTCGCCACCAGGCGTGGAAGGCAGTACGAGAGTTTCGCCGTCTAGGGTCAGGGACAGCTTGTCCAGGTCAAGGGCGCTGAAGAAGAAGTACTCCTCGCCTTCCACGGTCCAGGCGCCTCCGCTTCCTTCGAACTCGTGGAAGAGGTTGCGACGATCGTCCACGTTCACGAGCACGCGGGCGGCGCCGTCGCTGGTGATGCGCAGCACCAGGGGATCGTCCACCACCGCGCCGGCCGTGGCTTCATAGCCTTCGGGCAGGAAGGGGAAATCGTCCAGAGGCAGAGGCGGAGCCGCCGGGGTTTCGGCGGGAGTCTCCTGCTTAACCTGGGCGACCTCGCCCGCGTCCTCGCCCCCGAAGTATCGCCAGGGAGCCCAGGTGACCAGGAGCACGATGGCCACCACGGCGATGGCGACCGCCAAGAATGTCCTGCCGGGACGCCAACCCGTGAAGCGCACCTCGCGCACCTTCTCCTCGGACCAGACGGCCTCCTCGTCGGGCTGGGCCTTCTCGCCGGTGACCGCTTCCTCGTAGCGCTCGAGCAGGGATTCACGATCGAGTTCGAGCAGCTCCGAGAGCACGCGGATGTGGTTCTTCACGTAGATGGGACCGGGAAGCTCGCTGAACCGGTCGCGCTCCAGGGCGTGGAGCACGGACAGGGCGATGCGGGTCTCGTCGCGCACCTCTTCCAGCGTGAGGGCCTTGCCCTCCCGAGCCAGTCGCAGGGTTTCGCCGATGGTGCGCTCGGGATTCATCAACCGTCCTCCAGGTTGGCGAGGCTCTCTCGCAGTTTGGCGAGCTGTTCGCTGGCCAGACGATGCTTCTCGCGCACGCCCTCGACCACCTCGGGTGGCGCTTTGGCGGTGAAGCCCTCGCTGCCGAGCTTCTTCTCGTAGCCGCCGACTTCCTTCTCGACCTTGCCCAGCTCCTTGCGCAGGCGGGCGGCCTCTTCCTCCAGGTCGACCAGGCCGGCCAGGGGCATCCAGATCTCGAGGCCGTCGAGGAATGCGCTGGAGGCCTGCTTCAGCTTCTCGCCGCCGGTGGCCTCCACCGTGAAGTCGTCCACCTTGGCGAGACTCGCCAGGAAGGGACGGGCCGCCTCGAGCTGCGCCTTTCGATCCTCGCGATCCGTGCGGAAGAGCAGCTGGATCTTCTGGCCCGGATTGAGCCGCGCCTCGGCGCGCAGATTGCGGATGGCCGTGATGGCGTCCATGCGGAAGGCCAGTTCCGTCTCGGCCTCCTCGTTGCGGAACTCGGCTGGCGGGGCGGGCCAGGGAGCCGTGATGATGCGATCCTCCGCGCCCGGGATGCGCTCCCAGATCGCCTCGGTGATGAAGGGAACGAAGGGATGCAGCATGCGAAGCGTGGCGTGAAGCACCGCGCCGGCGGTGGTCAGGGCGCGCAGGCGCGCGGCCTCATCGTCGCCGAAGACTCGGGGCTTGGTGAGCTCCAGGTACCAGTCGCAGTATTCCTTCCAGAAGAAATCGTAGAGCGCGCGAGCCGCGTCGTTGAAGCGGAACTCGGCCAGATCGCGGTCGACCTTCTCCCGGACGGCGGACAGGCGGCTGAGGATCCAGCGATCCTCACGGGTGCTCTCGCCGAGCTTGTCGGCGGACACGCCTTTCCACTCCGCGGCGATCCACTTCGTGAAGGGATCTTCGCCGGGGGAAGCATCGAGGGCGGCCTCGAGGCCGTGCTCCTCCATGTGCCCCAGCACGTAGCGGCTGGCGTTCCAGAGCTTGTTGGCAAAGTTGCGGCCCATCTCCATGTGGTTGTCTTCGAAGAGATAGTCGCCGCCCCAGGGCGTGAGCATGGTCATGCTGAAACGCACCGCGTCCACGCCGTACTGATCCATGAGATCCAGCGGGTCGGGGCTGTTGCCCAGGCTCTTGCTCATCTTGCGTCCCTGCTTGTCGCGGATGATGCCATGCAGGAAGACGCGGTCGAAGGGCTTCTCCCCCACGAAACGCTTGCTCGCCATGATCATGCGCGCCACCCAGAAGAAGAGGATCTCCGGCGCCGTGATCAGGTCGCTGCTCGGGTGGTAGCGCTTCAGGGCCTCGGTCTCGTCGGGCCAGTCGTGCACGCTGAAGGGCCAGAGCCAGCTGGAGAACCAGGTGTCGAGGACGTCCTCGTCCTGCTTCCAGTCGCCCGCCTCGCCGGGGCACTCCAGGCTGGCCGTCTGCTCGCCGGTGGCGATGTTCGTCCACACCGGGATGCGATGCCCCCACCAAAGCTGCCGGCTGATGCACCAGTCGCGGATGTTCTCCATCCAGTGCATGTAGGTCTTTTCCCAGCGGGGCGGCGTAAGCTCGACCTCGCCGCTCTTCACGGCGGCGATGGCCTGCTCGGCCAGGGGCTTCATCTTCACGAACCACTGTTCGCTGAGATAGGGCTCGATGGGCACGCCGCTGCGGTCGCCATGTCCCACCGAATGGGTGTAGTCCTCGATCTTCTCGATGAGACCCATGCTATCCATTTTGGCCACGATGGCTTTGCGCGCGGCGAAACGATCCATGCCCGCGAACTCGCCGGCGGCCTCGTTCATGTGCCCGTCCGGGCCGATGACCACGACCTCTTCCAGGTCGTGGCGATTGCCCATCTCGAAGTCGTTGGGATCGTGGGCCGGCGTGACCTTCACGAAACCGGTGCCGAACTCCGGATCCACGAACTCGTCCTCGATGATGGGAAGGCTGCGGCCCACCAGGGGCAGCGTGCAGCGCTTGCCTCGGAAACCGTCTTTACTCCCGTCTGTCGGGTTGATGGCCACCGCCGTGTCGCCCAGCATGGTCTCGGGGCGCGTGGTGGCGACGACGAGGTAGCCCTCGCCGTCCTCCATGGGATAGCGGAAGTGCCAGAGCTTGCCGCCCACTTCCTTGAACTCGACCTCCTCGTCGCTGAGGGCGGTCTGGTACATGGGATCCCAGTTGACGATGTAGTGGCCCTTGTAGATGAGTCCGGCCTCATACAGGTCGATGAAGACCTTGCCCACTGCGCGGCTGAGGCCCTCGTCGAGGGTGAAGCGCTCGCGGCTCCAGTCGAGGCTGCAGCCCAGGCGGCGCAGCTGTCCCATGATGCGGGACTGGTACTCGTCCTTCCACTCCCAGGCCTTCTCCAGAAAGGCCTCCCGGCCCATCTCGCGGGGGTTCATACCGGCCTCGCGGAGCTTGCCCGCCACCACGTTCTGGGTGGCGATGCCCGCGTGATCGCTACCGGGCACCCAGAGGGTCTCGTAGCCCTGCATGCGCTTCCAGCGGATGAGGATGTCCTGCAGCGTATTGTTGAGCACGTGCCCCATGTGGAGGATTCCGGTTACGTTGGGCGGCGGAATCACGATGACGTAGGGATCGCGTCCCTCGGGATCGGGGCGGGGCTCGAAATAGCCCTCGCGCTCCCAGATCTCGTAGAGCTCGCGCTCCAGTTTCGTGGGATCGTAGGTCTTGTCCATACTGCTGCTGCGGGTGCTCATGGTGCTGCTCCGGCCCGCGGGCCAATTGCGGAAGTGCCCAAAGTTCAATGAGTAATGCAGCATAGTAGGGAAAGGACCCGAGGGGGTCAAGCGGCCAGTCTCAGGCCAAACTTTGCGCTTTCACCTTGAATTGACCGGGCCCGCCGCTAGACTTGATAGAGGATGGGGAAACGGGGAGGATCGATGAATATTCAAATCAGCCTGTTACTCATGATGACCCTGGCGGTTTTCGCCCAAGGCGTGATCGTCAATCCCGATGGATCAGGGGACTATCCCACCATTCAAGACGCTATGGACGCCACCGCCAGCGGAGAGATCATCAGACTCGGAGCCGGCGTTTTTTCGGGCCCCGGCAATTGGGATCTGGACCCCGGCGACAAGAAGTTCCGGATCTTAGGCGATAGCGGAAACGCCGAAGATGTCATCTTCGATCTCGCCGACACTGCCTCAAGGACCCCCCATCGCGCCTTCATCCTGGTCGATCCCGGCAACGAAGGTTTCCGCCTCGAAGACATCACATTCCGAAACGGCATTGCCCCGGACGGCAATGGCGGCGTGGCCACCATATCGAACATCGTGTGGATGGATTTCCGTTCCTGCATTTTCGAGAACAACCAGGCCGAGTACGGCGGTGCGATCTACAACGAGGGTACGGAAGTCTATGTGGTCGATTGCTTCTTCCGGCTCAATATCGCGGATCAAGGTGGCTGTATGTATGGCACCGGTCAGAACTACTTCCCCATCTGGGGAGGTCGATACGAGAACAATCACGCCAATGACCGGGGAGGGGTGGTCGCCACGGCCGCCGGATCCACGGGAAGCGTGGTCATGAATGAGGTCGTGTTCTGGCAGAACAGCGCCACCTTGAGTGGAGGTGTTGCCTATCTCGCCGATTCCAGCGATGGCTATGTTACCCACTCAACTTTAGTGGAGAATCTGGCTCCCATCGCCAGCGCCGCCTATCTCAACGACCTTTTCTACATCGAGCACAGCATCATCGTGTGGGGAAACTCGGCCCCGATCCAGGGCACGGGCGTGGGAATCAACATCTTGTGCAATGACATCTTCGGGAACACCGGTGGAGACTACACCGGACCCCTCACGGGACAGCTGGGATCCAATGGCAACATCAGCGAAGATCCACAGTTCTGCGGTTTCACCGATGGATACTTCGCATTGCAGAGTGACTCACCCTGTGCTGCGGAAAACTCCCCCTGCACGGATGAACTCATCGGCGCCCTGGCCGTTGACTGCGGTGAGTTGGCCACAGTGCTGATGCATTGGGATGCAGTGAAAGCCCTTTACTGATCGTACTAGAAGATCTCCGGTTCCTTCTCTCGATCCAGACGAAGCAGATGGTCGACGGAGAAGGGACCGGAGCCACGCCAGACCAGCAAGATCAAAGAGAACAGAGTGAAAAGCGTGAACTGAAAATTCAGATTCGCGCCTAAAATGCCTCCTGCGGTTCCGCCGGTCAAACTCGCCACCACCGCACCGACCATAATGATGGCATTGGCTCCGGCTGCGGCCCGCGTGATGAAGCCAAGGGCCAAACTCGCTCCCGCAATGACATGGGCGAAGACCACCGACCAGGCGATCATGGTTTGCCCCACCCCCAGATTGTCGCCCAATGCCAGCGACGCCTCCACTTCCGAGAGATTCATGATGAAGTAAACACCCTTGAGCACGAGGGCGATGCCAAGATAGATACGCAAGGCATCCATGGGGCGGATATGCTTGATGCCGGGAATCAAATCTTGAATGGGAACGCGATCGGCCATCTCTTCACGGCGTTTCGCCATGGCAGTTTCGAATTCCTCTGCGGCCGCGGCTTCTTCCGCCGGCTTGAACCGGACGAGGAATGTGGCGAAGGCGACGATGGCGACCAGTCCACCGAGGAAGAGGAGCCCCTGAGAGTAGGAGACATCCTCTCTACGAAGAAGGAAGCCGGCGGCCACGGCCCCCATGTTTCCACCTGCGCCCACAATTCCAGCCACCGCCCCTAAGGCCTTCTTGTTGATAAAGGGCACCACGGAGTAGGTGGCACCCTCGGACATTTGCACGAACAGACTGAAAATGATCATGGTGGGAATGGCCAAAGCAATCACTTTCATCTGCGAGAAAAATACCAGGGCGACTCCCTCGATAAGCAGGGCGATGAACAGCCACCGTACCCGGCCTCGCAATCCACCTTTTTGCACGAAACGGTCACTTACAAAGCCACCCAAGGTCCTGGCGAAGATGTTCATGAGTCCGAAGAGGCCGGCAACGAGACCCGCAGTTTTGAGTCCCAGGTCGAAGTTGTCCATGTAGTAAATGGCGGCGATATTGTTGATGGTAAGCTCGATACCGAAGCAAGCGGCGTAGATCAGGAAAAGGGCCCAGACTCGAATGTCTTTCGCAGCCTGAAAGAAGGCACCTTTGGATTTCTTGACGGAGATGTACTCTCCACGTTCCCGGAGTTCTTTGAAGTTTCCATCGGGTAGATCGGTGGTGAAGAAATAGTAGGCGAGACCCGTCAGGAAACAGACCGCGCCGGCCGCCACCATGGACAAGCGCCAGCTCAAGAACTCCGTGTATCCGAAGGCAAGAAAAGCTGCAAAAACAAGCGGCATGACCATCTGGGTTACGCCCCCACCCAGGTTTCCCCAGCCCGCTGATGTGGCATTGGCCGTTCCGACAACATTGGGAGCGAACATGACCGAGGTGTGGTACTGGGTGATCACGAATGAGGCGCCGATCACCCCGATACCCAGACGAAACAGCAGGAAGCTGTTGTAGTCCTGGGCCAGGCCAATGGCCATGACCGGAAGCGAACCGAAGATGAGCAGTAGCGTGTAACTCAGTCTGGGTCCGATGCGATCGCAAAGCCAGCCGATGAACAACCTGGCCACAATGGTGATGGCCACCGAAGCAATGATCGTGTTGCCGATCTGCTCCTTGCTAAGTCCCAGCTCACCGCGAACCACCGCCATGAGGGGTGCGATGCCGAACCAGGCGAAGAAGCACAGAAAAAAGGCGAACCAAGACATGTGAAAAGCCCGCATCTGCGGAGTCTTCAAGCTGAAGAGATCTATGCGTGTCGCTTTGTTCCGAATTTCCACGATTCAAACTCCTCTTGCATGCGATGGGTCCGAGAATCGTCGACTTAGCAACGGATTTCCGCGTTCTTCCTGGCGTAGAACCACCAATTCACGACTAGGCAACTCAGGTAATAAGCAGCGAATCCGTAGAGCGCGTACTGGGGAGTGCCCGCCTTGATCTGCGTGGCGAAAATCTTGGGAATCAGATAGGCGCCATAGGCGGCAATGGCAGAAGTCCAGCCTAAAACAGGGCCGGCCTGTTCTTTGGAAAAGATCATGGGAATCATCCGGAAAGTGGATCCATTGCCGATGCCCGTGGTTGCAAAGAGCAATACGAAGAGAAGCAGGAAGGGCAGGAAGTACTTCTCAGGTGTGGGCGATTGATTGGCGAGGGAGACGAAGAACCCCGCGCCGATGGTGGCTGCGATCATGACCAGGGTGTCCCAGTGGGTAACCCGCGCTCCACCCAGTTTGTCCGAGAGCCAACCTCCGAGCGGCCGTATCAAGGCGCCCACACCCGCGCCGATCCAGATGAACTTCGCTGAAATCGGCGCATTGGGATTGATGAGACCCTCGGCCAGAGGCAGGCCATCGGATCCGACGCGTATGACCCCGAATACATCGTCGATGAGTTTGGGGAAAGCGTTGGCATATCCGATGAAGGATCCGAAGGTCATGGTATAGAGCCAGGTCATGACCCAGTTGTGTTTGTTGTTGAAGATCTCGAACTGACCCACCAGGTTTTCCTTGGTCTCCCTCGGTGTCATGAAACGCATCACGAGCAGGGTCGTGACCACCGCCACGACGAGCACGATGAAGGTTTTCAAGAGAACGGGGAAACCACCCCAGGGAGTAATCAGCAGGAAGATTCCCACTCCAGCGCCTACAAAACCGAGGAGGGTTAGCCACAGGTACTTACCAATGGCCACAGGTGTGGGACCGCATTTGTGCTGCGGTAGGTTGCTCATGAAGAGGAAGGCAAGGATGCCGAAGAAGGCCAGTATCGGCACCCAGACGAATCCGGCATTTTGGATCCAAATGGATTTGCCGCCAATGCTCACAGGGTCGCCGCCGAAGTTTCCAAATGCGCCGAAAGTGATGATCCAGGGCAGTAAGAACTGCATCACACTGACGCCCAAATTCCCCAAGCCCGCGTTCAAACCCAGGGAAAGACCCTGCATGCGCTTGGGGAAGAAGAAGCTGATGTTCGACATCGACGAGGCGAAGGCACCTCCCCCGACTCCCGACATGCCTGCCAGGATGATGAAGAGGAAGAAGGGCGTGTCGGGGTTTTTCAATCCCATGCCTGCACCCAAGGCGGGAAGGAGAAGTAGCAGTGAGGTCATGAACTTCACATTCCTGCCGCCGCAGATGGATATCATGAAAGAGTTGGGTATTCGCAGGGTGGCGCCGGCCAACCCGGCCACGGCGGGCAGTGTGAATAGCAAGGCGCGGTATGCATCGCCCGAGTAGGGCTCTCCCCCATTCATGAAGGTGAAGTTGAACAGACTCGTGTCGGCGAAATGAACCTTCTGGATGAACTTCGCCACCATTCCCCAGTAGAGCCATACGGCGAAGGCCAGGAGCAGATTTGGAATGGAAATCCAGAGATTGCGATTCGCGATTCTCTTCCCCTTCTCCTCCCAGAATCCCTGATCTTCAACATCCCAACGATCGATCTTGCTCATGGGTCCACCTTGCATAGGAGTGGGTAGGCCTTAATCATTTCAGGCGTTTCTCGGGTGCGCGATACCATCGCACCACTTGCCTGCGGCGGGTCAGATAGTGGAGAGGAGCTACGATTGCGTGTACGAGGCGCGTGAAAGGAAACACTGCGATGATCGCGAAGGCCGACACAATGTGCAGCTTGACCATCAGGGGCATGGCCGTCACCAGAGCTATGTCCGGGCTGAGCTTCCAGATGGACCAGAGATAGGGTACCGCGGTGGCGGCGTACCAGGAAGATCCCCAGCCGTAGACAATTGCGATGTCCACTCCACTGGCAAGTTGGAAAAGGAGGATGGCGTTGAGAACCCAATCCATGGGCGTGGTAACAGTTCGGATCTTCCTACGAGTGATGCGGCGCCACATGGCGATAATGAATCCGATAAGGGCAAGGAAGCCGAAGATTAGGGCCGAAAGCTCGAGGATGTACAAACGTAGAGGTACGGCATTCCAGGCGAGCACAGAACGCGGCACGAGGAAGCCGATCAGATGGCCGAGCAAAACGACGAGCAATCCATAGTGAAAAGGCACCAAGCCCCAGAAATGAGTGCGGTTCTCCAAAAACTGCGAAGAAAGACTCGAGTAGGTGAAGGCACTGTTTTTGTAGCGAATGGCAGTCACCAGGAAGAAGAGGACCAGCGCCAGGTAGGGAAGTGCCCCGAAAAGGAACTGGTCTAGGTAACTGAAGATTGCGCTGCCGGAGAAGCTGCTTGCCAGGTTCATTTCCCTGCCTCACTTGAGCTGGGGAGATCGTGTTCCGCAAAAAGAATCAGGGCCGACTGCACGGCCTCCAAAACCGAGGCGTATGGATTTTCAAGCTCCGAAAACCCTTCTCGCATTTTTTCGAGTGCAGGTAGCACTTCCTTCGCGCAAAAGGTCTTCGCCTCATCCTCGGGCATCTTGGCCAAGGCCCGCATGACATAGGTCAGGTGATCGGGAAGCTCACCTCGCTCCTCCACCCCATGCTCGCGAAGCAATTCTCGCATGCGCACCAGAAAGGCCCCTCGCTCATACTGCTGACCGTAAAGGATCCAGCCGAGTTCGAGATTGCAGGCCGGATTGATATCGAAGGTTCGAGTAAACAGCTCTTCCATATCCGTAAGCGAAAGATCTTGGGTGGCCTTCAAGAAGACTTCCAAAGATTCGGCCGCAGCGGGAAAGCGGTCTCGAATCGTGGCTGGAAACTCATTCAGCTCTTGCCGAAGCCCCTCAACGGGATACTCCAGGAACCGTGAAATCTGATCGAAAGGATCGCTGGCGACTCTGATCATTTTCCCCGCCTTGGTCCGTGTACGAATCCGAATCCCGTTTCCTTCTTGTGATCCAGAGGATCCTTCATGGCCTCGATTGCCAACTCCCGGTGGGATGGTGGAATTACGAAACGCTCATCGAAGGTGCAAAGGGAGGTAAGGCGATAAATGGCCTCGGCCTCCTCCATGTTGCTGTCCGCCTGAGATAGGGCTTCGGCCACCACACCTTCAACCTGATCCCCTACTGTTTCCTGGCGACGCATGGTTCGAACAGCCATCTGCTTTCGCAGTGCGTAACGAACGGGTTCAGCCTGGCCAGCACCGAAGAGGTTGGCGAGGAACTGCATGGGCACACGAGCCTCGTCGATTTCATGGAAGAAACGATCGGATACTCGCGTCACCGTTTCGCCGGTTTGGCGGTGCATCACCGGGGAAAGGGGCGGCACGTAGAACAACATGGGAAGGGTGCGGTATTCGATATGCGGCGGCAGTGCGATTTTCCAGGTCTTCACGAATTTGTAGACGGGTGACTTCTGCGCGTACTCAAGGGTGCTGTCGTCCACACCCGACTCACGCGCAGCGGCAATGACTTCCGGATCGAAGGGATCCAAGATTGCATCCCGCTGGGCTTCGATGAGTTCATCGTCAGGAAGCCCCGCCACTTTTTCGATTTTCTCCGCGTCGTAGAGCAGCACTCCCAGATAGCGTATTCGACCTACGCATGAGTGGAAACATGCGGGAGCCTGACCTGTTTCGACTCGGGGGAAGCATAGAATGCACTTCTCGGACTTTCCGGTGGACCAATTGTAGTAGGTTTTTTTGTAGGGACAGGCCGCCACGCAGGACCGCCAACCACGGCAGACCTTCTGATCGATGAGAACGATTCCATCTTCGCCGCGTTTGTACATGGCGCCGGAAGGACAAGCCGCCACGCAGGCCGGATTGATGCAGTGGTTGCAGATACGAGGGAAGTAGAAGAAAACCAAACGCTCGATGGCCGAGAGTTGATCGCGTTCTTCCTGGCTCAAAGAATCCAGGTTGGGATCGTTGGCCGCGTAGACTTCCGATCCGCCAAGATCGTCATCCCAATTGGGGCCGGCTTGAATGTCCATGTGTTCGCCGGTGACCATGGAAATGGGCCTTGCCGTGGGCTGGTCATCGCCCTTGGGAGCATTGAAGAGGTCTTCGTACTTGTAGGTCCAGGGCTCGTAGTACTCATCGAGAGTCGGCTGATGAGGATGGTGAAAAATATTGAAGAGCAACTTGCTCTTGCTGGTAGACCTGAGTCTTGGCTTACCACCCGGGGCCTCCCAGCCGCCGTGGTAGATGTCCTGATCCTCCCACTTCGAGGGGTATCCCGTACCGGGCTTGGTCTCTACATTGTTCCACCACATGTATTCGGTGCCCTTGCGATCGGTCCAAATATTCTTGCAGGCAATACTGCAGGTATGGCAGCCGATGCACTTGTCCAAGTGGAAGACCATCGAGATCTGAGATCGAACTTCCATGAAGACTCCTTGCTTACCAGTCGAGTTTGGGCAGCTTGCGAACGATGATGTGCGTGTCGCGATTGCAACCCACCGGGCCCCAGTAATTGAAGTGATAGGTGAACTGCCCGTAGCCACCGACCATCAGGTTGGGCTTGAGGCGCGTGCGCGTAAGGCTGTTGTGTCCGCCGGCGCGCTTACCTTTTCGAAGGGGTGATTTCGGCACACCCAAAGTTCGTTCCGGCGAGTGATAGATGATGCAGATGCCTCGCGGAATCCTTGCGCTCACCGCGGCTCGTGTCACCACCACCCCGTGATCGTTGTGCACCTCAACCCAATCGTTGTCTTCAATGTCGATGCTCTGGGCATCGAGATGATTGATCCAGAAAGGTTCGATGCCGCGCGACAAGGTGGTCATGCGATGGTTATCGCCATAGGTCGAATGGATGTGCCATTTCCCGTGTGGCGTCAGATAGTTCAGCATGAGCGAAGGCGAGTCGCCTTGGGGAGTGGTGAAGCCGACGGGTATGCCGAGCTTGGCGATTTCCTTGGGGTCGGTTACGCGCAGATCCGCGTATTGTGTGGGCAAAGGTTTGGGTTTGTAGGTCGGCAGATGCTCGCCGAACTGTCTGTAACCCTGCTGGTCCAGATAGAAGTGCTGCCGGCCCGTCAAAGTACGCCATGGCACCAAGGCTTCCTTGTTGTAGGTGAAGGGCGCGTAGGCACGTCCATCTTCGATGAGACCCGACCACATGGGACTGTTGATGAAACGCTGGGGCCTCGTCTGAATACCCTTGTAATCGGTGCGAACCGAACGTGTCTTCTCGCCCAGATGGGCAAGGGGCAAGCCCGTTCGTTCCTCCATGGCTTTGTAGGAGCGATAGGCAAGCTCACCATTGGTGGTCGTGGCGAGCTTCAGAATGACATCACAGACTTCCTCATCCTCCAGCAAGGACGGATACTTGTTTCCGTCCCACTCCACCGTGGCGGGTGAGTCGAGGATGTCGTCGTAGTGATCTTCAATGTTGTAGTGGGTGCCATGAGCTCCCAGACCGTTCGCCCGCGCCAGGGGTCCAAAACTGATGAACTGGCGATGCAGATTCTTGTAGTCCCGCTCCACCACCTTCAAGCCGGGCATGGTCTTGCCGGGAATGGGATCCACCTCGCCCTTGGCCCAGTTGCGAATTTCCGGCTGGGCAATTTCCGCCGGCGAATCATGGGCCAGAGGTACAGCCACCACGTCCTTGACTTTCTCCGGGAAATGCTTTTCGGCCAACTTCGAGAACTTTTCGGCAATGGCCCTGAAGATCTGCCAATCGCTCTTGGATTCCCAACACGGGGGAACGGCCGCCGAAAGAGGATGGATGAAACTGTGCATGTCGGTGGAGTTCAGATCTGCCTTTTCATACCAGGTGGCCGCCGGCAAAACGATGTCCGAGTAGAGGGCCGAGGTATCCATGCGGAAATTGAGGTCGACCACCAGGTCCATCTTCCCCTGAGGCGCCTTCTCGTGCCAGGCCACTTCCTTGACCGAATCCTTGGCATAGTCGTCGGCGATGGCGTTGGTATGAGTACCCAGGTAGTGTTTCAAGAAGTACTCATGCCCTTTGCTGGAACTCATCAGGGCATTACCCCGCCAGATGTACCAGACACGCGGCCAGTTTTCTGAAGCATCGGGGTCTTCCACCGAGAACTTCAGATCCTTCGACTGAAGTGCCTTGACCACATGAGCGGAAATCTCGGCCTCGCTGAGCGCACCGGCTTTCTCCGCCTCCTCGGCAAGATCCAGGCTGTTCTTATTGAACTGAGGATAGAATGGCATCCAGCCATTCTTAACGGCCTGGACCTGCACATCCATGGTGTGGCCCTTGGCTAAGGAACCCTCTTCCTGATCTCCCGGAACCGTGTGGTAGTCGGTGAAGGATTTCTCGTAACGCCACTGATCGGTGTTCACATAGTGCCAGCTCGGTGCGTTCTGAAGTCTGGAAGCGCCGTACCAATCTTTCCCAAATGCGATGGCTCCCCAGGGTTCACCCGGCGCGAGTTTTTCCTGTCCCACATAGTGAGCGAGGCCGCCGCCGTTTACTCCTACGCAACCGCAGAACATCAGAGCGTGGATACCGGCGCGATACATGAGATTCGCGTGGTACCAGTGATTGATTCCCGCACCAATAATGATGGTGCACTTTCCATGGGTCTTCTCGGCGGTACTTCCCCACTCGCGCGCGAACTGAATGAGATCCTCGCGCCCGATGCCCGTGTATTTTTCAGCCCAGGCCGGGGTGTAGGGTAGGCTGTCGTCGTTGTAATCGCTGGGATAAGCACCCGGAAGACCCCGAGGCACTCCGTACTGGGCCATGAGAAGGTCATAGACGGTGGTCACCCAGACCGTATCGCCGTCGACGGTTTGGATTTTTTTGGCGGGCACGCCGCGGTCGAGAGTTTTTCCTTCGCCGAAATCATCCAGCTGAACCTGCAGGACCTCGTCGCAGTCTTCCAAAAAACTGAGCTTGGGGTCGATAGCACTTCCATCCAAGGGATCTTCCAGCTTGAGATTCCAGTGACCCTTTTCCTGATCCGCCCAGCGAAACCCCGAACTACCTCCCGGCATCTTGGGCCGGGATTCCGCCTCGTCCCAGACCAGCATCTTCCAGTCGCCATGCTCCACCTTGGCGTAGCGATCCAGGCGATTGGCCCGGAAGAGTTTCCCGGCCTTGTTCGCCTTGTCACCCTTGTCGATTTCCACCAGGAAGGGCGCATCGGTGAAACGTTTGGTGTAGTCGTGGAAGTAGGGAACTTGCTGATCCACGTGATACTCCTTGAGGAGCACGTGGTTTACAGCCATCCACCAGGCGCCATCCTGACCGGCGTTGATGGGCACCCACTGGTCTGCGTACTTGGCGACCTGATTGAAGTCGGGCGCGAAGACGTACATCTTCGTTCCGTTGTGGCGTGCCTCGGCGGCGAAATGACAGTCGGGTGTGCGGGTCATGTTGAGGTTGGAACCCATGACCGCAAGCAGCTTGGCGTTGTACCAATCGGCCGATTCATTCACATCGGTTTGCTCCCCCCAGGCTTCCGGCGAAGCGTTGGGCAGGTCGCAGTACCAATCGTAGAACGAAAGGGAAATGCCACCCATGAGCTGCAGCATGCGGGATCCGGCGGCATAGCTGATCATGGACATGGCCGGGATTGGCGAGAAACCCGCGATGCGATCGGGGCCATGGGTCTTGATGGTATGGATGTTCGAGGCCGCCATGATCTCGAGAACCGTGTCCCAATCGGTGCGGCGGAATCCTCCCTTGCCTCTGGCTTCCTGCCAGCTCTTTCGATCCTCCGGATTGTTCACGAGCGATTTCCAGGCATCCACGGGATCGTCATGCACCAGTCGCGCTTGTTTCCAGAGATCGAGCATGACGCCGCGAATGTAGGGGTATTTCACCCTGAGCGGACTGTAGAGATACCAGGAGAAGGAGATACCCCGCTGGCAGCCGCGAGGTTCGTAGGGAGGCAGGCTCTTCTCCAACATGGGGTAATCGGTACCCTGCATCTCCCAGGTAACGATTCCGTCTTTCACGAAGATGTTCCAGGTGCAACTGCCCGTGCAGTTCACACCGTGGGTGCTTCGCACGATCTTGTCGTGTTGCCATCGGTTTCGATAGAACTCTTCCCAGCCTCGCGATTCGGGAGAAACCTTGTCCGTGATCCAGGGAACGCGTCCCTTGCCGTCAGCCATTCTGTCCTCCCGATTGGATATTGACTTGCCCGCGGCCACCCCTGGCACTCCTGACCATGGGCTCCCGAACCGATCGCATGCGCCACCACCAGATGCCGCCGAAGATGGCCATCATCATCATGGCGCCGATGAGCCCCATGGATCCGAAGGTGATGGTGTTCATATCGCTGAATACACGGGCTTCTCGTCGCTCGGCGACATCGCCCAGGTAGGCGGCCAGCGCGAAGATTTCATCGTCGAGTAGGGCCTTGCCCTCGAAGGTTGCTCTCATCTGCTCGGTGGGTGGCGATTGCAACCAGTTGTAGAGACCCACCATGCCGCCCAGACGCGCGTCGGCTTGGGTGAGGTCGGGACCCAGGCGCCCTCCGCCGAATCCGTTCATCCCAGATACCAGATGACAGGACAGGCAGGCTGGCCCCCCTGCCAGCAGGGATTCGGTTCCCATGAACAGACGCTCACCCGCTGCAACATCATCCTCTGTGGGCTCGCGCAATTTCTTGGGCCCGGAAAACTCGGACTCCTCCAGCTTAGACTCGCTTTCGATGAGGTCGAGCAGGCTGGAGGCAATCTGTGTGGTCATGCCGGGAACAGGGACCATCTGCACGCCGAAGGACTCTTCCAATATCTTGGCTGCGTAGGGATCGTCGGAGTTCAGCTTTTCCTGGGGATTGAGTATGAAATCCTGGAGCCACTGCCGATCCTGGCGCTCAGTGACATCTTTCAGATCGGGGCCCACAAGCCGGCCACCCCCGATGGTGTGACAAGCCATGCAGCTGCTGCGGAAGAAATCAGAGGGACTATCCTGGGCGACGGCCCAGGATGAAAATGAAAAGAGGGAGAGCAAGACGCTGAGTAGTGCGATTCGAGAAATCCGGACATGTGGCCTCAAAATCGGATTTCTTGTCGACATGTGAACCTCATTTGAGAATCGTGAAGGCCTCTTCAGGGTCGCCTTGGGGATTCGGATATTACTACCCTGTGGTAGTAATTAAAACGACGTTAACTGCTCCGCCGGAGCAAGTCAACACTGTTTTTGAATTTTTCGGATAAAAGGTACAGAGAGGTATTCTAATCCATTAAACCGTAGTGGATTGGAGATTTCTCTATTTTCGAGCTAGAGCTTGCCGGTGAAGATCATCACCAGTGCAAGGGCGGATAGCCCCCAGCAGTAGAAGGCGAACTTCCAGAAGCTTTGCTTGGCGAGCAAGCGGATGAGCCAGACCAGAGCGAAGAAACCGGAAACGAAGGCCGTGACCATACCCACGAGGATTACGGGCCAATCCACCGCGGCCAAGGATTCGATTTTCAAGGTATCGAAGAGGGCAGCCCCCACCAAGGCAGGAATGGCGAGCAGAAAGGCGAAGCGCGCCGCTTCCCGGCGATCCATTCCCGCCGCCAGGGCCATGGATATGGTCGACCCGCTGCGGCTGATGCCGGGCAAAATGGCGAAGGCCTGAGCCAAGCCGGTCAGTAGGCCCGAGCGCCAGCCCACCTCGTTCTTGGCTTTGGGGCCTGTCCACTTGGTAGTCAGCAAGATGAATCCCGTGAGGGTCAAGAAGATGGCCGCCGGCAGAGGTTCTGTGAAGAGCCGTTCGAGGGTGTCGTCGAGAGTCAGGCCCACGAGCACCGCCGGAAGGGTTCCCGCACCGATGATGCCGATGAGCTTCAGGCGCGGAACATCATTTTCCAGGGGCCTGAGCCCACGAGCCAGAGTGCGGAAGAAGGCGGCGATGAGTTCGCCCAGGTCGCGGCGATAGTAGAGAAGAATCGCCAGCAGAGTGCCGAAGTGTGTGGCCACCACGAAGAAACGGTAGGGATCTCCCTCCCCGCCAGATACGCCCAACCAAGCGCCGAAGAGGGTCAGGTGTCCACTGCTGCTTACGGGCAGGAACTCGGTGAGCCCCTGGATGAGGCCCAGAATGAAGCTATCCCAAATGGTCACGCTGCCGCCTTAGAATTGACCGGCTGCACGCGTGAGCACCCGGTGGCCCAGAGACTCCGCCTTACGATAAGACCGCTCCGCGCGCTCGCGCTCGCCCATCTTGTCGTAGACGATGCCCAGGTAGTAGTGGTTGCGCCCGTCCTCGGGCATGAGTTCGCGCACCTGCTTGAAAATCGGCAGGGCCTTTCCGTACTCGTTGCGATTCACATGGCAGAGACCCAGGTAGTGCAGAACCCGAGGATCCTCCGGGAAGTATCCTCTGGCCTTCTGGAAGGCCCCCAGCGCCCGGTTGTGGGCACCCATGCGAGACAGGCTCACCCCTAGGAAGAACCATGCCTCTCCGTTGCCGGGTTTCTGAACGAGTGCTTTTTCGAACTGTTCGATGGCATCGGCATGACGATTGGAATTGAAGAGAGCCAGGCCGAGATTCAAGCGACCTTCCTGGCTGGCGGGGTCGAGTTCCAGGGCCTTGTTGAATAGACGAATGGCCAGATCGAACTCGCCGCGCTCGGCATAGATGGCGCCCAGGTTGTAATGGCCCGCCGCGTTTTGAGGATCCAGTTGAATGGCCCGTTTGAACTGCTGGATGGCACCCTCGGTGTCACCCTTGCGATCCAGGGCGAAACCCAGATTGGTGTAGGCCTTGCCCAGGCGGGGATCCAGAAGCAAGGCTTCGCGGAAAGCGTTCTCAGCTTCGGGAAGGCGCTTCTCCCTGAGCAGTGTGCAGCCATACTGGTAATAGCTTTCGGCCGGTTCATCGCTGCGCGCCAGCGCCAGACGATGCAGTTCGTGAGATTGCTCGAAACGTCCCATCTGCGAGTAGAGCCGGGCAGCATGATTGTAGGGACCCGAGGCTTCGGGCTCTCGCTCCATCCAGGCATCGGCCAATCGAAGACCCTGCTCATAGAGCTGTCCCGTGTAGCTGAGATCGAGAAGGTCGGGAAAATCGGCAGTCGGGACCGCTCGAAGATCGCTGATCTCGGCGAAAACCGCTTCCACCTCTCCATCTTCACCTTCGGCGAGGCATGCCCGCATCCAGTCACGCAAGGGCGCGAAGGCGAGGCCATCGGACTCAAGCCATTGGGAGACAAGTTGTTTGCGTTTAGAACGACGGCCCAGGCGACGATACCAGGCGATGGGGGGCATCCGGACTCCTAAATTGTACTGCGTTTCTCTCACACCTGAGCGCAGAATAGTCCGGGCTAAAATAAACGGTCAAGCGATTTTAGGGCGTTTCCCCGATGGGATCGGGACGGCCGTATCCGAAGTCGTAGCCATAGCGTCCGCTGAAGTAGCTGGCATCATTCCAGGCCCTGCCCTGGGAGAATTGCAGGCGAATCATAGTGTTTTCGGCAGGTGTCCAGGTGAGGGTGGCCTCGGGGATGACGAAGCGGGCATTGCCGTCCTGGCGCCCGCTCATGGCGCTGGGTTCGAAACTCATGCCGAAGTTAGCGCTGAAGACCAGGCTGGGATGCAACTGGGATCGGAACTCCTTGAGCAGAAAGCCCTGAGACTGGCTTTCTCCCCCACCCCAGCTCTGACTGAAGCCCAGAGTGCTGGGGCCCCACTGCAGTAATGATGAGTTTTCGAGACTGAGGGTGTTCTCCGCCGCCGAAGCCATGGGATGGCTCACCGATTCGGCGGAAAGGGTCCAAGCCGAGGCCATGAGGATCAGAATTGTCAGGGTTCGCCGCATAATCTTCATTCCTTTGGCTCGAAAAAGGACCTCAGGCGCTTGATCCGGTACTTCAAGCTAGGCTGTTACAGGGACTTGTGTCAAGCTCCGGCGCGGATCTTGCAAAACTCGAACCGGGAGCCCGGTTCCCTCTCGTAACAGAATCATTTCCGGAGAAGCCATGGCTGATACGCAAATCGTCGTCCAGAAGATGTTCGCTCGTTTTCTGAATCTGGAACTTCCCGAGGATATCCTCGAGCGGCTCGTTCCCCTCATCGAGAAAGTGGAACGTAGCATCGCCGAAGATCTCGATCTGGACAGCGTCCAGGGGCAGAACACTCTCAAGGTTTTGCTGGGCACCCTCACGGCCTATGGTTGGGGACTCGGCATGCATCCCTACAACAACCCCACCGAGGATCAGGAAGGTACCGCCCTGGAAGTGCGGGCCAGCCGCGACATCCTCGTTCCCATGCGTGACCTGCAGTCCATACGCTACGTGAAGAAGGATCGTCACGGGCAGATCAAGAAAGTGCTCTTCGAGCCCGATCAGAACGCGCGCGTGCGCAGCCAGATCGACAACCTGCTGACGGAAATCTCACTGAAGAAGTGGGAAGACGAAGGACAGTGGGAAAGCGACTAGGCTTCCTCTTCATCCACTTTGCGAAAAAGCATGCTCACGCAGCGACCTGAGTCTTCGAAACAGACTTCATCGCAGAGTGTGCGCATGAGGAATACACCGCGTCCGCTGGTGCGGAAGATGCTCGCGTCTTCCCGCGGATCGGGGAGGGAATCGGGATCGAAGCCTTCGCCTTCATCCTGAACGCGAATGTTCAACTCTCCATCTTCCAAACGTGCCTGTAGCTTGACCTGCTTGGTCTCGCTCTCGCCATTTCCATGCCGGATGGCGTTGGTGACGGCCTCGTCCATGGCCAGGGGCAGGTTCTCCGCCCAGACGATCTCCGGAAATCCGTGTTCTCGCGCCAGGCGTGAGAAGTAACCTGCCGCGGCCCCCACGAAGCGTAGATCGCTGGGGATCTCAATCTCCAAACTGAGGCGTACGCCCTCGGTCATTTCCGGAAGGATCCGAAAACGCGGGCCCATGAGTTTGCCCCTAGAAGAGAGGTTTTCCTTCGGCAAGGATTTCATTCAGAGCTTCCCTGAAGTAACGAGGTGCATCTTCGAAATCCGCGGGCGCCTGGCGACCGAATTCCTCCCAGGCCCGGCGAATGCTATCCCCAAAAATAAGGATTATGGTGCCCTCTTCCAGTGATTTCTTTCGTTCGCCTTCCCGCCCTCGGATCAAATCGCTGATCAGAGCCCGAGCCAAGCGCTTGCTGCGCCGGGCCATAAGGGCCGGATCCTGGGCCGGCGGCGGCAGCTGCGAACCCTCCCCACCTGCGTCGGTTTTTTCCGTCGGGGTGGGCAATTCCTGATCTCCAGGCAGGTTTTCGCCCCCTATCTCGGCGGCGAGCACCTCGACCTCGGGCATCTGGGCTTCGGGATGTCTGATCTGGAAACGCTTGCCACAACTGGGACAACGCACCTGTAGCCGCCCCTTTTGCCGCAATTTGAGCGGCACAGGGTAGCTCTTCCCGCAAGAGGGGCAGGTGATGTGCTCCGTTTCCATTCTCTCTCCCGCTGACGAATCTGCGGAGCCTGCAATGGCCGTGCCGGTCGGGGTCGTTTTGGGAATCATAGGGATCAACCCACCCCCGAGAGAAGCAATTGATCCGTGAAGAGCCTGCGCAACAGTTTGCGAAGGGCTCTGAGATCCGAAGCCAGAAGCTCGGGATCGCTTTCCACCAATTGCCGTGCCCGCTCCCTGGCTTCGGCCACCACCGCCGAATCGTGCAGGGGATGAACCAGACGCAGATCGGGCCGGCCATGCTGACGCACGCCGAAGAGATCACCGGGGCCACGGGTTTTGAGGTCCTCCTCGGCCAGTTTGAAACCGTCGCGATGAGCCGCAAACAAGGTGAGACGCTGCCGGGCACCCTCGCCGAGCTCATCGGGTAGAATGAGAAGGCAGTAGCTTTTCAGACTGCCCCTGCCGATGCGTCCCCTGAGCTGATGCAGCTGGCTCAGGCCGAAGCGTTCCGGATTGTGGATGAGCATCACCGTGGCTTCGGGCACATCGATACCCACTTCGATGACCGTAGTCGCCACGAGGATTCGCGTTTCCCCTGTCGCGAAACGCTGCATGATTTCAGCCTTGCGCGCACCGTTCATGCGCCCGTGCAGAAGCTCGCAGGCAATGCCCTTGAATTCCCCATCGCGCAGCGCATCGAATTCCTCGGTGGCCGCTCCCAGTTCGAGCTTGTCGCTTTCCTCCACCAGGGGAAAAATCAGAAAGGCCCGCTCGTCTTCAGCCACGCGCTGCTTCAGCCAGGTGAAGACCTCGCCTCGCTTGGCCTCGGGCACCAGTCGGCTGAGCACCGGTGGGCGCCCCGGTGGAATCTCATCGATGATGGACAGATCCAGATCGCCATAGAGGGTCATGGCCATGGATCTGGGAATGGGCGTGGCACTCATGACCAGCACGTGGGGCTTGCCCTGCTCATGGAAACTCGCTCGTTGCATCACGCCAAAACGATGCTGCTCGTCCACCACGGCCAGACCCAGGCGGTGGAAACGAATGTCGTCCTGGATCAGGGCGTGAGTTCCGAATATCAGATGAATACCCCCGTCCGCCAAACGAGCGAGTAAATCCCTGCGTTCCTTGGCCGGCGTACTGCCGGTAAGCAGGGCGCAGCGAATGCCTAGCTTTTCGAGAGTCGGACCCCACTTCCTGTAATGCTGCACCGCAAGAATTTCGATGGGAACCATGAAGGCCCCCTGCATTCCTGTTTCGATGAAGGGCAGGAAGGCGGCGAGGGCCACCACGGTTTTGCCGCTGCCCACATCTCCCTGAAGCAGGCGATTCATACGGAATCCCTGGCGCATGTCGCCCAGCACCTCTTCCATGGCCTTTGCCTGAGCGCTCGTGAGCTTGAAGGGTAGACCCGAAAGAAAGCGCTCGAGCAACTTGGAATCGTCAGGCGCTACAGGACCCTTCTCACGCCGGTTGCGCTGGCGGTTCAGGGCTCCTAGCAATTGCAAGAGGAAGGCTTCCTCGAACTTGAAGCGCTCCAGAGCCTGCTCGGCCTCTTCGCTGCTCTCAGGAAAATGCATCTGGCGGAAGGCTTCTCGTCGCGAGGGCCATCCGGTTTCTCGGAGCCAAGAGTCGGGCAGGATCTCCTCCAACTCGGCCATGAGATCGTCTCGCTCCAGCAGGGCGGCGATCCGTCCTCGCAGCCAGAGCTGGCGGATGCCCTTGGTCAAGGGGTAGACCGGCACGATGCCCGGCGCCTGGGCGTCCTGATCCTCGGATTCGTCGAGGATCTCCACCTCGGGCGAGGCCATCTGCATCTGCCCCCGGAAAAGCGCCACCTCGCCGCTGGCCAGGACCTCACGCCCATTGGCCAGGAGTTTCTTCATATAGGGTTGATTGAAGAACACCAGTTGCAGACGCCCGCGATCGTCGTCCAGGAGCACCTGCAGAATCCGCATACCTCCCCGCGGTCGCCGCTCGGAGGACACCATGATTCGCCCGCGCACGGTGACGCGCTGGCCGGGGACGAGTTCATCCAGGGGACTCAAGCGGCTGCGATCCAGGTACTCGCGTGGAAAATGAAGGAGCAGTTGCTCGAGGGTTTCAATGCCCAAGCGCCTAAGATCCATGGCACGGGATGGCCCCACACCTTTGAGGTATTGGCAGGATGCGGCGAGTCCGTCGGGAGATGGTTTGAACGAGGGCATGCTCGCACAATAGTGCGCCGGCCGTCCTGGTTCTAGGGTATTTCGTCCAGGTCCAGGAAAGTGGCGCCCAGGATTTTACGAAGCTCCATCTGATCCGGATAGAGCTGCTGCAGCTCGCGGATGATGGCCGCCGCCTCTTCATTGCGGCCCAGGTTCCGCAGCACCATGGCCAGACCCAACTTCGCCTCTGGATCCCGGGGCGCGCCTTCGATGGATTTTCGATAGGCCTTCTCGGCATCCTCGAAACGACTGGATTTAAACAGCAGAGCGCCTTGTAGCTTCCAGAGATCCGGGAAGCCGGGATGGGCCGCCAGGGCACGATCCAGAAGAGGCTGGGCCTTTTCCGGGCGTCCCAGTTTCACATAGCAACGGCTCAAACCCTGCAGAGCGTAGAGGTTCTCGGGCGACTTGCTGAGCGCGCGCTCGAATTCGCGGCAGGCGGCTTCCAGATTGCCGCGACCCAGATGGCTGCGTCCCACGAAGCAGTAGAGGTCCGAATCCTCGGGATGGTTCTCGCCCAGTCGCTCGAAAAGCTCCTCGGCGTTATCCCATTCCTCCTGGTCGATGTACATGAGCCCCAGGTCGCGCTCCGCTTCTGTGAGATGCGGATTGATGGCTAGAGCCTCCTTGAGCAATCCGATGCCCTCTTCCGGATCGCCATCTTCGAAGCGAAGAAGTCCGAGTACGTACTGGGCCTGGGCGAAGGTCGGTTTGTAGGCCAGCACCTGGCGGAGAATCTTCTCGGCTTCCTTGTTCTTGCCGAGATGGATTTTCGAGAGTGCCAGGTGATAGAGCACATCGGTGGCTTCGGCGCGAATGGCGTGGGCCTTTTCGAAAGCCTCTTCAGCCTCCAGGTAGCGCTCTTCCTGGAAGAGAGCCATGCCCAGGAAAAAGGCCGCCTCGAGGAAGCGCGGATTGATTTCCAGGGACTGGCGGAACTCCTCGATGGAGGCGGCGACCTTGCCGTCCTTCAGGCGCGCGAGGCCCAGCTGGCACTGGACGTCGGCGTAGTGCGGCTTCATGGAGGAGGCCTGTTCGAGCAGGCCGGCGGCGAGCCCGTAGTTGCGCATGTTGAACTGGGCGATGCCCTCGGAGTAGACCTCGCGGAACTGGGCGTTGCTGTCGAGCAGTTCGAGCACGGGTCCGATCTCGGGGATGAGCGTCTCGCGTTCCTTCAGGTGAACCAGCAGGAACTTGTTCACCGAGATGGGAATCTCGGCGTGCTCGGCGAGCACCTGCTTGAGTTCGTCGCGGCTGTCGTCCTTGTTGCCGAGGCTGTCCTGGGCCACGGCCAGGAAGCAGCGGGCCTCCACGTATCCGGGGTTGATCTCCAGGGCCTTCTGGAAGGGCTCGATGGCGCCCTCCTTGTCGCCCGTCATGAAGCGGGCCACGCCCAGGTTGTACTGGAGGTCGGGGAAGTGCGGCGTTTCCTCGAGGGCCTTCTCGAAATGGGAAAGAGAGGCGGCGTGCTCGCCGGCCTTGAGCAGGGACCTGCCGATGTTGGCGTGGGCCTCAGCGGCGTAGAAAGTGCCGAGGCGGTAGGTGGTGCTCTGAACGGGGGCCGAGGCGACGGCAGCCTCGAACTTCTCGATGGCCTCGGAGAAACGGCCCTCGTTGTAGAGCGCGATGCCTGCGTTGTAATCCTCGTTCCCTTGTTTCCGAAAGAGCTTCTGAAAAAGGGACGGCATCAGGGCCTCTTCTTCCTAGTCGTTCTGCTTGCGGAGGTAGGTGGGTACCTCCCACTCCTCCGTCTGGGACTGGCTGGGACGCAGCCCCGCTTCCTGCTTCATGGCCTCGGCTTCAGCGCGCAGAATGGGCGCGACTTCGTCCACCTTCGGCTCCGAAACGTCCGCCACGGGTTCGGGCACGATCTCGATGACCTGAACGGGCTCGGGCTCGGGCTCCTCGTAGGTAGGATGCACCGGCTCTGGCTCGGGATTCAACTCTTGCTGGAAGTGAGGCTCGGAACTTATTGAAGGCGCGGCGCTTGGGGATGCTGTCGCGGCGGCGGCCAGGGTTTCCTCCGCCCCGCCGAGCAGCTCGCGGCGCCGGGCTTCCTGCTCCTCCCGCTCGAAATCCCGGCTCGCCCCGAATCCGGTGGCGATGACGGTAACCCTCATTGCATCGTCCATGCCAGGATCCAGCACGGTTCCGAAGATGACGTTCGCGTCCTCCCCCACGGCCTCGGTGATGATCTCGGTGGCGTGGGTGATCTCGTGCAGGGTCATGGTCTCGCTGCCCGTGATGTTGATGAGCACGCCCTGGGCGCCGGCGATGTCCACGTCTTCCAGCAGCGGACAGCTGATGGCCTGGCGGGCGGCCTCCTCGGCGCGCTTCTCGCCCTCGGCCTGTCCCGTGCCCATGAGGGCCGGGCCCATGCCGGCCATGATGCTCTTCACGTCGGCGAAGTCCAGGTTGATCATGCCCGTCACGGTGATCAGGTCGCTGATTCCCCGGGTGGCCTGGAGCAGCACGTCGTCGGCTACGCGGAAGGCCTCGGTGAAGGCCACCGAGTTATCGACCACTTCCAGCAGACGCTGATTGGGAATGGTGATGAGGGTGTCCACGTGGCGTCGCAGGGTATCGAGCCCTTCGTCGGCCACGCCCATGCGGCGACGGCCTTCGAAGATGAAGGGCTTGGTGACCACGGCCACGGTGAGGGCTCCCTGACGGCGGGCCATCTCGGCGATGACCGGCGCGGCGCCGGTGCCCGTGCCCCCGCCCATGCCGGCGGTGACGAAGACCATGTCGGCTCCCATGAGCATTTCCTCGAGGGCGTCGAGGTCCTCCTCCATGGCGCGACGGCCGACTTCGGGATTGCCCCCCGAGCCGAGGCCCTTGGTGAGTTTCCGTCCGATCTGGATGCGGTGCAGCGCGTCGCTGTCGGCGAGCACCTGGGCGTCGGTGTTGATGTTCAGGAAGTCGACACCGGACAGTCCGGCCTCGATCATGCGGCCCACGGCGTTGCCGCCGGCGCCGCCGATCCCCACCACCTTGATGGACGCGGAGTCGGAAAAATCGGTATCGAAATCGAACTTGACCTGAGGGCGCTTCTTGGGAGCTTTCGCGGACATTTTCTCTCACCTCCAAGGTGAAAGATATCCACGCTTTATGGAAATCTGTCTAGAAGTTTTTGCAGCTAGGATGGCCAGCCTACGGATCGGAAGAAATTGGGATTCCAGGGCGTTGCGCTACTGCTTGTAAACGACCCTTGCCATCCACTCCGAGCCCTGTCCGCTAAGGTCGGGATCGCAGATTCCGATAGCGCCCTCAGATAGTGAGCCAACTATCGCATAAAGGGTCTGACCGCAGTCGGCGATGCTTCTGGCGTCCTCCGTGATGTCGATCAAGAGACTATTTTCCGAGACTTGGAATCCCAAGCGACTGATGACGTGCTCCGGTGAAACCGGCAAATGGTAGATGCTGAAGGAGGGATCATCGGAAACTAGAACCTGGCACTCAATAGCCCCCACCTGGGCTCCTGAAGCACCGCCGAAGACCGGGGCGATTCCAACGAAACTGAGCTGAGCAGAGTCCTCACAGGATCGAAGAGGAATCTCGACGAGTGCGACATTGCTTCCCAACTCACATGTGAACAGGGTTGGAACAAGCGCAAAAACATCTTCATGGCCGCTTGCTAGGGAACTGCTCACGGTGATTGTCAAGCATGCCAGAGCTGCAACGAATAACGTCCTAGTACAAACTCTTGACCGCTGAAAATGACGATTCCTCAGCATTAGTAACTCCTCCTGAGATTACTACTTCAAGCAAGATATCCCCGAACTCCCATTCCTCTGGGAGTGTAGAGATGAAGACTTCTCCCGGTAAATCACTCGCATAGCAACCAGCAAAGGGGTGATCTATGGATGAATCGACAGGAATTGCGGGAACCCACTGGCCAGGTTCTGGGCCTTCGTTCTCGGAGAGTACGAAAACACCCAGTAGACTTTCCTCGGTATCAGGGT
>CAYPGS010000007.1:0-123671 GCA_964410395.1 uncultured bacterium
TCAGCCAATCGTTGACGTCGTGCTCCATGCCCACGTAGAAGCCGGGCATGACGGTTTCGTCGTAATCCACATCCGCGATGGTGGCGGTGGAGTTCATGTAGTCGAAGCCCAGGATCAGGGTGTTGTCGTCATTCACCGTGTAGGCGAAGCCGAGACCGAAGGCCATGCTCGAAGCTTCGTTATCACCGAAGCTGGCACTGCTGTACATGAACGCGGGAATGACTTCCACGCCATCCTTCCAGGGGTAGAACGCGCGAACGCCGAAGCCCATGTCACTGTCGTCACCGCTCTTGCCGTACATGAAGCTGAAATCGATGTTCGTTTCATCCATGTCGTAGTCAAGACCGGCGCCGAAGTCGTAGACGGACTCGTCATCGGCGTTGTTCTCGTACATCTGGAAGAAGAAGCCCAGAGTGACGACGTCCAGCGAGTAACCGTAGCCAAGTCCTACCTTCTCACCGACGTCGCCGCCGATGCTGAGGAAGTAGGTGCCGAAGGTATCTTCGTTCTTGGCAAGGTTCAGCTCACTGCCGTTGAAGCCGCCGTCGAAGTTCATCCAAAGCATGTCACCGTAGTTGGCGATCTCGCCATACCACATGTTAACGTCCCCGGCGTCTTTCCAGTAAGGAACGCCGCCGAGGGTCATCAGACGCACGTCATAGGCGAAGGCGCTGCTGGTCATCAGCAGAAGAGCCGCCATGACGAACACAAAACGAGTAAATCGAGACACAATCGACCTCCTGATCAGGTGGAACCCGTCTCTCATTTTTGGGGGAGCTGGATTCGAATGCGTATCCTGTTCTCTCACCCCCAGGCTCGAATATCAGGCCCGACCCTCGGGCGTCCTCGGAACGAGTCGGCCGGGCTCGCCCCGGTTCATGCCGAGGTGCCTAGCCAGCGATTCGAGCCGCGTGCAAGGTATTCGAGGCCTAAAAGACTGTCAATCTAAAAAGCGCTCATGAAGAGCCGATTTGTTACAGAGATAACAACCATGGGACCTTTGTTTTTTACTGTGGCACAAGGGCTTGCGAAAAGGGCGTTTCCGTGACTAGGGCAGCGGGAGCAGGCGACGGCAGGCCGCCGGAAGGGGACGGTCGGTGCCGGGCAAACGCCCGCCCTGCTCCAGGCCTTCGATTCTTACCGATCCGCTGGCGTGAAGCAGGTTGTCGTTCCCCAGCCAGAGCCCCACGTGCTCGACCCGCTCGGGACCGTAGAAAAGCAGGTCGCCGGGAAGCCATGCGTCCACCTCATCCAGGGGAAGAGGCTCCCCCTCCTCGGCCTGTTGCCAGGCATCCCGAGGCAGTGCGATGCCGATCGTGGCGAAAAGCAATTGCATGAATCCGCTGCAATCCAGTCCGCCGCTGCACCGACCGCCCCATTCGTAGGGGATACCCAGAAGCTTTCTTCCACGGGCGATGAGATCATCCACGCCGCCTCCGATGGGCTCCAGGTCAGCGGAGGGAGTCCAGACGCGGCGTCCATCCGGCAGGGTCCAGGGCAGGTAGCCCGACTCTTCCCGTCCCGTGAGCGCCAGCTGGGTACCGAAGGACAGGTCGAGCAGGATCTCTGCGGCTTCTCCGGCTTCGCTCAGGGCGCGGCTCCAGCGCGTCACCACCGTGCGATCCCCTCTGAATTCCTCATCGACTTCCTGAAGATGCCAGTTGCGAATCCATCCCTCGTAGTCGTCGGGACCGGCGCCGTAGATCCATCGCCCCTCGTCCGCCTCCCTGATCTTGCGGAAGGACTCGCCGAGGAGCAGGCGGCTGATCTGCTCCGCACCGTGGCTCGGCTCGGCGCGCAGGGCACTGCTGGTTGTACATATGACGCAGATCTTCATCAGCGGCTCCTTCCGGGAAGTCCCCGAGGATCGGCCCAGTCGCGCAGGGCATCGCCCAGCAGGTTGAAGCCTAGCACGGCCAGGGCCATGACGGCCCCGGGCACGAGGGTGAGCCAGGGTGCCGTGCGCAGGTAGCCGAAGCCGTCACGGATCAGCGTGCCCCAGCTGGCAGTGGGCGGCTGGGCCCCGAGGCCCAGGAAGCTCAGGCTTCCCTCGGCGATGATGGCCGTGGCCAGTCCCATGCTGAAGAGTACCAGGAAAGTGCCCGTGCATCCCGGAAGAACGTGCAGGAAGAGGATGCGCCCGGTTCCCGCGCCGGTGGCGTGAGCCGCCTCCACATATTCCAGGCGCCGCAGCAGAAGCACGCGACTGCGGATCACCCGCGCCACGGGGGCCCATCCCAGCACTCCCAGGGCCAGGAAGAGGGTGAAGAGGCTGGGGCCGAAGGCCGCCACCACGGCGATGAGCAGGAGCAGGGCCGGGAAGGCGAGGGTGAGGTCGGCCAGGCGCATGATCACCGAATCGATCCGCCCGCCGTAGTAGCCCGCCACGAGGCCGGCCAGTCCTCCAAGGATCAGGGCGATGAGCCGCGACAGCACCCCCACGCTGAGGGACACCCGCGCCCCCACCAGCACCCGGGCGAGCAGGTCGCGCCCCAGGGCGTCGGTGCCCAGGGGAGCACCGCCTCCCGGCTCGAGGAGAAGCCTTCCCGAATCGGTGGACAGGGGATCGGCGGCATAGAGCAGAGGACCAGCCAGAGCCGCCAGGACGAAGAGCGTGACCAGGCCGCCGCCGGTCCAGAAGGTGGTCGATCGGGCCAGGGCTCTCACGGGCGCCCCCTTCGCACACGGGGGTCGATCCATGCATAGGACAGGTCCACGAGCAGGTTCACCAGCACGAAGGCCAGGGCCATCACCAGCACCGCACCCTGGATGGCCGGCAGGTCGCGACTGGCCACGGCGTCGAGGGTGTATCGTCCCAGGCCCGGCCAGGCGAAGATCTTCTCGGTGAGCACCGCGCCACCCAGGTAGCTGCCGAAGTCGTTGCCGATCACGGTCACCACGGGCAGCAGCGCGTTGCGCAGGGCGTGGACCATCAGGACCTTCCAGCCGCTCAGTCCCTTGGCGCGGGCCGTGCGGATGTAGTCCTCGCCCAACACCTCGAGCAGGCTGGCGCGGGTCATGCGGGCGATCATGGCCGCCGAAGCGCCGGCCAGGGTGAGGGCCGGAAGCACGAGAAAGCGGGGCGACCAGCCGCCGTAGCCCGAGGGCGGGAGCAGCCGAAGCTGCAGGGAGAAGAAGTAGATGAGCAGCATGCCCATCCAGAACACGGGCACCGAGATGCCCAGGGATGCCAGGGCCATGGCGGCGCGGTCGACCCAGGAGCCCGGACGGGCCGCGGCCAGAACGCCCAGGCTCAGGCCCATGATCACCGCCAGGGTCATGGCGGCCGCGGCCAGGGCCAGGGTCTTGGGGAAGGTCTCGGCGATGCGCTCGCTCACCGGCTCGCGGGTGACGTAGGAGCGCCCGAGGTCGCCGCGCGCCAGGTCGCCGAGGAAGCGGCCGTATCGCAGCCAGAGGGGATCGTCCAGGTGAAGCTCGGCCCGCATCTCGGCGAGCACCGCTTCGTCGTAGCGCTCGCCGGCCACGGCCTGCACCGGATCGCCCGGCACCACGTAGAGCAGCAGGAAGCTCAGGAAGGTCACCCCGAGCAGCACGGGCAGGGCCCCCAGCAGTCTACGGACGATCAGTTTCGGCATGTCTCAGTTCGAGGTAGTCCTGTCCGTTGAAGATCAGCGAGGGGCGATAGCCCTCGACCCCCGATCGCAGAACCTGAAGGCTCACCGGATGCCAGAGCCAGATCCAGGGCGCCTTGGTGTAGATGACCTCGTTGAGCCGGTCCACGAGATCGTCCCGGGACGGGCCATCGGGCAGGCGCCGAAGTTCGTCCAGCAGCAGGTCCACGTACTCGTCGTCGAAGGCGGCGCGATTGCCGCCGCCCCCCTTGTTGGACGAGTGGAATGTGGGCACGAGGAAGTTCTCGGCGTCGGGATAGTCGGCCAGCCAGTCCATGACGAAAGCATCGGCGGCGCCGCTGCTGACCGCATCCTTGAAGGCGCCCCAATCGCGCACCACGATCTTCACCCTCACCCCCACCTCCACCAGGTAGGCCTGCACCGCCTCCAGGAGCCGGCTGACCTCGGGGTTTTCCTTCTGCCATATCTCCATCTCGAAACCATCCGGCAGTCCGGCCTCGGCCAGCAGGGCCCGCGCACGATCGGGATCGTAGCGGAAGCGCTCCGAGGGATCGCGGCCCCGAAGCGAGGGCGGCACCGGACCGTAGGAGGCCTGTGCCGAGGCTCCCCGCAGCGTACGGAGCAGGGCGTCCTGGTCCACGGCCCAGTTGAGAGCCTGCCGGACGCGAAGATCGTCCAGGGGCGGCTTGCGTGTGTTGAGCCCCAGGTAGGTCACCGAAAGCTCCTCGCGCTTCAGGATGCTTTCGGCCAGGGGACCGTTCATCCAGTGATCGATTTCGGCCTGGGGAAGGGTGAGCAGATCGAGCCCCCCTACCTCGAACTCGGCCACGGCCGTGAAGGGCTGGGGGATCACCCGGAACGAGAGATTCTGGAAAGACCCGGTCTGTGCCTCATCCCGCCGCTCGAGCAGAAATCGATCGCCGCGTTTCCACTCCACCAGCCGCCAGGGTCCCCCGGCCACCGGCAGGCGCCCTCGCCGCGCGGGCTGCATGTTGTCGTCCAGAGGGCAGATGCGGGCCGCCGGCATGGCCAGAAGCCCCAGAAAGGGACTGAAGGGCTCCTGGAGGGTGATATGGAGAAGACTGTCGTTCTCCACCTCCAAGCCCGGCAGATCGCGGCTGCGGCCCTCCATGAAGGCTCCTGCGCCGAGGAGATTGGACAGCACCCAGCGTCGCGGCGAGGGCTGGGCCGGATCCAGCAGGCGGCGAAAACAGGCCTCCACCGCGTGGGCGTCGGCAGGAGAGCCGTCGTCGAAAACCCGATCGGTACGGAGGAGGAAGCTGTAGCGGGTGGCGGTGGCGTCCAGATTCCAGGAACTCACCAGATCGGGGTGGGCACGACCCTCCTCGTCGAAACGGAAGAGCCCCGGGTAGATGAGCGAGACCAGGGTACCGGAGGCCACGTCCACCGCGAAGGCGGGATCCAGGTTCTGGGGCTCCTCGCCGAGATAGGCGCGGAAGGTGGTGGGATCTGGACCCGGGCGTGCACAGGCGACGAGGAGAATGATGGCCAGCGGCAACCAGCGCCTCACTGGCTCCACCTCTCCACCAGTTCGAAGTCGCCCTGTCCGTGGCGATCCTCGAAGACGAAGATCATGCCGTTCGCGTAGCTCCAGATCTCTCGGGCCCGGAAGCTGGCGTCCTCGCCGAGTTCATCCACCTGGGTCGGCGGACCGTACTCCAGATAGATTCGACCGCGGTCGCTGCGCCAACCCGGGGTCCAGGGCGTGCCGAAGTTTCGGCCCACGTAGTCGAGATCCCGGAAGAAGGTCTCCATGGCGGGGTTGCCCTCGCCGTGTTCCGTGTCTCGACGCTCCCAGAATTCCAGAAAAACGCCATGACGCCGATCGGCTTCGGCGGCCTCCATGAGCTCGAGCTCCTGGGGATCGGCCAGATGGGCGAGCAGATCGAGGGTGAGGCCCCAGTCGCGGCCGAAGGCCACGGGACCGAGCCCCATCTCGAGCCGCCCCTGCACTTCCTGGGACTCCCCCTCCCGCAGCACGCTCAGGCGCAGGCGGTGGGGTCCCATGGACAGATCTTCCAGCGGCACGGTGAAGCGCAGCTGCCGGCTTCCCGCGTGGCCGGAGAGCACGCGCCGCTCGTAGTGCACGAGATGCCCGTCCCGCTCCTCCAGCCTGAGCAGGACCTCCAGTGAATCGCTGGGCTCCCAGACCTTCAGTTCGGCGTAGATGCCCAGGCGCCGGGCGAAACCGTCCTGAAAGAGGCTGCGACGGTCTGGGATGTTCCAGGGATCGTGGAATCCGAAGGGCGGCGTACTGGTCTTTCGCTCGACGGGTTCGAATCGCGGCCCCTGCAGGAAGAAGCCGCGGCTGCCGGGCGTGGGCAGATCCAGCGGAAAGCTCTCCTTCCAGGGCAGGTAGGGCCCCCGGCCGTAGATGAGCACATCCACCTCGAGATCGCCCGAGAGGATCTCGAGTTCGTATTGGGCCTCGAAGAGCCCTTCCGGATCCCGCGCGGCCTCGAAACTGTCGCGCAGCAGATCTTCGCGGAAGACGGCGTTCTGTTCGCGATCGCTCTCCCGATCGCGCAGGGTCACGGCCGTGCGCAGGGATGCGCGGTACCTGTCGCCATCCTTGCGGAAGACCAGATGGGTCACCGGAATGCTGATCTTGAGTGTGAGGACGGCCGAGTCGTCCTCGTGAAATTCCAGGTGAGGATCCAGACGCGCGCCGTGAGGAAGGGGTTCGGGCCGGGCCGCGAAGGCCGTGCCGGCCAGAAGCAGGGAGAGGATCGAAAGTGCCGCGACTCTGTTCATGCCGTCCTTTCGCGAGTAGCGGAGTATAGAATCAGCTCCCCCGATCCCGCAAGCGATGGCTGAGTCTTGCTAGTTGCGGCGCTTGTCACTCTCGATCTTACCGTCGAGCAGGCGGATGGTTCGATGGGCGTGCTCGGCGATGAAGGACTCGTGGGTCACGAGGATGACCGTCTGTCCCTGGACGTGAAGATCGTCGAAGAGGGACATGATCTCCTCGCCGGTGCGGCTGTCCAGGTTGCCCGTGGGCTCGTCGGCAAGGATGATGGACGGCTCGTTCACCAGGGCTCTGGCCACGGCCACGCGCTGGCGCTGTCCGCCCGAAAGCTCGTTGGGCTTGTGACGGATACGGTCGGTGAGTCCCACCGACTCGATGGCCTTCTCCACCCGGCGTCGTCGTTCCGCCCCCGGCAGGCCGCTGTAGATGAGGGGAAGTTCCACGTTGTGGAAGACGTCCGCGCGGGGCAGCAGGTTGAAGGTCTGGAAGACGAAGCCGATCTCGCGATTGCGGATCCGAGCCAGCTCATCGTCGCTGAGGTCGGAGACCCGCTGGTCGGCCAGCTCGTAGCTGCCCTTGCTGGGCGTGTCCAGGCATCCCAGGATGTTCATGAGTGTGGACTTGCCGGAGCCCGAGGGCCCCATGATGGCCAGATACTCGTTGTTCTCGATATCGAGATCCACGCCATCCAGGGCGCGGACCTCGTGGTCGCCCACCTGGTAGATCTTGCTGAGGGATCTGACCTGGATCACTGAATGCCTCCCGCGAGCTTCATGCCAGTGCTGCTTTCCAGATCGGCCAAGGCCGAGAGATAAGCGGTCATGCCGTCGATTTCGCTGGAGCGCGCCCTGGCCAGGGACACCTCGGCCTCGCTCACTTCGAGGAGCGTGGCCGCACCCACGCGATAACGTTCGCGGGCCTGGCGCAGTTCTTCGGCCGCCAGGGTGATGGTGCTTCGGGCCAGTTCCACCCGCTGCCGCGAATTCTCCAGGGTCACCAGCAGCGACTCGATGGTCTGGGTGAGAGCCCGTTCCTGCTCTTCCAGGCCGTACTCGCCGAGCCGCTTGCCCACGCGTGCCTGGGAAATGCCCTGACGGGTTCGGAAGCCGTCGAAGATGGGAATGTTGATACCGACCGAGAAGCTGTAGTTGTAGTTCTCATCGAAGAATGTGGTGAATCCTTCCGGCGGATCGAGGTCACCCCAGGAGTAACGGTAGCCAGCGCTCACGCTTGGCCACAGGCCGCTCTTGGCCTGCCTCAGGGTCGCGCCCGAGGCTTCCAGTCGGGCCCGCGAGGACTGCAACTCGGGATTCGAGTCGAAGGCGGCCTGCATGACCTCATCGCAGTCGAGATTCGCGAACTCGATGTTCTCGAGCACATCCACCCGGATGCGCGTGAAGGGCTCGATGCCCAGGGCGGTGGTCAGATTGAGCATGGCTATATCCAATGCGCTCTCCGACTCGAGCAGTGCCAGACGCGATTCGGCCAGATTCACGCTGGCCTGAAGGGTGTCGCTGCGTGCCACGGCTCCCATCATGAAGGCCCGGCGCACCTGGGCGAAGCTCTCGCGGCTCACATCCAGACTGCCCTGGTTGAGTTCCACGATCTTCTGGGCCCGGAAGACCTCGTAATAGGCCTTGATGACCAACTGATCGAGGGCGGACACGGTGGCGTCCAGATCGGAGCGGGCGGCCTTCTGCTCCCATTTGCTCGCCGACAGACCCGCCACATTGGCGAATCCCGCGAAGAGGGTCAGACTGCCGCTTATGCCCATGGAATAGGACTCGTAATCCGTGCTGAGCGTCGCCGGCGTCTCCACGTACTGCTGGGTGTCGTTGTCGAAGAAGAGTCGACCGGGCTTGGGCCCCACATAGCTGTGGGCGTATCCGAAATCGGCGCTGAACCGGGGCAGGAAGGCCCCGTAGGCGCTCAGGACGTTCTCCCCGGCCAGGGCCAGCGACTGTTCGGCGCTGAGAAGGGACGGGGAATTGGCCCTCGCCGTCTCGATACAGTCCTTCAGGCTCATGGGCTTGGCATCCTGGGCCAGGACCAGCCCGGGGACCGCCAGGGCGAGCAGGAGGAGGGAAACTGTCAGGAATGGAGCGACTGTGCGGGACATGCAAACCTCGCTTCGAAGAGACCTCGCCCCCTACGGACACGCATGGCCCCGGTTTCGAGGCGAGCCGGAAAAAAGAGGGGAGCCTGGCGGCTCCCCTGTATAACTCGAATGGCCTTCCCGATCAACCGCCTCGAATTCGGAAGTTGAAGGGGATCATGATCTGAGTCTTCACGGGCACGTTGCGCTGCTTGCCGGGCTTGAATCGGCACTTCCGCGCGGCGCGCAGCGCCTCGTCCTGGAGGATCCTGGGCACCGTGGCGCTGACCACCACCGCGTCGAAGACCTTCCCACGCTCGTCCACGTAGACCAGCACCTGCACCACGCCCTCCATCTCGGCCTCGCGGGCGATTTCGGGGTAGCGCACCGGAGCCTGGAAGGTCAGCTTCGGAGGATCATCGAAGGCGAAGAACTTCTGGGGACCGCCGCCGCTCGTGCTTGAGGGCGGAGGAGGCATGGATTCGATATCGTCGAAGCTGGTGTCCTCGATGGTGTCTTCGTCGGAGGCCTCATCGGAGATCTCGATCTCGACGCGCACCTTGGGCATCTCGATCTCTTGGGGCGGCGGCGGGATCTCGATCTCGTCGGGCACCTCGATGATCTCGAAGACCTCTTCCTTGAGCTTGTAGGGATTGGGCGTGTAGGTCGGCGTGAAGATGAAGGCCGCGATGATGATGATCACTGCGAAGAAGCCGGCCCATCGCAGCAGCCTGGGGTATTTTCTCTTGATCAGCTGTTGGACGGTGATGACCATGCTTCGCCTTTACCTGCCCTTTTCCAGATCGCTAGAGAAGTTCACGCGCACCGCGTTGACGGCCTTGAGCTCTTCCTGAACGGAGTTGATGATCTCGTAGCGCACACGGTTGTCGGCCTTGAAGGACACGAGGATGGCCGGATTGTCTTCCAGTTTCTTCGCCATGATGGGCCCGATGTCCGAGAGGAAGACCATCTTGTCGTTGATGGAGATGCGCCCGTCCTTGTCCACCCAGATGTTCGCCAGGTTTTCGGACTTCTGCTTCTTGGCCGCCTCGGCACGAGGCAGATTCACCTCGAGACCCTCTTCATGCTTGAAGATGGTCGTGGTCATGAAGAAGACGAGCAGAAGGAACGCGATGTCGGCCATCGACGAGGTCGGCACGCTGGGCATTTCCTTGGGTTTTCTTCCGATGACGCCCATGTCGCTCCTAGGTCTTGCCCATCTTCAGCGAGATCTTGCGAATCTGCGCCTTCTTCAATTCATCGAGGATGTCCACCATGATGCCGTAATTGGCCTCTGGACTCGTCTCGATCACCACGACGATCTTGGGATTCGCATCCTGTCGATCGCGGACGATGTGCTCGATCTCCCTGACCTTCACGGGAAGGCCCTCGATGGTCACCGTGTTGTCGGCGTGTGCCTTCACTTCGAGGATATTCTTGCGACTGACCTTGGCGGCGCTTTCGGTCTGCCCGCTAGGGAGGATCATGGTCAGACCCATCTCCAGATTGAAGACGGTGCTGACGATGAAGAAGATCAGAAGCAGGAAGGCGATGTCCGACGTGGAGGCCATGGAGACCTCGGGAGGCGCCTTTCTCTTCTTCTTGCTGAGCAGTCCCATTGTTTCCTCGTTAAGCGGCGAAGCTTAGATGCCCAGGTCCACCAGTTCGCTGACCAGTTCCGCACTCGTCTCTTCCATCTCCACCACGAAGCGGTCCACCTGGCCGACGAAGTAGGAGTGGAACAGACTGGTCGGAATACCGATGACCAGACCCGTCGCGGTGGTGATGAGCGCTTCGGAGATACCCGAGGCCACCAGCTTCGCGCTGACCTGGTCGGAGGCCGCGATGGCCTCGAAGGCGTTGATCATACCGGACACGGTGCCGAGGAAGCCCAGCATGGGCGCCACCGACACGATGGCGGCGATGGCGGTGAGACCCTTCTCCAGGAAGGCCATCTCGATGGAACCGGCGGTCTCGATGGCTTCCTTCACGTCGGCCGGGCCGCGATGGCTCTTGAGAAGACCGGCGTGGAGGATGGCGGCGATGGGACCGCGGGTACGCTCGCAAACCTTGGTCGCGGCGTCGATGCCCTCGCTGCGCAGAGCCTTCTGGACCTGGTACATGAGCTTGCGCGTGTTGGTGCGCGCGCGGCTCAGGGTCCAGAGCCTTTCGAGGATGAAGATGAGTCCCACGATGACGCAGATGAGCAGCGGCCACATGAAGCGTCCGCCCTTGATGAAGAGCTCACCGACGCCGCTGCGTCCGAGTCGGGTCTTGGAGAACCACTCGTTGAACCCGCCCTCGGAGTAGAAGTCGGAATAGGCTGCGGCCATGCCGGTCGTGTCTGCATCGGCGACGGTGCCGGGCGCGATGCGGAAGTAGACCGAGCTCTGCTCGGTCGTTTCACCCTCGTCCTGAGCGAGCGCGGGAACCGCAAACATGAGGCCCGCGAGGCCCAGAACCAGAATCATCCGAGCGCATGCCTTACTGATGCTCATCGAACACTACTCCTTCATTCAGGTCAGAAAAGGCGTGGTTTGTGCCGCATTGAGCCCTTGTCGGCCCGTTCTCTCGGCCGCTAAACCACTCGCCTGTGGTGGATTTCAAAGGAGACTCAGGACGCCAAAATATAGAGAGCGCCCCCCCTCCTGTCAACTTCAAAAGGCCACGCGAAATCGGCGTAAACCCTTCAAAAATCAAACTTCTCGGAGCTGAATTCCAAGCTGTACTCACCGGTCCCCCTCCGGTCCACGAAGATCAATTTCAAGTCCACTTCCCGGAGTCCCAAACGGGTCTCCGGAAGCAGCGGATCGCCGCCGAGGCGGTAGATCCACATCTCGAAGGCCTCGCTTTCCACGCCCGGGCTGCCGGGGCCTCCAAGGCCCACATGCCCGAGGTCGCGCTCCAGAGCGGGATTGATCTCGCTGCCCTCGGCGATGCCGTGAAGCTCCGTCACGGCGTCGATGAGGGATTCCTTGTTCTCGGGTACCACATCAACACGTATCTCGTCGGGTTCGCCCAGCATGATGAGCATGCGGCCGCGATCGGTGAGCGGCCCGGGCTGGAATCCTCCGAAGAGTCTGCTCGCCCGACGGAAACGGCGGATGAACTCCTCCCGCGGCGGATTGCCGGGTTCCCGGGGATCGGGATCGCGGGCCACCCACTCCTTGCGCAGCAGGTCCATGCGCTCGGCGGGCGGTTCGGACTCCCACTCACGATACCTGTCACCCTTGAAGAGCAGGCGCGCCTGAACTTCCTCGAAAAGGCGCTGGGCGTCCGAACTCCGAGCGCTGGGAAGGATCTGGAAATCCGCCAGCACGGTCTCGGGCTCCAGGCCCGGTCCACCGGTCTTCATGGACAGGTTGTAGTCCCCCGCCTCCAGCCCGGCCAGGGGCATGCGCAGACGCAGGGGGAAGGGCGCATCGCCGATCTTCCATCCGCCTCGCCTCTGCAGGACGCTCTCTCCCCCGCTCTCGAGCAGTTCCACCTCGAGGCTGAACCAGCCTTCGCCGTCGGCCGGTGGACGCAGCACGGAATAGAGTTCGAGGAAGGGATCCCCCTCGATGAAGCTGGACCAGGGATTGGGACGCGAGAGGCTGTCGGCCCCTACCGTGTAGAGCAGAATGTCGGAGAGTTCGCCGTCATCGTAGTCTCGTGCCTCGAGCCGGCCCGACCAGCGTCCGCGGGGGGCGTGGCCGAAGAGGCCGAGGATGGATCCCGCCTTGCGTCCGGGATCTTCGGCGCGGAACTCCAGACGATAGTGTCCGGGCGCGAGAATCCACTCGCTGCTGGCGAGAACCTGTCCCTCGATGCGGGGCATGTCCAGGGGATTGGAGAAGCGCAGGGATTGGCTCTCCTCGCCGTGGACGCGACCGCCGGAATGAAGAGCCCAGTGGATGTCCAGGGCGGCTCGCAGGCTGTCGCTGGCCTCCCAGTGCATGAGGTCGGCGCGAAGGGTGGCCAGAACCAGCAGGCGGCTGCTGTCGCCCGCGGCCGGGAAGGAGAAGGAGCGGATGCGGAAGGGCAGTTCGCCCTCGGCCAGTCCCGCTCGGATCCGCTCCGCCCGAAGCTCGGCGGGCGTGCCGCAAAGGCTTACCAGCGCCAGCGCGGCCGCGAGGATCCGAATGACCTTCATGTTGCTCCCCATAAAAAGCCCCACTCTCGCTGCCGGGAGTGGGGCTCCGTTTCGCGATGGGCCGGCCGAGGCCGGCTACCGAGATCTAGTAGGTGAAGCTCACGCTGAAGCGATGAGCCGAGCCCAGTTCGCTGAGATCTTCCCAGGCGTAGTCCACGTACATCCGGGAGTTCTCGCTGGTGTTCACCTCGACGCCGAAGCCGGCGGTGGCCTTGTTGGCGTCGTAGCCCGCGTTGTATCCGCCCCGCAGGAAGAAGAAGCGGTTGAACGAGTACTCCAGGCCGACATTAGCGCGCTCTTTGTTGTCGGCGGGATGCTGGAACTCGATGGAACCGATCATGTAGTGCGGGCCGAAATCGAAGGCCGTGGCCGCGAGCCCGACCTTGAAGATGATGGGCATCTTGGCCGGACGAGAATCGAAGTCGACCTCGCCGCCCATGTTCTGCACGGCCATTCCCAGGCGCATTCCCCGGATGCCGATGCGGTAGATCAGACCGAAGTCGAGGGTCGCCGTGTTCACCTTGCGATCCGCCAGCGTCATGTGGATCAGGTTGATGGTGGCGCCCGTGGAGAATCGATCGGTGAAGTACTGAGCGTAGGAGAAGCCGAAGCTCATGTCCCCCGCGTCGAACTGGCGACCGGTGCCGTCGGGAAGGTAGATGGTCCGCTCGTTCTGCGGATCCATGGTCAGGCCGCGAGCGGTCAGGCCCAGGGTTCCCGGCACCCAGCTGGTCTTGAACACGTAGGAGACGTAGTCCAGCTTGATATCCGCCGGCCACTCCATGTGATCGATGTGGATGGCCGTCCCCGGCACCTCCACGAGACCGGCGGGATTCCAGTAGGTGGCACTGGGATCGTCCGCGATGGCCGTGAAGCTGTTGCCCATGGCCGCGCCGCGGGCGCTCGGTCCGAGCTTCAGGAACTGGCCCGCGAATGTGCCGACCTTTTCAAAGATATCTCCCGCCTGGGCGCCGCTGGCGAGGACGCCGATCAGGATCAGTGTGAGAAGCGCGCTTCGTTTCACCTTTGACCTCCTGCGGGACCTAGGGGTCCCGATACTCAAGCGATCGCTGCGATCAGCGGATCACCGTGAACTTGCCCACGAAGGGCTCGAAATCGTCAGAGTTGGTTTCCACCGTGTAGAGGTAGATACCACTGGCTACATCCTGGCCGTTGCGGCTTACCAGATCCCAGGTGGCCGTTCCCGTGCTGGCGTAGTCGCCCGAATCGTTGGCGCGACTGGCGTCATGGACGATGGTCTGCACGAGGTCGCCCGCCAGGGTGAAGACCTTGATCTCGCAATTGGCGGCCGGAAGATGGCGGAACTCGACCTTCAGGCCGGTGGGATCGTCGTTGTTGGGTCCCAGGGCCCATGGATCCATGCTCGCGGTCGTGGCCGGGTTGGGCACAACGTAGATGCGTTCCTTCGCGAAATCCCAGGCGGGCTGACTGGCGCTCTGGGGCACCGTGTACATGAAGCCCGAGGAAGGATCGCCACTGAGTCCGCGCTGGTAGGACGTGATGACCCCGTTGTCATCGAAGAGGGCCACATGGTCCATGGAAGTGACGCTGTAGAAGTAGTGCATGCCGGTGTGCACCCGGTCGTCCTCGTACTTGTAGTAGGTGCGTCCGCCGGGCAACCCGAGGGTCGTCTTGGCCAGTGCGATGGCCGTGTCGGCCTCGGCGATGCTGTAACCCGTGGGCGGCAGCAACTCCAGAGCCGACTCGATGTTCGGATTGAAGATGAGCGCCTCGGTGTAGAAGGTCACGAGGTTGGCGTCCACGTTGGGCTGATATCGCACGCCTTCCAGTCCCGCGTCGGGAGAGAGGCCGTTCACGTGGTCGTACTCGGCCAAGAGGGCCCATAGCTCGCTGGGCGGTCCGTTCTCCACGGAGGACCCGTAGGGACGCTCCCATCCGTCGGCGCGCCAGATGCGATAGCCTTCGAAGTCGTAGATGAGCTCTGAGACGTCGGGAACGAGTTCGCTGAAGTTGTCCCAGAAGAGGATGTTCTTACCCTCGGTGGGCCAGATGCGAAGGTTGGGAGGCGGCGGAGGAGAACCGTAGAGCCAGTTGATCTGGGTCTCCTTGCCGTCCACGCCGGTGCACCAGATGTCCTGGTTGTCGCAGAGCTGGTTGGCCAGATCCTCGAAGAGGCAGTCGTCGTTTACCCACTGCCAGGTCGAGGGATCGGGGGTCACCTCCAGGGGCGGCGAGAGGCTGTCGCAGGGATTCTGCCAGGTCAGGATGCCTCGCTCCGTCCAGAGGAAGGTCTCGTCGCAGGGCTGATTCTGGGGCGGCGTATCGATGTCCTGGTCCATGTTGAACCAGTTTCCGTCGAAGGTCAGCTTGGCCTGGGCAGCGTTCTCGAGCAGGCCGTCACGACCGCGGCCCACCACGTAGGCCACCTGGAAGGTGAGGCTGTCGCCGGCCAGGAAGAGGAAGGGTCCCGCGGAAAGCAGCATGCGGTAGTCGCGGGGCACGATGGGCGGACGGTCGCTGGATTCGGCGGACATGATCAGGTAGCGCTCGCGGTCGTTGGAAGGGTCGCCCCCCTCCTCGAAGGATGCGTTACCCGAGAAGGCCTGCCAGGAGCGCAGCTGAACCCGGGGCGGCGCGGTTTCGCCGCTGGGATCGATGCTGTGCCCCATGAACATGATGCCCACCTCGCCCTCGGTACGGCCTTCGTCGCCGTCATCGTCGAAGGCCACGCCCATGGCGTAGGAGACCGGAATGTTGAAGGACCCCTTCTTCACGCAGCGGACATCGGTGACCACGTCGACCAGGTCGTCCTCGAAGTTCGCGGGAATGTCACGGGGACCCACGTCGGGATCGGCGAAGAAGCCGAGATAGAAATCTTCCAGGGTCTGCTCACCGACGTTGCGGATGGTGAACTCGATGCCCACGAAGTCATCCACCTGGTCATTCTCCCACTGATAGCTCTGCTGGGTGATGAACAGGTTGAGCGGGTGGTGATCCGGCGAGTAGCCGTAGCTTTCGGGGAGATAGTCCCGGTAGCTGCAGGTGAACATCTGGTTGGAGATGGCGGCGAAGTCCTCGTCGACGGAGCCGTCGCCGTCGTTGTCGAATCCGTCCAGGGGATCCTCGTCCACCATTCCGTCGCCGTCGTCATCGGCGGCCGGCGAAGGCAGGCGGTTGCCGCCTCGGGAGCCTTCGAAACTGCGGTAGACGGTGTAGATCTCCTCGGTGCCGGGACGGAACTCCCACTGCCCCACGTCGGAGGTGGACACGTAGGGAGTACCCGAGACCAGGGCGCCGCACCAGAGCCCGGCCGCCCAGAGATACTCCACGCCGCTGCCGGCGGGCCACTGGGCGGAAGGCGATTCGGACATGGTCCAGCTCCACGAAGGATAGGACCCGAAGACGCCGAAGTTGGTGATGTTCATCTGCAGTTCGCCCACGTTGTGCACGAAGTTCCCGTCCAGAGTCATGCCCGCGGAGACGGGCAGACTCCACTCCGTTCCCGGAGGAGGAGCCTTGTAGGCCGAGGCCTGGGGACTCCAGGTGAGAACCAGGGCGAGGCATGCCATGAAGGCCAGTCCTGTCCTGCCAGTTCGCGGAAGCTGCATAGAGAAGTCCTTTCCTCGCGTCATGGGGCGCTTAGAATTCGAATCCGAAGCCGATGCGGAAGATGCGGTGCGGGTAGTAGACCCGCGGATCGTTCACGGGATGGAACTCGTCCTCGCCGTCCCCGTCCATGTCGGCCAGGAAGGCACCGCCGTACTGCGGGTTGCCCGCATCGTCCGTTTCAGTCAGGTATTCCACGTAGGCGATCTGCGCATGGGGCGTACCCGGCCAGATGCCCGGACTGATCGATCCCACCTGATCCTGGTCCAGTAGATTTCGTCCGTCGAAGAAGAGAGTGAGGTCCTGTCCCCAGATGTTGAAGAACTTCTGCGCGGTCAGCGTCAGGCTGTGGGTGGCCGGCAGACGGCGCGAGTTCTCCAGTTCCGGGTCCTGCCTTCGAACCTGTCGATAGCTCGGCGTCCAGGGATAGCCAGAGCCGAAGCTGTAGGTCACCGATCCGCCCCAGCTGCCCGGATCCGCGATTCGCAGGGAGACGTCGAGACTGTGACGCTGGTCCCAGTTCAAGGGCAGCTCGCGGGTGGGCAGGTGCGTGAGGCCGCCTGCGCTGGCGCCGAAGAGTGCCGAACTGGCCACACCGTTGGCGAAGCTGTAGGTGTAGGCGATCCGACCGCCGTAGTTATCGGAGAAGGCTCGGGACAGGGTCATCTCGATACCCTGCGCCGAGGCGTAGGCCCGGTTGATGAAGCGGTAGGACTGGTTGCCCGAGATGGTGTCCTGGACCGCCGTGGTGGTGATCAGCGCGTAGATGTCCTTGTAGAACAGCGCGAAGTCACCGGACACGTTGGCCGAGAACTGGTGCCGGATACCCGCCTGGTAGGAGATGGTGATCTCGGGCTTCAGGTCGGGGTTGCCCAGCACGCCGATTCCCGAGTTGGGATCCTGGGTCTGGAACAGGTAGTTGTTGGCCGGCGCCTGGATGAATCGTCCGTAGTGGAAGTGGAACACGTCCCGGTCGGTGATCGGGAAGGCCAGTCCCAGACGCGGGCTGAGCGCGTGCTTGTAGCGGTCGATGTTCGGATCGACCCCTTCGGCGCGCATGAGGATCTCGACGCCGTTGCCCGGACTGAAGAGGTCGTAGCGCATTCCGAAGTTGGCCACGAGACCCTGAAATTCCCAGCGGTCCTGGGCGTACCAGGAGGCCAGTGGCGCCTGGTTCTCGAAATTGTTGGCGCTGAGCCCCTGGGCCTCGCCGAGGTAGCGACCGGAGAGGTCGTCCACCAGGTCACGGGTGACGCCCGGATAGTTGATCGACACGTTCTTCATGTCGTTGAACTGGATCAGGGTACCCGTCTTGAACTTGTGTCCCTTCCAGCGGTTGCTGGTGAGGTCGAACTTCATGGTGTAGCTGATGGAGCGACGGTCGTCGTACTCCGGATAGTCGTAGGCCGTGGCCAGGAGGGGATTGTCCGGATCGGTGGAGTAGACCACGCCGGTCACGCGGGAGTCGGTGGCGCCGTTGTGAAGCAGCGCGGACTGTCCGCCGGAGAGGTACTCGTAGGGCTCCTTGCCGTTCACGTCGGTGTGGCGGTTGAAGTCGGAACGTGAGAGCGCGAGGCTGTAGAACACGTCGTCGCTCAAGGTGTGCTTGGCCACGAACTTCATGCTGTTGGTGAAGTTCGAACGCGTGGACGTGTGCTCGGCGGAGTTGTAGTAGACCTGCGAGGAGTCATTCTGCTCGTAGCTCCACTGGCTGATGCCGTCCATGAATCCGTCGAAGAGCTCCTCGGTGAGCACCAGGAACTCGGTGCCCGACCAGGCGCTGGCCACCCGCATGGCATCGACGATCTCCATGACCGCCACGTCGGATCCCGCGGGCTTGTAGCTGACCAGGACCTTCTGGAATCCGTTGGGAAGTCCCTGGGCCTGCAGCTGCTTGTTCTGCTGGTACTCGTCGAACCAGGGGCCGTGAAGCACGGGCACGGTACCGCGGATCACGTGGAAGAAGATGCCCTCGGCGCCGCTGGCCTCGAGGCGCTCGAAGATGTGGATGCGGTTGACGTAGCCTTCCTGGTTCCAGTTGACGATGTAGGGATCGTTGGCCGAGAAGTTAAGGTTGGTCTCGAAGTTCAACTTCAACTTGGGGTTCACGCGCCAGGTGAGCTTGTTCTGAACGTTCAGGGTGCTGGAAGCGCGTTCCTTGAACTTGATGAAGTCGCCCAGGAACTTGTACTCGTCGCGGCGATCGAGGGTGAGGTTCTCGCCGTCCAGGAAGACGCCCTCGGCCGAGAGATACCAACGAAAATTGGGGGAGAGGAGAGGACCGCCCATTCCCAGGGCGAGACGGTCGTAGTTGGTGTAGGTCTTGTCCTGACGACCGTAGTCGTCGGTGGTGAGGCGGAAGGATCCCTCGAACTGGGGGCCGCCTTCCTTGGTCACGATGTTGAACACCGCGGACTGGGCGTTGCCGAACTCCGCGTCCATGCCGCCGATGGTCGCCTCCGCCTCGGCGATGGCCACGTTGGACACCTCCACCCGGCCGCCGAGAGGATCGTCCACCGGAACGCCGTCGATCATGAAGGTGGCCTCTCCGGAGCGTCCGCCGCGGACGTGCAGTTCGCCGCCCTGCATGACGATGCCGGCCTGGAGGGCCATGGCCTCTTCGACGTTGTCCACTGCGAAGTTCTTGAGGTCGTCCTCGGACACGTTCTTGCGCTCCGCCGTGGACTTCACGTCCACGAGGGCCTCCTCGCCCTCGACGATGATGGTGTCGACGGTCAAGGACACCGCTGGCGTCAGTCCCATGTTCAATGTGATCGCCTGTTCGGCGATCACCACCACACCTTCGGCTTCATAGTCCTCGTATCCCATGTAGAGGACCTTGATGGTGTAGCTGCCGGCGGGCAGCAGCAACTTGTAGCTGCCGTCGTCCAGCGTCATGGTACCGAAGTCCGTGCCTTCCACGATCACGTTGGCGTATGGAAGTGGGGAACCGGAGTCGGCGTCGCTGACGACTCCCTCGATACTACCGATGGCGGCTTGGGCATGGACTAGTGCGGGAGAAAGGAGCAGGGCCACAATGGTGGCCAATCTGAGAAATCCCCGTGCGGTCATGAGAAACCCCTTTTTAACATCGTCGCGATGCGCAGGCGATCCGTCCTGGCAGGACAGAAAAACCCCCGCACCCCTATTCCGAACATAGTCGCCCCCGGGAGACGGTCGCCGTCCCGGCGGAGTGGGGTATCAGATGGGGGAAAGCCTTGAGCACTGGCAATTTAGTGCCGCCATCACGGCAGAGTCAACCCCTTTTTGAAATGAGAGTTAAGCCGAAGAAGTTGAGGGAAAAGGATTTAAGAGCTGCCAGCCACCAGCTGGCAGCCGCCAGCCGGAAGGGACGCCTAAACGCTATCGACTGGCTGCCAGTCGATTGCGAATTCCTCGGCGAAAGCGGCGGCCAGGGCTCCGAAGAGGGCCTTTCGATCGGGAAGAGGCGAGAGGAAATCGGAGAGGCTCGCAGATTTTTCCGCGAGGATCTTTCGCGCCCGGGCCTGGCTCTCCTCCGACCCTGGAATGAGGCCCGCGAGATCCAGATGGGCTGCTTCCAAAGGCAAGGAGCCGTGCTGGAGGAAGGCTCGCTGGCCGCGAAGCTGAGCGGAACCGGCGAGCTTGCGCCCCCCCAGCTCGATTTCCGCGAGACCGGGAGCCACGAAACAGGGAGCGGGACTCCGGGGATCCAATTCGGCGGAGACGGCGGGACGCGTGAGTTCAGCCTCGACGCCCAATCCGCGATAGAAGCGGAGCAGGGCGCCTGCGATGCTGCGGTGGGTGCCGGCCAGGGTCGCCGCGAAGCTGCCTTCGGTGGGCGCCGCGACGCAGTAGGTGATCTCCGCGGCGTGGTAGACGGCCCGACCGCCAGTGGGACGTATCACCCATGGAATTCCGCGACGATCCATCGCATCGAGATCCAGGGCCTTCTCGGGTTTCTGATGGCGCCCCAGGGAGACGGTCCAGGGGTCCCAGGCGTAGAGCCGAAGGGCGGGTAGACCGCGGCCCTCCTCCAGTTCCCGGAAGAGGGCCAGGTCGCGATCCATGTTGTCCTGCCCGGGGAGAGGCCCATCGAGGATCAGCCGCCAGGTGGCTTTTCCGCTCAGGAGCCCACCTCCATGTCCACCAGTTCGGCTCCGCAGGGTGCGATGACGCAGAGGCTCTTGGCCGCATGGGCCTCGTCGAGCCGCCCTACGGGCGTGTCGTGGGGAGCGCTGGTGAGCAGCTCGGGATTCTCCTCGGCCTCGCGGACGATCTGCTTCATGGCGTCCACGAACTCGTCCAGCACCTCCCGGGTCTCGGTCTCCGTGGGCTCGATCATGAGCGCTTCGGGAACGATGAGCGGGAAGTAGACCGTGGGCGCGTGCATGCCGAAATCGAGCAGGCGCTTGGCCACGTCGAGAGTGCGAACCCCGTGGGGCCGCAGGAACTTGCCGCTGGCCACGAACTCGTGCATGCAGAGCCCCTCGCGGGGGATGTCGAGCACGTCCCGCAGGCGGGCCTGCAGGTAGTTGGCGTTCAGCACGGCGGCGCCGCTGATGTCCTCAAGGCCGTCCCCGCCGTAGCGCAGAATATAGGCCAGGGCCCGAACCAGGATGCCGAAGTTCCCCCACCAGGCATGCATCTCGCCCACGCTGTCGCCCGAGCGGATGAGGTCGAAGCCCTCCTCGGTCTTCATGACCCGCGGCCCGGGCAGGAAGCGTTCGAGATCCTCGCGCACCGCCACCGGACCCGCGCCGGGACCGCCACCGCCGTGAGGCGTGGCGAAGGTCTTGTGCAGGTTCAAATGCATGATGTCGAAGCCGATGTCCCCCGGACGCACTCGCCCGAGCAGGGCGTTCATGTTGGCGCCGTCCATGTAGATCAGTCCGCCGGCCTCGTGCACCCGCTTGTTGATCTCGAGGATGTCCGCCTCGAAAAGCCCGAGAGTGTTGGGATTGGTGAGCATGAGGGCCGCGCAGTCCTCATCGAGGGCCTCGTCGAGGGCATCCAGATGCACCAGGCCGTCCTCGCCGGAGGCCAGGGTCACCGTTTCGAGCCCGGCCATGCGCACGCTCGCCGGATTCGTGCCGTGGGCGCTGTCGGGGATGAGCACCTTCCGGCGCGTCTCCCCCCGCGATTCGTGATAGGCCCGCGCCACGAGCATGCCCACGAACTCGCCCTGGGCGCCGGCCACGGACTGCAGGGCCACGGCCGGCAGACCGGTGATCGCCGCCAGGGATTCCTGCAGCTGCCAGAGCAGTTCCAGGTTGCCCTGGGCGTCCCGCAGATCCTGGGCGGGATGGCTTCCCGTGAATCCCTCGAGCCCCGCCAGGGCCTCGCTGAGCACGGGATTGTACTTCATGGTGCAGGATCCCAGGGGATAGAAACCCTTGGCGATGCTGTGGTTCTTCACGGAGAGGCCCACGAAGTGGCGCAGCAGTTCCAGCTCGCCCATCTCGGGCAGACCGGCCGCTCCCTTGCGCAGGCGACTTCCGGCGATGCGCGGCTCGGCAGCACTGGCGGCCGGCGGTGGCAGAAAGGCGCGACGTCCGGGACGCGATTTTCCGAAGAGAGTGCTCATGAGGCCACACCTCCCAGGAACTCGGCCAGACGATCGAAGTCGCCCGCCTCGTGATGATCGGCCACGGTGATCAGAAGCGCCCTTCCCTCGAACTCGGGATAGTCACTCGCCAGATCGATGCCGGGGAAGATGTTCCGCTCTCTCGCCGCTTCCAGGATCTCGGCGGCGGGACGCGGCGTGCGCAGTACGAACTCCTGATAGAAGTCGCCGGCGAAGGCCAGTTCGTAGCCGGGCAGGGCTTCCAGCTTCTCGGCCAGACCCGCGGCGCCGCGGGCCAGGCCCTCGGCCAGTTCGGTCATCCCCCGCTCGCCCAGGGCGGCCAGGTAGACCGTGGCGGCGAGCATCATCAGGCCCTGATTCGTGCAGATGTTGCTGGTGGCCTTCTCGCGACGGATGTGCTGCTCCCGCGTCTGCAGGGTGAGCACGTAGCCCTCGCGACCCGAACCGTCCACGGTGCTGCCCACGAGCCGGCCGGGAAGGCGCCGCAGCTGTTTCTTGCCCACGGCCATGATGCCCAGGAGAGGTCCGCCGAAGCTCATGGGGATGCCAAGGCTCTGGCCCTCGCCCGTGACGATGTCCGCGCCGAAACTTCCCGGAGGCTCCAGGATGCCCAGACTGCTGGGCTCGGTGTGCACAACGGCCAGGGCTCCGGCCGCCTGGATGCGCGGAATCAGGGTCTCGAGGTCCTCCAGCACGCCGAAGAAGTTGGGCGACTGGATGAGCACCGCCGCGATCTCGTCGTTCAAGGCCGCCTCCATTGCCTCGCCGTCGATCTCGCCTCGGGCGTCGTAGGGCAGCTCCTCGATGACATAGTCCTGGCCCCGCGTGTAGGTGTCCACCACGCGTCGGCAGCTGGGCTGCAGGTTGCGGGGCACCAGGAGCTTGGATCGGCGGGTGGCCGCGCCAGCCAGGAGCGCCGCCTCGGCCAGGGCGCTGGCTCCATCGTACATGGACGCGTTGGCCGCCTCCATGCCCGTGAGCCGGGCGATCATGGTCTGGAATTCGAAGATGGCCTGCAGGGTGCCCTGACTCACTTCGGGCTGGTAGGGCGTGTAGGCCGTGTAGAACTCGGGTCGGGCGAGAATCTGTCCGGTGAGGGCCGGGATCACGCGGGAGTAGACGCCACCACCCATGAAGGACAGTCCCTGGGACGCCGGACGGTTCGCACCCGCCAGCTCCTCCATGCGCCGACGGGTACCGTGCTCGCCCGTGCCGGGTGCCAGAGGCAGTTCACCCTGCCACCGACAGTCTTCCGGCACCGTGCTGAAAAGATCGTCCAGGCTTCCCACTCCCACTTCCGCGAGCATGGCGCGGATATCCTCTTCCGTGTGAGGGATGAAACCTCGCATCACTCTCCGATCAATTCGCGATAGGCCGCCGCGTCGAGAAGCTCGTCGAGCTGCCCTGCGTCTTCGAGGCGCAGCTTGATCATCCAGCCGCCGCCGTAGGCTTCCTGATTCACGAGTTCGGGCGTGGCTTCCAGCTCGGCGTTCACCTCGAGTACCTCTCCGTCCAGCGGGCTGTACATTTCCTCCACCGTCTTCACGGCCTCCACGGTGCCGAAGGCGCCGCCGCGGCTGAGCTTGTCGCCCGGCGAGGGAAGTTCCACGAAGATGATGTCGCCCAGTTCGCCCTGGGCGTAGTCGGTGATGCCCAGGGTCGCGACCCCGTCCTCCACCCGGATCCACTCGTGTTCCTTCGTGTAGCGAAGATCATCCGGATATACGCTCACTTCGTCACTCCTTCCGGTCACGCTCTCAGCGCCGGTTGCTGGTAGAAAGGCAGTTTCACCCGCTCGATGTCGATGCGCTCTCCGCGGATCTCCACCTGCAGCGGCTTCTTCATGTAGGCTCGGCCCACCCGCGCCATGCCCAGGCTGGCCTCCAGGGTGGGACTGAAGCTTCCACTGCTCACACGGCCCACTTCCCGGTCTTCGTGATAGATGGGGAAATCCTGGCGGGCGATCTTGCGCCCGGGCAGGCGGAAGCCGATGAGACGTCGGGCCTCGGTGTCGGCTTTGCGCGAGAGCAGGGCCTCGCGGCCGAGGAAGTCGCCCTTGTCCGGCTTCACCAGCCAGGACAGGCCCGCCTCGTAGGGATCGGTCTCTTCGTCGAGCTCGTGGCCGTAGAGGCAGTAGCTGGCCTCGAAGCGCAACAGATCGCGGGCACCCAGACCGGCGGGAGCCAGGCCCAGGGGTTCGCCCGCATCCATGAGGCGGCGCACTTCGGACTCGGCCAGGGCCGGCGGCAGGTAGATCTCGAAGCCCAGCTCGCCGGTGTATCCCGTGCGGCTGAAGATCACCGTCTCGCCTTCGATTTCGGTCTCGAAGAAGGTATAGAAGCCCAAGCCCTCGATGCGGCCGGCCAGCTCCGGATGGGCCGCGCAGAGAATCTCTCGACTGGCCGGTCCCTGAAGCGCGATCTGGGCATAGTCCTCCGAGAGGTTCTTCACCACGACGCCCCCCAGGTTCGCGCGGAAGTGTTCGAAGTCCTTCTCGATGTTCGAGGCGTTGACCACCAGCAGGAAGGAATCGGCGAACAGGCGGTAGACGAGCAGGTCGTCCACGGCGCAGCCGTTCTCGTAACAGGCCACGGTGTAGATGACCTCGCCGTCTTTCAGCTTGGAGATGTCATTGGTGACCAGGCCCTGAACCGCGTCGGCGGCGCCTTCGCCTCGCACGGAGATCTCGCCCATGTGGCTCACATCGAAAAGGCCGGCCTTCTCGCGCACCGCGCGATGCTCGGCCAGGAGTCCTTCATACTGAACGGGGAGATGCCATCCGAAGAAATCCACCAGTCGCGCACCGCGCTCCTGATGCCAGGCGTGGAGGGCTGTCCTCTTGAGGGAATCGGCTTCGGCTTTCAGGGCGGCTCCTTCTTTCTTCGCGGGCCGGAGCCCGATCAGTCCCTGAGAACGGCGCCGGTGTGGCTGGCCTCGCAGGACTGGATGACGGACAGCGGCCCGGCGGCCACCACCTCGCCGCCCCCCGGTCCGCCCTCGGGGCCCAGGTCCACGATGTAGTCCGCCTCCCGGATGATGTCGGGATTGTGCTCAATAATAATGACGCTATGCCCCCTGTCAACCAGCCGCCTCAGGATTGACATGAGCGTGCGAACCTCCTCGAAATGCAGCCCGGTACTGGGCTCGTCGAGGATGTAGAGGGTCTTCGCACGGCCCCTGCGACCCAGTTGGCGCGCCAGTTTCAGGCGCTGTGCCTCGCCGCCGCTGAGCTTGAGCGCGCTCTGCCCCAGGCGTAGATATCCGAGCCCCACTTCGGCCAGGCTCTCCAGGGGCGCGGTCACCTTGGGCACCTCCGAGAAGTGCTCCAGGGCCTGCTCGATGGTCATCTCGAGAACCTCGGCGATATTGCGGCCCTTGAAGTGGATCTCGAGAGTCTCGCGGCCGAAGCGGCGCCCCCTGCAGACCTCGCAGGGCACGAAGGCCGGAGGCAGGAAGTGCAGGGTGACCTTGCGCTCGCCGTCGCCCTTGCAGGCCTCGCAGCGCCCGCCCTTCACGTTGAAGCTGAATCGCCCAGGACCGTATCCGCGAAGTCTGCTTTCCGGCAGCTTGGCGAAATGGTCGCGGATCACGCTCCAGGCTCCCGAGTAGGTGGCCGGATTGCTCCGCGGCGAGCGTCCGATGGGCGCCTGGTCCACGTGGATGACCGCACCCAGATCCTCGCCGCCCGTCACCGAATCGCAGAGCCCCAGATCCCCAGCGAAACTGCCCTTCTGCCGGGCCAGGTGGCGATAGAGCACGTCGTGCACCAGGGAACTCTTGCCGCTGCCGGACACTCCCGTGACGCAGGTGATCACGCCCAGGGGAATCTTCAGGTCGAGGTTCTTCAGATTGTGCTGACGTGCTCCACGGATCTCGAGGGCCGATCCGTTGCCCTGATTTCCGCCCCCCAGGGGCGGACCCGCGGCCTCGACCAGGGCTCTTCCCGTGGGGCTTCCGGAGTTCGCGCGTATCTCGTCGGGAGTTCCCTGAGCCACCACCCGTCCCCCGCGTTCGCCGGCCCCGGGTCCGAGGTCCACCACCCAGTCGGCCCGTTCGATGGTTTCGCGATCGTGCTCCACCACCAGTACCGTATTGCCGCGGTCGCGCAGGGCTTCGAGGGTCTCCAGCAGGGCCCGCTGGTCTTTGGGATGAAGGCCGATGGAAGGCTCGTCCAGGATGTAGAGCACGCCGGTCATCTGCGCACCCACCTGCTCGGCCAGGGCGAGTCTCTGCCTCTCGCCGCCGGACAGGCTGCCCGCGCCGCGATCCAGGCTCAGGTAGCCCAGGCCCACCCGGCGCAGGAATTCCAGACGGCTGCGGATCTCCGGCAGGATCTCGCCGGCCACCTCTCCGCGGGGGCCGGAAAGCCGAAGCTCGGCGAGGAAGGCGTCCAGTTCAGCCAGGGTGAAGGCGCTGAGTTCGGCGAAGTTGCGTCCGCCCAGTTTCACGCGCAGGGGCTCGGGCCCCAGGCGGGCGCCCCCGCATGCCGGACAGGGGATGCGCCCCATGGCTTTTTCGATCTGACGGCGCAGGGTGTCGCTGGAGGTTTCCCGGTGCCGCCGCTCCAGGTAGGGCATGATGCCCTCGAAGCCGCGGCGCCCGCCTCCTGCTCGGGTCTCCACCTGGATCTTCAGTCCCTCGCGTCCGTGAAGCACCACCTTTCGCTGCGCTTCGTCGAGCTCTCGCCAGGGGACGTCCATGGGGATGTCCAGTTCCTCGGCCAGGGCCTCCACCTGGGCCCGCAGCCAGCTTCCGCGCTTGCCTCCGAGCAGGGCGATGGCCCCGCCGTCCAGGCTGAGGGAGGCGTCGGCGATGAGCAGATCCTCCCGCAGGCGGGGCAGGGTGCCCAGACCCTGGCACTCGGGGCAGGCTCCGCTGCGGCTGTTGAAGCTGAAGAGTCCCGGCGAGAGCGCGGAGATGGGACGGTTCTCCGCCCCCGCCTCCGAGAAGGTCCACTCTTCGCCGTCGTGGAGCACCCGCACGCGACCGGCCCCCAGTTCCAGGGCCCGGGCGAGGCCTCGCTTGAGACGGGGCAGGGATTTCTCGCCCAGCTTGATGCGATCCACCACCGCTTCCACGCTGTTACGCTGCTGGGAGGGCAGGCTGGGCGTCTCGTCCAGGTCGAGCATCTCGCCGTTGAGCCGGATGCGTACGAGCCCCGCCTTGCGGAGCCGCTCCAGCAGGCGTTTCTGAGCGCCCTTGCGTTCCTCGAGCACCGGCGCGAGCAGGGTCACGGCAGCCCCTTCGCCAAGGTCGGCCAGCCTTTCCAGAATGCCGGGACGGTCCAGGTGGAAGGCCCCCTCCCCCGCTCCGATCACGCCCACGCGGGCGTAGAGCAGGCGCAGGAATCCGCCGATCTCGCTGAGGGTGCCCACGGTGGATCGCGGACCGGCCAGGGTGCTGTGCTGGGTCACCGCGATGGCGGGGCTCAATCCCTCGATGAGATCCACGTCGGGTTTGGAGAGCTCTCCGATGACCTGCCGGGCCTGGCTGGACAGGCTCTCCACGTAGCGGCGCTGCCCTTCGGCGAAGAGCGTGTCGAAGGCCAGGCTGCTCTTGCCCGATCCGCTGGGACCGGTGAGCACAGTGAAGCGGTAGCGGGGAATATCGAGGCTGACGTTCCTGAGGTTGTTCTCCCGGGCGCCGATGACGCGGATGGGATCAGCCCTGCGGGCCATCGACACCCCCCTCCAGGCGTTCGAGTCCCTGCCGCGCGGAACGACCGAAGTCGTTGTCCCCCTGACTTCCGATCACCTTTTCATAAAGGATGCGCGCCTGATCCACGTCTCCGAGCTTCTCGTAGACCATGGCCGCTCGCAGACCCGCGGTGACGCCCCACATGCCCTGATCGGCGTAGAGGTAGTTCACCTTCAGGAAGGCCGGCCCGGCCTCCTCCAGATCACCCGCCGCCTCCAGGCAGTCGGCGATCCAGAAGTGCAGTCGAGCCTTGCCCTCGCGGTCCTGAAAGAAATCGGCGTTGCGATACGCGAGCAGGGCCCGGTCGTACTGGCCTAGCTGCTGGAGGAAGTATCCCACCTTCATCATGGCCTCGGGCACGCGTTCGTCTTCGGGATACTCGATGAGCAGGAGCTGGATGCGCTCCAGGGCGGCCCTCGGTTCCCCCGCCTTCTCAAGGGCCAGGGCGGAGAAGTAGAGCAGTTCGGGATCGGGACGGTCGGTGAGGACATAGGCCCGTTCGAAGCGGGCGCTGGCCTCGGCATGATCGCCGCGATTGTAGTAGATGCCGGCGGCCCGCATGGCCGATTCGCGGGCGGCTTCGGTGTCGGGGTAGTTTTCGATCACCTCGTCGAAGAGTTCGAGGGCCCGCAGCAGACGGCCGTCCTTGGCCTCCAGCAGGGCGTTCTCGTAGGCGACCTCCGCCGCGGCCGCGCTGCCGCCGTGACGCTCCAGGCAGAGGGCGAACCAACGCTGCGCCTCGCCGGGGCGCCCCTGGTCCCCGTGCCAGCGACCGAAGGCCAGCAGCACCTCGGCGCTCTCGGATTCGGGGGGCGGCGAGCTCTGATTCAGGGCGTCCCAGGCCAGCTGGGCCTCCTCGCCCCGTCCCTGCAGAAGCAGGGCGCGGATGCGACGGGCCTCGATGAGGGGACCTTCCTCCCCCGGCTGTCCGGCGGCCAGCAGGGAATCGCAGAGCTGGCCCGCCTCCACGCCGCGTTCGGCGTCGAGCAGAAGCTCGCCGAGGGCAAGACCCGCGTCGAGGGCGTAGCGGCCGGTCCATCCCATATCGAGCAGGGCCCGCAGGGCGCTTTCCTGCTCGGCCCGCTTGCCGTCCTCGGCGTGCAGCTTGGACAATCGCCAGTGAGCCTCGCGCCGGAATCGCTCCGAGCCGTTCTCCACCAGCCAGGACAGGCCCTGGAGCAGATCCTGCCGGGAATCCAGACGCTCGGCGCTGAGGGACCAGCGGAACACGGCGTCGTCGGCGAAGGGGTTGTCCTCCCACTCGCGCCAGAGCCGACCGTAGGCGTCCATGGCCGCGGACCATTCGGCCAGGAAAAAGTGACAGTCACCCAGATGGATGAGCCCCCGCGGCACCCGCGGGCTGCCCGGCGCCATCTCGAGATAGGCCTCGAAATGGCCGAGGGCCTCGCCGTAGCGCTTCTCGCGCTCGGCCAGCTCGCCGAGCCCGTAGCGGGCTTCCACGCCTTCGTAGCGCGGCCCCCCCTCATCCAGGAGAATCTGATACTGCTGCCGGGCCAGGTCCCAGTTTTCGGCGTCCTGGGCCGCCTGGGCCAGGGCCAGGCGCACGGCGAAGACCCGCTCGGGCGGCGGACCGCCAGCCAGTGCGGCACGGAAGGATGCCAGGGAGCCTTCGCCCCCTCCGCCCTCGCTCAGATTGCGCAGGATTTCGCCCCGAAGGAAATGGATCTCCCAGGCCAGGGGCGATTCGGGCCAGCGTTCCAGGAAGAGTTCCAGCAGGGGAAGCCGGTCCACGGGTTCGGGAATCTGCTCGGCCTCCAGCAGGGTGCGCTCCAGGGCGATGCGCTCCTGCAGGGCCATGGGCGCTCCGCTCTGGGCGGCGGCGAGCAGTCGCAGGGCCCGCGTGCGCCATGAGGCGACCTCGGGACTCTCGCCATCGAGAGCCAGACGCGAGGCCTCCCGCGACGCGGCCAGTCCGGCCTCCAGACGGGCCTCGGCCGCGAGGGCCGGATTGGCCAGATTCGCAGCCAGGCCCTCGAAGTGCTCGGCGGCCCGGGGAAAGTCTTTGAGTCCCTCGGCCAGCACGTGTCCCACGCCGAAGCTCCGCTCGGGCTCGGGCAGATCCTCCTGCAGGATGGACAGCAGGCGCTCCACCGAGGACTCCAGGTCCACGCGACTGAAGCGCTGCATGGCGTCGAGGCGGTCACGGGCCTGACGGCCCCAGGCGCTGCCGCCGAACTCCCGCTGGAGCCGGTCGAGCAGGGTCTCGGCCTCGGCCCAGCGCCCCTCCCTTTCCGCGAGCAGGGCTCGGAGATAGAGCGACTCCTGGAAGACCGCGCTGCGGTCGTCTTCGGCCTCGATGGCCTCCCAGCTGCGCTCGGCCGGACCGCTGCGCTCGCTGTCTCTATAATAGAGTCCGAGGTCGAGAAGACACTCGGCCCGGTCCGAGGCGTCGGCCAGGCCCGTCAGCAGCATCTCGGCGAGCCCCGGAACCTCTCCCCGGGGATCCTGCTCGAGCAGTCCCTCGAAGAGCCGGGCGGCGGCGTTCAGCCCGTAAGGTCCATCGGGATTCAGGGCGATGACGCGGCGCCAGATGTCCCGGGCCTCCGCGGGGCGGCCGGCCGCCTCCACCAGGGGCGCCTGCTCGAGAAGCAGCCGAGGATCGTCGGGATGCCGCGCGAGCCCCTCTTCAACAAGGGCCAGGGCCTGGGCCCGTCGATCGCCTTCCCGCAGAAGACGGCCTTCGCGCAGGGTGAGGTCCACCTCGTCGGCCCGGTCGGGAAAGCGGCGGCGCAGATCCTCGAGGGCCGCGGCGGCCTGAATCGGCCGTCCGATCTCCTCCAGCCAGTCCGCCTTGAGCGAGAGGGCCGGGCCCACGAGATCGCGCTGCCCGAATCGGGCGAGGAGCCATTCGAGTTCGGCCAGGGCCCGATCGGGGCGGGCCTCCTCATGTTCCAGGCGAGCCAGACTCAGGGAGGCGAATCCGGCCAGGGGGTGGTCGGCCAGATTGCTCTTGAGGGCCAGATAGTCGGGGCGAGCGGTCTCGGGGTCCTCCTCGGCCCTCAGTTGGGCCCGCTCGTAGAGGGCGCGACCCAGAAGTTCGGGATCGGAGCTGTTGTCGATGAGCCAGCCCAGCAGCTGATGGGCCGCCGCGCGTTCGTCCTCGGCCCGCCGGATGCGCGCCGACAGGAGCACGGCCTCGCCGTAGTCCTCGCAGCCCTCGTGATCTCGCAGAAGGATTTCGAGGAGGCTCGAGGATTCCCCGAGCATTCCGGCCTGGGCGCCGGCGTGGGCGGCGTCGAAGAGAGCGCTGCAGGCACGGGGATCCTCCGGGGCGGCCAGGGCGAAGGATCGGGCCCTTTCCATGGCCGAAGCAGGTCGTCCCATTTCCAGGTAGCAGCGTTCCAGCTTCCAGAGCAGTTCGCTACGCTCCGGATGGGTGGGATTCCGCTGAAGGAAGGATTCCATTTCCGCGGAGGCCAGCCCATGGAGCCCGTCGTCCATGAGGCGGGCGAAGAAGACGAGTTCCTCCTGCTCGTCCAGGGCCGAAGCGGCCAGGGAGAAGCTCAGGGCGAGCAGAACGAGAAGGATCCTTTGGATCGGCCGCGGCATGCGTCACCTCACGCTAGGGTTGGATGCGATACATCATCCTCGGGAAGGGTATGCACTCCCGAATGTGCTGGCGTCCGGCCAGCCAGGCCAGGGTGCGCTCGATGCCGATGCCGAAGCCCGCGTGCGGGAAGCTGCCGTAGCGGCGCAGATCCAGGTACCACTGGTAGGGACCGGCCGGAAGCTCGTGCCTCGCGATCTGCTCCTCCAGATAGTCCAGCTGGTCGGCGCGCTGCCCGCCGCCGATGATCTCGCCGTAGCCCTCGGGCGCAAGGCAGTCCACCGAAAGACTGTACTTCGGGTCTTCCGGATCCGGCGCCATGTAGAAGGCCTTGATGGCCGCCGGAAAACGGTGCACGAAGATGGGGCGATCGAAGGCCTTGGTGAGGACCGTCTCATCCTCGCCGCCGAAATCGGCGCCCCATTCGATGTCCTGCCCCTTCTCCTTGAGCATGGCGACGGCCTCGTCGTAGTGCACGCGGGGGAAGGGCGCCTTGACCTTTTCGAGAGGCGCGCAGTCCCGCTCGAGCACCCGCTCCAGCTCGTCGCGATGCTTCTCGAGCACCTTCGCCGTGATGAACTCCAGCATCTGCTCTTCGATCTCCATCACGTCATCCAAATCCGCGAAGGCGATCTCCGGTTCCAGCATCCAGAACTCGGTGAGGTGCCGGCGGGTCTTGCTCTTCTCGGCGCGGAAGGTGGGTCCGAAGCAGTAGACCTTTCCGTGGGCGGCCGCGGCGGCCTCCATGTAGAGCTGACCGCTCTGGGTCAGGTAGGCCTTGTCGCCAAAATACTCCACCTCGAAGAGCGTCGTGGTGCCTTCCACGGAACTGGGCGTGAAGATGGGAGCATCCACGAGCAGATAGCCGTTTCCGTCGAAGAATTCCCGCAGGGCGCTGACGAGGGTGCCGCGGATGCGCATGAGGGCGTGCTGCTTGCTGCTGCGCAGCCAGAGGTGGCGGTTCTCCAGCAGGAAGTCCACCCCATGCTCCTTGGGCGAGATGGGATAGTCCACGCTGCCGCTCACCACTTCGATGCCGCTGACCAGCATCTCGTAGCCGCTTGGCGCGCGCTCGTCTGGGCGCACCTCGCCGGTGACGCGCAGGCTGGTTTCCTGGCTGAGGCCGGTTGCCAGTTCGAAGAGCTCCTCGCCCACATCGGCCAGAGCCACCACGGCCTGGATGATGCCCGAGCCGTCCCGCAGCTGCAGGAACTGCAGCTTCTTGCTGCCCCTGCGGTTGTAGAGCCAGCCCTCCAGGGTGACGGTCTGGCCGCTGTGCTCTCCGATCCTCGCGATACTGAGGTCCTTCATGCGCCTGTCCTCCTTGGGAATTCGGTCAGTTTAGCAAAGCGGCCACCCAATGCAAGGTCCGGCTCGGCCTTAAAGGGCGCGGGATGCGGAAACATAGAAAAAGGAGGGGAAGCGTCCTTCCCCTCCTAAGCGATGGCGATGGCGGGCCGCTACTTCTTCCTGCGGGTCGCCTTCTTCTTCGCGGTCTTTCTCTTGACCGTCTTGCGGGCAACCTTCTTCTTGGCAGCCTTCTTCACGGTCTTCTTTTTGGCCGTCTTCCTCTTGGCTGTCTTCTTCTTGACAACCTTCTTCTTCTTCACAGCCTTCTTCTTGGCCTTCTTCTTGACGACCTTCTTCTTCTTCACGGCCTTCTTCTTGGCCTTCTTCTTGACGACCTTCTTTTTCTTCACAGCCTTCTTCTTGGTCGTCTTCTTCTTGGCTACCTTCTTCTTCTTGGCAACCTTCTTCTTCACAGCCTTCTTGCGAGTCGCCTTCTTGGCCGTCTTCTTCTTGGCAACCTTCTTCTTCACGGCCTTCTTGCGAGTCGCCTTCTTCGCTGTCTTCTTCTTGGCAACTTTCTTCTTCACGGCCTTCTTGCGGACGGCCTTCTTTGCAGTCTTCTTGCGCGCGGTCTTTTTCACTGCGCGCTTGGCAGTCTTCCGGACAGCCTTCTTAGCCGTCTTCTTTCTGACGGCCTTTTTCTTGGCAGTCTTCCGGACAGCCTTTTTAACAGCCATTGCCTATCCTCCTAGGTAGGAAAGCGGATTGCTCTCGAAGAGGAACGAATCCATCTTCGAATTCAGAATTATCGGAAGTGTGGAAAACTTGTAAAGCAGATTCTTCGTATCGAGCGGATTTTTTTCACTCGCAGCTATTCGACCGCCATCGCTTTTTCGGCATCGCCTCGAAGTTCATCGGCGACATTTTCGATGACAGGATGCTCGGTGTTCACTCCGCGAATGACGAGGTGCGCGCGTTTCCACGGCGCTTCCTTGCGAAGATAGAGGGACTGCGCGCCCAGGCGGGACTTGACGAAACGCTCTTCGTGCTTCTTGCGTTTCTTCTCCGGAACGCCTTCCAATTCGATTTCGATGGCGCGTTCGAAATCGGTCACGAGGTAGATCCGGAAGTCGAAATAGGCCGAGAGATCTTCCTGAAAAAGGAAGGGACCGTCGAGCAGAAGCGCGCTGCGCGAATTGAGGGAGATGCTTCGTTTTTCGGTAACGCGCTCGCGATCGCCATCATAGTGATCGTAGGTCACCGAACTCGCCAGGCCGCCCTGAAGGGGAAGCAGGAACTGCTCGCGCAGACGATCCATGGCATAGTGCTTTCGATAGTAGCGCTCCGCTTCCGGGTAGTCGCGATCGCGTCGCGCCTTCTTCGGAGCCGTGAAGCTCTCCATGGAAAGCAGGGTCGGTTCCAGACCGAGAGCGACGAGACTCCCCGCAAGTTTTTCGGAGAATCCGCTCTTGCCGGAGTTGTCGATTCCGTTGATGCCCGCGAGCATGTAACGGTCCTTGCGCTCGCGCCTGACCCGCAGGATGAGCGAGGCGGTGTCGCGGAGCACCAGCGCCTTGGGACTGATCTGCTCCAGCAGATCTTCTTCTCCCGCTTCGAGCACGGCCATGCCCAGCTGTCTGGCGACACGGATGCGCTTCTCGTTGGACGTGACCAGCAAGGTCCCCTCCAGACGACCTTCTCGATGCAGGGTCTGGAGCAGGGGAAGTCCATCCTCACGGGGATCGCCGCTGAGAATCGATTTGAAATCGCCGGCGCCCGAGGGAACCCGAGCCGTGTCGCCGGGAGAGAAGAGTCGCCAGTCCCGTCCCACCTGATCGCCGCCCGGCAGTCCGCTGCGCCCATCCGCGAGAAGGTCGGCGTCGAAGAGCACGCTCGTGCAGGCGCTCAGAAGGACTGGGGCGCTCATGCGAGGGGGCCCGTGTCGGGCGAAGGCCCGAGGGTGACCAGGGTCTGCTTTCGCGGATCCAGATACTCGGCGGCCAATCGCTGAATCTCCTCGGGCGTGACCGCGTCGATGCGCTCGACGATCTCGGGGATCTCCAGGAAGCGGCCGAAGCCCAGTTCGTTCTTGGCCAGTCGCGCCATTCGGGCGCCGATGTTTTCCATGGCCAGGATCATATTCCCCTTCAGCTGCATTCGCGCGTCGTCGATCTCGGCCGCTTCGCAGGATCGCTCGGCCAGTTTGCTGAACTCGTCCAGGGTGCGGTTGATGGCCTCGCCGCTGCGCGAGGGAGAGACCGCCATGTAGGTACCCTGGGTGCCGGTGTCGCTGGCGAAGTCAGCATAGCTGAAAACCGAGTAGGCCAGTCCAGATTTTTCGCGAATGCTCTGGAAGAGTCTGCTGGACATGCTCCCGCCGAGGATGGTGTTCAGAAGCAGCATGCCGTAGCGATCGGGGTCGGACAGGCTCATTCCACGACGGCCGATCCAGAGGTGCTGCTGCTGAAGGGCGCGGTCCACGTGGCGGACCCGCAACTGCGGCTGGGCCGCATGGATCTCGCCGTTGGCCTTCACGTCTCCGGATGGCACCACGAACAGCCGCTCCACCGCTTCCCGAACCCGCTCGTGATCGAGGGGACCGGCCACCGCCACCACGACCTGTCCCGCCCGGTAGCGCTCGTCCATCCACCCGCGAAGATCGTCGCGGGTGAAGGCGAGCACGCTCTCCTCGTCTCCGAGAATGGGACGGGCCATGGGATGCTCGCCGAAGATCTCCTCGCTGGCCAGATCGTGGATCCAGTCGTCGGGATCGTCGAAGACGCTCTGGATCTCCTCGAGCACCACGCGTTTTTCCATCTCGATGAGCTCGGGCTCGAGCTTCGGGCGAAGCAGCATGTCGGCCAGAACGTCCAGGGCCTCGTCGAAGTATTCGGCGAGGACCCTGGCGTTGTAGCAGGTGTGTTCCTTGGTGGTGAAGGCGTCGAGCTGTCCGCCCAGACGCTCCAGGGAGAGGGCGATGTCGAAGGCCGAGCGCGACTCGGTGCCCTTGAAGACCATGTGCTCCAGGAAATGCGTGATGCCCCTGCGGGCGGTGTCCTCGTGACGGGATCCGCTCTTGACCCAGACCCCCACCGATACGGAGAGGGCATGGGGCACCACCTGGCTAAGCAAAGTGGTCCCCCCGGGGAGGACCACTTTCCTCTTGTCTTCTGGCCGCGAGAAATGGCTCGGATTCATCGCGTCCTATCGTGTCTCGGCCGGCGCGTCGGACTCCAGCAGCACCTTCCGGCTCAGCCGGACCTTGCCCTGGTTGTCCACCTCGATGACCTTCACCTGGACGTGGTCGCCCACGGCCAGCACGTCCTCCACCCGGCCGATGCGCTCGTGGGCGATCTCCGAGATGTGCAGGAGGCCGTCCTTGCCGGGAAGGATCTCGACGAAGGCGCCGAACTTCACGATGTCCTTGACCTTGCCGTCGTAGACCTTGCCCACTTCGGCCTCGGCGGTCAGGAAACCGATCCACTCCACGGCCGCATCGCCGCTCTGCTTGTCGACGGCGGCGATCTTCACGGTGCCGTCGTCCTCCACCTCGATGGTGGCGCCGGTCTCCTCCTGGATGCGGCGGATGGTGGCGCCGCCCTTGCCGATGATGTCGCGGATCTTGTCGGTGGGCACCTGGATCGACGTGATCTTCGGAGCGTAGGGGCTCAGCTCGGCGCGGGGCTCGGGCAGGGCCTCCTTCATGACTCCCAGGATGTGCATGCGCGCCGTGTAGGCCTGCTGGAGCGCCTGCTCCATGATCTCCTGGGGCAGTCCCTCGATCTTGGTGTCGAGCTGGAAGGCGGTGATGCCCTTCTCGCTACCGGCCACCTTGAAGTCCATGTCGCCGAGATGATCCTCGAGACCCTGGATGTCGGTGAGGATGCGGTAGCGCTCGCCGTCGGTGATCAGGCCCATGGCGACGCCCGCCACGTGACTCGAGATCGGAACTCCGCCGTCCATGAGGGCCAGCGAACCGCCGCAGACCGACGCCATGGAGCTCGAGCCGTTGGACTCGGTGATGTCGCTCACGATACGCAGGGTGTAGGGGAAGCCGTCCTCCATGGGAATCAGCGGACGCAGGGCGCGCTCGGCCAGGTTGCCATGACCGATCTCCCGACGGCCGGTGAAGAAGCGGCCGGTCTCGCCCACGCTGAATCCGGGGAAGTTGTAGTGCAGCAGGAAGCGCTTGAAGTACTCGCCCTCGATGCTGTCGATGCGCTGCTCGTCGCGGCTGGTGCCCAGTGTGAGCGCGACCATGGCCTGCGTCTCACCGCGGGTGAAGAGCGCCGAGCCGTGGGAACGCGGCAGGAAGGTGGGAAGGATATCGATGTTGCGGACCTCTTCGAGCTTGCGGCCGTCGGCGCGCACGGACTCGTCGAGGATCATGTCGCGCATGAGCTTCTTCTCGAGATCGCCGAAGGCCTTGCCGATCCAGGCCTCCTGCTCGGGGAATCGCTCGGCCAGCTCGGTGACCACGCGCTCCTTCAGGGCGTTCATGTCGGCCTCGCGGGCCTTCTTCTTGTCGTTGCGACCGAGCTTGTTCAGCTCCTCGCCATAGCCTTCGGCCACGGCCTCGGCGATGCCCTTGGGCATGGCCGGAACCTCGAAGCTCCGCTTCTCCTTGCAGCCCGCCTTCTCGAAGAGCTCCCGCTGGGCGGCGTTGATCTCGCGGATGCGCTCGTGGGCGAAGTTGATGGCCTCGATCATGGTCTGCTCGGGCACTTCCTGGGCCGAACCTTCCACCATCATGATGGCCTTGTCGCTGCCGGCCACGATGATATCCAGGTCACCGTCGAGGGCCTCGTCCATGGAGGGGTTCACCCTGAACTCGCCGTCCACGCGCGCCACGCGCACGCCGGCGATGACATCGCCGAAGGGAATGTCGGACAGGTTCAGCGCGGCGCTGGCGCCGGTGATGGCGAGGGTATCGGGCTCGTGAACGCCGTCGTAGCTGACGACGAAGGCGACCACCTGGACCTCGGCCATGAAACCGTCGGGGAAGAGGGGACGAATGGGACGATCCACCAGACGGCTGGTCAGGGTCTCTTTTTCGGTGGGACGCGCTTCGCGCTTGAAGAAGCCGCCGGGAATCTTGCCCGCGGCGTAGAACTTCTCGCGGTATTCCACCATGAGCGGGAACCAACCGCGGTCGGGATCCTCACGGCCGGCGACGGCGGTGACGAGGACCATGGTGTCGCCCTGGCGGACCATGACGGAGCCGCCTGCCTGGCGGGCCACCTGACCCGTCTCCAGGGCATAGGAATTCCCCGACAGTTCGAAACTGACTTTCGTGTGCATATTGAATAGACCTCCGTGACCCGGACGGGTCATCAGGGATAGGGCGGATGGAACTCTCCATCCTGGCTGGGGAGGGCCTTCCTCCCCAAATGAGTCTTCTAGCCTTTACCTTCTGAGTCCGAGATCCTGGATCAACTGACGGTAGGTCTCCAGCTTGGTCTTCTTCAGGTAGTCCAGAAGGCGACGACGCCGGCCGACGAGCTTCATGAGCCCGCGACGGGAGTGGTGATCCTTCTTGTGGATCTTGAAGTGTTCGGTGAGCTGGGTGATCCGCTCGGTCAAAAGCGCAATCTGCACTTCGGCCGAGCCGGAGTCTTCGGAATGAAGGCGGTACTTCTCGATAATGCTCTGCTTGAATTCTTGATCAAGCGCCATCGTCTTTCCTCCTGGAAGTCGAGCAGTCGCGATGGCGGCAGACGGCCGGTGCCATCCGCCTATGGGGAGTGCAAGCTAACATGGGACAGATCGGCTGTAAAGCCCCAAAACCTAAGTCCTTAGAGGTTTTTCCGGTCCTCCAACTCGAGTATTTCCCGCAGCCGCGATAGATCTTTTTCGATCTGCTCCCGCAGGGCATCGATGTCGGGAAATTTTCGCTCGGGCCTAAAACGTTGTAGCAAATCAACTTCCAGAAGCCTCCCGTAAAGGTCCCCCTGGAAGTCCAAAAGGTGCATCTCGGCCACGAAACGGCCTCGTAGCGTGGGAGCCATGCCCAGATTCATGAGTCCCTCCACGGGCTCGCCTCCCTCCCAGCGGGCCCGGGCGCGGTAGACGCCGGCCGGTGGCAGGATCTTCTGCACCGGGAATTCCTCGAGATTGGCCGTGGGAAAGCCGATGTCACGCCCCCGGCCGTCGCCCTCGACCACCCGCCCGCTGAGCCGGAAGGATCGTCCCAGGCGATGGGCGGCCGCCTCCATGTCCCCCTCTTCCACCGAGGACCGGATGCGCGTGCTGCTGATGATCTCGCCATCCAGGTAGAAGGGCTCCACCACCTCCACGCCGAAGCCGTGATCGGCTCCCAGGGCGGCCATGTCCTCGGCGGAACCGCTGCGTCCGCGCCCCATGCGGAAATCGTAGCCGGCCACCAGATGCTTCATGCCCAGCTTCTCCAGCAACACCTCCCGCGCGAAGACGTCGAAGGGAGTGCCGGCCAGTTCGGGGGTGAAGGGCAGGATGAGCAGTTCATCGGCCCCCAGTGGCGCGAGCAGCTCGATGCGCTCGGGGATGGTCGAGAGCATGCGCGGCGCATCGTCTGGACGCACCAGGGCCAGGGGATGGGGATCGAAGCTGATGATCAGGGAGCGGTCCACGTCCTCTCGGGCGCGGGCCTCGCACAGGGTCTCCAGGATGCGCAGGTGTCCGCGATGGACGCCATCGAAAACGCCTATGCTGATCGCCCGGGACGCGAGCTCCAGTTCCCCGAGTTCCAGGGCCACCCGCATCAGGCCTTCTCCAGGGTCTTGCGCACCCGCAGTCTCGGGCCGTCCTCGCGGTCCTCCACCCGGGCCAAAGCGTGGAGCGATCCCTCCTCGTCGCGCAGGGCCACCCAGGCCCCCAGGGCCGGCAGCGGATCGGGACCGGAAAGATCGCCTTCTTCCGGTTGGGTTCCGTGTCGTAGTCGAGGCAGATAGCTCTCGCTCACGACGGCGACGGGAAGGTGCGCGAGGGCAGCATCGACGCTCAGGCCCTGCTCCCGGGCCGGCCCCTCCTGGATCTCCGCGAGATCGGCGGCGTCTTCCAGCTTGAAGGGCCCCGAGGCCAGACGGCGCAGGGCGGAGAGGTGCGCGGGAAGGCCCAGGATCTCGCCGAGATCCCGGGCCAGGGCGCGAACATAGGCGCCGGCGCTGCAGAGCACTTCGATCTGCACGCTCTTCTCATCCATGGACAGCAGTTCCAGTCGGTGGATCCGCACACTCCGCACCGGCGCTTCCACCGCCTTGCCCTTGCGGGCCTGCTTGTAGAGGGGAACGCCGTCGACCTTCACCGCTGAAAAGGCGGGGGCCCGCTGCTCGGTTCGAGCGGCCAGCTCGGCCAGGGCCGCCTCGACGGCGCTTCTCTCCAGGGTGAAATCGTCCGTACGTGCGATGACCTTGCCTTCGGCGTCGTCGGTGTCGGTGGCGGCGCCGAAGGTGACCGTGCCGTGATAGAGCTTTTCGTGATCGCCGAAGAGTTCGGCCAGGCGGGTCGCCCGTCCGGTGAGCAGAACCAGGAGCCCGGTGGCCATGGGATCGAGGGTGCCGGTGTGACCGACCCGACGGGTACCCAGGGCCGCGCGGAGAGCGTCCACCATGTCATGGCTGGTGGGACCAGCCGGCTTGTCCAGGAGGATGACGCGCTCCACGATCGCTAGGCCTCTTCCCGATTCTCCTCGATGACCTCGTCCAGACGATTGACCCGGTCGAGGCTGTCGTCCTGTTCGAAACGCAACTCGGGAGCTTCGCGAAGCCTCAGGCTACGGCCCAGAGCGCCGCGCAGGAAACCCGCGCTCTTGTGAAGCCCCGCGGCCAGTTCGTAGGCGTCTCCCCCCAAGGGCGGCATGTAGTAGATCTTCGCCACCGAAAAGTCGCGGTTGAGTTCCACGGCCGTGAAGACCATGTCCTCCACCCGTGGATCGCGGATCTCGCTGGCCACCAGCTCGGTGAGGGTTTCCAGGATCTGCTGCTCGAGTCGCTTCTTGTAGTGTCCTGCCATGGTCGTCCTACCAGTATTCCACGTTTTCTTCCAGAAGGTCCAATCGGTGCTCGCGGTCCACGAGGGATCGAATCTTCTCGAGTTGCGCGTCGCCCGCCGCCCGATGCTCCACCACCGCCGCGATGCCAAGGCGCGCCCGGTCGGGCGAGTTTCGCGGCTCGAGTTCGCTTACGGAGAGGTTGAGATCGCGGCGAAGGCGCTTTTTCAAGGGCTCCAGGATTCCGCGGCGCTCCTTCAGGCCGCGGCATCCGGGGATGCGAAATTCCAGGCTCAGGATGAGCACCTGCACGGCGTGCCTCCCAGCGCTAGAGTTTCCGCGCCACCTCTTCCATGGTGAAGGCCTCGAGGAGGTCCCCCACCTTCAGATCCTGGAAGTCCTCCAGGCCGATGCCGCATTCGAATCCGGTCTCGACCGCGCGGGCGTCTTCCTTGAAGCGCTTCAGGCTCGAGATGGAGCGTGTACTCACCACCACGCCGTCGCGGATGACCCGGATGACGTTCTTCCGCTCGATCTTACCGTCCTGAACCATGCAGCCGGCGATGACGCCGATCTTCGGCACGCGGAAGAGCTCACGCACTTCGGCCGTGCCGGTGATCTTCTCGATGCTGTCGGGCGTGAGCATGCCCTCCATGGCGAGCTTCACCGAGTCCACGGCTTCGTAGATGATGTCGAAGGTGCGGATCTCCACGCCCTCGCGCTTTGCCAGTTCCCGCGCCTGCGCCTGGGGGCGCACATGGAATCCGATAATGATGGCGTCGCTGGTCGAGGCGAGAAGCACGTCGCTCTCGGTGACGGTGCCCACGGCCTTCCGGATCACGTGCACCTTCACCTCTTCGGTGGACATCTTCTGGAAGTTGTCCGCCATGGCTTCCACCGAACCGGCCACGTCGCCCTTGATGATCAGCTTCAGCTCGTGCAGTTCGCCCTGCTGGATGCGCGAATAGAGCTGGTCGAGGGTCATGTGGCGCTGATAGCGGATCTCCTGCTCGCGCTTGAGCTGTTGGCGCTTGAGTGAAAGCTCGCGGGCCTCGCGCTCGTTCTCCATCTGCATGAAGCTGTCGCCGGGTTCGGGCACTCCGCCCGCGCCGAGGATCTCCACCGGCATGCCGGGTCCGACCTCATCGACCTTCTGTCCCCACTCGTCGACCATGGCGCGAACGGTGCCGAAGAACTGTCCCACGGCGAAGTGGTCGCCGACCTTCAGGGTGCCCTGCTGCACGAGTACGGTGAACACGACGCCCCGGCCGGGATCCTTGCGCGACTCGATGACCGTGCCCTTCACGTGCACGGTCGGCGCGCCCTTGAGCTCGAGCATCTCCGCCTGCAGAAGCACGATCTCGAGCAGCTTGTCGATGTTCATGCCCTGCTTCGCAGAGATGGGCACCGCGGGCACGTCGCCGCCGAACTCCTCCACGGTGATGCCGTGCTGGAGCAGGTCCTGCTTGACCTTGTCGGGATTGGCCTCGGGCAGATCGATCTTGTTCACGGCCACGATGATGGGCACCTTGGCCGCCTTGGCGTGATCGATGGCCTCCACGGTCTGGGGCATCACCGAGTCGTTGGCCGCAACGATGAGGATGACGATATCGGTCACCGAGGTTCCACGCGCGCGCATGGCGCTGAAGGCCTCGTGACCCGGAGTGTCCAGGAAGGTGACGCGACCCTCGGGAGTCTGCACCGAGTAGGCGCCGATATGCTGGGTGATGGCGCCGGCTTCCTTGTCCACCACGTTGGCGCTTCGGATGTAGTCCAGAAGCTTGGTCTTACCGTGGTCCACGTGTCCCATGACCGTGACCACAGGAGGACGCCCTTCCAGCTCCTCGTCGCTGATCTCCGCTTCCTCGTCGAACTTGTCCTCGCCGTACTCGCTGAGGAACTCCACCTCGAAGTTGTACTCGGCGGCGATGAGTTCGATGTCTTCCTTCTCGAGACGCTGGTTGATGGTGACCATCATGCCGTTCTGCATGCATGTGGCGATGAGGTCGGTCTCGGGAACGTCCATGGCCTGAGCCAGCTCGAAGAGCGTGGACAGGGGCAGAACCTTTAGCGGCGTGGGGCCCTCCGCGACCTCGGCCTCCGCACCGGCGGCTCCCGCCACGCGACGTCGCTTCTTGGTCTTGCCGCCTGCGTCGGCCATGGTAAGGCGGACGCTCTTGGCGATCTCCTGCTCGTCCAGTCCGGAGCCCTTCTTCTTCTTCTTGCGGCGCTTGCCGGGACCGAAGGCTCCACCGGGAGCCGCGCCGCGGGCGCTGGCGATGTTGCCGCGACCACCGGGGCCACCCGCACCGCCGGGGCGGCGCCCCTGGCTCTTGAACTGGAATCCCTTGACGATGTCGCCGCCGGGCTGTCCACCCTGCTGAGGCGCTTCCTGCCTCTCGGGACGCTGGGGCCGCTGTGGCTTGGCGTCAGGACCGAAGCCGGGAGCGTAGCGAATGACCCGGGGTTTCTCTTCCTTCTTCACTTCCTCGGGGGCGGACGCGGCTTCCTCGGCGGCGGTCTCCTCGACCTGCTCCTCCGCCTCGGCCGGCGCCGGCTCCTCTTCCTTCACCACCTTGGTGGCCTTCTTGGCCACCTTCTTGGCGGTCTTCTTCGCGACCTTCTTGGCAGTCTTCTTGGCGGCAGGCTTTTTCTCTTCGACGTCCGCCTCGACCTCCGCGGCCTCGACTTCGGGCGTTTCGGCGGGTGCCTCATCGTCCTTCTTCTTGGCGACCTTCTTCGTCGCCTTCTTGGCGACCTTCTTCGTCGCCTTCTTGGCGGCCTTCTTCGTCGCCTTCTTGGCGGCCTTCTTCGCCGTCTTCTTGACGGCCTTCTTCTCTTCCTTCTTCGGGGAGGCATACTTCTTCTCCACCGCCTCGAGCATCTCGGGCGAAAGCGGAGACATGTGGCTCTTGACCTCGAATCCCTCGTCACGCAGGTAGTGAACGAGGTCCACTCCCTTCACGCCGAGGGTCTTAGCCACCTGATAAATTCTCTTTGCCACTTCTACCTCCCAAAAATCGGGCCGGGATCGGATCCCTCCGCCTTCTTCCGAAGGGTCTCGGCCAGATGGGGATCGGTAATGCCGAGTATCGATACTTCCTTGCGCCCGAACCATTCGCCCAGCTCGCTTCGATTCACGAGCCGGAGGACGGGCACCTTGTCGAGGCCCATCTTCAGGAGCGATTCTCCCGCATCGATGGCCAGGATGATCAGCTTGCAGCGCTCACGATGCAGGGAGCGTCGCACGGCTCTGAATCCTATCTCTAAAGCCCCGCTCTTTCGGGCGAGGTTCAGATAGGGAAGCAGGGCTTCCCGAGGATCCTGCTCAGGCATCGACCCCGCTCTCGGCGGAGGGCGCGTCCTTCTTCTCGTCCTCTTCCGCCTCTTCGTCTTCGTCCTCCTCGACCTCGCTGAAGGTCAATTCGGGGACGGGCTCATCCCTGGGTTCGGGAGCTTCGGCCTCGGCCTCGCCTCCCTCATCCTGTTCCTCGTCTTCCTTGAAGAGCTGCTCGCGCTGAGCACGCTCCTCCTCGAGCACGGCCTGCTCGCGCTCGATGAATTCCTTGCGCAGGGCCTCGACGCTTTCCAGGGCCAGGCTCGCGCCTTCCATGAGGCTCTCGGCCTTCTTCTCGCCGATGCCCGGCAGCTCCTGCAGGCCGTCCAGGCCCGCGGCGATGAGCTGCTCCACCGATTCGATGCCCGCCTCGCCGAGGGTGGCGACCAGCTTCTCGCTGACGCCTTCCAGATCGGCCAGGGCCAGGGGATGCTCCTCCTCGGCCCGCGTGCGGATGCGCAGCAGCTCGGAGGTCACCAGGTCGAGGCTCCAGCCGGTAAGGCGGGAGGCCAGGCGCACGTTCTGCCCCTCGCGGCCGATGGCCAGGGAGAGCTGATCGTCCTCCACGATGACCTGCATGCTGCGGTTCTCCCAGCCGGTCACCTTGATGGCCGAGACCTGGGCCGGAGAAAGGGCGCGGGACACGAAGGTGGCGGAGTCCTCGTCCCAGGGCACGATGTCGATGCGCTCGCCGCTCAGTTCCTTCACGATGGCCATGACCCGCGCGCCGCGCATGCCCACGCATGCGCCCACGGGATCGACGCGGTCGTCGTGGGACTGCACCGCGACCTTGGAGCGCCAGCCCGGCTCCCGGGCGATGGCCTTGAGCTCCACGAGGCCCTCGTAGACCTCGGGGATCTCCTGCTCGAAGAGGCGCGCCAGGAAATCCGGGTGCGTCCGCGACAGGATGATCTGGGGCCCCTTGCTCTCGCGGTGCACTTCCAGCACCAGACCCTTGATGCTCTCGCCCTGGTGGAATCGCTCGCGACGGATCTGCTCGCGCCAGGGCAGCAGGGCCTCGGTGCGACCCAGGTTCACCAGGATGCTCCCGCGGTCGATCTGCTGCACGGTGCCCGTGATGATCTCGCCCACGCGGTCGCTGTATTCGTTGAAGACGATCTCGCGCTCGGCGTCGCGCACGCCCTGCACCAGCACCTGCTTGGCGATGAGGATGGCGTTGCGCCCGAACTCGGCCACGTCCAGAGGAATGCGGAGAATGTCGCCCACCTCGGGGTCGTCCACGTACTCCTCGGCCTCCTCCACCGTGAACTCCTGGTCCTCGTTCATGAGGTCTTCTTCGGTGACCACGCGCTTGACCAGGTGGATCTCGATCTCGCCCTTCTCGGGGGAGATGTCCACGTCCACCTCGGCCTCGCTGCCGTGCTTGCGACGCACTGCCGATCGCAGGCTGAAGGCGAGGGCTTCCAGGAGCGTCTCCCGGTCGACCTTCCTCTCCCGCGTGATCTGAATCAGTGCGTCGAAGAAGCCTTCACTCATTTCTTCCCTCCCGTGGGGCCCGTCGCCTTCCTCTGGCGTCCGGGGAACTGGGGTACGAGCCGGGCCTTCTCGATGTCGTCCAGAGGGATCCTCTCTTCCGTCTCGTCCACCTTCAGGACGAGGACCGATCCCTCCAGGCCCAGGATCTCGCCTTCCAGGCTTCGGCCGCCACCATCGGCCAGCCTCTGCCGAACCTTTGCGATGCGCCCCTTGGCGATTTCGTAGTGCCGCGGCCTGATCAGCGGCCTATCCATGCCCGGCGAGGAAACCTCGAGAATATAGCGGCCCTCGATGATCTCCTCCGCGTCCAGAGCCCTTCCCAGGGCCCGGCTCACGGCGGCGCAGTGATCCAGATTCACGCCATCGTCCGAGTGGATGCTGATTCTAAGCAGTCGGCCCCGCTTGCCCGCCGGCTTGAGCGACCAGTCATAGAGTTCGAAGCCCGCGGCGCGGACCTCCTCCTGCAGCAGTTGGTCCAGGCCTCGCGGCATGTATGACCTCGGAATCAGGGCGGACAAGAAAAAAAGTGGGCTTTCACCCACTTCCGACGCATACAGTAGCCCAGCGCAGGCCCCTCCGCAAGGGGTAATTTACCAAACGACGGGGGTTTCGAAGATCATACGGGCGCAGAGACGGCCCACCTGATCGAGGCTTTCCGGCGAGCAGGCCTCCGGCGTGTCGGCCAGGGTGTGCCACTCGTCGAAGCGCAGATCCACCAGATCCACCGCCGGGATCCCCCGCCGGATGAAGGGGATGTGGTCGTCCCAGACCGCGGGTCCCATTTCGCGCCGAAAAGCCGGCAGATCCATGGCCTCCGCAAGATCGAAGATACGCGATAGCTGGCCCGGGGCGGCATCCATGGAGAAGGGCTCCATGGGGATGCTCATGCTCCGCCCTCCCACCATGTCCAGGAGCACCAGGAGGCGCGGTCGGTAGGAGGGGTGATCCCGCAGAAATCGGGTGGAGCCAAGCAGATAGTGCTCCCGGTGCCCGGCCAGGCCGTAGTCCTCGCCGTCGAAGAAAAGGAACTCCACCGGAAGCGGAGGCGGGGTCTCGGCGCAGAGCCGGGCCAGTTCCATGAGCACGGCCACCCCACTGGCGCCGTCGTTGGCTCCCAGGATGGGCTGCTCCTGGAGGGATTCGTCCTCCTCCAGATCGGCCCGGGGACGGGTGTCCCAATGGGCCGCGAAGACCAGGGGCGCTTCGGTGGGCCCCGCTCGCCATGCGCGGTAGTTGCTCAGCTCGAGTTCCCCATCCGAGTAGGGGTCTGGCATGGTAAAGCTATGAATTTCAACCTGATAGCCCATTCCCTTCAGGGATTCAGCGATCCAATCGCCGCAGGCCTCGTGCCCCTCGGAACCGGGATTGCGAGGGCCCATCTCGCACTGGGTGATGAGGTGCCCCCAGGCCCGATCCGCGGAAAACCCGGGAATCTCCCCCAGGGCCGCGGAGGCCAGGGCCAGGGTGCTCAGGACGATCAGGGCTTTCATGGTCTCCTTCCCGGACTAGAAGATCAGCGTGGATCGCAGGGTCAGCCCCACCGAAGTTCGCACCTCGCCGGTGAGGTCGGTCTTGGTGCGGCCGAAGTTCAGGGTCATGCCGCCGGTGAGCTTGTCGGAGAATTGATAGCTCGCCCCGGGTGCCACGCTCAAGGTGCTCGTGCCCGACAGCGGCTCCTCGAATCCTCCTTCGAGGAGCTTCACGCTCTTGGATCGCGTGTAGGAGAGGTTCGTGGTGATATCCAGGCGGCTCTTGAAGGCGGGCAGCCAGGTGAGTCCCGGAATCTTCACCCCGCCGGGTGCGGAGAGGTGATGGGAGAAGTCGAAGCCGAACTTCAGGCTGGTGTTGCGGGTGTTCTGGGTGCCCTGTCCGGTGGTGTTTCTCGTCCAGGTGACGTTGGCGTTGGTGCGCATCTTGTTGGCCCAGCCCACCGACCAGTTGGGTCCGAGGGTGAGGGTCTCGTTGGTGGTCTTGAAGCCAGAACCGATGTTGTTGGTGGTGCTGTTGCTCTTGTTGTAGCTGACGCCCATGGAGCTGCTCTCCATGAGGTCACCCCAGATGCGCCACTTCTCCACGCCGGTGAACTCGAGACTGACGCTGGGCCAGCGTCGGGTGCTGTTGTCGGTGTTCACGCCCGTGCCGGTGCGCAGGGTCTGACTCCAGTCGAAGGACGTGGACAGCTGGATACTCTCCCGCAGGGTCATGCCTGTGGAGGCCTTCACGTTCTTGGTCTCGCTGCGACTGTCGGCTCGCTTGGCCTCGACCAATTCGTTGTCCTCGATGCCGGCCAGTTGCGGATCCTCGGCGAAACCGAAGCGGTAGAGCATGCCCGGCTGTCCGATGACGTTGTTGTAGCTCGTCTTCAGGGATCGACTGAGATCCACCTTCACCGGTTTCAGTCCCGCCAGGGAACGCAGCAGGCCCACGGCGACCTTCACCGGTTCGAAGCGCCTCTGCACCGTATCGACCTCGGCCACCGCTTCGGGTGCGATGGACACCTCGGGCTCCTCCACGAACCGGCGACTCACCCGGCGGCGCTGCCTGGGATCGGGACCTCGGGTCGGGTCCACGGGCACCAGCACCCGGGGCGGCAGTCTTCGTGGACCCGTGCCTCCGGGAGGCAGGATGGCCGAACTGCCCGGCGTCGTGCGATCGCCTTCGGAGCTTCCGAGCCAGCGCTCGATCCAGTCGCCCACGTCGAAATTGTAGCCGGTGTTGATGGAGTTGTTATTGTCCACCCGCTTGGTGCCCACCGAGGTGGTCCCGGAACCGATTCCCGAGAAATTCTGGAAGGACTCGCTGTAGTTGCTCGAGAAGGTGAACTTCGGCCTGAACTTGCGGAAGAAGGGCAGCGTGTAGTCCAGGGAGAAGCTCTGGTTCTGGCTCGTCTGGAAACCGAAGTTCAGATCGAGTCCGCCCCACTGGGTCTTGGAGGCCTTCTCGTGCTCCAGATCGCGATTGTCGCTCAGGTTCACGCTGGTCTTCAGGGTCGGGAAGAAATTCCAGCTCAGATTCGCGTTGTCGGTCATGGTGCCAGAACGGGAGTCGGGATTGGGCGTGTAGCGATCGCCCAGGGCGATCCAGTACTTCTGCCAGCTCCGCACCGTGCGCGTGGACAGGCTCAGGCTGTTGGGCACCCACCGGAACTGGGAGAAGCTGAAGATGGGCAGGGTTCGCTCCTTGAAGTTCACCTGCCAGGTGGCGCCGTGGCTCACCTGCTCCTGGAACTCGATGCGCTGGGGACTGGTGCTCTTCCGCTGGGAAAGCGAACCCGTGAGATTGAGGTTGTCCAGGAAGATCCGCATGAAGAGGTTGCGCGATGACTTGCGGTTCAGGCTCACCGTAAGCTTCTGACTCACCGATTCGCTGGCCTGCTCCTCGCGGATGGCCGCGTCGGTGATCTCAACGTCGCTGCCCGTCTCGTACTTGGGAATGCTCTTGCCCCGGCTGTAGCTGGCCGAGACGGGAAGGTTGTATCCCGCCAGAGGAACGAAGTGCTGCATCTTCGTGGACGCGCTCACGCTCCAGTTTCGGTTGGTCACCCCCGAACCCCGCGTGGCCCTGAGTCCCCGGAACTCCGGATCGGTCTCCTGGAAGTTCGCGCTGAGGGTGAGGACGCCGCCGAGGCTGGCCGAGGCGTTGAGTTTTCCCGCGTAGCCGGCGTCCCGCCGCACGTCCTTCACGCGTATGTCGTTGAGCCAGGTCTGACCGCTGATCGGGTGCTCCCCGTCGTTCTTCAGACCGAAGAAGATGGACTTCACACGGCTGAGATCGGGATTGCCAACCTTGCGCACGGTGTACTCCCGTGAGGGCACGAGCAGGTCGCTCACCTGGGCGGTCACCGTGTCGGCGTCGCTCGCCAGCTTGAGGTCGGTCCAGTCGGTGAGCTGGATGTTCATCTCGCGCCAACCCTCGTCCGGCGCGGTCATGGCCAGCTCGTAGTAGTTGAGGCTGTCGAAGGCGGCGCGGAAGAAGATCTCGTTGCCAGCCGCCGCCGTGTCGGGGTGCGCATAGAAGGAGATCTGCCGGTAGGCCAGCAGATTCAGGGATGAGAAATCCTTCCGGATCAGCGCCTGGTGACCGGGCTGCAGATTCTCGTAGACGAAGTTGAGGGCCTGCTCGCGCTCGGGCAGCCCGGTATCCGGATCGATCTCGGTGCCGTAGGGCCAGTCGAAGTTGGCATTGTCCTTGGTGTTGATGACCTCCACGCGAAAGTCCTCGCCGGGGGTGATCTCGGCGAGCTCCAGGGCGATACCGGTCTCGGCGTCCTGAAGGCCGTGGCTCTTCCAGCGGTTGCCCACGATCTTGATGGACGCGATCTCGAGGCTGTTGAAGGGGATGTCCGGATTCTGGTCCGGCCGGTTCATGCCCTCCACCCAGAATCGGAAGTACTTGATGCGGCTCCAGTCGGGCGTGTCGGTGCCCGTGCTGCGGATCTTCGCGTCGGCGAGGTTCAGGCGATAGAGACGCCAGGCCTTGTTGTTCTCGGGAAGCGCGCCGGTCTCGTCCAGATAGACCTCGGTCATGTCGATGAGCGGCACATCGGACAGGTCCACCGAGAAGGTGTAGTAGTTGTTGCGCTGGTCCAGTCCCTCGTCGCCGTCGAGATCCTCGCTGTCCATGCGGCGGTTGCTCTCCTGGCCGTTCACCTTGAAGTAGGCGTAGGGATAGTTCTCGCTCTGCCGCGCGGGATCGTAGTTGTCGCCGGCCGGGTCGGCTCCCCCATCGCCATCGGACCAGGGCAGGTCGTCCACCGTGGGCTCGTTGATGTCGAAGGCGCCGTCCAGCCCCGTGTCCTCTTCCAGTTCGTCGAAGACCGTCTTGTTGAAGCGATCCTCGGTGTCGAAGGTGTTCAGCTCGGGATTGAAGTAGTCCTCGTCGATCTCGCCCATATCGAAGTGGATCCGGCCGAGGCGGAAGTCCTCGTTCTGCTGGAAGTCGTTCACCCAGATCTCGAGATACTCGGCCTCGGACAGGTCCAGTCCCTCGCCCTTGAAGCCGCGCATGAGCCCCGCCCAGATGCCGTCGCCGATGGCCTGGTTGGCCAGGTCGGCCTCTTCGATGGCCGGATAGTGCTGCACGTCGTCCGGGTCCAGGTTCACCGGCACCTCGAGGCGAAGTACGTCCACCGTCTCGTTGCCCTCCTGCTCGGGCAGGCTCAGGTTGAAGTCGCGGCGGAAGGTGGTCTGCTGGGGATGGAACCAGTAGTAGGCCAGGGCCCGGTTCGCCGGCTCGGTGGGAATGTCGATGCCGCCCAGGTTGCTGATGAAGTCGAGGGGCTCCGAGCTCATCACCCACTGGCTTCGATGCATGCTGAGGTCGTCGGCGTCCTCCACGCCCTCCATATCATCGAGGTAGCTGAAGCCGTCGATGTTCGGATTGGGAAAGCTCACCGCGAGCTCACCCGAGAAACTCACCGTGCTGGCCACGTCGGTGTCCACCAGGGGCAGCAGGTTCACCGCGTCGGTGAGGAATTCGGGTTGGGACTGGTAGTTGCCGAGCAGGTTGCCCACCACGTTTCGCGTGGACTCCTCTCCCAGACGCGGGCGGCGGGATCCGCTGTGCTTGGACTCGTAGAGCCAGGAGCTGGAAAGCTTGCTCTGGTCGCCAAGGTTGTAGGTTCCATGCACGCCCAACAGACTGCTCTTTCCCCCGCCAACCAGCGGCCGGAACTGGTAGGTGATGGAGATGCTGCTGTCCACGTTCAGCTGGCTGGCCGCCTCGCCGATGAGCTCCACCTCGCCGGAGAAGTAGTCGATGCGATAATCCGTGCCCCGCGTCAGCTCCCGCCCGTCCAGGATCACCGACTCGCTGCCCTCCAGGATGTCGAAGGCGTTCAGGGTCAGGCGGCTGGATGCCGTCGCGCTCTTGAAGCGGATCTGGAAGCGGTTGTAGATGGGATCGCGGCTGAGTTCGCGATGCTCCACGTTGTAGAGATCCGGATTGCGGTCGATATCGGCGGGGTCGAGGTAGAAGCTGTCCACCCCCGTGCTCGTCCAGGCGTAGACGGCGTCCACCGGCGGATCGAAGGCGTGGGCCGCCGGCAGGGTGAGCAGACCGTTCTCGGTGTCCACCCAGGCCTGGTCCACCTTGCCGTCGTGACCGGCCTCCACGTTGCTCGCGCCGAACTGATCCAGACCGAAGATCTGCAGGTAGGGATACTGGGGGAAGCCCTCCGGGAAGGACGGATCGATGCGCGTGGACACACGGTGGATCTCGACCTCCAGGGTGCTGTAGTCGATGTTCCGCCCGCCCAGGCTGTAGATGTTGCGCATCATGTAGTTCCAGGTGGGCGAGTCGGGCGTGTAGGCCTCGGGTTTGATGAGCTCGAACTCCAGGGTGTCGGGATGCTCGGCCAGCCAGCCCTCGGCCTCGTTGATGTCGATGTCGCCGATGATGATCTCGGCGCCCGAGCTGTCCACGGCCACGTAGCTCACGGCGAGGATGTCCGATTCCCCGATGGAATAGTTGAGCCAGACGCCGACGAAGTTGCCGTTGGGATCCTTGATGGTCTTGTAGTCGTACTCCGGATCCAGGCGGCGGAAGGACTTCACCTCGGTGGGCTCCCCGTCGGGTCCATCGTCCAGTCCGTTTCCGGCCAGGTCGGCCATGGCCACGGCCGCGTACTGGATGTCGCCCTGGGCGTTCACCGGCGCGAAGTCCTCCACGAAGAGGTTGAGGCGTTCGGGATCGGGCTTGAAGCTGCCGGGATCGAAGACCGACTCGGGAGGATCCAGGTAGAAGAACTGATTGGCGAGGAAGTCGATGTCGTTGACGTAGTCGCTCTGGATGACCTGCCCGGTGTTGGTGAAGGTCTTGCTCGAGGTCTCGCCTTCCTGCTTCGAGGCGATGGCCGTGAAGTCCAGCGGTCCCATGTTGCCCACGACCTTGATGCCGAAGAGCCCCTTGTTGCCCGAGGGCGCGCTCACCAATCCGCTGGAGGGCAGGCTGAGCTGCGTGTCGCCCATCTCGATGCGGTCGATGATCTCGTCCTCGTGACCCTCGTAGCGGATGCGGATCTTCTGCCCCTCGGTGCCCAGGGCCATGGAGTTGTTCTCCACCTCCACGTGCACCTTCTCGCCCACGGTACCGCTGAGCTTCACCGAGAGATCCTGCTTCATCTCCAGGCGCGGGAAGAGCGACTGTCCCCGGCCGGACTCGTCGGTGACGAACTTGTTGCTGTGGGTGGTCTCGCCGCCGAAGCTGATGGTCTCGCGACCGGTCACGGTGATGTTGCTCTTCTCGCCGCGGCCGACGATGCGCTCCACGCTCTTGGGCAGGGGAATGGGGATGTTGAAGTCGATGAGGCTGCCCCGGGCGTCCTCAAGGGCCAGCTCACGCCGCAGGGTGGCGGTCTGCTCATGGAGAATCTCCACGCGCTCCCGATGCCCCTGACGGCGAAGGAAGTCGCTTCGGGTCAGGCCGTCCCGGATGATCGGGCCAAAGCCCATGGCCTCGGCCTCCAGGCCCCAGGGATCGTCGTCCACACTCATGCCCTCGAACTGCTCGAGGATGGCGGGGCGACGGATCCACACCACCCAGTCGCTTTCGGGAAGCACGATGAGATTGTCGCGCCAGTAGGAGGCCCAGGCCCGGCTGCGCGTGTCGGGGCGCCACCAGTGCCTCTCGTGCATGCCGGGGATCCAGTTCTCGTTGGCGCGGAGGCGCTCATCCTGCCAGGCGGCCAGGAGCCCCTGTTCGCGATCCGGGTCGATGGGGATGAATTCGGCGGCCGCGGAGAGGGCCGAAAGGAGCATCAGGGCCAGCACCGGGCGCAGAAAAGCGCGGCCGGAGCGGGCCTGATTTTTCAGCCGCCGGGGGTGAAGCATCTCGAACCCTTCGATCGGGACGGGCGCACCGTCCCCTCGTGAGGACGGACCTGTCCCTCCTCAGGGACGGGATCCCTCCCCGTTACTGCCTCGAACCCCCTTGAAAATCCGTTCTTTAGGGAGGCACAGCCTCGTCAGAAATGGCTTGTGACCTCAAGCAGGGGACCCTTAAGTTAGCAAGTGCCCAGGATGCTGTCACGCAATACGAGGACGCGCATGCGATTGTCAGACCGCTACATACTGCGCAGCCACCTTGGCCCCTTCTTCCTGGGCCTCGGTGTCCTCACCTTCATTTTCATGGTGGATATCGTCGTCGACCTGCTCGAGCTTTTCCTGGTCAACGACGTCCCCCTCCTGGTGGTGCTTGAACTCATAGTCCTGAGTCTCGGTCATGTATTGGCATTAACCATACCAATGGCGGTGCTGGTCTCGACCCTGCTCGCCTTCTCCCAGATGGAGGCCGAGAACGAGATCACGGCCCTCCGCTCGGGGGGCACCAGCCTCTATCGAATCATCCTCGCGCCCTTCTGGGCCGCGGTGGGCCTGACCCTCTTCATGTTCCTCTTCAGCAACTACCTTCTGCCCGAGAGCAACCACAAGCTCAAGAACCTGCTGAGGGACATCCGCAAGAAGAAACCCGCCCTGGCCATCGACGCGGGTCGCTTCATCGCCGACGTGCCGGGCTACTCCATCTACGTGCGCGAGAAGGACGACGTGAGCGGCCTCATGAACAGTGTCTATCTGTTCGAAGAGGATCCCCACGGCGGTCCCAAGGTGATCAGCGCGGAGCAGGGCCGCCTGCTTCCCGGCGAAGACTCCCGACTGCGCATGGAGCTGCTGGACGGCGAGCAGTTCGACGTGAACCTGGACGATCCGGAGCTCTTCCAGATCACCGCCTTCGATCGCATGGAGATCATCCTGGACGATGTGGACCGCGAGCTGAGGCGCCGCGACTCCAAGCATCGCGGCGATCGCGAAATGAGCGTGGCCATGCTTTCGGAGAAGGTGAACGAGGCCCGAGCGAATCTGGATGACATCGACCGGCGCACGACCAGAGAGGTGAAGGATGTCCTCACGGCCACCTTCGGGCTGCTGCAGCCCGACACGCGCAACGCTTGGCTCATCGAGAAGGGCTACAAGGACGATCCCAATGACAGCTTGACCACGCGCCGGTCGCGTCCGCCGCCCAAGAAGGTGGGGCTCGAGAAGAGCCTTCTGCGCACACTCGACAATCTGAACCTCAACACGGCCAGCGTGGAGAGAAAGGCCCGGCGTCATCTGGTGGAGTACCACAAGAAGTTCTCCATCCCCTTCGCCTGCCTCATCTTCATCCTGCTGGGAGCCCCCATCGCCATCAAGATGGGACGCAGCGGCAAGGGCTGGGGCATCGCCTTCGCCATCCTGCTCTTCGCGGGATACTACGCCTGGATCACCGGCGGCGAGCAGCTCGCCGACCGTCGCTATCTGCCCCCCTGGATGGCAATGTGGATGCCCAACATCGTGCTCAGCGTCCTCGGCGCCTGGCTGCTCTTCTGGACCAACCGCGAGTCGCGGCCCTTCTCGGCCTTCACGCGCCTGAGCGAATGGATGGAGCGACGAAGGAGGTTGCCGTCGTGAAGATCCTCGACCGCTACGTCCTCCGACAGTTCGCCAAGTCCTGGATCGTCGCCCTGGGCAGCTTCATCGTTGTCTTCGTGATCATCGACTTCTTCGAGAAGATCGGAGGCTACATCGACCGGGGCACTCCGGCCGACGTGGTGGCGAGGCTCTACCTGTATCAGATCCCCTACTTCGCCATGGTGGTCATGCCGGTGTCCATGCTGCTGGCGGCCCTCTTTTCCATCGGGCGCATTTCCCGGGACAACGAACTCACGGCCATGCTCGCCTCGGGACGTCCCCTGCTGAGGGTGCTGCTGCCCGTCTTCATCCTGGGGCTGGGCATCAGCTGGGCCAGCTACCACTTCAACGACTACATCGTGACCCGCAGCAACAGTCGATTGGAGGAGTGGCAGGCCGTTGACGAGGGAGAGCGCGGTGGCCGGAAGAAGAGCGACAAGAATCGGCTCAAGCAGGTCCTCAAGCGGGGCGAGGACGGCACCCTCTACTGGGGCGGCACCTACTCCGTGACGGGCCAGTCCTTCCAGGACATGGCCGCCATGCGCTTCGACGGCCCGCGCCTGCTAGAACTCACCGCCGCGCCCGAGGCCATGTGGACCGGCGAGACCTGGCTGCTCAAGGACGGGGTTCGTCGAGGGCTCGCCCGGGACGACAGCACCCTCAGCGAGGGAAGCCACCAGCGTTTCGAGAGCAGTTTCCTCCCGGGGCCGGTGCTTCTGCCGGAAGACTTCCAGCGCGAAGAGAAGAAACCCGAGGCCATGGAGTACAACGAGCTGAAGCGTCACATCGAAAGGGCCAGCCGCTCGGGAGAGAACGCCGAGCGCATGCTCGTGGATCTTCACATTAAGACCAGCTATCCCATGGCCAACTTCATTATCGTCATCCTCGGCGCGGCCCTCAGCGCCACGCGCCGACGCATCAGCCTGGCCAGCGGTTTCGGATGGACGGTGGGCCTGGCCTTCGTCTACATCCTGCTCCTGCGCCTCGGCCTTTCCCTGGGCCATTCGCAGATGCTCCCTCCCCTGCTCGCGGCATGGGTGGCGAACATCCTCTTCCTCAGCGTCGGGATCGGTTTGATGGTCAGGGCGAGTCGCTAACAACTACCGGCGACTAACGGTTAGCTAGAAAAGCTTGGCGAGAAGGAATCCACCCCACACCGCAGCCAGCCCCACGAAGATCTGTGCCGCCACGTTGCCCAGGGCCATGGGCCAGTTTCCGAGACGAAGCAGTTCGAAGGATTCGAGACCGAAAGCGGAGAAGGTGGTGAATCCTCCCAGGAGTCCGATGAGCAGGAAGAGTCGGGCCTCCAGGGCGAAGAATCCGCGGGATTCAGCGAGGCCGGCCAGCAGTCCGATGAGCAGGCATCCCAGGGCGTTCACGAAGAGGGTGCCCAAGGGAGGACAGGCCGCGCAGGGTATGCGGCCGATGACCTCGCCCGCGCCGTATCGAAGCACCGAGCCGAGGAAACCGCCGAGGCCGACCATGAGTAGTTTTGACATCTCGCTCCGCTAGTCTACCGACCACCTAGGCCCGGCTCCCCCCAGAGAAAACCCCGCCCCAGAGGAGCGGGGTGATTTACGGCTGGAAGCTGGAAGCTGGCAGCCGACTGCTGGCAGCTTTCTAGGTTCCCGCCGAATAGTCCGTGGCGTACTTGATCTGCTCTTCCGTGAGCGTATCGATATCGATGCCCAGGGTCTTGAGCTTGAGGGCGGCGATGTCCTGATCCTGCTCATCGGGAATGTCGTGGACCAGCGGATCCATCTGCTTCCCTTCGCGGCTCATCCAGAGCAGGCTCATGAACTGGTTGGCGAAGCTCATGTCCATGACCTCGGAGGGGTGTCCCTCGGCCGCGGCCAGATTCACCAGGCGCCCCTTGGCCAGCACGTAGATGTTCGAACCGCTGGGCAGCTTGTGCACCTCGTTGTTCGGACGAATCTCGGTTCCCGCGCCGGCGATGGCCTCGAGCTGCTCGAGATTGATCTCGCAGTCGTAGTGGCCCGTGTTGCAGACCACCGCGCCGTCCTTCATGGTTTTGAAGTGACGATCCACGATGATGTCCTTCATGCCGGTGGCCGTGATGAACACGTCGCCCAGGGGCGCGGCCTCGTCCATGGGCATCACCCGGAAACCCTCGAGGGTGGCCTTGAGGGCCTGGGTCGGGCTGACCTCGGTGACGATCACTTCCGAACCCATGCCGCGGGCCCGCATGGCCACGCCGCGTCCGCAGTGCCCGTATCCGGCGACCACGAACTTCTTCCCCGCGAGCAGGATGCTCGTGGCGCGCAGAATGCCGTCGATGCTGGACTGGCCGGTGCCGTAGACGTTGTCGAAGTCCCACTTGGTCTCCGCGTCGTTCACGGCCACCACGGGGTAGAGCAACTTACCGTCGTTGGCCATGGCCCGCAGCCGGTGCACGCCGGTGGTGGTCTCTTCGGTGCCCCCGTGGATGCGGGTGCAGAGATCCTTGTGGCGCGCATGGGCGCTGAAGATGAGGTCGGCGCCGTCGTCAAGGGTCAGCGTGGGCTCGGCCTCGAGGCACTGGTCGATGGCCCAGTAGAACTCCTCGGTGTTCATGCCGTGCCAGGCGAAGATGGGTACATCGTTCGCGGCCAGGGCGGCGGCCACCTCGTCGTTGGTGGAGAGGGGGTTGCATCCCGACCAGGCCACTTCTGCGCCGGCGGCGATGAGGGTCTCGACCAGCACGCCGGTCTCCTTGGTCACGTGCAGGCATCCGGCGATGCGGTGACCTTCGAAGGGACGGGTCTTGGAGTACTTCTCGCGCAGGGCCATCATCACGGGCATACGGCTCTCGGCCCACTCGATTCGCTTGCGCCCGGCCTCGGCCAATCCCAGGTCCGCCACTTTGTAGTTCTGAGTCATCTCCATTATTCCTCCCGGGCTCCCGCAGGAGCGCCCTCAGGGTTGCTGGCCTTCGCGAAGTGCGCGCGAAGCTCGTCGGCCTTGTCGGTGTCTTCCCAGCGGAATCCTTCGCCCTCGCGACCGAAGTGTCCGTAGGCGGCGGTCTTCTGGAACTGCGGCCTGAGCAGTTCCAGATGCCGGATGATGTTGTAGGGCCGCAGCGGGAAGATCTCGCGTACGGCGCTGGTGAGCTCGGCGTCGGTGAACCGGCTTGTACCGAAGGTATCCACCATGACGCTCACGGGATCGGGCTTGCCGATGGCATAGGCGAGCTGCACCTCGGCCTCCTCGGCCAGCTTCGCGGCCACGATGTTCTTGGCGATGTAGCGCGCCATGTAGGAAGCCGAACGGTCCACCTTCGAGGGGTCCTTGCCGCTGAAGGCGCCGCCTCCGTGGCTGCCCTTGCCGCCGTAGGTGTCCACGATGATCTTCCGGCCCGTCACGCCCGCATCGCCCTGGGGGCCGCCCACCACGAATCGGCCCGTGGGGTTCACGTACCAGTTCGTATCGTTCTCGTAAGGGTATCCGCAGTCCTCCAGCACCGGGCGGATGACATTCTCCTTCACCTCGGCGACGAGCTCGTCGTAGTCCCAGTCCTCGTCGTGCTGGGTGGAGACCACCACGGCGTCGATGCGCACGGGCTTGTTGCCCTCGTACTCCACCGTCACCTGGCTCTTGCCGTCGGGACGCGCCTTGGGAAGCTTGCCGCTCTTGCGTAGATCGGTGAGGCGGCGGGTGAGGCGATGGGCCAGCACGATGGGCAGGGGCATCATCTCGGGGGTCTCGGTGCAGGCGTAGCCGAACATCATGCCCTGGTCGCCGGCGCCCTGGTCCTCGGGCTTCTCGCGGTCCACGCCCTGGGCGATGTCGCCGGACTGCCGGTCTATGCTCGTGAGCACGGCGCAGGTGTGGTAGTCGAAGCCCATTTCGCTGCTGGTGTAGCCGATGCGTTCGAGGGTCTCGCGCACGATCTTCGGGATGTCCACATAGCACTCGCAGGTGATCTCGCCGGCCACCACGGCCATTCCCGTGGTCACCAGGGTCTCTGCGGCGCAGCGTGCGTTCTCGACGTCCTCATCCAGGCGAAGGATCTCGTCGAGGATGGCATCGGAGATCTGGTCGGCCACCTTGTCGGGATGTCCTTCGGTGACGGACTCGGAGGTGAAGAGATGACGTTCGGACACGGAGGCTCCTATCGTTTGCCGCCCTCGAAGGCGGATTCGTTGCCGAGGACCAGGCGTCCTTCGGCCTGGCGCACCTGGCTGCGGGCGCCGAGCAGGGAATCGGTGAGCTTGCTCGATTCCACGCGGCAGTTCTCGTCGATGACACAGTTGCTTAGGGTGCTGCCGAGGATCTCGCATCCCGGACCGATGCTCACGTTGGGACCGATGCTGCTCGATTCCACGCGGGCCTCCGGATGGATGAAGACGGGTCCCTCGAGTTTCACGCCCTCGGGCGCGGCCGGCGTCTCGCTGCCGTTGAGCAGGATCTGATTGGTCTCGAGCCAGGTCTCCGGCTTGCCCACGTCGAACCAATCCTCGATGAGGAAGGGGCTGAGATGCTCGCCCACGTCGATCATGTGCTGAAGCGCGTCGGTGAGCTGGTACTCGCCGCGAGTGCGGATGTCATTGTCCACGATGTGGCGCAGGGAGCGGTGCAGGGGCTCGAGGTCGGCGAAGTCGTAGAGCCCCACGAGCACCAGGTTGCTCTTGGGCTCCTCGGGCTTCTCCACCAACCTGGTGATGCGATCGCCCTCGGTTTCCGCCACGCCGAAACGCCGGGGATCCTCGACCGCGCGCACGCCCATGGCGTGTCCCGGCGAGTTCACCAGCCCGGCCAGGTCGGCCTTGAAGATGGTGTCGCCCAGCACGCCCACCGCGGGGCCACTGGTCATCTGCGCGCCCTCCATGGCCGTGAGGAAGGCATGGCCGAGGCCCTCGCGTTTGGTCTGCTCCACGAAGTCCACGCGGATGTCGTAGTTGGCCTTCACCCAATCGACGATCTGATCGCCCAGGTAACCCACCACGAGAACCACGCGATCCAGCCCCACTTCGGTGAGCTGGTCGAGGATATGCGCGAGCACCGGCTTGCCGGCCACGGGCAGCAGGGCCTTGGGCGTGCTGTAGGTGTGCGGACGCAGCCGCGTACCCACGCCGGCCACGGGAATGATGGCGTTCATTGGTTTTCCTTGTCTTAAGACTCGGACAGGCGCGCCTTCATGGCGTCGAGGGGATCGGTCCGGGTGGGATCGACCCCGCGCAGCAGCGCCAGATAGACGCTTACAAAATCACCGATGAGGACGCTTGTCAACAGCCTGTTGAGCGTCGCTCGACCCGCCGACGGCAGATCGAAGAAGGGGATGTGCCGGTCCGAAAGCGCGGCCTCGCTCAGGCGGCGGCGCTCGAGCACCCGCGGATGGGCGTCCTCGGCCCCGAGCCAGATAGGCACGCCGGGAGGATCGTCGTCGAGACTCCAGGGAATCCAGCTGTTGTGATGCAGCTCGGGCAGCTCGAAGGAATAGGCGCTACGCTCCGCGTTCTCCTCGAACTGGGCCCGCAAGCGCCCCGCCACGCCGCTGTAGAATGGAGACAGGGCCACCGGCGCCGGGCGCAGGTCGCCCAGGGCCAAGGCCATGCGCTTGGCCGGATTCGTTTCGGCGGGAAGCTCGGGACCTGCCGTGGCCAGCACCTCGTCCAGGTCGGCCTCGAGTTCATGGGGAAGGCTGTGCTCCTCCCCCAGCTCGATGCCCCAGGCCGTGAAGAGGCCGAGCAATCGTCCCAAGGCCGAGGGCAGGGCGGCCCGTGGAGGCAGTCCCTCCGGCAGGCTGAGCAAGGGCATTCCCGCCTCCTGCGCGAGCTCCGCCAGGTCGCCTCCGGAAGTGATGGCCATGCGCCGCAGCTCCTGATCGCGGCTTTCCTCGAAGAGGCTCAGCACCTCCTCGGTGCGTCCCGAGTAACTGGAGAGGACGAGCAGATCGCCCGGAAGGGTTCGCGGGAGGGAGTAGCCGTCCACGACGAGAATTCGCAATCCCGCGACCAACTCCACGAGGGGCGCGAGGATGCGTCCCGCCACGGCGCTGCCCCCCATGCCTCCGAGCAGCACGCGACCCGGCTTCGCGCCGGCCAGGCCCGCGGGCAGATCCATGGCCGCGAAGAGTTGCGGGCCGAAGGAGGCCGTCTTGCCGAGCATGTCGCCGGGATCGGCCTGGGCGCGCAGGGAGGCGTCGTCGAGCACCTTCATCAGGCACCCTCCCCGCGGGCCAGCATCTCGGCGAGATCCGGAAAACGCTCCATGGCCTCGGCCCGGGCCAGGGCCCTCACCTCGGCCGAGGTGGTGCCGCTCCAGGCGGTCTTCACGATCTGCCGAGCGCCGTCATAGGTGATCGAGCGGATCACGCGCTTGATCTCGGGGATGCGATAGGGACCGGTGCTGATCTCATCCAGACCGATGCCCATGAGCAGAATGGTGAAGAGTGGATCCTCGGGCAGCTCGCCGCAGAGTCCCACCCAGTTGCTCTCGGCGTGACCCGCCTTTACGGTGCGGCGGATCTGGCGGAGTATGGCCGGATGGAAGGGATCGTAGAGATCCGACACCAGGCTGTTGTTGCGGTCGATGGCCAGGGAGAACTGGATCAGATCATTGGTGCCGATGCTGAGGAAGTCCACTTCCCGGGCGAGCAGGTGGGCGATGGCCACCGCGGCCGGAGTCTCCACCATCACGCCGATCTGGATATCCTCGCCCGCGTGCAGGCCCTCGCCCTTCAGTTCGGCACGCACCTCGGTCAGCATCTCGCGGATCTGACGCAACTCCTCCACGCTGGAGACCATGGGGAACATGAGGCGCAGCTCGCCGTGCTCGCTGGCCCGCAGGATGGCACGCAGCTGCGTGCGGAAGATGTCCTCCATGCTCAGGGTGTAGCGGATGCCCCGCCAGCCGAGATGGGGATTCTCCTCGCGGGGGAAGCGCAGGTAGCTGGGAATCTTGTCGCCGCCCAGATCGACGCTGCGCAGGATCACCGGTTCGGGGGCCAGGGCCCTCACCACGCCGGAGTAGGCCTGGTACTGCTCCTCCTCGCTGGGGAAGTCGGGGCTGGTAAGGAAGAGGTACTCGGTGCGGTAGAGGCCCACGCCCGCCGCGCCGTGATCCCGGGCGGCCTCGACCTCGTCGGGAATCTCGATGTTGGCGAGCAGTTCGATGCGCCGGCCGTCCCGCGTCTCGGCGGGAAAGTCCTTGAAGCGCAGCATCTCGCGCTCCCAGGCGCCGTAGGCCTCCTTCAGATCATCGAAGTCCTGCACGGCGGCGGCGTCCGGATGCAGTACCAGCTGCCCCGAATGCCCGTCGAGGATGAGCTCATCGCGGCTGCGCACCGACTCCATGAGCCCCTGCACTCCGGTGACCACCGGAATGCCGAGACTGCGGCCGAGGATCACCGAGTGGCTGGCCGGTCCGCCCTTCTCGAGCACGAAGCCGCGCACCTTGCTGCGATCCATGGTGACCGTGTCGGAGGGGGCCAGATCGCTGGCCACGATGATGACCTCGTCGGTGAGGTCGGCGAAACCCCGGGACTCCCGTCCCAGAAGCTTGCCGAGCACCTTGCGCTCCACGTCGCGCAGGTCACTGCTGCGGTCCCCCAGTTCGGCCGGAAGCTTGCGGAAAGCCTCGAGCACATGGGAACAGGCTTCGGTCCAGGCGATCTCGGCGCCCAGACCCTCACGGATGAGCCCGCGCACCTGTTCGATGAGCACCTCGTCCGAAAGGATGAGCTGATGGGCTTCGAAGATACGGGCGTGATCCTCGCCGAGCTTGTCGGCCACCTGGGAGCGGGACGACTCAAGGTCGTCAGAGGTGGCGGCCAGAGCTGCCTCGAAGCGGGCGAGTTCGCCTTCCCGATTCTCGGGCTCCACGTGCCGGAAGGGCAGTGCGGGCAGCTGGGCCGAATGCACCAGTGCGCGCGCCCTGGCGATGCCCGGCGAGGCGGGCTGTCCCTTGAACCGCTTTGTGGATTTGTCCCTAGAGGACATTCTCGTAGAAGCCTCTTCCGAAGAGATCGTCGATCTTGTTCATGGAAGCCTCCTCATCGGTGCCGACGGTCTTGACGACGATGTGGCTACCCTTGGGGGCGCCCAGGGCGGCGACGCCGAGGATGCTCTTGCCGTCCACCTCGATGACGCCGTTGGACAGAGAAACGCTGCAGGGCAGGGAGCTGGTCAGCTTGACCAGTTCGCTGGCCGCCCTGAGGTGCAGGCCCTTTTCGTTGACGATTTCCAGTTTGCGTTCTACCAATCTCGGCTCCCGATGGGAAGGCGCTCGGCCAAAGCTGCTTTGGCTGATCAAATTGGGTGAAATGGACTCCAAGTCAAGGAGTCTTTGGGATCAAGGCGGCCAGGTCCAGGCCCGAGTGCCGGGAAATGGCTGGATTTCGATTCTTAAACCCTCCAGGGCCATCTCGTCCAGCAGCTTTCGCGAGGCGACCCCAGGGCTGAAATCGGGGCCCAGATCTTCGCCACCCTCCCTCAATCCGATGATCTTGAGTCCGGCGAAAGCCCCTTCCCGAAGCAGCACCGCCGCCAGCTGCAGGCTGTCGGTGAGGCAGAAATCTCCCTCCGCCCAAGGGGGCAGGGGCCTCGCCTTCGGCTCGATGTAGAGGCATGGCGCGGGAGCGGCGGCCTCGGCACAGCTGGTCCTCTGCTGCGGATCGGCCATGCGCTCGGAAATGAGCCCGATGCGCCGGGCCGAGGAGGCCGACCAGCCGTGGAGGATCTTTCCGTGGAGAAGACGGTCGTCCAGGTGCAGGATCATGGAGCCCACATCCTCAGAGTCCCGGCGGGGTGAGCTCGCGAATGGCGTTCTGGCCGCGGCCTATGACGCCGGGGAGGATGGTGTCCATGTCCATGTCACCGCGATGGGTCAGGTAATAGATGAGCATGGGCAGGTTGACGCCGCTGACCACCCGGTAGCCGGGCCTGCCCCGCAGTGCCGCCAGACTCGCGTTGGCGCAGCTGCCGCCGAAGTAGTCGGTGAAGACCAGTGCTTCCTCGCCCATCTCGCCGAGCTTGCCGGCCACTGCCACCTCCAGGGCCTGGGCCGAGAGCCCGGTGTTGCTGATCACGTGGAAGCGATCCACCTCGCCGAAAATGCCCTGAAGAGCCTCGAGAAATGCGCGGCCCAGTTCGCCGTGGCAGATGACCAGGGCGGGAACCATCTATTCCTCGTCCTTGCGAAGGTAGTCCAGGGTGCGAACCCGGCCCCGCCGGGCGATGCCCTCGCTCACCTGGCGATTGAAGCGCTCGGCCGGATCCAGGCCGTAGACCTTGAGCATGTGATTCATGGCGATGGTCTCGGCGATCACGGTGATGTTCTTGCCGGGAATGATGGGCAGGAGCACCTGGGGTATCTTCACGCCCAGGACCTCGGAAGTATCGTACTCCAATCCCGTGCGGTCGTAGTACTTGCCTTCCACCCACTGTTCGAGTTTGACCTCGACCTCCACGCGCTTCTGGATACGGATGCCGCGGATGCCGAACATCTCCCGCACGTCCACAACGCCCACGCCTCGGATCTCCATGAAGTGCTTGAGGAACTCGTCTCCGCGGCCGATGAGCACGTCCTCGCCGCGGCGGATCAGGTGCACCACGTCGTCGGCCACCAGTCGATGGCCGCGCTCCACCAGGTCGAGCGCCACCTCGCTCTTGCCGATGCCGCTGGGCCCCGTGAAGAGCAGCCCCACGCCGTAGACGTCCACGAGGGAGCCGTGTACGGTGCCTCGAGGAGAGAAGTGATCGGCCAGATAGGCCGTGATGCTGCGGATGAAGGGAGTGGTCTTGCGCTCGGTGGCCAGCAGCGGCACCCCGTACTTGTCGCACATCTCCACCAGGGGCTCGAAGGGCTTCTGCCCCCGGGTCACGATGATGCAGGGCACCGGCGTGATGAAGAGATTCTCGAGAGCGCTAACCTGCTCGGCGCGATCCAGGCGTTCGAGATAGGAAGACTCCGCGCCTCCCAGGACCTGGATGCGCTCGGCCTGGTACTTCTCGGTGAATCCCGTGAGCACGAATCCGGGCCGGGAGACTTCCTGCTGGGTGATGTCCTTGGAAGAACTTTCGCTCTGCCCCACCTGTCTAAGGCCCAGGCTGTCGGCGGCTTCCCGGAGGAACTGGGCCACCGGGAGGCTCTGATTGGCCACTTCCATCTAGCTCCTCGATTTCGCCGGCGATCTAGTCTTCCGGCTGGATCAATCCGTAGGTTCCGTCCTTGCGTTTGTAGACCAGGCCCATGTGCTCGGTCTCGCTGTTATTGAAGACCCAGAAGCTGTCGCCGTGCACCTCCATGCGAGTAATGGCCTCGGCGGGCGTGAGGCGGTCGAGGTGCAGGATTTTCTCCTTGATGACCGGAGCGTCGGAGCCCGCTTCGGGAGCTCCGAAGATGGTGATGGATCCGGATTCGAACCCGGGTGCCACGGCCGCCTTCTTGCGGCGATTGAGCATGCGCGTCTTGTGCTTGCGGAGCTGGCGCTCGAGCTTGTCGGTGAGTCCGTCGATGGCCGCGTAAAGATCCTCGCCGCTTTCGCGGGCCGTGAAATCGGTGCTGCGCCCGTGGATGGAGCCCTCGGCAACCTGCCAGTGCTTCTCCACGCGCAGAAGAACCTGCGCCTCCAGTATCCCGTCCATGTACTTTTCCAGCTTCCCGACCTTCTCCTCGGCATAGTTTCGAATGGCGTCGGTAAGTTCCATCTTCCTGGCGGTGACGGAGATCTTCATGGTTCCTCCTTAACTAGCGGATACGGAAAGACCCCGCGCGCCTTTTGAGCGGACAGGGTCTGCTTGCGATACGGGATGGATACGAATGGTCTTGGGTGATTCAATAAACTCTCCGCGTTCAATCCACGGCTTTCCCGTGTCTATGTCCAGCTTAGCAGCATTTATTCCTCGCGGCAAGCCGGAAGGGCTACCAGCCGTCAGCTTCCAGCTTCCAGCCAGAAAGAAGAATATCGAGTCCTGTTCTGGCTGGTAGCCGGAAGCTGGTAGCTGGAAGCTCAATATTCCTTCCTCATCCTGGCCGGGAGGATTCCCAGTTGCTCGCGATACTTAGCAACGGTTCGGCGCGCGATGACAAGACCCTCGTCCTTCAGCATGTCGGCGATCTTCTGATCGCTGAAGGGGCGCTTGCCGTCCTCCTTGGACACGATCTCGCGGATACGATCCTTGGCCGCCTTGGCGCTGACCTCCTCACCCCCGGAAGTGGAAAGCGAGGAGGAGAAGAAGTACTTGAGGGGAAAGGTTCCCCGCGGAGTCTGCACCCACTTGTTGCTGGTCACGCGGCTCACCGTTGACTCGTGCATGCCGATCTTCGTGGCCACCTGCTGTAGCGTGAGGGGATGCAGGGCCTGGGGTCCCTTGTCGAAGAATTCCTTCTGCTCCTCGACGATGGCGTTCATCACCTTCACCATGGTGCTGCGTCGCTGTTCCACGGTCTTGATGAGCCACTGGGCCTGGCTGAGCTTGCCCTGCAGGAACTCCTTGGTGCGCTTGTCGCGATCGGCGACGCCTTCCTTGTAGGCTTCGGAGATGCGCAGGCGCGGAAGGAAACGGTCGTTGAGGGCCACCACGTAGTCGCCCTCGACTTCCTCCACGAGGAGGTCGGGTGTCACATAGCGCGGATCCTCGGTGGACAGCTCCAGACCGGGCTTGGGATCCAACTCGCCGATGAGCCGGGCGGCCTCCTGCACCTCCTCCACTGAGATCTTCAGCTTGCGGGCGATGGCCTGATACTTCCGCTGCACGAGAGCCTTGAAGTGGTCGCGAATGAGCGTGGCGGTAAGGCTGTCCTCCAGGCCGCGGGCGCGCAGCTGAATGAGAAGGCACTCGGGCAGATCGCGGGCGGCGATACCCGCGGGCTCCAGGGACTGGACGGCGCGGAGGGCCTCGGCGGCGCCATCGGCATCCACGCCGAAGACGTTCTGGATCTCATCCAGGTCGATGGTCAGGAATCCGCGGTCGTCCAGACTGCCGATGAGGTATTCGCCGATCTCCAGAAGCTGGGCGTCGGTGGTCTGCATGCGGAGCTGCTGAAGCAGGTTGTCGCCGGAATCCTCGCGATAGACAGGCACCTTCTCCACGAACTCGTCGTCGGAGAGCTCCTCCTGCTGCTCGTACTGCATTTCGAAACCGTCGTTGAAGACGTCGTCCCAGTTGTCGGCGCTGCCGGCGGCCTCTTCCTGGCTGCCCTCCCGGGTGCGGGGATCGAGCTCTTCCTCTTCCTCGATTTCAAGAAGAGGATTGGACTGCAGTTCGTCCTTGAGCGCCATCTCCAGTTCCAAGGTGGGCAACTGCAGAAGCTTGAGAGCCTGCTGCAGCCGCGGCGTCATCACCAGCTGCTGCTTCAGCCCCATCTGCAGTTTGAACTTCATTTCCATGCAGCGGCCTTCCTAGAGGTTGAATCGCTCGCCCAGGTATACCTGGCGGGCCTTCGGGTCTTTCACCAGCACCTCGGCGGTGCCGGAGAGGATGATCTTGCCCTCGTGCAGGATGTAGCTGCGGTCGGTGATCTCGAGGGTCTCGCGAACGTTATGGTCGGTGATCAGGATCCCCAGGCCCATGCGCTTGAGCTGCTCGATGATCTCCTGCACGTCACCCACGGCGATGGGATCGATGCCGGCGAAGGGTTCGTCCAGGAGCATGTACTGGGGATTGGTGGTCAGGGCCCGGGCGATCTCCACGCGCCGCCTCTCGCCGCCGCTGAGCTGGTGGCCCAGGCTGCCGCGCAGGTGCGTCACGCGAAGTTCCTCGAGCAGGCGTTCCAGGCGCGTCTTGCGCTCGGCCTTGCTGATGGGAAGGCCCTCGAGGATGGCCATTAGATTCTGCTCGACGGTCAGCCGACGGAAGACCGAGGCCTCCTGGCTGAGGTAGCCGATGCCGCGCCGTGCCCGACGATACATGGGAAGCTTGTGGATGGACTCATCGCCCAGGAAGACGCGTCCCTGGTCCGGCCGGATCATGCCCACGATCATGTAGAAGGTCGTGGTCTTGCCCGCGCCGTTGGGACCGAGCAGCCCCACCACCTCGCCGGGGGCCAGTTCCAGACTGACGCCGTCGACCACGCGGCGGCGGCCGTAGACCTTGACCAGGTCCTCGCCTCTCAGGGTCTTGACGGGTCCGTCGGCGTTCATTCCAGGATACCTTCCTCGGCGATGATCTCGTGTCGCGGCAGGCTGTCGATCCAGAGGCGTTCCAGATTCTCGTCGCAGGACACCTTCCAGCCGCTGTGCAGGTCCTGTCCGTCGCGGACCTCTACGAAGGAGTCGCTGCGAAAGACGCGCTCTCGCTCCGACCAGATCAGTTCCTCGCTCCATAGCTCGATGCTGTCGCGGCTGAGCACGTAGACGTTTCCGCGGGCGGTCATGTCGCCCTTGCCGCCCTGCTTGTCCAGGAAGGCCGAGTCGGCCTCCAGCACGCTGCCCTGACGACCTTCCTCGTCGAAGACCCGCAGCCGAACTTCCGAGGCGCGTACTTCGGGTTCGGTGTCGAAGAAGAGCGCCTTGCGTCCCGTGAGCACCCACTGCAACTGTCCCGAGTCGCTCTCGCTGGTGCTGAAATCCCAGAGGATCTGGCGCGGCACCTCGCCCTCCAGGCTAGTCACCGGCGACTCCTGGCTCTCGCAGGCGGCCAGTCCGAGGCTCAGGAGAGCCAGAACTCCCAGTTGGCGTGGAAGGCGGAGTGCTGAGGGGCAACGCAATGAGTAACTCTTTTTTTCCCAGCAGGTTAGGGGACACAATCGAATCCTTCGCTGGAGAATAGAAAGGCGCGGAGGCTTTGTCAAGCAATCAATATGCCAGAACTATAAGGAACTATGAGGAATTTCGGGAAGTCTTGAGATGCCCCGAGACATGCTGGGAGCGGTCTCGCTAAGGGGCTGCATCAAAAGAATTTAGAGAGAATTCGAGAGCCCCGCGCGAAGAATGTCGTGGATGTGGAGCAAGCCCAACACCGGTCCATCGGGCTTCGCGACCACCAGACCGGTGATGGGGCCTGGCTGATTGGTTTCCATGAGCGTCAGGGCTTCTGTGGCCAGGGCGTCGGGGCTCACGGTGCGCGGCCTGCGGCTCGCGTGATCGAGGGCCGGCGAGTTCATGAGGCTTTCGGTGTCGCCTCCGGCCAGGGCGCGCTTGAGGTCGCCGTCGGTGAGGAGCCCGGCCAGCTCGCCGCTATCGTCCAGGATGCAGGCCATGCCCAGGCCGCTCTCGATGAGCGCGCCGATGGCCTCGCCCAGAGTGGCTTCGGGCGAGAGGCTGGCCAGGGTATCCAGGGGATGCATGAGATCGCGCACTCGCAGGCTCAGCCGCTTACCCAGGATGCCCCCCGGATGCAGGCGCAGGAAATCCTCGGGACTGAAGCCCCGCCGCTCCAGCACGGCCACGGCCAGGGCGTCGCCCATGACCAGGGCCGCGGTGCTGCTCGTGGTGGGCGCCAGGTTGTTGGGACAGGCCTCCTCGCCCACCGAGGCGTCCAGGAGCCAGCTCGATTCCCGGGCGAGGAAGGAATTCGCGTCGCCGGTGATGGCGATGGTCACGCAGCCCCGGTCGCGCAGGTAGGGCATCCAGCTGCGCAGCTCCTCGTTGGCGCCGCTCTTGGAGACGAGGATGACAACATCTTCCCGGCGGACGAATCCCAGATCGCCGTGCATGGCTTCGGTGGCGTGGATGAATACCGCCGGCGTTCCCGTGGAGCTGAAGGTGCTGGCCATCTTGCGACCCACGTGTCCGCTCTTGCCCAGTCCCGTGACCACCACGCGACCTTCGCACTCGGCGATGGCGGCCGCGGCCCCGTCGAAGGCCTCGCCCAGCCTCTCGCCCACGGCGGCGATCTCCGCGGCGGTCTTGGCGAAGACGCGTTCGCCGGATTCCCTCCAGGAGCCGCTCATGCCTTCACCCGAATGAATCGCGACACCAGATCGTCCCACTGGCCGCGGGCCTTGAGCACGCCTTCGATGGCCTCGCGCACCGCGCCCTTGCCTCCGGGCAGGGGCAAGACCCAGTCGGCGTACTCGCGAACCTCGGGACGGGCGTCGGCCGGCGCGGCGGCGAAACCCGTTTCGGCCATGCCGGGCAGGTCGAAGAGGTCGTCCCCCACGAACATGGCCTCGTCGGGGGAAACTCCGAGCTCCTCGAGGATCTCGCGCACGGCCACGTCCTTGTCGAGGCGGCCCAGGCGAAGGGTGGGAACGCGCAGGGCTTCGGCGCGGTCGCGGATCTCGTCCTCGTCCTTGCCGCTGCAGATGGCGAGCCCAAGGCCCGCCTGCCTGGCCAGGTAGAATCCGAAGCCGTCATGCACGTGGAAGACCCGGCCGCCGCCCCGATGAGGCGTGCGAAGCGAGCCGTCGGTGAGGACGCCGTCCACATCGAAGATCATCAGGCGGATGCGAGAGAGGCGCTCGGTGAGTTCAGGGGAGAGCATTGCCGGCCTCCATGGCGCTGTAGAGATCGGCGAGCTCCCGCAGGAGTTCGCCGGCGAGGGGGAAGGGCAACTGGGTGGCCGCGTCGCTCATGGCCTTCTCGGGCTCGGGATGCACTTCCATGAAGATGCCCTGCAGGCCCAGGGCCAGGGCCGCCCGCGCCATGGGGCGCACGAACTCCCGGCTGCCGCCCGAAGATCCGCCGCTGCCGCCGGGCTGCTGCTGGCTGTGGGTGAGGTCGAAGATCACCGGTCGGCCCGAACGGGCCATCACCGCGAAACTGCGGTAGTCCACCACCAGATCGCGATAGCCCAGGCTGCTGCCCCGCTCGGTGAGCATGACCTTGTCGGATCCGGCCCGCGCGATCTTCTCGGCGGAGAAGGCCAGGTCCTCGGGGGCGAGGAACTGTCCCTTCTTGAGGTTCACCGGAAGACCCGTGGCGCCGGCCGCCCTGAGCAGCGAACTCTGACGGCAGAGGAAGGCGGGAATCTGCAGGCAATCCACCACCTCGGCGGCCAGGGCAGCCTCTTCGGGCTGATGGATGTCGGTGATGGAAGGAAGCTCGGCCGCCCTCGCCGTCTCGCCGAGCAGGCTCAGGGCCTTCTCGCGTCCGATGCTGGAGAAACTGTCGTCGGAGAGGCGATTGTCCTTGGTGTAGCTGGCCTTGAAGACCAGGGGCCAGCCGATCTCGGCGGCCAGCTCCTTCAGGAAGCCCGCCGTGTCTTCCAGCATGCCCCTGCCCTCGACCACGCATGGACCCGCGATGAGCAGGGGCCGCTTTCCGCCCACCTCCGCAGATCCGATGGAAAAGCTCTTCACTGGGCCTCCACTTTCGCCGCGCTGTGCTTGAGCGCCGCCGACACCAGCCCGCGGAAGAGAGGGTGGGGACGCCCGGGTCGGCTCTTCAGTTCGGGATGGAACTGGGAGGCCACGAAGAAGGGATGTCCCTCCAGCTCCACCATCTCCACCAGCTCGCCGCCCGGCGAGAGCCCCGACAGCTTCAGGCCGGCGGCCTCGAGCTTGTCGCGATACTGGTTGTTCACCTCGTAGCGATGGCGATGGCGCTCATGGATGAGCTGCTCGCCATAGGATTCCCGGGACAGGGACCCCGATGCCAGCTCGCAGGGATAGCTTCCCAGTCGCATGGTGCCGCCCATCTGGCTGAGCCCCTTCTGCTCCTCCATGAGGCAGATCACCGGCGCCGGCGTCTGGGCCCTGAACTCGGTGCTGTGGGCCTCGGGCATGCCGGCCTTGTTGCGGGCGTACTCGATGACCGCGGCCTGCAGTCCCAGGCAGATGCCGAGGTAGGGCACCTCGTTTTCGCGGGCGTACTTCACCGCGGCGATCTTGCCCTCCACGCCGCGCACGCCGAAGCCTCCGGGCACCAGGACGCCGTCGAGTCCTTCCAGACGCTCGTCCACGTTTTCCTCATCCAGGGATTCGCTGTCCACCCAGCGGATCTTCACCCGGGCGTCGTTGGCCTGTCCCGCGTGGATGAAGGATTCGATGATGCTCTTGTAGCTGTCGTGGTGGTTCACGTACTTGCCCACCACGCCGATCTCCACTTTCCGGGTCGCCGAAAGCATGCCGCGCACCATGCTCTCCCAGCCGCTGAGATCGGGTTCCTCGTAGTCGCGGCCCAGCTGTTCCATGACCTGCCGGTCGAGGCCCTGGGCGTGCAGACGAAGGGGAACCTCGTAGATGGACTCCACGTCCCGGGCCTCGATGACCTCTTCGGGAGCCACGTTGCAGAAGAGTCCGATCTTCTCCTTCACATCCTCGTCCAGGGGCCGCTGGGTGCGGCACATGAGGATGCCCGGCTGGATACCGATCTCCCGCAGCTTGTTCACGCTGTGCTGCGTGGGCTTGGTCTTGATCTCGCCGGCCGCCTCGATCCAGGGCACCAGGGTCAGATGGATGTAGAGGACATTGTCCCGACCCATGTCGAAGGGAAACTGGCGAATGGCTTCGAGGAAGGGCAGGCCCTCGATGTCGCCCACCGTGCCGCCCACCTCGGTGATGACCACGTCGAGCTCCGGATCGGCTTCGACGAGGCGCAGAATGCGGTTCTTGATTTCGCCGGTGACATGGGGAATCACCTGCACCGTGCGGCCGAGGAAGTCGCCTCGGCGTTCCTTGGTGAGGATGGCGTCGTAGATCTGTCCGGCGGTGACGTTGTTGTCCCGGCCCAAAGCCTGATCCAGGTAGCGCTCGTAGTGGCCGAGATCGAGATCTGTCTCGGCGCCGTCGTCGGTCACGAAGACCTCTCCGTGCTGGAAAGGGCTCATGGTGCCGGGATCCACGTTGAGATAGGGATCCAGCTTGAGCAGGGTGACGTTCAGGCCCTGCTTCTTCAGAAGCAGGCCCAGCGAGGCCGCCGCGATACCCTTGCCCAGGGAGCTGACGACGCCCCCCATCACGAATATGAACTGGGTCTTGCCCTTTTGAGCCACGCCGTCCTCGCTTGTGTGGGGAAACAAAAAACCGGGCTGCCTGCGCCGCCCGGAAGTAGAAACTAGTCCTCTTCGAGCCGCTTTTCAATGACTTTCAGGTCTTCGGGGCGATCCACCCCCGGAGCCCAGTCCGCCGCCTCGAGAACGAACATGGACAGGCCCATCTCCAGGGCCCGAAGCTGCTCGAGACCTTCCTCGGATTCGCGTCGGGTGGGCTCGGCGGCGCAGAACGCTTTCAGGGCTTCGCTTCGGTAGAGATAGACGCCCGCATGACGCAGCAGCTTCCCCTCCTCCGGATGTTCCGCGTAGGCCCTGCGGAAATCCAGGGCCCGACCGTCCGCACTCACATGAACCTTCACGCGATCGCTTTGGCCCAGCTCGCTGTCCTCCAGGGGCACGCCCACGGTACCGATGTCGAAGCTCGGCTGCCTCTCCATTTCGGCGATGAGCTCGTCGAGAACCGCGGGATCGGCCAGGGGCTCGTCGCCCTGGAGATTGAGGATGAGCCCATTCCAGTCACCGGCGGCCTCGGCCACCCGATCGCTGCCGCTGCGGTGATCCGGCGAGGTCATCCTCGCCTCGTAGCCCGCCGCCTCCACCTGTCGCAGGATGTCCTCGTCATCGGTGGCCACCAGCAGGGCCATGGCGCGAGTCACCTTGGCGGCCTGATCGCAGACCCTCAGGATGAGACTGCGCCCCGCGATATCCACAAGGGGCTTGCCCGGGAATCGGGAGGCGGCCATGCGGGCGGGAATCACGATGAGAGCGGACATTGATCTCCAAAAAAAAGGCAGGCCGTCCGGCCTGCCCGTGTTCGATTTGCTCGGCGCTTAGGCCGGCAGCACGCTGCAGACCCTGCGATTCTTGCCCTTGCGGCTGAAGTTCACGGTGCCGTCCACCAGGGCGAAAAGCGTGTAGTCGCCACCCACGCCCACGTTCTCACCGGGCAGGATGCTGGTGCCGCGCTGGCGGACCAGGATTGATCCGGCGCTCACGGCCTGACCGGCGTAGCGCTTGACGCCAAGGTACTGAGGATTGCTGTCGCGGCCGTTCTTGGAGCTGCCGACGCCTTTTTTATGAGCCATGGCCGTCCTCCTAGCTGATGGACTTGATCTTGAGCTCGGTGTACTGGGACCGATGCCCGAAAGTCCGGCGGTAGTTCTTGCGGCGCTTCATCTTGAAGACGCGGATCTTGCGGTCCTTGCCGTGGGACAGGACCTCGGCGCTCACCGTGGCGCCCTCCACGAAGGGCGTTCCGATGGTGATGTCGGAGCCTTCTCCGGTGGACAGAACTTGATTGAATTCAACCGTTTGGCCGACCTCTTCGGAAAGCAGCGGCACGCGGATCACATCGTCCGCCTTAACCTTGAACTGCTTTCCCGCGACCTTGACCACAGCGTACACCGGGGCCCTCCTCGTTTTTGGCACGAAGCCCTTTATTTACAAAAAGCTGCGGCGATTGTCAAGCCGCCGAGCGGCGATTTTCCGCTATCGCGTGACCGCCGCGAGCAGGTCCCGGCCCGTTTCCAGGGCCGTGACCTCGAAATGCTCCCGGTGCAGCCGGGGGTCGTCCAGCAGATGGAGTTCCACCCGGTACTCCTCCTCCAGATCCCTCAGGATCTCGACACGATTGACGCGCAGGTAGTGCGCCAGCACGGGGTTGACCCTGACCTGGAACTTCCGCTCGCGCACGCGGGCCGAGATCCGCCTCAGGATGGTCTCCACCCGATTGCTCAGGCTCTCGCTGGTGAGGATGTGCCCAGAGCCGTGACAGTAGCTGCATTCCTCGTTGTAGAAGTGCAGCAGGCTGGGCCGCACACGCTTGCGGCTCATCTCCACCAGGCCCAGGGCCGTGATGTCGAAGATCTTGGTGCGGGCCCTGTCACGGCGCATGGAGTTCTTGAGTTCCGCCACGACCTTGTGCTTGTCGCTCTCGCGGTCCATGTCGATGAAGTCGATGACGATGATGCCGCCGATGTCCCGCAGGCGCAGCTGTCGAGCGATCTCCCGCGCCGCGTAGAGGTTGGTCTGTAGAATCGTCTCCGCCTGGCTCTTCTTTCCCACGAACTTGCCCGTGTTGATGTCGATGGCCACCAGGGCCTCGGTGTGGTCGAAGAGCAGGTAACCGCCCTTCTTCAGCCAGACCTGCCGCCGCATGACCTTCTCGAGTTCGGTCTCGATGCCGAAGTGGTCGAAGAGCGGCTCCTTCTCGCGATAGTAAAGCACCCGGCGCTCGAGCTCCGGCGCGAAGCCGCGGATATAGTCGGCGAGCTTGCGGTGCTCCTCCTCGTCGTCGATGAGCAGGCGCTTGACCTCTTCGTCGAAAAGGTCGCGCACCAGTCCGATGACCATGCCCACTTCCTCGTGGAGACGGCTGGGCGCCTTGCCCCGGTTCGCCCGCTCCTCCAGCTTGCGATGGATGGCCACCTGGGTCTTGATGTCCTCTTCGAGCTGCGCCTCCTCGACGCCCTCCCCCGCCGTGCGGACGATGGTGGCGTAGCCCCGCGGCTTGGCCTTCTGCACGATGCGCTTGAGTCGGCCGCGCTCCTGGCGGTCGAGGATCTTCCGGCTGATGCCGATGTATTCGAGACCCGGCATCACCACGCAGAATTTGCCCGGAAGGGAGAGCTGAGCGGAGAGACGCGGACCCTTGGTGCCGATGGGCTCCTTGATCACCTGCACCTGGACGGTGTCGCCCTTCTTCAGCAGGGATTCGATGGGGGGATACTGCACCGGTTCCCGACGTCCGCGACGGCCACCACCGCCTTCACCTTCATTCTCGAGATCGGCGAGTTTCGACTCGCCCTCGGCCACGTCCGACACGTGCAGAAAGCCGGCCTTCTCCATACCGATGTCCACGAAGGCGGCCTGGATACCCGGCAACACCGCCTTGACCACGCCCTTGTAGACGTTGCCCACGATGCGGCGGTCATCCGGACGTTCCACCAGGAATTCGACCAGGTCGCCCTGTTCCCGGATCGCCACCCGCACTTCCGTGGGATTGACGTTGACGAAGATTTCCTTCTGCATGCACAGCCCCGTTCCAGCGCGTCAGCGCCCGGGGATGCCAGCCCGCCTTGCGGCGGTCGGTCGAAGGAGGAGAATTGGCCCGCCGACGGCGGGCCATTCGGTCTGCCTAGGGCAGCGTCTCGCTGGTTATCAGGACCCTTCGGTCCCCCTCGGGGAAGCGCCAGGCTTCGTAGACGATTTGCTCGCCTCCCGGGGTGAATCGGGGCAGCAGTTCCTGGCCCGGGTCGTTGGTGACCCTGACCTTTCCATTACCGCTCGAGTCCATGATCCAGAGATCCGCGGAACCGTGTTCGCTCGATACGTAGACGATCCGTGTTCCGTCATCCGAATAGGCGGCATAGCTTTCGAGCCAGCCGCTGTCGGTCAGGTTGTCCGTTGAGACCACGATGACCGAGTCTGCTTCGTACGAGAGGTTCATGCGATAGATGTCGCCGTCCAACTCGTAGAGCAATTCTTCCTCGTTGACCGGGTTGAAGAAAGGCTGGCGTCCCCCATCGTTGGTGATGGGGATGGGCACCTGATTTTCGTCAGGCAGTCCATCCGCTCCAATTTTCACAACCCAGATTCCGTCGCGGATGAAGTCGACGTCTTCATCATGCATTCCGTCTTCATCGTCATCCGCGGCGGGGTCGTAACCGTTTGCTAAAAAGTTCTCCACACGAAGCGCGGCATGGCGCACTTCCAAGTCGTCGAAACCCGAGAGGCCATCATTGTCGACGTCGCCGCCGGACCATCCGGGCGAGCCATCGCTGTTGGAATCGCCAACAGGATCCTCGTCGGTCCGGCCGTCACCGTCGTTGTCGATGTCATCGTCGGGGTCTTCATCCATGAGCCCGTCTTCGTCGTCGTCGGAGACGGGGTCGTAGTTCTGCATGTTCCAGGCGTAGCTGCCCGCTTCGGGGCCGGGTTCGCTCATGGCCGCAACCTGGAGATCGAATTCGTCTTCGAAGCCGTCGCTGTCATCGTCCACGCCGGCGATGCCGGGAGCTCCGTCGTCCTCTTGACCGGAGTAGGTCTCGATGGCGCCCACGGGATCCTCGCCGGACTCGCCGTCGAGATCGTGGTCGCCGCTGATGATCAGGGTGTCGCTGTAGGCGAGCCACTGGTCGCCGAAGTCGTTGGGAATGGAAGCGCTGCCGTAGTATCCGCCCGTGAAGGTGAACAAGGTCTGGCCGGGATCGGCGGGGTCGGGGATCTCGGTCTTGCTGTACCAGAATTCCCAGATGGGATCGCGACCCTCGTCGATGTCGAAAATATCAACCAGGGACAGGTCGAAATCGCCGAACATGGGTGCGGTCGTGGAGGCCAGCTGAGGGACGCCACCATAGCCCATGGAGTAGAAGATCCGGCCGGAAACGGGATCGTAGAACAGATGCCGCGGACCGGCGAAGTAGGCGCTGCCGGGATAGTTGGGGAAGTCGCCGTCGTCCCCCTCGAACTCGTAGAGCCCGATGCGCGAGAAGGCCTCGGCCCGGGGTCCCCAGAAGCTGTCGTTGAGCGTGGAGAAGTAGAGGCTTTCGGGGAAGCTCTCGTAGAATCCGTCGCTGTCGCTGTCCTCCAACTCCAGAAGATAGATGTCTCCCGAACCGCCGAAGGTGCTGGTGAAGGCGAGCAGGGCGGTCTGGCCGCTCGTTTCGAGGATGAGCGGAGATCCCGAGTCCCAGGCCGGAGTTAGGTTGATGGTGGCCATGATGGGGACGTGGGGATCCGGCGGAGAAGTGCTAGTGGTGCTGCTGCAACCCGCCATAATCGCGGCCCAAGCAAATCCCAACACAGCGATGCCCAGCGCAAGACGATGCTTCTTCATGGAAAAACTCCTGACCCTTATCTGGTTAGATGCGGGTGGGGCGCCTGCAATGGCTCTGCGACAGAAAAATGGAAGCCGGCAGGCTCCCAAACACCTTTGGATAACATTCCGCAACCAGGGTGTCAAGTCCGGCAACCGAATGTCCCTGTGGAAGATGCGTGATTTGATCGAGTTCGGCAAGACCCCCGGCTAGCTTTTCCTGAGCCCTGGCCAAGTTCTGAATTCTGGGAGTTGACCGTCCTCAACTCCGTCCCTACCTTGGCATTCGCCCTGTGGCTCGTCTTCAGCGGAAGGACATCCATGCCTTCGATTTTGGACAAGACCATCGCCGCCCTGCTCCCCGCGGTCCCCAAGCCGCTCGTGCGCAAGTTTTCCAGCCCCTACATCGCCGGAGAGGATTTCGAAGACGCCGCTCGCGTCTCGGCCGAGCTGCGGGGCGAGGGCATCCGCAGCACCATGGATATCCTGGGCGAGCATGTCTCCACCCTGGAGAAGGCTGGCGAATATGGCGAGGCCTACCTGAAACTGCTCTCCGACCAGGACCGCCTGGGACTGGACCGGAACGTGTCCATCAAGCTGAGCATGCTGGGCCTGGGGCTCGACCGTGACTTCTGCCTCGAGGGCATGCAGCGGATCATGGCAAAGGCCGCCGAGCTGGGCACCAAGATCCGCATCGACATGGAAGATTCCAGCTGCACCGACGACACCCTCTGGATCTACCGCAAGCTTCGCGGAAGCTACGAGAATATCGGCGTGGTGCTGCAGGCCTACCTGCACCGGACCCTCGACGATGTGAAGGCACTTGCCGATCTGAATCCCGACTACCGTCTCTGCAAGGGCATCTACATCGAGTCGCCCGAGCTGGCCATCCAGGATCCCGAAGGCATCAATGAGAATTTCATGTCGGTGTTGGAGGCCATGTGGGAGGCGGGCAGCTACGTGGGCGTCGCCACCCACGACGAGGGGCTCATCGACCGGGTGAGTTCGTTGATCCGCAGTCAGGGTCTCGGACCCGAGTGCTACGAGTTCCAGATGCTCCTGGGCGTGCAGTCGCGCCTCCGCGATCGACTGGTGCGCGAGGGGCACCCACTGCGCATCTACATTCCCTTCGGGCGGGACTGGTACGCCTACAGCCTGCGCCGCCTCAAGGAAAACCCGGCGGTGGCGGGGCACGTCTTCCGTTCCATGCTCAGGGGATGAGCCCCAGCTCTTCGGCTTCCTTGTCGAGATTGCAGGGATCCAGCTCGCTGCCCTCGCAGAGGTCCAACACGGCCTTTCCCGCACGCAAAATGAGCCGTTTCACCGCCGGTGTCTTCTCCGGATCGGTGGACTCGTAGCAGCGCAGGATGACCGCGCCCTCGCGATGCTGAATCGACAGGAAGAAGTGCCTGGGCAGTCCACCTTCGGCCACCAGGGCCTCGGCCAGGATGCGCGCCTCCCCCCGTTCCATGAAAAACTCCACGACCTTCTGAACGCCGGTCTCGTCGCGATGGGAGAAGCGCTCCAGCGCCTCGAAGAGTTCGGGAAGGGGCCGTCCCGGTCGGATCTTCACGTGGGGCATTTCACTCCTTGGATTCGATGGATAGTCCCAGTTCGCGCAGCAGCACGGTGGCGTAGCTGCCCGGCGGCAGGGCGAAGCTCAATCGCCATCCGCCTTTCTCCTCCACCGCCGACAGGCTTTCCACGGGCACGCGCAGGGGCCGTCGCGCGCCGCTGAGGAAACGGTCCTGGTCTTCGGTCCAGCCGGCCTCCTCGAGCAGGCCCAGCTCCAGCTCGCCCGCCTGTCCCTCGGGACGACTCATCTTCCGGCCCGGCAGGGGACCGCTGGCACTGATCTCCAGCGCTGAAGCGCGGCCAGCTTCGGCGGCGGGATCCTCCACGCGGAAAACCGCCCCCTTGCCGTGGATCCAGGCCAGGTCGCCGGGAAGCAGCCCATCGAGGGCGTCGATCCGGGCCGCGAGCACACGGTTGAAGAGATAGGACTGCCAGGCGTTGGCCATCAGCTTCGCCCGTCCGCCCTTGGGCTTCCGGCTGCCTTCGAGGATTCTTCGTCCCTGCAGATGATTGTCGCCACCAGCGCCGAAACGTTGGTGGCCGAAATAGTTGGGCAGACCACCGGCCCGGAGTTCGGCGAGTCGGGCCTCCATGAAAGCGGCTTCCGCTTCGCCGGCCAGAAAGAGTTCGAAACGGTTTCCCGCGAGATGCCCCGGCTTGAGTTTGTTCCCGTGTGCGCGGGCCTCGAGCAGGCGCCAGTTTTCGTCGCCGAGTTTCTCGAGATTACCCTCGGCGGCCCGGCGGGGCAGCGAGATCCACTGGCGGGTTACGGCATGACGGTCCTTGAGGCCCGCGTGGCCCAGTTCGCGCTCATCGAGGCCGAGGGATTCGGCAAGCCTGCGCAGCAACTCCCGGGTGGTGAGATCGCGTTTCTCCAAGAAGAGGAAGAGGTGCTCCCCCTCCCCCGAGGCGGAATAGAGGGGAATCTCCTCCACGCGGAAGTGTTCGGGCGTGCCGGGCCAGGCCAGGTCGGGAGCGTCGCCGACGAAGCGTGGTCGGGCATCCTTCACCGGATCGAAACTCACGACGACTCCAGGCGCAGACGGAACCGGTAGGCTCCCCGGCCCTGCTTGCGGTACTTGGCCTCGAAATGCGTGAGGGGCTCGTCCTCCAGGGGCCAGTCGATGAGGGTGAGCCTTTCGCGGCCCTCCAGACGCTCGGCGATCCAGTCGCGATAGTCCTCATGGTCGGTGGCGATTCGCAGCTCGCCCCCAGGCGCCAGCACGCGCTCGGCCTGGACGAGCAGGGGCTCGGCCACGAAACGCCGCTTCTGATGCCGCGCCTTGGGCCAGGGATCGGGATAGTAGACGTGCAGCACCGAGACGGCCCCGTCCCCCACGAAGCGTGTGAGAAAATCCACGGCCTCGGCGTGAAGGATGCGCAGGTTGGGCGGCGAGCCCGCCTTCTCCACCCGGCGCTTCCCCTCGCGATACCACTTCCGCGAGACCTCCAGGCCCAGGAAGTTCACCTCGGGCCGCGCCTGGGCCGAACGAATCAGGAACAGCGCCTTGCCGTATCCCAGTTCGATCTCCAGGGGATTCTCGTTGCCGAAGATCTCGGCGAAGGGCAGGGGGCCGGGCAGGCCCAGTTGGATTTCAGCTGACATGCTCGCTCGGGACGGTTTTGGTTCACATCGGGCTTCGCGGCCGTTACAGTAGTGTGCGGTCCCTCCTCTCACAAGAGCAAAGCTCGCTGGGAATCCATGGCATTCGTGCACGTCGTCATCGCGGGAAACATCGGTGCGGGCAAGACCACCCTTACGCGGCTTCTGTCGCGGCATTTCGGATGGCGCCCCTACTTCGAACGCGTGGACAGCAACCCCTTCCTCGAAGACTTCTATCGCGACATGGCCCGCTGGGCCTTCGCCCTGCAGGTCTTCTTCCTCTCCCATCGCGTGGAGGATCACCGCCTCATCGCCGAGCGCGGCGAGAGCGCCGTGCAGGACCGCTCCCTCTCCGAGGACGCCCTCATCTTCGCCCGCAATCTCGCCGAGATGGGGCAGATGAGCCCCCGCGAATGGGACAGCTACCGCCGCCTCTACGAGCAGGCGCGCCTGCTGCTGCGCCCCCCCGACCTTATCATCTACCTGCGCCGGAGCGTGGAGGGTCTGCGCGACAACATCGCGCAACGGGGCCGGGACTACGAGGCCGACATTCCCGTGGACTACCTCGCCCGGCTCAACGGCTTCTACGAGGAGTGGATCGCCGGCGAGGCCTCTCCTCTGCTCATCGTCGACGCCGACCGCACCGATTTTCTCGGCGGCAACGGCGACGTGCAGAGCCTCATCGGACAGATCGACTGCGCCTTCGACCAGGGCGAACTCTTCGGCGATCCCGCGCGCCCCCCCGATGATGATCGTTTCATCCTGCGTCGGGCGGGTGAAACCCTCGCCGCGCGAAAGATGCTTGGCGGGGCGGGCGGCCTCCGCTAGTATGAAATCCCACTCCCGAGGCTTGCCAATGAGCGCGGAGGCCTCATGTCCTTACCCGAGGCCCGCATATTACCGCGGGCCGAGCATCGCATCTCGCGCCAGGACATCGATCCCGACGCGCTGAAAGTCCTCAATCGCCTCTACCGATACGGCTACCAGGCCTACCTCGTGGGCGGCGGCGTGCGCGACCTACTCACGGGCCGCGTGCCAAAGGACTATGACATCGGCACCGACGCCGCACCCTCCGAGGTGCTGGAGCTCTTCCGCAACAGTCGCGTCATCGGCCGGCGCTTCCCCATCGTCCACGTGCTCTTCGCCCGCCGGAAGTTCATCGAGGTGGCCACCTTCAGGTCACTGGAGGAGGAAGGCGACAACGGCGCCGAACTGCCCACCGACCCGGACACCGTCGAGGAAGAGGAGCGCCTGCTCGAAGAGGCTGACGCCCTCCTCGAGGAGATTCCCGAAGTGCGCGAGGAGAGCGGCCAAGGCAAGCGGCGGCGTCCGAGCCCTCTGGAGATCGCGGCGGTGCAGGAGTACGGCACTCCGGCCGAGGACGCCCTCAGGCGCGACCTGACCATCAACGGGCTCTTCTACAGCATCGCCGACTTCAGCGTGATCGACTACGTGGGCGGCCTCGAGGATCTGAAGGCGGGTGTGATCCGCGCCATCGGCGATCCGATGATTCGCTTCGAGGAAGATCCGGTGCGCATGCTTCGCGCGGTACGTCACGCGGCGCGCATGAACTTCAGCATCGAGGATAAGACCCTCGAGGCCATCGAGCATCACCGGGGACTGCTCAGCGAGTGCAATCGGGCGCGGCTCATCGAGGAGTTCTACCGCGATCTGCGCGGTGGCGCTTCGGTGGAGACCTTCAAGCTTCTCAAGGAGACCGGTCTGCTCAGCGAACTGCTTCCCGAGCTGGACATGCTCCTTCCCCCCGAGAGCATCGATCCCATTCCCTGGCGGCGCCTGGCCGTGCTGGACCGCGACATGGCCGCGGGCGAGGAGATATCCAATCCCGTGCTGCTGGCCCTGCTGATGACCTTCCCCATGATTCGCGAGATCGAGGCCGATCGCGGCGCTGAAGGTCGACGCCCCGATTACGGGCGCTCGGCCTACCGATTCCTCAAGCCACTCACATCCAGGCTCGGGGTCTCACGTAGGGACAACGAGCAACTCTTCCTCATCTCTATCGCCCAACGGCGCATGCGGCCCTTCCTGGATGGCGGTGCGGTGCCGCGCTTCCTGCAGCGCAAGCAGTACTTCGGCGACGCCTTCCGCCTGCTCAGCATGGACGCCGAGGCGCGAGGGCAGGAAGTGCCGCCACTGCGTTTCACCACCGGCAACCAGCGTCGACGCAGCGGCAGGCGGCGGCGCCGGGGCGGGCGGCGGCGCCGTGAATCCTGAGCGAGTCCTGCCCCCGGAATTCTTCGCGAGGCCCGTGCTGCAGCTGGCCCCCGACCTTTTGGGACGCAGCCTCGTGCGCAGCATCGGGGGAAGACGTCTCGCCCTTCGCATCGTCGAGGTGGAAGCCTACGGCGCCAGGCACCAGGGCAGGATCGACCGCGCCTGCCACGCCCGGCGGGGCGAGACCCTCCGCACCGAGGTCATGTTCGGCCCGCCGGGACACGCCTACATCTACCTGATCTACGGAATGCATCACTGCCTGAACTTCGTCTGCGCCCGGGAAGGACAGGCCCAGGCCGTCCTCATTCGCGCGGGAGAACCGCTGGAAGGCGAGGATCTCATGGCCGAACTCCGTTCCGGACGTCCCCGCCGCGAATGGTCCAGCGGTCCGGGCAGGCTGGCGGCCGCCCTCTCGCTCACGCGGATGCAGAACGGCATCCTTCTCGCCCCGCCCGAGCTCTGGGTCGAGGAAGGATCTCCGACGCCGCGCAACCACATCGCGCGAGGTCCACGCATCGGCGTGGACTACGCGGGCGAGGCCGCGAGATGGCCATGGCGTTTCGTGGATTCCGGGAGCGAGTTCCTGAGTCGGAGTTGCGGCTAACTTGACTGTATGACATTTGGCATGTATAATGCTGACATATGGCATCCAAGGAGGCGGCATGAACGTGGGCCAAATCGCTCGTGAGCTGGGTGGCAAGAAAACGCTCGGCAGGACCGTGCGTAGTCAGAACCAGTTCATAGACCTCGTGAATCAGGGCTTCCCCTTCGATTCCCTGTCCCACTTCTCTCAGCGTATCGACATGAGCATCGGCGAGATCGCAGAGGTGCTCAGGATCAATCCCCGAACCCTGGCACGAAGGAAGAGGGCCGGGCAGCTCATGGCGGCCGAATCGGATCGCCTTGCCCGCCTGGCCAAGATCATGGCCTATGCCATCGAGGTGCTCGGCAATCTCGAGCGAGCATCCCGATGGATGCGTAAACCCAACCGGGCACTGGGCATGCTCAAGCCAATCGAGAGACTCGACACCGACATCGGCAGCGATGAGGTGGAGGAGCTTCTGGGTCGCATCGACCACGGTATTTACAGTTGATGGAGATCTACCGCATCACACGTTCACGCTATGCCGGCAGCGCCTATGCGGGCCTTGGTGGGAGAACACGATCCGGTCGATGGCATGGGAGAGGTCCCTCGATCACCTACGCTTCCGAGTCGCGAGCTCTGGCCGCCCTCGAAATCCTCGTCAATCTGGATCCGGAAGACTTGCCCGAGGACCTTGTGATCGTTCCCGCCGACCTACCCGAGGCCTGCTGCGTGGAGATCCAAAGGAAGGACCTGCCGAGAAACTGGAGACAGTCGCCTAGCCCCGACTCAACCCAGAAGCTCGGGAGCGAATGGCTGAAAGCCGGCGACACCCTGGCAATGGTATTGCCTTCCGCGGTGATTCCCGAGGAGCGGAACATTGTTCTGAATCCCGAACACCCGGACTTTGCCCTGCTGCGCATCGGCAAACCGGAATCCTTCACCCTGGATCCTAGATTGAGAAGAAATCGGCGGGCCTAGAGGTCTTCGAGGGATTCCTCGATGAGAAGGCCGTGCTCGGCCAGTTCGGCCAGGTAGGGGCCGGGAGCGATGGCCTCCTCCAGGCGCAAGGCCCCCACCCGCGGGGTCTCGCCGCGGGCCAGGAACTGAAGCACCAGGGATGCCGGAAAGGCCGTGCCCCGGCGCATGGCGGAAAAGCCCGTGGCCTCGTCGTAACGGTCGATCATGCGCAGACGCCTGCGCCGGGTGGCGCCGTCCAGCCGACCTTCGGCCTCCACCTGGAAGATCACCAGATCCTGGATCTGGTTTCCCCGATCCAGGTGCCGCGTCAGGATGTCGCCGGAGAAACGGCGCGGCGAGAACCTGCCGCCTTCGATTTCCATGGGCTCTTTCTCGAAGAAGCCCAGATCCCGAAGCAGCCGAATCTTCTCGAAGTGGCCAGGGTAACGCACTGTCTTGTAATTGAGTTCGCGCACACGCCCCTCGAGGGTCCAGGGCAGGGTGCTCGTGCCACCGAGGGTCGGACAGGCCTCGCAGCGGCCCAGGGGCTCGGGCAGATCGAGAACCTCGGTCTCCTCGAGGGTGGGTACGCGGGCGATCTTACCGTCCCTCAGGACGACCGCCTCACCCAGGTACTCGTTGATGAGCCCATGGATGGAGAAGAAGAGAGCGTAGTCCAGGGGCGGTTCGGGCTCAGTGGGCAGACCGCCCACGCGGATGCGAAGGCTCTCCACCTCGTCCATGCCTTCGATGGCCGCCATGGCCACGGTGGCCGACAGGCCGGGTGCGAGTCCGCAGTCGGGAACCAGGCGAGCGCCGTTCTCGGCGGCGAGTTCATCGAGCTCCAGAATCCCCAGCACGATGTCCGTGTTGCCGCCCAAGTCCACGTAGTGGACTCCGCGACGGGCGCAGGCCTCGGCGACCTGGAGGGTCATGAAGTAGGGAAGGGCGTTGAAGCAGGCATCGGCCTCGTCCAGCAGCTCGCCCAGGGCGATCTCGTCGGACAGGTCCGCGGCGGCCGTCTCGATCTTCACCAGCGCCGCGGGCAAGGCCTTCGCGGCGGCCTCGGCGATGGCGGCCTCGCGATCCACCATGAGCACGGAATCCACGCCCGGGCTGCGCGCCAGATCCCACGCGGCGGCGCTGCCCTGAAGGCCGGCTCCGAGCACGATGAAGCGCAAGCTAGAAGCTTCCGTTGATCTGGTAGTAGAGAACGAGAATCAGGAAGGAGATTCCCGCCAGGGCTCCGCCCACGACCCACTTGTTGTTCTTCTGCAGCTCGATCTTGGAGACCCTCTCCTTGGCCAGCATGAGCTCGGTCTCGCGGGAGACGACGCCGTCGTCGATGATCTCCACGTTGATCAGATGCAGGAAATCCCCCTCGGCGCTCTTGAGGGTCTGGGCCTTGTAGACCACGCCGTCGATGCCCAGCACCTTGACGTTGCCCGTGTAGTTGTCGAGAGAAGCGGTCTCCTCCGTGGTCATGACCTCGGGATTGAGTTCGGTCTTCTGGGTGCAGCCGCCCAGGAGAAGGGCGAGGAGGATCGTCAGGAGAGCGAAGGACGCGCGGCCTCTCTTCATCACTACAGGCTCCTTGAGGAAATGGAATTGCCGATCGGGGCGGGCGGAAAATAGCACTTGTCCCGGCGGGGATCAAGCCTTGTCGGGCCGGTATCGAGGGTCCTCAGAGCCTCGATTCCGGCTCCAGGGTCTTGTCCAGGCTGAACTTGTCCCAGGCCTCCACGTCCACGGGGTAGTCGCCGCTGAAACAGGCCGTGCAGAAATCCTCCGGGACGGCCACGCAGGATCGCATGCCTTCCAGGGACAGGTAGCCCAGGGATTCCACCGCCAGGAAGTCGCGGATGCCCGGCACGTCCATGTTGTTGCGGATGAGCTCGGCCTTGGTGGGCATGTCGATGCCGTAGAAGCAGGGATGGGCGATGGGCGGGCTGCTGATTCGCAGGTGCACCTCGGCGGCTCCGGCGCCCTTGAGCAGGCGCACGAGCTTCTTCATGGTGCTGCCGCGCACGATGGAGTCGTCCACCACCACCACGCGCTTGTTCTTCAGCACGCCGCGCACGGGATTGAACTTGATGAGCACGCCGCGGTCGCGCACCGACTGCTTCGGGTTGATGAAGGTGCGTCCCACGTAGTGGTTGCGGATGAGCCCGAACTCGAATCGGATGCCGCTCTCGAGACTGTAGCCCAGGGCGGCGCTGTTGCTGGAGTCGGGTACGCCGATGACGATGTCGGCCTCCACCGGATGCTCCCGCGCCAGCTGTTTGCCCAGCTTGCGGCGGATCTTGTCCACGTTATCGTTGAAGACGATGCTGTCCGGCCGCGAGAAGTAGACGTACTCGAAGATGCACTGGGCGAGGCGAGGCGCTTCCTTCACGCGACGGGAACGCGGGCCCTCTTCGCCGATGACCACCAGCTCGCCGGGGATGACGTCGCGTGTGTACTTGCCGCGCACGATGTCGAAGGCGCAGCTCTCGGACGCCACCATCCATGCGCCGTCCAGGAGCCCAAGGCAGAGAGGCCTGAACCCCATGGGATCGCGATAGGCGTAGATCATGTCCTTGGACTGGATGATCAGGCTGAAGGCGCCCTCGAGCCCGTCCACGGCCTCGGCGATCATGTCCTCCACCGACTCCTGGTTGGAGCGCACCATGCGGTGCAGCACGATCTCGCTGTCGCTGGTGGACTGGAAGATGCTGCCCTCGCGCTCCATCTCCTTCCGGAGCGCCATGGCGTTGGTGATGTTGCCGTTGTGGGCGATGGCGAGACGGCCGACCCGGGTGTCCACCACGATGGGCTGGGCGTTAAGCAGGCTCACGCGCCCGGTGGTCGAGTAGCGATTGTGCCCGATGGCCATCATTCCCTTGAGCTCGGCCAGCCCTTCCTGGCTGAACACGTCTCCCACCTGTCCCATGCCCATCTGCCGGCGCATCTGCACGCCGTCGCTCACCACCATGCCGCTGGACTCCTGCCCGCGATGCTGCAGGGAGTAGAGGCCAAGGTAGGTGATCTCGGCGGCCTCGGGGTGTCCCCAGATGCCGAAGATTCCGCACTCCTCGCGAGGACGGTCGCCCTGCATCAGAGGCTCACCTCCTCCACGGAAAGCAGCCTGCCCTCCTGGAAATGCGGATTGAGCAGCAGGCCGCGCTCGCGGCTGCGGCTGAGCGCGAGACCGATGAGAGCTCCGCGGGCCATGGCCTCGTCCTCGGCCTTGAGGGTTATGTCCCAGAGCACGCCGCCCTGGAGGGACTCGAGATTCGCGCCGCCCAGGCGAGGCTGCACCCTGCGACGGAGAGCGCCATGTTCGCCGCCCTCCTCGGTGACGAAGAGTTGCAGGCGCCAGGAGCGCTCTCCGGACACGCGGGATGGTCCTAAGGCCACCGAGGGATCGAGCTCCTCGCCGTCACCCCAGTCGCCCTCGCTGAACTCGGCGTGGTGCTTGGTGGTGTTCACGAAGACGCTGGTGCGCGCCACTTCCTTTTCCACTCTCTCGCGGAAGGCCTCGCCCTCGCCGCTGAATCTCCAGAGATCGCTGCGACTGAGCTCGATCAGGATGCCCTGCCAGCCGAGGGTCTCGTCGAGGGCCATGCGGGCGGTCTGCCGCACCAGGTCGCCGGTCTTCAGATCGACGCGCAGATCAAGGCGCATGCTGTACCTCCTGGCGGCTGGCCGCCTCCACCATGGCCTTGAGCACGGTCATGCCCGGGCCGTCTCCGCGAAGTTTCGCCCAGTCGCCGCCGGCCCCCCGCCGGCGTGCGCCCCATGGGCCTTCGAGTTCTTCGGGCACCTGCCCCAGCCAGGCGCTTCGCTCGGGATGGGGCATCATGGCGAGCACGTTGCCTTCCGGATTGCAGAGCCCGGCGGCGGCCTCGAGGCTTCCGTTGGGCGTCACCGGCCAGGCCGCGTCCACGCGGCCCCCGGCGTCGCAGTAGCGCAGTACGATCTGCCCCGAGGCGGCGAGTTCCTCGAAGAGACCTTCGCGGCGGGACGTGAAGCGCCCCTCGCCGTGGGCGAAGGGAACCGGCAGCACCTCGCCGGCCTTACCCCCCATCCAGGACGATGTCTCGGCCTCCACCTTCAGATGACTCCACTGGGTGTAGTAGCCCTCGCGGCCCGGCATGCGGTTGGTGGCCAGGGCCAGTTCAACTTCGCCGGGACGAAGACCGGGAATGAAGCCGCCCTCCACGAGGACCTGGGCTCCGTTGCAGATGCCCAGGATGGGTTTGCCCTTCGCGGCCTCGTCGGCCAGGGCGCCGAGGATCTTCTCCTTGCTGGCGACCACACCGGCGCGGATGCGGTCCTGATAGCTGAAGCCTCCGGGCAGGAGGAAGAGGTCGAAGCTCGCGAGCAGCGAGGGATCCTCGTTCCAGCGATGCACCTCTGCCACGGCGCCCGCGTCTTCCAGGGCGCGGGCCGATTCGTACTCGCAATTCACGCCGGGGAACTGGATCACGCAGGCGCGGGGACGACTAGACATGGGCCGCCTCCTCTCCCGCGGGGAATACCGAGGGCAGCGTGCCTCGCCAGGCCTGGTTCATTGCATCCAGTTTGAGATCCACGCGCCGCTCTCCCTGCACGTCGATGCGAAGGCGAGCCTCGCCGGACACGCGTCCCGCGCGAATCACTTCCACGCCGCGGCGCTCGAGTTCCTTCTCGAAGTCGCTCTCGCGGCCGGCCTTCACTTCAACCAGGAAGCCGCCGGTCTCGCTGAAGACCTGAACCTCGGGGGACAGCTCCCCACGCAACTCAAGGTCGAGTCCGAGCCGACCCGTGGCGCGGCGTCCGAGCAACATCTCGGCGGCGCAGGCGGCCAGTCCGCCCTCGCTGACGTCATGGGCCGCGGCCACCCATCCGGACTGCACGGCGGTGATGAGCGCCAGGCACTGGGCTCTGAGCTCCCCAAAGTCCGGTTCGGGGACAGCCCCGCCGGCACTCTTGTAAACAACGCGATGATAGGCGCTTCCACCCATTTCTTCACGTCTTGCACCAATAAGATAGACGGGATTTCCTTCCGTGGACAGGGCCATGCCGGAGACCTTCGTGAGGTCGGGCACCCGCCCCGTGATCGCCACCACGGGGCTGGGCGGGATGGCCGCACCCTGGGCGCTCTCATTATAGAAGGACACGTTTCCGCTGATCACGGGAATGGGGTGCACCGGCTCGGCGTCCTGCTCGTCCTCGGCCATGCGGCCGATCTTCGTGCAGGCCTCGCCGATGGCCCGGACGCCTTCGGCGAAGGCCGCGAAGGCTTCGGGCTTTTCGGGATTGCCGTAGTTCAGGCAGTCGGTGAGCGCCAGGGGCCAGGCGCCCACGCAGGCCAGGTTGCGCACGGACTCGCAGACCGCCAGGGCCGCCCCCTTCCAGGGGTCCCGCTCACCGTAGAAGGGATTGCCGTCAGCGGTGATGGCCATGCCCAGGGGCGTGTTCTGGAAGGGCGCGATGAGACCCGCGTCGGCCTCGCCGGGGCGCAGGTAAGCGCATCCCTTCACTTCCTGGTCGTAGTGCTCGAAGAGGTAGCTGCGATCGCAGAGATTGGGATCGGCCAGAAGCCCGAGCAGGTCGGCGCTCAGATCGCGACCCGGATCGCGCTTCGGTTCCGGCGGTTCGGGAAGCTCGAGCTTTTCGGCTCGATCGTAGCGGATGCCGCTGGTGACCACTTCCACCGGCGCGTCGCAGAGGATGTCCTCTCCCCGGCGCAGAACGTAGCGCTGGTCGTCGGTGACCTCGCCGGCCACCCGGGCGCAGGCGCCCCGATACACGTGGGGAAGGTCGTAGTCCTCGTTGTAGATCTTCAGGACCTTCTCGCTGAGGCTTCGCGGAACCGCGAGTCCGTAGCGCTCCTGGGTCTCGCTGCAGGCGATGACCTGGCTGGGCAGGGCGAGATCGGAAACGGAGACCTTCTCCAGGTCCACGCGCATTCCGAAGCCGCCGGCCTCGGCCAGTTCGCTGGACACGCATGCGATGCCGCCCGCACCCAGATCCTTGAAGCCGATGGCCACGCCCTCCTCGCGAGCAAGACGCAGCACCGCCTTGTTGGCCTCGCTGAGCACCCGCTTGAGGAAGGGATCGGGCACCTGCACGGCGCCGCGGTTCTCCTCTTCCTCGTCGAGGATGACGCTGGCGAAGGCCGCGCCGCCGAAGCCGCTCTCGTCGGTGGGCTTGCCCACAAGGATGAAGTCGTAGGGTTCGTGACGGGCCTGTTCGGGCACCCGGCTTCGGATGACCTCGTCCTCGGGCACGAGACCCACGGCCACCACGTTGACCAGACAGTTGTCGTCGTAGCCAGGGTGGAAGACCAGATCGCCGCCCAGGTTGGGCACGCCGAGGGCGTTTCCGTAGTGCCAGATACCGTCCACCACGCCCGCCAGGATCTCGCGGCTGCGCTCGCCGTTCTCCCCACGGGGATCGCCCATGCGCAGGGGATCGAGCACCCCCACCACGTCGGCGCCCATGCAGTAGACGTCGCGCACGATGCCGCCGATGCCCGTGGCCGCGCCCTCGAAGGGCAGCACCTGGCTGGGATGGTTGTGGCTCTCGTGGCTCATGACCACGCACCAGTCGCGGCCGTCGGCCTTGCCGAGGCGCACCACTCCCGCGTCGTCCACGGGGCCGAGGACCACGTCGGGACCCTCGCCGGGCAGGTGCTTCCCCAGGAGCCGTCGACTGCTCTTGTAGGAGCAGTGTTCGGACCACATGGTGTTGAAAAGAGTGAGCTCGGTGAGCGTTGGTTCACGTCCGAGCAATTCTGCAGTACGCCGTGCCTCCGAGAGCTTCAGGTTCAGGGCGTGCTCGCTCAGAACCGCTTGAAGCTCGGAATCGGAAAGACGGGTGACCTCGATCACCGCTTCCATGGGATGACCGCCCGGGGCTGAGATTTTGGGGTAGGAAGGGCCGGGAAAGACTGTATAGTATGCATCCAGCGTCACCGGTCAAGGAAAAGCTTCCAGCTACCTGCCGTCAGCTACCAGCCAGAGATCTGGATAGGAGCTCAAGGTCGGTTGCGGATCGCCGAACCCCCTCGAAGGTTGGTCCCGTCATGGAATCTCACAAGATCATCGCCACCATCTTCCACATCCTGGGCATCGTCGTGATCCTGGGCTTCATGGTGCTGCAGGGCGTGAGCTGCACCTTCCTCATGGGCGCCATGAGCGAGGGGCAGGCCGGAGCGCCCGCACCCGGCGTGGACAGCCATCTCTTCGGCGACAAGGGCGCCGATGCTCGATTCCTGAGAGTGCCGGTGATGGGCGTGATCAGCTACGCGCCCGCCGAGAGCTTCCTCGGCGTGACCGAGATGAGCATCCCCGAGCGCGTGGAGAAGCTGCTGGCCCACGCCGCGGAGAGCGATCGCATCGACGGCCTACTCGTGGACATCGACTCTCCCGGCGGGGCGGTGGATCCCAGCGACGTGATCTTCCACCAGCTCATGCAGTTCAAGGCGAGCACGGGCAAGCCCGTCGTGGCGCGCATGAACGGCATCGCGGCCAGCGGCGGCTACTACATCGCAGTGGCCGGCGATCGCATCATGGCCCACCCTTCCACCTTGACCGGATCCATCGGCGTGATCATGCAGTCCCTGAACATGGCCGGCCTCTTCGACAAGATGGGTCTCGATCTGGTCACCCTGACCAGCGGACCCAACAAGGACCTGCTCAACCCCGGCCGCGAGATGACCGAGGAGGAGCGTGAGATCCTCATGGGCGTCATCGACGAGACCCACGAGCAGTTCGTGCAGGCGGTGGCCACCGGCCGAGACATGGACCTGGAAACCCTCCGCCCCCTCGCCGACGGGCGCATCTACACCTCGCGCCAGGCCCTGGAGCACGGCCTCATCGACGACATCGGCTACGAGGAAGACCTGCTGGACATCCTGCGCCAGGTCTCCGGCGCCGAAACCGTGGAAGTGGTGCGCCACAAGCTGCCTAGCAAGCTATGGGACATCCTCGACATGGGCCTGGAAAGCGCCGCGCGGCACTTCCGCCCCGAGAGCCAGATGAAGGTATTCGAGTATTTGGACCGGGAACCCGGTCTCTACTATCTCTGGGAGCCGGGCAACTAGGTTCGGTTTTTCCCATCCACTGTAGACTTGAGCACTGGATTAAACTATTCTCCGGACTGATCAGGATTCACAGCTACACATCAGGCATCTTTCCGGACGACTATGGGCAAAAACATCCAAATTCGCGGGACCGCCTTCGCGGAAAACCTCGAGCGGTTCCGTCGACAGAAAAATCTGAGCAAGTCTGATCTCGCCCAGGCTGCGGGACTCAGTTGGCGGACCATCGACAATTACGCCAAGGGGCGTTTCGAGTACGCACAGGAGTCGGCCCTCCTGCGCATCGCCGAGTCGCTGGATGTCTCCCTGGTAACCCTGCTCGCAACCTGCGAGAAGAGGACGCCCTTCTACGGTCGCCCTCCCGTCCTCTTCGCGATCATCATTCTCTTCGCCGTGGTCACGAGTCTCGCCATTCGCGGTTGCACCGACCGGGAACGCATCGAGATCAATGGCCAGGTTCTGAAGCTTCCCGGCGGTAGGATCGAGGTCGAAAGCAACATCGTCAGATGGGTCCAGGTCGATTGGGAGGGTCGCGAGGTCATCGTCATCGGGAAAGTCGGTAACGCCGAGCAGTTCGGAACCATCGTCGCCTTCGACGTGGAGACTGCCGAGGCACTCTGGGAGCACCGTCCCGACTACGAGACCCTGGCTCGGATCTTCCCCCGTGAGATCGTGGAACAGGGCGACTTCTACGTGCACTCACTCGATCTGACCGATCTCGACGGGGACGGCGAGAAGGAAGTCGCGGCCTCAGTGCGCCACAAGATGTCCTACCCCTGCTATCTGGCGGTGATCGACAAGGCAGGCCATGTCGAGTCTACCTACTACACCGCGGGTCACATCAACATGGTGGAGAGTTTCGACATGGACGGGGACCGCCGCGACGAGCTCTACATCGCCGCCACCAACAACTGCGAACAGTTCGAGGGCGGCACCCTGATCGTACTCGACGAAGTTCATCGACGAGGTGCGGCCCTCGACGAGGAAAGCGCCGACGGAATGATATCCGACACGAGCCTGCCCGATTCCTGCAAGCTGCGGGTGGTCTTCCCGGCCCTCCCCGCCGAGTTCACCAACCAGCTTCAGACACCTCGAATGGACGCCTTCGGACTGAATCTCAACGGCAATCACTCCGCACGCGACCGGTTGAACCTGAACTTGGGCCAACCCAGCAAGAGCCTGATCGTGTCCTTCGATGAGGACATGCACCCCTACCAGGCCTTTCCTTCCGATCTGCTGAGAAATCTCAATGATGAATGGGTGGCAACCGGCCTGGTGAGCCGGAACTGGCTCGGTGAGGAAGTGCTGGCCGAGTGGCTGGCCGGACACCGGCGCTTCGAGGCCGGGCACCGGTCATCCAAATAAAAGCCCGGGGCACTCGCCCCGGGCAGTAGCCGCTGCATCCGAAGGGTCTCCCCTCCTCCACACATCTTCCCACAGTCGGTTGACTCCCAAGCCGCAGGGATGGCGGTAGGCGGGAAGGGGATGGGATCCTGCCCGCGTCCCCGCGCACCCCACGACAAACCTGACATCGCTACTTTGATTCATAGTTTAGCACATTGCCATGGAAATGAATGGAAATCCGAAGAAAGAGGCACACAGATGCCACTATTGCACAAAAAAAGCCCGGAACCGAAGTTCCGGGCGCTGTCACTTCCTCTTCAGGTTTAGAAGTTGTAAAGGAAGTGGACACTAAGATAGTCGATATCGCCGATGTTGTAGCGGCCTTCCAGCGTCATCTGTTCGTTGAGATGGAAGCCTCCTCCAACAGCCAGCTCGAACTCGCTGCTGCTGTCCGACACGTTCTCCTTGCTGCCGGTCCAGGGATTCACCCAATCGTAGCTGAAACGAGCCATGGTCAGGCCCAGACCGCCGAGGCCATAGAGCTGGCTCCCGGGCGTGAACGTGTACTCACCGAGGAACATGAAGGGGATGAGCGCGTAGCTGTAGTCCCAGCCCGCGAATTCCTTGCCACCGAAGTGGATGTATCCGACTTCGCCGCGAAGCGTCAGCGCATCGCTGTAGGGCATTGCGCCGCCCACGCCTCCGCCGAATCCGGTGCCGGCGAAGTCGCCGAAGCTGCCGGTGGGAAGGGCGAGATCGCCATGGGCGTACCAGGCGATCTGGCTGGTGTCCATGGCCAGGGCCGCGGGGGCCATCGTGAACAGGATGAGAACCATGACGGCAGTGAATCGCATGCAAGACCTCCAAATGTGGCGTCGGCCCTCATGCCGACCTAGTTTTTGATTCGCGATACTTTTGCCCGATGAAGCGCTCGCGTCCAGTGTTTTTTTGCTTCTGGCTAGGTCTCCAGCGTCCTCTCGAAGATGTGATCCACGTGCAGGAACTGGCGATCCAGATCGAAGCAATCGCGGATCTCGCTTTCGCTGAGGAGCTCGGTGATGCCGTCTGATTCGAGAACCGCATCCATGAATTGTTTGTCCGAATTCCAGATGCTCATGGCCGCCGTCTGGACCCTCGCGTAGGCATCTTCGCGACTGATGCCCTTCTTCACGAGAGCCAGGAGGAGACTCTGGCTGAACACCAGTCCGCGGGTCGTGTAGATGTTCCTCAGCATGTTCTCAGGATAGACCAGAAGGCCCTCGATGATGCGGCTCATCTTGTCGAGCATGTAGTCCATGAGGATGCAGCTGTCCGGGATGATCACCCGCTCCACGCTGCTGTGGGTGATGTCCCGCTCGTGCCAGAGCGCCACGTTCTCGAGAGCGGCCAGGGCGTTGCCGCGGATGACGCGGGCAAGCCCGCTCACGCGCTCACCATGGATGGGATTGCGCTTGTGGGGCATGGCGCTGGAACCCTTCTGCCCCTTGCCGAATGCTTCCTCCACCTCGAGGATGTCCGTGCGCTGCAGGTTGCGTAGCTCCGTGCCCATCTTGTCGAGAGTCGAAGCGACGACGGCCAGAGTGCTCATGAACTCGGCGTGCCGGTCGCGCTGGATCACCTGCGTCGAAACCTCGGCCACAGATAGACCCAGTTTCTCGCAGACGTATTCCTCCACCCGCGGATCCATGTGCGCAAGGGTGCCCACGGCGCCGGAGATCTGACCGACGGCCGCAGTGTCCACCGCGCGCCGCAGACGATCGCGGTTGCGCTTCATCTCCTGGTACCAGAGCAGCAGCTTCAGGCCGAAGGTCGTGGGCTCGGCGTGGATGCCGTGGCTTCGACCGATGCAGGGCGTCATCTTGAACTCCACCGAACGCGCGCGAAGCAGCTCGATGAGGCGATCCACCTCGGCCAGCAGCAGTTCGCCGGCCTCCTTCATGGCCATGGCCAGTCCCGTATCGAGGATGTCGCTGCTGGTCATGCCCAGGTGCACGAATCGGCTGGCCTCGCCCACGTGCTCGGCCACGTTGGTGAGGAAGGCGATGACGTCGTGGTTGGTCACCTCTTCGATCTCGAGGATGCGCTCGATCTCGAAGGCGCCCTTCGCCTTAATCTCCTCGGCCGCGGCGGCGGGAATGATTCCGTACCTGGCCATACCCTCGCAGGCGAGTATCTCGATTTCGAGCCAGCGGGCGAACTTCGCGTTCTCCTCCCAGATGGCTCCCATGGCGGGACGCGTATAGCGTTCGATCACGTCAGTTCTCCTCTTGAGCTATCAGGTGCACCTTCACGGCGAGTTCCTCGCCGTCGCGATTCACGGTCATGTCCACCCTGTCCCCCACCTCGAAACGATAGAGGATGCGCCGGGCCGCGTCCTGGCTGCCGATCTCGAGGCCCGCGATGGAGGTGATCACATCGCCTGGCAGTATGCCCGCCTGAGCCGCGGGGGTCTCGTTGTAGACCCGGGTGACGAAGAGCCCGTGATCCACCGCGAGCCCCATCTGCTGCACGTGGAAGGGTTGCACCGGCGCGGCCTCTAGCCCCACCCAGGCGTCGCGCACCTCGCCGTGCTTGGTCAATTCGTTGAGTACCCAGGTCACCGTGTTGATGGGACGGGCGAATCCGATACCCTCGCTGCCTCCGCCCTTGGTGAAGATGAAGGTGTTGATGCCGATGACCTGTCCACGGCTGTTCACCAGTGGACCGCCGCTGTTGCCGGGATTGATGGCCGCGTCGGTCTGGATCATGTCGCTGAAGAGTCCGCTGTCGTCCGAGCCCTTCACGTCCCGGTTCATGGCGCTGATCACGCCCACGGTCACCGTGGGGCGGGGATCGTTCAGATAGAAACCGAAGGGCGATCCGATGGCGATGGCCCATTCGCCGATGAAGAGATCGTCGCTGTCGCCCAGCTCCGCGTAGGGAAGCTGCTCGTCTTGAGCGTGAATCTCGAGCACGGCCAGATCGTACTTGGAACTCGAAGCGATGAGCCTCGCCGGGAACTGCCTGCCGTCGGCCAGGGTCACCGCGATGTCGCCGCCGCTGCCCACCACGTGGTGGTTGGTCACGATACGCCCGAAGGGGCTGATGATCACACCGCTGCCCATGGAGGCCACGGGCACTTCCTGGATGCGCGGCGGCGCCTGGTAGTAGCGTCCGAACCACTCGTAGATGGGACCACGCTCGGTCACGCGCTGCACCGTACTCACGGTGATGGTCACCACCGCCGGCGAAACCTTCTCGGTGGCTTCGACGACCGCATTGCGGCGTTCCATCCCGATTTCACCGCCTGCATAGGAAGCATTCTGGCCCGTGACTCCAGGATCGCTGCCCGAGGCCATCCCTAGCACTTCGTAGACGCGGCTCTCCACCATGTCGGGCACCTTCGCGCTCAGAAAGAGCGAGAAGATTATGGCCGCCAGACCGATGCCGGCCAGGAGGCCCGCCACCACGGGCATCCAGCCTCGCCTGCGTCCGTAGTCGGGCACGCCGGCCATGCTAACGGCCCTCCTTGGCCTTCCAGTCGGCGAGGAACTGGTCGATGCCCTTGTCGGTGAGCGGATGCTTCACCAACTGCTGGATCACCTTGAAGGGAATGGTCGCCACGTCCGCGCCCAGGCGCATGGACTCCACCACGTGCATGGGATGCCGGATGGACGCCACCAGCACCTCGGTGGCGAAGCTGTAGTTCTGGTAGGTGGTGACGATGTCGGCGATGAGGTCCATGCCGTCCTGGCTGATGTCGTCCAGGCGCCCCACGAAGGGACTCACGAAGGTCGCCCCAGCCTTGGCGACGAGCAGGGCCTGGGTGGGCGAGAAGCAGAGCGTGGCATTGGTGTCGATGCCATCGGCGCGGAAGGCGCCGATGGCGCGCAGGCCGTCCAGGGTGATGGGCACCTTGATCACGATGTTGTCGGCGATCTTCGCCAGCTCGCGGCCCTCGGCCAGCATGCCTTCGGCGTCCAGGGCAATGACCTCCGCGCTCACCGGTCCGGGAACGATGCGGCAGATCTCCGCGAGAATCTCGCGGGGTTCGCCCTCTTCCCGAGCCATGAGCGAGGGATTGGTGGTCACGCCGTCGAGCACGCCCATGGCGGACGCCTCGCGGATCTCATCCAGATTCGCCGTGTCGATGAAGAACTTCACGCTCTCCTCCTTGGGTGGGGACTGGCGCAGTATAGGTAAGGGTTCCTGCTTCGTCCAGGGCGCGGAAACCCGCCTGGGATCAGGGTTTCAGCAGTTCGTTCGGGTAGTCCACCCGGACGAGATACAACCCGTGAGGCGGCGCCGTGTTCCCGCCGCGGCCCCGGTCTCCGCTCTCGAGCAGCTCGGCCACGATTCCCGCGTCGAAATGCCCGCGGCCCACGTCCACCAGGGTGCCCGTGATGATGCGCACCATGTTGTGCAGGAAACGGTCGGCGCCGAGCTTCAGGTGCAGCTCGCCGTCCACGGATTCGAGCTGGGCGTAGCGCATATGGCAGAGTGTGCCCTTCTCCGCGGACTCGGCCTTGCAGAAGGCGCGGAAGTCATGCTCGCCGGGCAGGGCCGCCAAAGCCTCGCGCATGCGCGCTTCATCGAGAGCGTAGTGGGTTTCCCAGCGGTTGCGACGGAAGGGCGCGCAGGCGCTCAGACCGATGCGATAGAGATAGTGACGGCCGGTGGCCTTGAAGCGGGCATGGAAGTCGGCATGAACCTCGCCCAAGTCGAGGGCGGTAATGTCTTCGGGTAAAAGTCCGCGCAATGAAGCGAGCACCCGTTCGGGTCCATGTTCGTGATCCTCGACCTCGAAGGATGCGCATTGCTCGAGGGCGTGCACACCGGCATCGGTGCGTCCCGCGCCGAAGACCTTCACCTCGCGTTGGAAAATCACGGCGAGGGCCTTCTCGAGTTCTCCCTGCACGCTGCGTTCGGATGTCTGGATCTGCCATCCGTGGAAGTCCATTCCGTCGTAGGCGAGTGTCAATCGATAGGTCTTCATGCCGCTCCCAGGGGACGCGCCCAGACCAAGGCCAGCACGAGGGCCGCGCCCGCGAAACGAATGAGAGAGGCCGCGCGCCAGGGAAGCTTCGCGCCGCCGGCCCATCCCTCGGGAAAACCGCGCACGGCCAAGGCCTCGGCGAGGGTCTCGCTGCGAGCGAACATGCCGCGAAAGAGCGGAAGCAGGAGCGAAGGCCAGTGGGCCTTGCGCAGGGTGTCGCCGCTGCGGGCGCGCCAGGCCTTTTCGAGTAGGAAGGCCTCGCGCAGGAAGAAGTCGAGAAAAGAAATCGCCATCACCGGCACCAGGGCCCATCGGGCGAGCTTGGGATTGCGCGGCAGGCGGCTCATGAGGGCCGCGGGATGCATCGACTCCAGGGCGCGGGCCGAAAGCAGGATCCAGAAGGCGAAGCGGGAAAGAGCCAGCAGGCCGCCGAGCCATCCGCTGGCGTCGTAGCGCCAGGGAACGCCCTCGCCGAACCCGCGCCAGGGGAAAACGTGGATGAGCATGACCACCGCCAGTAGCGGCGAGAATCGCGCGAGAAGCATCCACGGGCGCGCCGAGGGGCGCGGCAAGAGCAGGAAGAGCACTACCCCGGCCGCGGACAGGGCGAGGCGGTCCCAGGTCCAGGACAGTCCCACCGCCACCGCGAGCAAGAGGAAGGCCGCGAGTACGGGCAGGGGATTCTCCATCAATGCCGGGGCCTCGGGAAAGGGCGTCGAGGGGAAGGGTGAGCGCTTCATTTCGCCACATCCCTAGCCAGTTCACGCAGGGTGCGGGCGAGACCGTCCCAGGATTTCTCTCCGGATGCTTCGGCGATGGCCCGGCGCATCTCGCCTTCGAGTTCCTCCTCGAAAAAGCGTTCCACCTCTCGAGCGATGGCTCCGGCATCGTTCGGCTTCACCAGCAGGCCGGTGCGACCCTCGGCGACCTGGGAGGCGAGACCTCCCACATCGGTGACCAGCACGGGCAGGCCCGCGCCGTGGGCGATCTCCACGATGCCGCTCTGGGTCGCGTCGCGATAGGGCAGCACCGCCAGATCGGCGGCGGCGAACCAGGCGGGCACTTCCTCGTTGGGAATGTACCGGTCCACCAGGTTCACGCGAGAGGCGAGTCCGTGACGCGCGATGATCGCCTCGTAGTTGTCCCGCTTGTCGTAGAACTCCCCCACCACATGCAGGCGATGGCGCTCATCGAGCCTGGCCAGGGCCTCCAGCGCGAGATCGAGACCCTTGTACTCGCGCACGAGTCCGAAGAAGAGTAGGGCGCGCTCGTTCTCGTCCATGCCGCAGCGGGCGCGAGCTTCCGCGCGGTCGATGGCCGCCTCGCCCAATGCCGAATAGCGCGGATGGGGATGCACACGTTGGGCCGAAGCCGGGTACAGCTCGGCCAGCCGCGCGGCGTCTTCCTGCGAGTGGGCCAGGAAACCCTGGGCGCGGTCGCGGGCGTAACGGCTGAGCATGCGGTCGAAGGCGCTGACCTCGTGGGGCTCCACGTTGTGGCAGAGGAAGAGTCGACGCGCGCCGGGGGCGAGCTTCGCCAGGCGGCGGGCCATCCAACCGTAGGCCGGGCCGAAGAAGGGATGCCACCACTGGAAGATCACCGCGTCGGGCTGACGCTCCGCCAGCAATTTGGCCGAGCGTTCCCAGCTGAGGGGATCCACGCTGCTCAGCCGTCGCGACGAGGGGAAATCGATGGCCGACGCGCTCTCGTCCAGCTGAGTGCGCCCGGGGAAGAGGAAGCCGGGGTAGAGCAGGCTGAAGTTGAGGGCGAAGACCTCGTCCTCGCGGGCGAGTTCCCGCGCGAGCAGCGCGCCGTAGTGGGCGATGCCGCCCCGATAGGGATGCATGGGTCCGACCAGGGCCCATCGCATGCTAGTCACCGCTCACGGTCATGGACTTCACCCGCAGGCTCGGCGCGATCTTCGTGCCGAGCTTGAAGTCGAGGTCGCCGGCCAGGGCCTCGATGCCGCCGAGCACCTCGTCGAAGTGCCCCGCGATGGTCGCGCCCTTCACGGGATAGGCCACCTTGCCGCCTTCGATCCAGAGTCCTTCGACACCCTGGGACCAGTGTCCGCTCACGCCGTTGAAGCCCGAGCCCATGTAGCCGGTGACCACGAGTCCGCGGTCCACGCCGACGATGAGGTCGGCCAGGGTGCCCTCGCCGTTTTCCACGTAGAGGTTGCTGGCCGCCACGCCGCCGCCCCAGGAACCGTGTCCGGTGACGGGCTGATCCATGCGCCGCGAACTCTCCAGGTCGTGCATGAAATTCGCGAGCCGGCCCTGGTCGATGACGCGCAGCTTCTTCGCGGGCACGCCTTCGCTGTCGAAGGGCTGGCTGCCCAGGCCGCGGGGCCGGAGGGGATCGTCCAGCACCGACACCAGCTCACTGGCAACCTGTTCGCCGAGCCGCTCGCCGAGGTAGCTCTGCTTGCGCCACACGGCGCTGCCGGCGATGCAGCCGAAGAGCAGCATGACGAGCCGACCCGCGGCGTTGGCCTCGAAGATCACGGGCACCTCGCCGGTGGGCGCGCGACGGGCGTCGCACATGCGAAGGGCGCGTTCTGCGGCGCGAAGTCCGACCTCCTCGGCGTCCATGATGTCGGCCGAGTGCAGGGATCGCGAGTACCAGTAGTCGCGGGAACGGTCGCCCTTGGAATCCTTGGCCACGGGCACGGCCGAGAGCGAGTAGACGCTGAAGGGATAGCCGCCCCTGAAGCCGTTGCTGGTCTGGAGCAGCATGTCGCCGCGGGTCTGTCCGAAACTGCCGCCCATGGAATTGTCGATGCGCGCATCAGCGCCCAGGGCCGCGGCCTCGGCGCGCTTGGCCATGTCGATGCGTTCCTCGGTGGACGGCCCCTCGCCCGCGTCCAGCAGGTCGAGGTCGGGCCAGCGGTCAGCGTAGAGTTCGGGCTCGGGCAGGCGGTGATAGTCGTCCGGCGCGGTCACGCCGGCCAGGGCCACGGCCTCCGCCGCCAGTTTCTCCAATTGCGGAGGGCGGAAGTCCGAACTGTCCACCACCGCCTTGCAGCGGTTCTTGAAGACGCGCAAGGCCAGGCTCTTGCTCTCGGCTTCCTTGAGATTTTCGATCTCGCCCATGCGCACGGTGGTGCTGAATTCGCGGTGCTCGCGCACCAGCACTTCGGCCTCGTCGGCGCCGGCGGCCATGGCGGCGTTCAGGGTTCTCTCTGCGACTTCACGGATGCTCACGGCCGCCTCCTAGGTTTTCGTCCCGCCGACAGTGATCTCGCCGACCTTCACGGTGGGCATTCCCTGTCCCACGGGCACCTGCTGCCCGCCTTTGCCGCAGGTCCACATGCCCTCCGACAGCACGAGGTCCTTGCCCAGCATCTCCACCTTGCCCATGACTTCCGGACCGTTGCCGATGAGCGTGGCGCCCTTCACGAGCTCGGCGATCTTGCCGTCGCGAATGCGGTAGCCCTCGGTGACGGCGAAGACGAAGTCGCCGCGGGCGATGTCGACCTGTCCGCCGCCGAGGCTCTTGGCGTAGAATCCGTCCTTTACCGATTCGAGGATCTCCCCGGGATCGCACTCACCCGGCAGCATGTAGGTCACGGTCATGCGCGGAAGCGGTGGATGCCGGTAGCTCTCGCGCCGGCCATTGCCCGTGGGATCCACGCCCATGATGCGGGCGCTGAGCCGGTCGTGCATGTAGCCGCGAAGCACACCGTTCTCGATGAGCAGGTTCTTTCCGGTGGCGTTGCCCTCGTCGTCCACGTTGAGTGAGCCGCGGTCTCCGTCGATGGTGGCGTCGTCCACGATACTGCAGAGGGGGCTGGCCACCTGCTCCCCCACGCGGTCGGAATAGGTGGACGCCTTCTTGCGATTGAAATCGGCCTCGAGTCCGTGCCCCACCGCCTCGTGGAGCAGCACGCCGCTGGTGCCCGCGCCGAGCACCACGGGCATGGCGCCCGCGGGGGCCTCGTCGGCGTCGAGCTTGCGCACGGCCACGTCGGCGACCTTGAGCGCGAGCTCTTCGGGACGGTCGCCTTCCAAGGTCTCCATTCCGCGGCGCCCGCCGAGTCCCTCGCCGCTCATCTCGCGCTTGCCGTCCTTGCCGGCCACCACGCCCACGTTGAAGCGCACCATGGGCTGGCTGTCGTGGACGATGCGTCCGTCGCTGCCCGCCACGAGCACCTGACGCATCTCGTGGAAGAGGCTGGCGTTCACCTTCTCGACTGACGGATCGAAGGCCCGCGCGGCGGCGTCGGCGCGCTCGAGCAAGGCGATCTTGTCGGCGAGTTCCACGCCCTCCATGGGGCGCACGGGACGGTAGTAGTCGCCGCGACCGTTCGCGGCCTTCACGAACTCGCTGGGATCCACCGCCCCGCCTCGGGCGATGTGCGCCGCGGTGTCGGCGGCTCGGAGCAGGGCCTCCTCGGTGAGTTCATCAGAATAGGCGAAGCCGGTCTGCTCGCCCTGCAGTACGCGGATGCCCGCACCGCGGCTCAGGAAGAGGGCCGCGTTCTTGACGCACTGTTCTTCCCATCGCAGGGAACGGCCCTCGCCGGTCTCCACGAAGATGTCGGCGTAGTCTCCGCCGCGGCCGAGTGCCCGGGCGAGAACCCGGCGCAGGATGGACTCGTCCAGTTCCATCGCGGACAGATGCTCGGATAGTGAATGCATTGTTCTCCTTGGGGATGCGGCAAATCTAGCGGTCGGACAGAAGCAAGTCAACGGACCTTCAGGCGGGCAGTTCCCCGGCCTCCGCCAGTTCCACCAGGCGTGCGGCGATGTCCCGGTGGGCCTTCCAGGCGATGTCCTCGGGGGGCTCGGTCACGGGAAACCAGGCGGTCTCGCTGGCGTCGTCGCCGGCCTTCTCCACGCCGCCCACCACCCGGGCGAAGTAGACGGCGAGCACGGCGCGGGTGCGCGGATCGTCGAAGCCCGACATGGTCTCGAGGCAGGCGCCCAGTTCCACCTCGAGGCCGGTCTCCTCGCGGGTTTCGCGCACGGCGCAGTCGCGGATATCCTCGTCCCATTCCAGGAAGCCCGAGGGCAGGGACCACTGGCCCTTGCGCGGCTCGTGGGCGCGGCGCACCCAAAGGCATTGGCCGTCCTTGAGCACCACGGTGCCGGCGGCGGGAGCGGGGTTGGCGTAGTGCACGTATCCGCATTCGCAGGCGGGGCGTTTGCGTCCGCCGCGCTCCATTTCCTGCAGCGCCTTGCCGCAGACCGGGCAGAAGTTGTGCTCGAATCGCATGGGCTCAGGATACCACCTTCGCGGTGAGACGGAGAGTCAATACTTGCCGTACCAGTGAGTGATGTCGAACCAGACCTCGGCGCCGCTCTCGCAGAGGATGCGGTCGAAGATGCGGTCGCCCCTGAATTCGAGGCGCTGCTCTTCCACGCTTTCCTGCCTCACGATGAAGAGGATGTCGTACTCGTCGGAGACCTTCGAAGAGAGGTAGGGCCGCGCTTCGCTGCCGTCGCCCGTGGCCAGGATGGCGTCGAGGCAGGCGAAGCCGCGCTCCTGTTCGAGCTGGGTGAGTTCGGAATCACCGGACTTCTCCGCATTCGTGGAGGCCAACAGGTGGAGGCGCGGCGACAGCGGGTAGAGGGGAAGAAACTGATCGATGAGCTTCTGCGCTTTCCTGGTATCGCCCTCGCGGACCAGGCTGCGCAATTCGATGTAGTCCTCGTGGGCATTGTACCCGGGTACGCTCACCTGTTCTTTCAATAGCAACTCGTAACGTTCCGCCGTGGGCTCGCCGTAGAACTCCTCGAGTCGATCCATCATGGGCCCCTCTCCCTCCGCCGATGACCTTGCCAGCCTACACGAATTCGTTGAAAAACGAGAAGCGTTGGATCATGGTGGCCCCATGGACTGGATCAGCCGCACCCTCAGCCTGCCGCCACCGCTGGCCCCCTTCATCGAGGAGCGCTTGGTGGCCGCGGGATGGAACTCGGTGTCCACCGAGCGCGCCACGGGCGATCGCCGGGTGACCCTGCGCGTCTTCGCCCGTCCCGGCGAGGCGCTGCCCGCCCCCGAGGACTTCGCCGCCTGGACCGCCGAGGCCGAGAGCGCGGGCCTGCCCGGCGCGCGGCTGAAGTTCGAGGACGACGAGTTCGACGAGCAGGACTGGAATGCGGGCTTCCGCGACCACTTCGCCCCCCGCGAGGTGATTCCCGGGCTCACGGTGGTGCCGCCTTGGGACATGACGGGACCGGTGCACCGCCGCGGCGATCCCATGCCGGGGCCCGGCGCCGATCTCGCCATCGTCATCGAGCCCGCCCTGGCCTTCGGCACGGGGGATCATCCCACCACGCAGATGTGCCTGGAGATGTTGCGCGACTTCGCCCGCGAGCGAGCGGCCACGGGCGAGCCCTGGGACTGCCTGGACATCGGCTCGGGCACGGGGATCCTGTCCATCGCCGCCAAGCTCTGGGGCGCACGCCGGGTGGAGGGTTATGACATCGACAAGCGGGCGATACTCAACTCCTACTTGAACCTGAACCTGAACGGGCTGGATGGCGAGCTGCGTTTCAGGCTAGGTGAGCCAGAGGGTATCGCCACTAACCACTTTAACACAATAGTTTGCAATCTATTCTTAACACCGATCCAGAAGCACATCGGGCAGATGGCAGGAGCCTGTGCCCCCGGCGGAATCGTCGTTCTTTCCGGATTCCTGCATGATCAAGGCGACAAAATCCTCGGGCTCGGACAATCGAAGAAACTCGAGCTCGTCACTTCGAGCCAACATGACGAGTGGATCGCTCAACTATGGCGAAAGCCCTTGTGACCCACTGCAGATCCCAAGCATTCAGTTGACCCACACCCCCTCACCCGATACCTTCCCACTGCCCCGAGGAAGGTTCTGATCCATGCGCCACATCCTGTTGATTTTCATCGCCTTGCTGATGGCCGCGCCCATGGCGGCGTCGGCCGAAGGCACCATCTCCACCATCCTCGTCGCGGGCCTGAAGCATGTGGACCGCGAGGTGCTGCTGGACGACCTCGGCATCCACGAGGGCGACACCGTGGGCGACAACCTCGCGCGCCGGCTCCGCTCCCGAGCCCGTGAACTCAGCTACATCAGCGGCTTCGAGATCGATGTGCAGGAACTCACAGACGGACTGCACCTGAACCTGCGCGTGCGCGAACGTCCCCGCTTCCAGCTCATGCCGCTCATCGGCACCCTCGACGACGGCGACCTCGTGGGCGGCATGCGCCTGCGCAGCTTCTCCCTATTCCGTCGCGGCGAGAGCTGGGACGCCATCCTCCTCGCCGGATCCATGGCCGACCTCAGCCTTCAGATGAACGGCCTGCCCCTCTTCGGCCCCTTCTCCCTGGCCATGGACCTTCGCTTCCAGGACTGGGAAAGCCCCTTCCTGGAGGCCGAGCACCGCAACTGGCACTACCTCTTCGGCCTGCGCACGCGGCTTCCCAGCGCGGGGCGACTGACACTGCTCGGCGGATACGAAACCCAGTCCACGCGTCCCTATCGCGGCATTCCCGAGAACGAGGGCGAAGACCAGCAGCTGCTCTTCACCGGCCAGCTTCGCCAGCCTCTCGGCATCGCGGGGCTCGCCGTGATCGCCCGTGGCGCGCTGCGCAGCCTCGCCGACTTCGATTCCTATTTCTGGGGCGAGGCGGGTCTCGATCAGCGCATCCGCCCGGGACGCTGGCGCTTCCACACGCGGCTGCTTGGGGGCGGCGCGAGTTGGCAGAGCACGGCCTTCGCTACCCCCTTCCTCTCGAGCTGGGACTGGTTCCACGCCTACGAGGCCGGCGAACTTCAAACCCGCGAGTTCGGCTTCGCCAGCTGGCGGGGCGACCTTCGCCTCTTCGGTCTGCCCATGCGCATGAGCCGTCGCGGCCCCGAGGTGCAGGCCCCCGTATCGGTATTCTTCCTGGCGGCGGCGGCGCGGCACCGCATGGTGAGCTCCGATGAGTGGTCCTACGCGGGCGAGGGCGGCATGGGCATCTCGCTCATCGTGCCCGAGTACGACATGCGCATCTCCGCGGGCGGATTCGTGACCCGCGAGGAGGAGTTCCGCTTCCTGTTCATCCTGGAGGACGCCCTCCCGTGAGCCGTGTGCTGACGCTCATAGTCCTCGCCCTCCTCCTCGCCGGATGCGGCAAGGCGCCCGATCCGCCGGCCCCGGTGGCCGCACTCCCCGACTCCATCGAATTCGTCGATCCCCTCTTCGACGACCTCTTCCGCGAACGCAAGCTCGTCTTCGGTTCGGGCGATCACCTGGACGGGCTCCTCACCCGCGTGGGCATCTCGCCCGATGATCGTCGCGCGGCCATACGGGCCGTGTCGGAGGCCTACGACCTCGGGCGCTTCCGCGCCGGCTCGCCCCTGCGCATCCGCCAGGACTGGACCGGCCGGCTCATCACCGTGCACTATCCCGTGGATTTCGAGCAGGACCTCTGCATCTGGCGCTCGCAGGAGGGCTACGAGGCCGAGGTCTTCACGATGCACCTCGACTGGACGCCCTTCACCGCCGAGGCCGATCTGGCGCCGTCCTTCTACGAGGACTTCCAGCGTCGGGGTCACGATCCCAATCTCGCCACCCGCGTGGCCGATCTCTTCAGCGGCACCATCGACTTCTTCTTCGATCTACGAGCCGGCGATCGCATGGAGCTATTGCTCGAGAAATGCCGCCGCCCGGATCGCGACGAGGAGAAAAGCCGGGTGCTGGCCGCGCGCATGCTCGTGGGCGGTGAGACCTACGAGGCCTTCCTGCTACACGACGAGCGCGGCGAGCGGAAGTACTATCACCGCGACGGCGGCTCCCTGGCCCGGCAGTTCCTGCGCGCGCCGCTCAGCTTCACGCGCATCAGTTCGGGCTTCAGCCACAACCGGCTGCATCCGGTGCTCGGCTACCGGCGCCCCCATCCGGGCATCGACTACGCCGCGCCCCACGGCACGCCGGTGATGGCCACCGCCGATGGCACCGTCACCCGCCGTTCGCGGGACAACCAGGCCGGCCGCTACCTCAAGATCCGCCACGCCGGCGGCATCGAAACCACCTACATGCATCTCTCGCGATTCGCGAATGGCACGGGCCAGGGCAATCGCGTGCGCCAGGGACAGGTGATCGGCTACGTGGGGTCCACGGGCCTGGCCACCGGCCCGCATCTGGACTACCGCATGAGGGTGAACGGGAAGTACATCGATCCGCGGAACTTCCGCTCCCAGCCTGCCAGTCCCCTGGCCGAGGGTCGCATGGACGAGTTCACGCGGGTGATCGAGGGCTACGAACGCCTTTGGGACGAGCTTCTCGCTCCGGACCTCGCCCTCAGCGACAAGCCCAACCAGATCGCCGAATAGAGAATCCCCAGCAGCAGCGGCAGCCAGTGTCCCGTGCGGGCGTAGAAGCTCGGATGCGCGGGCAGGGCCAGATCGGCCACCAGCAGATCGCGCTCGTACATGGGCAGGCGGTCCAGCACCCGGCCCTTCGAGTCGATGATCATTGTGATGCCCGAGTTGCCGCATCGCAGCACGGGCAGCCCCGTCTCCGCCGCGCGCATGGGCGAGAGCGCCGCGTGCAGTTCCAGGGCGATCTTGTGCTCGAACCAGCCATCGTTGGTGGGATTGGCGAGTATGTTCGCGCCGCGCCGGGCCGCCCGCGTGGCGTCGCCGGCGAATCCCATCTCGTAGCAGATGAAGCCCGCCACCCGGAAGCGGTCGCCCTCGAAGACGCGCTCGCCGCGACCCGGATCGAAGTTGGCCTGCCCCAGGTCGATGTTCACGCCGGGCACCAGCCATCCGGCGAAGGGGATGTACTCGCCGAAAGGCAGAAGATGCGCCTTGCGGTACACGCCCTCCAGCGCGCCGCCCGGCGAGATCAGTCCCAGGGCGTTGCTGTAGTGATAGCCGTGCTTCGCCGGCGCGAGGGCCTGGAATCCCGTGAGGATGTGCACTCCCGTATCCCGGGCGATGGCCCGCAGCTTCTCGTCGATGCCGCGGTTCCAGAGCACGTTCACCGGCACGGCCGTTTCGGGCCAGACCACCAGATCGGCGCCCTCGGCCGCCGCCCGCTCGGTGAGCTCGCGGAAGATGCGCAGGTTCTCGTCGCGATAGCTGCGCTCCCATTTGTCCTCCAGGCGGATGTTCCCCTGGGCCGCCGCCACGCGCAGGATGCCCGTGTTCGGCGCGCTTACCGGCGCGTGCATGATCAGCAGCAGCGCGCAGCCGGCGGCCAGGAGGATGCGGGCCATATGCCCGTCGCGGCCCTTCAGATCGGCGCCCCGCACCGCCGCCACCTGCAGGAAGACCATGAGGAAGCTCATGCCGATGCCGCCGATCCATCCCGCCGGCGCTAGGGTGCCGCCGGGCGCGGCCTGGGTCTGGGACAGGTTCATCCAACTGAAGGCGAAGACGCCGCTGCTGCGGATCCATTCGAACAGCACCCAGAGGGCCGGGGCCGCCCAGATGGCCGAATGGCCGAGGCGATCCCGCAGCCAGGCCATGCCGCGGAAGAAGATCCAGAAGTAGAGGGTGATGTAGAAGGTCCACACGATGACCGCGGGGATCATGATCCAGGGGATGGTCACGTCGCTGGCCGGCACCAGTTCGCGCATCCAGCGATACTCGAGCACGCCGAAGAGTAGGCCCATGGGCAGGGCCATGTATCGCCCCAGATCCTTGGCGGGCGCGTTCAGCCGGTCGAAGGCGATGAGCGGCAGCAGAAGCACGCCCCAGCCCAGCCAGGGCGAGCCGCCGCCGGGCAGGGCGAGGTGGAACATGAGGGCGCTGAGCAGGCCGGCTGCCGCGAGGCGAAGGCGCATGGATCCTCCTGACATGGCGCATTTTAGTTTGCAACGATGCCACAGCCAAGTGAAATGAAGAAGTCTCCCCGGGGAGACTTTCACTCCTTCGCTACCCTCTCCAGATCCAGGCGCTTGAGCTTCTTGAGCAGGCCCTGACGGCTCAGGCCCAGGGCCCGCGCCGAGGCGCTGCGATTCCCCTGGAACTTGATGAGCGCCCTCCGGATCATTCGCCGCTCCAGATCTTCCTGGGCCTCCGACAGGCTCAGGCCCGCCAGCCGCATGGGTTGTTCGGGTTCCACGCCGTCGAAGACCTGTTCGCCGAGCATCCAGCGCTCGAGCACGGGCTGCTCACCATAGAGGGCCAGCACCCGCGCGATCTCGTTCTGGAGCTCCCGCACGTTGCCTGGCCAGGCGTAGCGCTGCATGAGCGCCGCCGCCCCCGCCGACACGCCGCGCATGAAGGTGCGTGCGCCAGGAAGTCCTTCGCGAAGAAAGTGTTCGGCCAGCACGGGAATGTCCATGCGGCGCTCCCGCAGAGGCGGAATACGCAGACGGAAACCGTTGAGACGAAACCAGAGATCCTCGCGGAACTCGCCGGCCCCGATTTTCGATTCCATGTCCCGATGGGTGGCGCTCACCAGACGGAAGTCCACGGGCCGCAGGCGATTCTCGCCCACGCGCCGAATGGACCGCTCCTGCAGCACCCTCAGCAGCCTCACTTGCAGCATGGCGCTGAGGTCGCCCACCTCGTCCAGGAAGAAGCTGCCGCCGTGGGCCATCTCGAAGAGACCTACCCGCTCCTCGCGAGCGCCGGTGAAGGACCCTCGGCTGTGCCCGAAAAGTTCGCTCTCGATGAGCGAATCGGTGAGCGCGCCGCCATTCTGGGCCACGAAGGCCGCGCCTGAGCGGGCGGACAGCCGATGCAGGGCCCGCGCGAAAAGCTCTTTTCCAACGCCCGACTCCCCCTCCAGAAAGACCGGCGTGTCGCTCCGTGCCACCCGCTCGAGTTGCTCGAGCAGTTCGGCGACCGGTGAATCGGGATGATGCAAAATGGAATGGAACTCCCGCGCCTTCTGCCCGGCCTCCTCCGCCCGCGACAGTTCCGCCAGCATGAAGCCCAACCACTCCCGGCGGCGTTCCAGCTTGCGGGCCGAATCGGCGCTCATGCGGGCGATTACCCAGAGCCCCTCGTCCAGGGGCCAGAGGGCGTCCATCAGTCCGCGGGAGCGGAAGGCCGGCCCCAGGTCCAGCTGCGAATCCCGTCTGCGTTCGAGGAGCAGGGGCGGCGGCCCGTCGGCATCGCGCAGCAGATCCGGCGAAGGCGGCTCGCCGGGAATGCGACCGTGTCGCAGTCGCGCGCCGGCGGCATGTTCCTCGAGGATGTCCCAGCGGCTTCCGGGAAATCGTTCTTCGAGCAATGTGAAAAGGGACGGGGCCAGGGGCGTGTCGCGCAGTGCGGGGGCAGTAGCGGCCATGGAACCTCCTTGCCGGAGGCATGGCAAGGCGCATGCCGCATTCCGCCTGCGCGAATCACCGCGCGATTGCGCTACTTGCAGAGCTGCAGGAATGGATCCACAGGAAAGAGCGCCGAGACCTCGGCACCGGTGACCGGCTATTCGTAGCTGACGCCCACGCCGGAGGTAACCTCGCCGATCACGCCGATGTGATGCTCGAGGCCGAGCCCCGCCAGGCGATCGGCGTCTTCGGGAGAGACGATGAAGAGGTAGCCAACGCCCATGTTGAAGGCGCGGTGCATCTCGTCCTCGTCCACGCCGCCCTGCTCCTGGATGAGCCGGAAGATGGGCGGCACGTTCCAGCTGCCACGTCGCACTCGCACGCCGCAGCCCTCGGGCAATACCCGGGGGATGTTGTCGGTGAAGCCGCCGCCGGTGAGATGCGCCATGCCCTTCACGGTGACGTCCGCCTCGACCATGGCCTGATACTGACCCAGGTAGCTGCGATGCACGGCCAGCAGGGCCTCGCCCACGCTCTCGCCGCCGAGCTCATCGGGGGTGGAGTCGACTTCGTAGGGGCCCTCGTCCAGCAGCACCTTTCGCGCCAGGCTGTAGCCGTTGGTGTGCAGTCCGCTGGAGGCGAATCCCACGAGCCGGTCGCCGGGCCTCGAGGTCGATCCGTCGATGATGCCGCCGCGCTCCACGACTCCCACGATGCAGCCGGCCAGGTCGTACTCGCCGGCCGTGTACATGCCAGGCATCTCGGCGGTCTCGCCGGCGATGAGTGCGCAGCCGTTCTCGCCGCAGGCTTTCGCCATGCCGCCGATCACCGCCTCGAGCACGCCATCTTCCAGGCCGCCGGTGGCGAAATAGTCGAGGAAGAAAAGAGGTTTCGCGCCCTGCACGAGGATGTCGTTGACGCAGTGGTTCACCAGGCACTGTCCCACGGTGTCGTGGCGCCCGGTGGCGAAGGCCACCTTGAGCTTGGTGCCCACGCCGTCGATGCTCGAGACCAGCACGGGATCCTCGGCCAGTCCCGCGCCGTCGAAGAGCCCGCCGAAGGCGCCCACGCCCGAGAGCACCCGCTTGCCCCAGGTCTCCTTGATCGAGGCCCCCGCACTTTTCAGAGCCTGGCCGGCCCTGTCGATGTCCACACCACTGTCTTTGTACTTCATCTAGGCCTCGTTCAGAGCTTCGTAGATCTCGATGGGTCCATCGTCGCGGATGACCTCCATGCTGCCGCGCTCATGGAGCATGAGAAGGGCATCCACCACCGAATCGTCGAATTGGGTCCCGCGATACTTCTTGAGTTCCTCCAGCGCGCGTTCCTCGCTGAGGGCTTCTCTATACGGCCGGCTGCTGGTCATGGCGTCGTAGGTGTCGGCCACATGAAGGATTCGCGCCATGAGTGGAATCTCTTCACCCTTGAGCCCTTCGGGGTAGCCCTTCCCGTCCACCCGCTCGTGATGATACTTCACGATGGCGGCCGCCTCCTTCAGGAAACGCAGGCGCTCGATGATCTTTGCGCCCTTGGCCGGGTGGGTCTTCATCATCTCGTATTCCTCGGGCGTGAGCTTGCCGGGTTTGGCGATGATCTCGCCGTCGATGCCGATCTTGCCGAGGTCATGCAGCAGGGCCGCGTACTCGAGGGCCTGCAGATGCTGATCGGGCAGGCCCATCTCCTCGCCGATGAGCAGCGCGTATCGGCTCACCCGATAGGAATGTCCGTGGGTGTAGGGATCCTTGGCGTCCAGGGCGCTGGCCAGGGCCGCAAGGGTGCTGATGTGCACCTCGCGCATGCCCAGGTAGAGCTGATAGGCGTAGCGCACCAGCAGAATCGGGATGATGAACAGGGCCATGGTCCAGGGCGCCAGTTGGTATACCAGGATCACGACGGCGGTGATGGGCACGAAGGTGATCACGTGGCGGAAGATCCAGCCGAAGTTCGTACGCCAGATCTGAAGGGGGCTGCGCCCTTCGGATAGGGCGATGATCATGCCCACCAGCGAGGTGTTCACCAGGTAGTGCACGATGCCCATGACTACCAAGGGAACCAGGAAGTGCGGCGTGGAGAAGTCGGGATTCGCTCCGCCCCAGGGGAAGGCCTGGAAGGCCAGGCCCGCGATGCCCACCGACAGGGCCAGCACCGGCACGTTGAAGAATATCTTCATGGGCGGACGGCGATTCACCACGCCCTCCACCACCAAGGCGCTCACGGCCTCCACCCAGGCCGCGGGGCCCGGACCGAGAATGACAATGGCCGCGAAGGTGATGGGCGTGGACACGCTGATGGCAGCGCCGCCGCGAGGCAGGTTCAGGTTCACGAGATCGGCGACGATGGTCAGGAGAATGAAGACCAGGTACTGGATGAGCATGGCGGGGTCCAGGTCTCCCCACCAGTAGGCCAGGGCCAGATAGCCGGAAAGGCTGACGGCCAGGTAGTATGTGATGAATGGCCAGCGAAAGCCCTGGAAGATGTTCGCCACGGGGAACTCCGGAAGAAGGGGACCGGGGCGGCGACGCGCCTTACCACCAAACTTTGGTATCTACGTCACCGAAGAACCAATCAAGGATGATAAACCACATGTGTCACCTCCTTGGAGTCGAATCTGGTCTCGCAATTCGCTCCGCTATAGGAGGTTCCGCTACGCTGGTTGTGGCCACCGTCCCGGTCTGGCTAGACCTTGCCGGATGAACGGGTCTCATGTCAAAGGAAAGATAGTTTCGGAAACTATGATCTATCTACAGGATATCGTACTCGACCACCGCGCGCCTCGCCCAGAGCCCCATGATGCGGTTCAGGGCGCCGAGGGTGGCCATGACCGCCGTCTGGCGGCTGTCCTGACGGATGATGGCCGAGCCCGCGAAGGAGTGGACATTGCGTCCCTCCACGGCGCTGAGATGAACTAGGAATATTTCCTCATTCCCCAGGGTCACGATACGGAACTGGGGATCGGAGAAGCGAATCTTCGTGTCGTAGATGATGAGCAGGGCCTCGAGCGTGGCCCGGATGAGCGCGGCGATGTGGCCCGAGGGAGTGTCGGCGTCCTTGGCCTCGCCCACGGCCTTGGTGCCCCCGAGATTCAGGGTGACCTCGGCGTGGACCTGGTTGTCCTCGTGGAAGACCCCCACCTTGCGGATGATGGGACGATCCTCCACATCCTCCTCGTCTTCGACGATGAGCTGCTCCACCGTTTCGGGGGCGGCGTAGAGCGGACGAGGTTTTGGAGCGGGTTTCGCTTCGGCGGGCTCCGGCGTCTCTTCCTCTTTCTCGGGAAGACCCGTCACCGCCACGCCGATCTTGCGATGGTCCACGTCGATGCCGGCCTTGACGTTCAAAAGCGTGTCCACGTCCCGCGCGATGATGCGTCCCGAACGGTCCGAAACGGCCGTCACATGGATCTCGGTGATCTCCCCGGCCGTGTTCGTGATGATGCGGCAGCCGGTGACATCATGGATGCCCTGTATGAGCTTCTCGAGTTCGGGAATGTCGGGAGCGGGACGGGACTCGGTCGTCGACAAGGTGCCTCCACACGGTGTCATCACTGGTCTAATCGGGCCGAGGGGCTCATTTTAGCATAGAAGCCCCAACGCAGCCAGGATCATCTATCAGATCAAAAATCGTGGCAATGATTAGTTTTCACTGGTGTCGCCGAAAGACATGGAAACCCTGTGGATGCCCTCCAGGCCTGACAATTCGGCCACAAGGGATTCGGTTTCCTCCGGATCTCTCATGACGACATGGAAGGTCATCTTCAGGGAATCCCCCATCTTCGTGGACTTCACCGTGACCAGACGGTGCTTCTTCAGGAAGCGCTCGAAGATGGGCAGATAGACCTTCCGCTCCTCTTCGTTTTCCGGCGGCAGCATGCGCAGGTTGAGCAGGAACTCGTTCCGCGAGACCGAGCCATGGCGCGTCCAGTGGAGGATGAAGATGAACAGGCCGATGAGCAGGGTGCCCACCAGGGAGAGTCGCAGATTGCCCGTTCCCGTACCCATGCCGCTGGCCAGGGCGAAGAAGACGAAGGCCGTGTCCCGCACGTCCTTGACCACCGTACGGAAGCGGATGATGGACATGGCGCCCGCCAGACCGAAGGCTCGGGCGATGTTGTTGCCGATGACCATCATGACCAGGGTCATGATCAGGGCCAGTAGCACCAGGGTGTTCATGAAGGAGAAGGAAACCGTGAGTTGGCGGTGCGTGGAGCGGTAGGTCCAGGCGATGAACAGGCCCATCATGAAGGCCACGACCAGATTGACGACAATCTCGCCGGTGGTCCAGGGTTCGGGCCGAAGCGCCAGAGAACGAAGTAGGGTTTCCATCTGCGCTCCTAGTGCGGGTGCGGGGTCCAGGCGTCGATGCCGTGTTCGTACTTGGAGTAGGACTGGCTCCGCAGGTCCAGCTCCCGGACCACTCGGGTCATCCAACGGGGCATGCGCTCGTCGAACTTCATCTCCAGCACGAAACGATCCTCCTCGAACTGCCGCAGTTCGTTCTCGACGAACATCTGATCGAGGTCCGGGTAGATCAGGCTGCGGATGTCCTGGTCGAAGGTAACGCGGTAGCGATCGTTCTCGCGGCCGATGAAAGCCTCGCGCTCGTAAACCACGAGCACCACCGGACGCATATCGCCCGTGCGCAGGTTGAAGCGGAACTTCTCGAGCACCTTGCGGCTGAGGAAAGGCAAACCGGGCAGCACTTCCTCGGGGTCACCGCCATTGATGGCCGGTTCCACTTCGCCAAGGTCCATCATCAACCGCTCTTTGAGACCTCGGCGTCCGATCTTCCGCTTGATCTCGAGGAAGGCCGGGGCAGCGTCTTCGGCCAGGTTGTAGGTGCGCACCCGCAGTTTCTTCCGTACCCGGACACTATCCAGCTTGTCGAAGTAGAACCGCAGATCTTCGGTGTCGAAGTAGATGCTCCGCACCGTGTAGTGATGGCCCGGCAGATCCGCGCAATGGGGATCATGCATCACGTAAGGTTCGATGAGCTCCCGCAGGTCAGGAATGAAATTGCGGGGGATATGGTACTTCAGCTCGTAGCGCTGAAATCCGCTGCGCCTAGTTCCCATAGGGCACCCCCCATCCCTGGATGGGCTTGAGCGCGGAGCCCGGGTCCCCGTCCTTGAAACCCAGAGCCCAGAGCAGGTCCCCTAGGAAGAGATCGAGCATGTTCGTGCGGCCGCAATGGATCTCGGCGCGCCCCTGCATGCCCTCTTCCAGGATGCCCTCCCTGTTGTGGATGGTGCCGATGGCGAAAAGGAAGGTGCCCGCTTCGGTGGCCATGGGGCGGCGGTCCACCCGGATGATCTGGCCTTCGTAGACACCGGCGCCCGGGATGCGGGCGGTGAAGCTCTGGCCCGGCTCAGGATAGCGAGCCTTCCGCTGCGGTAACATGACCTTGACCACCATGGAATCCACGCAGCCGGCGCTGAGCATGGGTCCCTCCGCTCCTCCAAGCATGACACGTCCGTCAATGGGACTGGCGATTTCCTGGGCGTCGAGCATGGTCTCCAGGGCCGCGAGTTCCTCTTCGTAACCCGCGATGCTCACCCGTACTTCATCGATCTCCTCGGGCTTGGCGCCCGAGCTGAGGATGCGCAGTTCTGCCTGGGCCAGCTCGTAGTTGAGTTCCTTGAGCCGGAAGAGACCCTGGACTTCCTCCCATTCCTGGGTCGAAGCGATGCCGTCATCATAGAGTTGCTGCGTGCGCGTGTAAGTGTTGCGATAGGCCTCGAGATCCGCCTGGGCCTGCTCCACGGCCACCGTGGCGCGATCGATTTCCTCGGGTTTGGCGCCGGCCTCCAGCACGGCCAAATGCGCCCTGGCCGAACCCAAGAGACTGCGCCGTTCGGCGATCTGAAGATCGAGGCTGGAGGCGGAGAAGCGCACCACGATCTGTCCGGCTTCGATGGGCACGGCCTGTCCCGACTCCAGGGCAGGCAACTGCAGGTCCATGAGACTGGGACGATCGAACTCGAAGAGGCGGTAATGGAGCAGTCGGTCGTTGGCCAGATCCATGGCCTTCGACTCGAAGGTTCCGGGGCGCAATTCGGTGAGATTCCAGCGGCAGGTGGGTTCGAGCACGCAGATTCCGCGAACCACCCTATCACCCGGCAGGAAAGCGCTGACCAGCAGCATCACGGCGATGGCCAGCACGATGGCCAGCCAGAGTCTTGCCGCTCTCCGGGGTTCGGGTACGCTCGCCATGGTCTTCCTTCCTGCTCGGCGAAAAAACAATCCCTTCGCTTTCTAACGCACTCAAGCGAGGGGATTAGATGAGGGAGTCAAACATAATTCTAGCATAAGTCCCTAACAGAAAACAATTTCTGAGATTTTGCGCTTCTTCTATGGCTTACCTGAAATGCCCAATAAGGCCTTGAAATGCCTCAGACGACTCGTGAATTCATCCTTTCGGCGACCCTCCAGGCCTTTCACCCCCAGCCCTTCCACCGCCAGGGATCCCAGAACCGATCCCGCCAGAGCCGCTTCACGCAGGGCGGCTGCTGTCAGTTCACCACCCTCGGCCAGGCTTCCCATGACGCCACCTGCGAAGGAGTCGCCAGCGCCAGTGGGATCGACCAGTGCTTTGACGGGATAACCAGGCAGGGGAATGATCTCGCCGTCTACGAACAAGAGGACACCGTGCTCACCCTTCTTGAGGCAGATACTCTTGGCGCCCATCTTCAGAATTTCTTCTCCGGCCAGCACCAGATTGGAGTGGCCGCCCAGAAGTCTGGCCTCTTCATCGTTGAGGAAGAGCAGGTCCACCCTGGGAAGGGCCGCCGCGAGTTCATCGGGAGTGGTTTCGATCCACAGGTTCATGGTGTCCAGAGCGACGAGCTTCGGACCGTGAACAGACTCGAGTACGCGAGTCTGCAGGGCCGGATGGATGTTGGCGAGAAAGAGGATCCTCTCGTCGGCGTAGTCGCCGGGAAGTTCCGGCTGGAAATCCTCGAAGACGCCCAGTTCGGTAAACAGGGTCCGGCGGCTGCTGAAGTCTTCGTTGTACTCGCCACCCCAGCGGAAGGACTTGCCTGGCTTTCTCACCACACCGGCGAGATCGGCCCCCGCGGCCTTCAGGCGCGCAAGGTCATCCTCCTGGAAATCGTCGCCCACCACCGCCACGACCCGGCTCCTGGCCCCGGCGAGCGCAGCCGAGAAGGTGAAATGGGAAGCGCTGCCTCCCAGAAGCCCCTCGCCGGATTGGTTTGCCGTGCGAAGATCGTCGTAGGCGACGGAGCCAACGACCAGGATGCTGGGCTGTTTCGAACTCATGCTCACATCCTTTCAGGGGCGGACACGCCCATGAGATCCAATCCATTCTCGAATACCTGCCGGGTGGCCCGGCAGAGGGCGAGTCGGGCAGTGCTCAGCGCCGCATCGTCCGACACGATCTGGTGCTCGTGATAGAAGCGATGGAAGAGCGTGGCCACCTCGCTCAGATACTGGAAGAGTCGATTGGGTTCGCGGGCCTTGGCCACCGCCGCGATGAGCTCGGGGAAGCGCTCCAACTCCCGGATGAGGGCAAGCTCTTCCTCGCTGCCAAGCAGCGACAGCTCGGGCTCACTCCCTTCGGCCACGCCACCCTCGGCGGCCTTGCGCAGAACCCCGGCAATGCGCGCCGTGGCGTACTGGGCGTAGAAGATGGGGCTCTTGCTGCTCTGCTCCCGCGCCATTTCCAGATCGAACTCCAGGTGGCTCTCGGCGCGGCGGGTGAGGAAGTAGGTGCGGGCGACATCGACGCCCACATCGGCGACCAGGTCTTCCATGGTCACGAACTCACCCGCCCGTTTGCTCATGGCCACCGCCTCGCCGCCTTCGACCAGGGTGACCCATTGCAGCAGGATGACCTCCAGCCAGTCCCTTCCGGCACCGATGGCCTCGGCCACGGCTTTCAGGCGTGCCACATGGCTGTGATGGTCGGGACCGAGCACGTAGATGGCCTTGTCGAAGCCGCGAGCGAACTTGTCGCGGGCATAGGCCACGTCGGCAAGCAGATAGGAGGCGACCCCGTCGCTCTTGAGCACCACACGGTCCTTCTCGTCACCGTATTCGCTGGTCTTGAACCAGGTAGCGCCGTCTTTCTCGTAGGTGAGATCCTTGTCCTTCAGGTAGAAGAGGGCTTCGTCCAGCTTGCCCTTCTCGTGCAGGGCCTTCTCGCTGAACCAGACATCGAAGGGTGTGCGGAAAGCGTCCATCTGCTCGCGCACCTGACCCACGAGCTCGCCGATGGCGTAGCGGGCGAAGGCTTCGCCGGGGTCCGCGGCCCCGAGCAGTTCTTCCGCTTCGGCCGCGCCAAGGGCTTCAGCCATATCCTTGAGGTAGAGTCCGTGGTAGCCGTTTTCCGGAATCTCGAGGGGTTCACCCTGCCTTTCACGCCAGCGTGCCAGGAGGCTGGCGCCAAGGGTGCGCACCTGCCCACCCGCGTCGTTGAGGAAGTACTCACGGGTGACCACATGGCCGGAGAAATCAAGGAGTCGGGCCAGGGTCGAGCCGAAGGCCGCCGCCCTGGCTGACACCACCACCGCCGGACCCGTAGGGTTGGCGCTCACGAACTCCAGGTTGATCTTCTCACCACGACCGGCCTGGCTGCGCCCATAGTCGGCGCCCAGTTCAAGGATGCTGGCCAGGGCCGCGTGCACTTCACCGGCAGCCAGGCGGAAATTGAGGAAGCCCGGTCCGGCCACCTCGGCCGTGGCGCGTCCGGCGAGTTCTTCGTTGCACCACTCGGCCAGGGCCTCGGCGAGTTCGCGGGGCGGCATGCCCAGGCGCTTGGCAGAGGCCATGGCCACGTTGCAGGCCAGGTCGCCGTGGGAGCGGTCGCGGGGATTGTCGAGCTGAATGGACAGTGGTTTTTCGCCCTGGAAAAGCCCGGCATCGGGGTGCCGGGCCTCGAAGTAGTCCCGCAGGACCTGTGCGATCAGTTCCTTCATGGCCGGGAACCCTCGTCGTGGATCTCCTCCATGGGAGCATCGCCCCAGAGACGCTCGAGGGCGTAGTACTCGCGGGTCTCGGCCCGGAAGACGTGCACCACCACGTTGACGAAGTCGAGCAGCACCCAGCGCTGGGTGTCGGCCCCTTCCACATGCCAGGGCTTGACCTTGGGCTTCACATTGATCTTGAGCAGTTCGTCCTGCACGAAGTCGGCGATGGCTTTCACGTGGACATCGCTGCTACCCGAGCAGATGACGAAGTAGTCGGTGACCGAACTGAGGCCGCGCAGGTCGAGGAGCATGACGTCCTCGGCCTTCTTCTCGAGGCTGAGCTCGGCGGCTTTGCGGGCCAGGGCTTCATTGCTGATTTCGCTCATCAAAACTCCCGTTCGGTAACGAAGGACGCGGTAGCCTCGAGCGCATCTCGCACGCGCCCCTTGGGCAGTGTCTCCAAAGCCTGCTGCGCCTCGCGGCCCAAGCGCCGGGCCTCTTCCAGGGCAGCATCCAGGCCGCCATTTTCGCGCACCAAGTCCACCAGCTCGGGCATGGCCTGCGGATCGCCGAGCAGCTCGCGGATCTTGCCGCGGATGGCCTCGCCGGCCGAATCGTAGACCATGAGCAGCGGCAAGGTCTGCTTGCCCTCGGACAGGTCGCTGCCCACGGGCTTGCCCAGGGTATCCTCGTCGGACTGGTAGTCGAGGATGTCGTCGACGATCTGGAAGCTCAGGCCCATCGCCCGGCCGTAGGTTCCCAGGGCCTCGACCTCGGAATTGTTGCGACCGCCGAGGATGCCCCCCGAGCGGCAACTGCCCTCGATGAGCCGCGCCGTCTTCTCGTAGATCACCTGGTAGTAGGCCTCGCGATCCAGGGGGCCCCGCTCCTTGAGTTCCAGCTGCAGCAGTTCGCCGATACTCATCTTGTGGACGGTCCAGGCCAGCAGGCTCAGCACCTGGGTGAGCTCGGCCTCCACCAGCAGGGTGATGGCCCGCGAGTAGATATAGTCGGCCATGAGGATGGCCGGACCATCGCCGAAGCGCGCATTAAGGGTGGGGCGGCCGCGCCGCAATCCACTGGCGTCGACCACGTCGTCGTGCAGCAGGGTGGCGGTGTGGATCATCTCCACCACCCCACCGGCGGTGATGGTGGCATCGTTGCTCTTGCCGGGATCACCTGCCGCCAAGATGACCAGGGCCGGGCGCAAGCGCTTGCCGCTGGCCTCGAAGATCTCATCGTTGAGCCGGTCGATGTAGGGAATATCCGAGCCCAGAGCGCCGGTCATGAACTCGTCGACGCGGGCGAGATCATCCTGCAGGGCTGTCTTGAGTCCGGAGGCGTCTAGCTTGAGACCTTTGAGAAAACCGGGCTTCACAGAGGCGTCCTGCCTGGGGAAGGGTTCGCGGATTGAGCTGATTCGGATAAGTCAAAGTATCATCAGGGCTTGTGGCTGTCAACGGGCACAGATAGGCTACCCACTCGGTCACCGCCTAGCCAACCAGAGCGCAAGCCAAGCTCAGAACAGCTTTGCCAGGCCGAGTTTCTCCTGATCTAGAGCCCTTTGTTGCTCGATGTACTTTTCAAACGGTGCGAAGAACCTTGAGTCGATATCCTGGGCTCTCATCACCATCTCTCGCCGCTTGATTATCGAATCACCCGAACCATGCTGATAGCTTCGCGAGTAAGATCCGAAGACGTAGGAATGGGCTACATCTTCTGGTAGTGACTCAACGGCATACTTGGAACCTTCGAAGTGTATCTCAATCTGATCCGATACCTGGTAGGGATGGCTGAGGAAGAGTGGGTGCATTCGAGATTCGGCATCGAACTGGCTCACGGGAAGCTTACTCCGGAAAACCGAGTCGCTGAGTATCAGGAGCCCCTGGCCGGCGACGGACTGAGTGTCGTAGGAGATGTCGCAGGTCACCACGAAACTGCCGCCCAGAGCGCTCGGAGGATTGACTTCGATGCTGGTAACTTCGAGCCTGGGCAGCTCCGGATTGAACTGAGCAATCAGGTAGGACTCGAAATTGTCTTTCCTCGCTTCGGTATAGAACGAGTACAGGCCTGTCATTTCGACTCCATCAAACTGAAACCTGCACTTACCCTGTACTGCACCCGTTTCGTCCAAGTGCAAAGATACCTTCCGTTTCTGTGCTGCCTGGGCGGGCGTGATTCTGGGTATCTCCTTGTAGAAACTCCCCCCATCTTCGGTGATCACCAGAGCTTTGATTCCTGCGATCTCAGGATTAGGTACATCACTGGGGCAATAGTTCCCGGTGGCATCAAGCCAGTAAACTTCACCATCATCACCCAGAACATAGGCTACCATATGATTGAAGTCCCAGTTCACCCGCGAATCAATGTGGCGGCCTTGGGATCGGACACGGACCAGCGCGGGATAAGCATCGATTCCGACCGATTTAAGCATGGCGATGTTGAGAAACGACATGTCCTTGCAGTCGCCATACTTGCGCTGCATCACAAGTTCTGGGTCGTTTGGGATAGTGCCGCTTTCCTCCAGATTCGCCGAGACGTATCGGTAGGCGTTCTGCGTGTGCTGATAGACACGATCGATCTTGGAGCGCATGGACCTGCAGCTTGATGTCAGCCCTTCTGCCTTTTCCTCAACCATAGGATTGTGTGTTAGCTTTGCCTTAATCTCATCCCAGTAGTAGGGGATAAGGTCGTCCCAGTCATCAAACTGATCGATCCCTACTAGGACGTACTGACCGATATCCCGAGTAGGCGGCATCTTCGGTTCTAGTGGTATTGCACTAACATCCCTCAATACCCATTCATAGATCCTGACATTGTCCTCAATGCGCCTATACGGCTTCACCAGTTGGATGTTGACAGGGGTATAAGTCCATTGGAAGTGTTTGGCCCATCGGGGATCGTAAAGCCCTTCGGGCGAAAGGAATGCATAGCGAGTGTAGAGTTTAGGGATGATATCCTGGATCCACCACTCCGAGAATAGCCGAAACTTGCTGGGTGCAATCTGAACCTGGTACTGATACTCAAGCAGCGATCCTGGTTGAACACCTTCGAAGGTGAACTCCATGACCTGGACAGTGGAGAACTCAGAATCCACCGAGGTCGTGCGCAAGTCATCTACGCTCAACTCCTCCACGCTTCCATCGGGATTAGTCGTTCTGGCAATGAACGACGCAAGTTCATCACCTTCATGGAGCACGATACTCTGAGTGAGTACGTGGTTTGCGCGGTCATTGAAGTACAGAATCGACTTTTCAACTGTGTTGGATTTGGTACCCCCATCAGAATCGAAACCATACTCGGTCATTGTGTTTTCATACAGGATGACCGCACCGAAGTCCTCGTAGGGCCCTTCTTCCGGAAGTTGTTCCAGCTTCAGTTTCTTCAGAATAGTCGCTGCGCCTTTGAGTTTTGGCACTTCAGATGAAGCGCAGCCCGATAGGGATAGTGAAACGAAAGCCATGATAAGTATGACTAGCAGGAAGGTGCAAAAACGTAATAGTGACTTCACATTAAAAACAAAAGCCATGAACCGCTCCTCCCGGTTTGCTGCTGGCACAGATAAGTCAGCTTCGGCTCAGCCAGCTTACAAGCATTACCGTATTACATCAACTATGTACTTGATTCCTCTAGCGCCGATTAGGGTTTTTTCTCTCGAAGGCTATCGATAGAACACCACTAACAAGGAACAGTGCGAACAGTGGCACGGTCATGGCGATCTGGCTGATGAGATCAGGCGGTGTTAGCACCGAGGAGAAGACCAGCATGAGGATGAGGGCCCAGCGCCATTGCTTCAGCAACCACTTGGGCGAGATCATCCCCAGGGCACTGAGGGTCAGGATCACCAGGGGCAGCTGAAAAACCACGCCGAAGGCCACCGAGAGCTTGGCCACCACCGCGAAGAGCTGGCTGATGCCCACGGTCATCTGGCTTTCCTCGGGCCGGAGACCGAAGAAGTAGTTGATCATGATGGGGATGATCACCAGATAGGCGAAGATCGTGCCCGCATAGAAAAGCA
>CAYPGS010000008.1:0-63732 GCA_964410395.1 uncultured bacterium
TTCGAGTCCCTGAGCCGCTACCTTCTAACTCGTTGTGAGACTTGCGGCCGCCTTCTGGGCGGCCGTTTTCGGTCCAATTTCGTTCCCAACTCGGTCCTAACCTCTCAAGCTCGGCATGCTTCGTCCTCTTCAGTCTGTTATCTCTGTGCCGGACTTGAGCAGATCCAGATGCTCTGAACCGCTACATGCGCTCGAATCTTGAAAACGCCGGCCCGAAGGCATAGAATTAGCATGTTGAGGGATCATCGAACCCGGAACCCGGCAAAGGCAAATGACGACGGCCACACGCATCTTCTTTGTTTTCATCTTCCTGGCAGCCCAACTGCTTGCCATGGCCTCGGTTCCCTCCGAGGCCTACAGCGAGGCCACGGCTCCGGAAGGGTGCGACGATTGCTGTCATCCGGAAGAAGAACCCTCTTTCAATCCGGCCGATGGCGAAGAAGATCATCCCCATGACGCCGAGGGTTGCCCCCACGGCTGTCACAATTGTCTTCTTCCCTGCTGTACCAGCCCCATGACTTCTCCCGGCGCCGCCCAGGTGTCCGCTCCGGTTCTGGATCCCCACGGACTCATCCCTGGACATGAGCGCACCTTCTCCTCGGCTCCCTCCGGAGACATCGAACACCCTCCGCGCCGCTAGAACGAACTCCATAAATCAACGTGGTGATTCCGATCCGCAGGCCCAGGTCTGTGGTGGCGTTTCTTGTTAGGAGGGATTCTGCATGACGCGGAACCGACTTGTGTTTTCCCTGCTCCCGCTGCTCGTCGCGGCCATGGCCTTCCCGGTTCATGGTGCCACGAGCGCGGGAAGTGATGAAGAGATCCGTTCGATCCTGGAAAGGAATCGGATTGAGCTGGCCGATCTCATCCGCCTGGCGGAACTCGCCAACCCCGAGCTCGCCCTGGCTCGATCCGAAGTGCGGGCGCGAGAGGGGATAGCGAGGCAAGCAGGCCTCTACCCGAACCCCGAACTCGAGTTCGAGTTTGGGGACGTCTCCACGATCGACTTCGGCGATCGAACCGAGAAGGTGGCCCTGGTCCAAGCTCTGGTCCTGAGCGGACGAAGGGGAGCGGCCACCTCGGCCGCCGAGGCGGATCGCCTTTCCGCGCTCGAGCATCTCCGCGGCCAGCGAAGAGATGCCATCCGCCGAGTTCGCGGTCTCTGGGCCGAGCATCTCTACCTTCGCGCTGCCAAAGCCGCGGTCAAAGATCTCCTTGCGGCGGCGAAGCAGACCCTCGACATCGCGGAAACCCGATTCGAGGTACGCGCGGCTCCGGAATCCCAGGTGACGAAAGCCCTGCTCGAAGTCTATCAGCTGGAAGTGATCCAGAAGGATCTGGACCAGCTCGAGGCGAAGGTCGCCGCCGAACTCAGCGCCATTCTGGGTGGGGTGGACATCCCCATGGAGCGCCTGACCGGCACTCTCGAGTCCGTGAGCCTTGCCGCGGATGAATTGCTCGATTCAACGAATCTGGATGAGCACCCCGCGCTACAAGCCGCCGAGCGGGACATCGAAGCCGCGGAGGCCTCGCTCAGCGAAGCGAAGTCGGCCCGCTTCCCGGATCTCGGACTTTCGCTGGCCTATGGACGATCCCTCAGCGAAGACGCGGACTTCTACGAGGCGGGGATCTCGCTGCCGCTGCCCATCTTCGATCGGAACCAGGGCCGAGTGGCCGAGGGCCTCTCCCGGGTCGACGTGGCTCGCGAGCGGGCGCGGATCGTCGAAAGCGAACTGGAAGTGGCTCTTCAGACCGCGCGGGAGCGCTACCTGGCCCTGCAGGATCAACTCCACACGACTGTGGAGCGAATTCTACCGGCGGCCGAGCGCGGCTTTGACCAGGCTCAGGAAGGTTACCGCGTGGGACGCCTGCCTATCCTGGAACTCATCGACGCACAACGCACCCTTGCCGAGATTCGTCTGGGGACCCTTGAACTCAGAAAAGATCTCGTCCTCGCCGATGCCGATCTCGTGAACCTCCTGAGCGATGGTTCTTACGGAGACGAAAGGAACGAACATGAATAGCGCACGCACGCCGGGCCTCGTATTGCTCGCTGCGGCCCTCCTGATCCTTCCCGCCTGTGGTGGGGGCGATTCCCAAGAGACTGAAGTTGCAGTCAATTCTGAAGCCGGGGACTTCTGCGAGGAACACCAGATCGTCGAGTCGCAGTGCGTCTGGTGCGATCCGGACCTCATCGTCACTCTCGGCTTCTGCTATGGCCATGGCGTTCCGGAGGCCTACTGCTATCTCTGCAATCCCAATCTGATCCCGGCCTTCAAGGCCATCGGTGACTGGTGCGCGGGGCATGATCGTCCCGAATCCCAGTGCTACATCTGCAATCCCGAACTGGATCCGAATCGCGAGACGAGTACCGTCGACGACACCGACGATCACTCGGGCCATGATCACTCCGGTCACGATCACTCTGGTCATGCCCATGCCCCGGCCGATGCGGAGGGGGCCGAGGAGAGTTGGGTTTCACGCACCCAGCGTGCCCCATCCGTGGTCTGCTCCAACGAGGAGCTCATCATCCGTCTGGATGGTCCGGAAATCGCCGAGCAGGCGGGATTCGAGCTTTCCACCGTCGAAGCACGGCGGATTTCGAAGACCGTGGAATGCAATGCGGAGATCGCCTACGACGGCAAGCGATTCGCAGAGATCGCCGCTCAGGTTCCTGGTGTCGTGGAAGTGATTCACAGGGACCTGGGCGAGAAGGTGGAGGCCGGCGAGGTTCTGGTCACCATCATGTCGGCCCACCTGGGCGCCGCCAAGGCCCGCTACCTCCAGGCCAAGCAGTCGCTCGCACTCTGGAAACGGAACTACGAACGCGAGTCGGATCTCCTGGACCGGGGTGTCTCCACCGAGAAGCATCTGCTCGAGGCGGAGACGAATCTGGCGGATAGCCGCATCACCATGTCGGAGTCGGAACAGGCCCTGATCAGTCTGGGACTAAGCGCGGAGCAGGTCGAGAAGGTGGATCGCGAGAACGATACGAGTTCCCACTACCAGGTCACGGCACCCTTCTCCGGGGTCGTGGTCGATCGCTTCACCGCCATCGGAGAGGTCGTCGCTCCTTCCGAGCCCCTGTTTACCGTGTCGGACATCTCACGCATGTGGGCCCTCGTCGACATCTACGAGACGGATCTGCGCGATGTCCGGGTGGGGCAGCCGGCCGTGATCACCGTCGAGGGGCTTCAGGGCGAGTCCTTCGCCGGATACGTCTCCTGGGTGAGCTCCCGGCTCAACCCGCAGACACGAACCCTCACGGCACGAGTCGAGCTCGACAACGCGAGTGGCCGGCTCCGCGCCAACATGTTCGCCCATGCGAGCATCACGGTGAAGGAACAGGAGCAGGCGCTGGTCGTTCCGGAAGCGGCGGTGCAGTGGGAGGGTTGCTGTAACGTCGTCTTCGTCAAGAACTCGGACACCGTCTATCAGCCCCGCAAGGTCCACCTGGGAATCGACACCGGCAAGGTCTATGAGGTTCTCAGCGGCGTGTCCGAGGGCGACCAGGTCGTGACCCAGGGCAGCTTCCTGCTCAAGACCGAAATCCTCAAGAGCAGCATCGGCACGGGTTGCTGCGAGATCGACCCTGGGGCCTAGAGGGGGGATGGAATGCTGAGCGCAATCATTACATGGTCATTGAACCATCGCTTTCTCGTCATCGCCCTCACGCTGGTGCTCGTAGGGGCCGGCGTCTACACCCTCATCAATCTTCCGGTGGACGCCTTTCCGGACACGACTCCCGTTCAGGTGCAGATCAACACGACCGCCGCGGCCCTTTCTCCCCTGGAGATCGAGCAACAGATCACATTCCCCGTCGAACAGGCTATTTCCGGGCTGCCGGGGCTCGCCGAGGTGAGGTCCCTGTCCAAGTTCGGATTCTCCCAGGTCACCGCGACCTTCGAGGACGGAACCGACATCTATTTCGCCAGGCAACTTCTCATGGAGCGCCTGCAATCGGTGGAGCTTCCCGCCGGTATAGGCCGACCGGAAATGGGTCCCGTCGCCACGGGCCTGGGCGAGATCTATCACTACCTCGTCACCAGCTCCGAACATTCCCTTCAGGAGCTCACGACGATCCACGACTGGGTGGTCAAACCGCGACTCAGGTCCGTGCCCGGCGTCGCGGAGGTCAATACCTGGGGTGGCGAGCGCAAGCAGTACCATGTTCTCGCCGACCCTGCCCGTCTCTTGAAGTACGACTTCACCATGGACGATGTGCTCCGCGCCCTGGAGACGAACAACCTGAATGTCGGTGGGGGCTATCTGGTGCAGGCCGGAGAACTTCAGCTCGTCCAGGGAATCAGCCTGACCACCGATCTTCAACAGATCGGCAACATCGTCATCGCCGCCTATGACGGCGTACCCGTCCGAGTTCGGGATATCGGCGAGGTTCGCGAGGGTCATGAGATACGCCGCGGAGCCACCACCGCGGGCGCCCAGGGAGAGGTCGTGCTCGGACTCGGCTTCATGCTCATGGGAGAGAACAGCCATGAGGTGACTATTCTTCTGCGAGAGCGGATGGCCGAGATCCAGGAAGAGCTTCCTGAAGGCGTGAAGGTTATTCCCGTCTATGAGCGCACCGACCTGGTCGACCAGGTGCTCGATACCGTTAAGGAGAATCTTCTCGAGGGGGCACTGCTTGTCATCGCCGTGCTCTTCGCCTTCCTCGGCAACTTTCGGGCCGGGCTCATCGTCGCCCTGGCCATCCCCCTGTCCATGCTCTTCGCAGCTCAGGGAATGATGCGCTTCGGCATTGCCGGCAGCTTGATGAGTCTCGGCGCCATCGACTTCGGACTCATTGTCGACAGTTCCGTCATCATGGTCGAGAACAGTGTCAGGAAGCTATCATCCGAGGAGCGGCGAGCCTCTGTTCTGGATACGGTCCGGGAGGCCGCCATCGAGGTTCGTAAACCGACCATGTACGGCGAACTCATTATCGCCATCGTCTTCCTTCCGGTCCTGACCCTGGAAGGCATCGAAGGCAAGCTGTTCCGTCCGATGGCGGCCACATTGCTCTTCGCCCTGCTTGGCTCTCTCATCTTCTCGCTCACGCTCATGCCCGTTCTCGCCAGCCTGTTCCTGAAAGGTCGGGTGCGGGAACGCGAGAACTGGTTCGTGCGTGGCACGAAGCGTATCTACAGGCCCGTCGTGCGTTTCGCAATCCGCCGTAGAAAAGCTGTGCTTCTGGGCACCCTTCTGCTGTTGATCGTCGGGGGTTATCTCGGATCCTTCATCGGCTCGGAGTTCATTCCCCGCCTCTCCGAGGGAAGTATCGTGATCAACACGGTGAGACTCTCGGGTGTGTCACTACAAGAGTCCGTTCGGTACAGCTCAAAGATCGAAGAGCTCATTCTCGAGAAATATCCGGACGAGGTCCGGGAGGTCTGGTCCCGAACCGGTACCGCCGAAGTGGCCACGGATCCAATGGGTATCGAGCTCACCGACATCTTCATCATGCTTCATCCGAGGGGCGAATGGACGCGGGCGAAATCTCAGGATGACCTGATTCAGCTCATGAGCGATGAGCTTTCCGGCCTTCCCGGAATGCGCCTCATCTTCACACAGCCCATCGAGTTGCGCGTGAACGAGATGATCGCCGGTATCCGCACGGATGTCGGAATCAAGATCTTCGGCGACAACCTCGATGTCCTCAAGGACCTTGCCGGCCAGGTCGGGGAGATCGTGGAGACGATTCCAGGTAACGCCGACCTGTACGTGGAGCAGATCACGGGACAGCCGGTCCTGCAGGTCGTCGTGGACCAGGACGCTATAGCGCGCCACGGCGTGTCGGCGCGGCATGTTCTAGAGATCGTCGAAGCCATCGGAGGCGTGACGGTGGGGGAGGTGCGCGAGGATCAGCGGCGCTTCGACCTCGTGGTTCGCCTGCCGGAAAGGTATCGAAGCGATCCAGAGGCCGTGCGAAAGATACTTATCCCCACGAGTACGGGCGGACGCATTCCCCTCGAGCGCCTCGCGAAGATCCAGCAGATCGAAGGTCCTTCGACCATCAACCGGGAATGGCAACGCAGGCGCATCGTCGTGCAATGCAACGTGCGGGATCGTGACGTGGGCAGCTTCGTCGACGAGGCGCGGGAGCGCATCGCCAGGGAACTGGACCTTCCCCAGGGCTACTACCTGAGCTTCGCCGGTCAGTTCGAGCACATGGAGCGCGCGAGACTTAGCCTCATGATCGTGGTGCCCCTGGCCCTGATGCTGATCCTCTTCCTGCTCTACACGAGCATGAACTCCATGCGCGACGGGCTCATCATCTTCACGGGAGCTCCATTCGCCGCGGTGGGTGGCATCCTGGCGCTGTTATTGCGGGGGATGCCCTTCACGGTGTCGGCCGGCATCGGGTTCGTCGCCGTCTGCGGCGTTGCCATGCTGGACGGTCTGGTGCTGGTTTCCGCCATGCGACGCATGCTCGACGCGGGACGACCCATCGACGAGGCCGTGGAGGAAAGCGCACTTCTTCGCCTACGACCAGTACTCATGACCACCTGGGTGGCCGCCCTAGGATTCGTACCCATGGCGCTCAACACCGGCGTCGGAGCGGAGGTGCAGCGCCCCTTGGCCACGGTCGTGATCGGTGGAGTGATTTCCGCGAACATCCTGACCCTGATCGTTCTGCCGGCCATCTATAGGATGTTCGGAAAAGCACGGAAGACGGAGGAGCTTCGGCCAGTCGAAACGACCTGATCGAAGACCTCCACTACGAGAAAACGGCCGCCTCCTGGGCGGCCGTATCTATATCTTGCTACGAGTCTGGGGGATTGCGAGTTAGACTCACTCCTCCTTCCGTCCCCAGCGCATGAACAGGGCTGGCACGACGACCAGATTCAACAGGGTCGCTGTGAACAGACCCCCCAGAATCACGATGGCCATGGGTGACTCGATCTCGGAGCCGGGCTTGTCGGCGGCTAAGGCCAGAGGGATCAGGGCCAGGCCGGTGGTCATCGCCGTCATGAAGATCGGATTGACCCTCTCCAGCGATCCTTGAATCACGGCGTCACGAAGCGACATGCCCTCCTCGTCGATAAGGTGATTGTAGTGCGAAACCATGAGGATTCCGTTTCGAACCGCGATTCCGAACAGGGTTATGAATCCCACCAGCGAGGCGATGGAGATGATGCCCTCGGTGAAGAAGACGCTCACGATGCCGCCGATGAGGGCGAGGGGTAGATTGATCATGACGAGGATCGCCTGCCTGAAGTTTCCGAACTCGAGGTAGAGGGTGACCAGGATGGCGAGAATCGAGATGATGCTCAGCAAGGTCACGGTGCGCGTGGCCCGTTCCTCGCTCTCGAACTGTCCGCCAAACTCCACGAAGTAGCCCTGAGGAAGGATTACGCCCTCATCGATTCGCGTACGAATCTCCTCGACGGCACTCCTGAGGTCTCGACCCGCGACATTGGCCTGGATGACGATCTTGCGCTGAACGTTTTCCCGGCTGATGTAGTTGGGTCCCCGGTCCAGCCGAGCTGCGCTTCGACGACAATCGCGAGTTTCTGGTTTCAGTGTCCCGCGGAGGACGGGTCCACGGATTCACGACCCGAGTTCGGAGCCTGGATGTTTGCGATCGCGGCGGTGCCGATCGGGTTCGCTTCGAGTTGCCAAGGCTCATCCGCTCGTCTCAGGTGAGACGGGCCCTACGCATTCCCACATCCTGGAGCAGGGATTTCAGCCTCGAGCTTCAGATTCCGGGTCAGAGCATTCCCGCGGATCTCCTGGATCTGAGTCTGGGCGGTTTCCGGGCCGGGGTGCGCGGCCGCATCCACGATCTCGAGCGGGGCGAGGGGATCGTCGCCCGCCTGCGCTACGGCGACTACGAGATCTCAGAACCGGTGGAGATCATGAACCGAAACGGTCTGGCCATGGGTTTCCAGTTCCCAGCCTTTGCCCGCCTGGACGGATTCCATGTCTCGGCCGAGTACCGCGAGCTCCTGATCGCAGTGGGGGAGGCCTGGTACCAACCCCGCGCGGACATGCCCAAGTACTCCAAGCGCATGAAGCGCGCCTTCCTCATTGAATGGATGGACGCGGGGAAGATCCGCGCCTAGGCCACTATTTCAGCAATACCATCCGCTTTGACTGGCGCTTGCCCGCCTGATCCAGGACGTATAGGTATACCCCGCTGGGCAGCGCTCCACCCGCCTGATCGCGACCGTTCCAGGCCAGAGTGTGATCGCCCGCCTCCATGTTGCCCTCGTAGAGATCCATGACGAGACGTCCCGATGCGTCGTAGATGCATAGACTCACGGGTCCCGCCTCCGACAATCTGAAGCTGATCTTCGTGCTCGGGTTGAAGGGATTGGGATGGTTCTGCGCGAGCATCAGGCCCGGGGCCGGTGACTGAACGCCGGTGGGCTCGCCCAGGCTGCCGTCGGCGTTGACGCCTTGTCCGTAGACGTCCACGGATCCCGCGCGACTGTCCTCCCATACGATGACGGCCTGGCCTGTGGGGGTGCCCGCCACGGGCAGGCGTCCCTTCACGCTGGGCGTGGTGGCCACATCGATGATGTCGCCCGACCATGTGAAGTTACCGTCGGAGTCCACGGCGAATCCGCGAATCTGATCGCTTCCGTATCCCGCCGGTTCCTCCAGCCAGAACAGCTTGGCGCCGCCCGAGGCGGGAAGCGCTCGATAGAAGGTCTTGTAGAGGCTGCTCGTCGGCAGGAACATGCGCCCGGCGTCGCCCCAGAGGCGCGTGCCGTCAGGGGCGAAGCGCTGGCCGAAGATGCCCCACTGGGACTGGCTTGTGTTGCGCTCGTCCCAGAACACGTAGATGTCGCCGCCGCTCTGAGCCATGGTGGGGCTGATGTGGTAGTGGGTCGCGTTGGTGCTCACCACCAGCCCGTTGTGGGGGAAGAGTTCGTTGCCCGCCGCGTCCAGATGCTGCACGCAGGAGTTGTACATGCCGCCGTAGTAGCGATGCCAGAGCAGCACCGCGCCGCCGGCACCGTCCTCTTCGATGTCCGGCTCGTAGCCGATGGGCAGAACGGTCTCATCGTAGACATCCACCGGCGCGCCCCAGACCGAACTGCCGGCCGAGTCGAACATCTCGGCGCGGTAGTGTCGATCGCTCATATAGTAGGAGGTGTCGCGGAGCCATCCCACGATGACGGAACCGGCCGCGCCGGGACAGATCACGCAGAAGCCGGGCGACTCGCCCGGTTCTCCCGCCACGGGCAGGCCGCCGGCGGGCAGTAGCGGGGTTCCGTCGGGCTGGAGGCGCTGCATCATGATGGCGCCGTCGCCCACGTCGGGACTGCGCTGCCAGACGAAGACGAAATCGCCGTCGCTGGTCTCGGTCACCTTGGGCGCGGGCTCGAAGTCGGGGTTGTCCGAGAGGGTGATGCCGTTGGCGCCCCAGAGCATGCTGCCGTCGGGGGCGACCCTGTAGGCGTAGATGTCCCAATCGCCTCCCGCGCGGATGTCGTTGAAGACGACCACCGCGCCTCCCGAACTGTCGGCGACGAGGTCCCAGTCGGTGATCCAGCTGTTCTGGGGATGGTCGCTCACGAGAATGCCGTTGTGCGCCCAAATCTCGCTGCCGTCGGCGCCGAGTCGCTGAAGCCGGACGTTGTATCCCGTGGGGGCATCCATCCAGGCCACATAGCTGCCGCCGTCGGGGGCCGTGGCCAGCTTCGGCACCACCTGGTCACCCGGGCCGTCGGCGATGGACAGGTTCAGGGCCGGATCGGAGGGCCATGAAGCCAAGGTGGGGACAGCGATCAATAAGGCGATGAACGTCAAGGAGATGCTGCGGCGGGTTCCCATGATCGACCTCTTCGAGTGAGTGGAATGGGGCCACAATTATAGCGCAATTCAGGGCCGCATGTCCGGCATTCCGGCTGTTTCCTTTTTCGTTTCAGAAGGTCCAAGCAGGAGGAGTAACTCCCGGCGCTTCTTTGCGTAGGCAATCGGTCCAGTCCGAGCCCCACCGGAACCAAGAGTACAACCCGGCCAAGGAGACGAACATGCCCAGGCCAGCCGGCACCCGGTTCTTTTTAGCCCTCGCGATTCTCGTCCTCTTCACCTTCCTCGGTGCCTGCTCCAGGTCGCAGGGCTCCGAGGACGCGGCCGCGCCCGACAGCGGCGCTGTGGCCGAGTCCGACAGCGTGGTGGCCGCGCCGGACAGCCTGGTCGAAGAGGAGAAGGGCGGTTTCTTCGCCCGTTTCCGCGGAGGCGATAAGGATGAAGAAGAAGAAGAGGAAGCCGTGCCCGTGGAACTCGCCACGGTACATCGTCGCGATGTTCCCAGCTACCTCAGCGCCACGGCTTCATTGGAAGCCGAGAAGCAGGTGGAGATTCACTGCAAGGCCGCCGGCCAGGTACTCGAGCTTCTCGTGGAGGAGGGCGACTACGTTCACGCGGGCCAGGTCATCGGCAGGTTGGACGGCGAGATCCAGCGCGTGGCATTGGAAGAGGCCGGCATCCGCGCCAAATCCGCAGAGCGTGTCTATCGTCGCAGCGAAGCCATGTACGAGACCCAGGACATCAGCGAGCAGGAATTCCAGGAAGTCAAGTTTCGCTACGAGGAGACCGAGGCCCAGCGGCTGGCGGCCGAGATCGCCCTGGAGCACTGTCAGATCCTTGCGCCTTTCAGCGGCGTCATCGCCGAGCGCTACGTGGATCCGGGTCAGAATCTGATTCTGGGAACGCCGGTCTTCTCCATTGTCGACGCGGATCCTCTGCTCGCGCGCATCTTCCTTCCCGAAAAGGAAGCGGTGCACATCGAGCCCGGCCAGGACGTGGTGATATCGCCCTCGACCCATCCCGACTTGGAGATGCGCGGCGAGGTGCTGCGCATCTCGCCCATCGTGGATGTCCGTACCGGCACGGTGAAGGTGACCTGCCAGATTCCCGGCGACACCCAGCTGCGTCCGGGCAGCTTCGTGCGCGTGCGCGTGCAGACCGACCTGCATCCGAACGTGCTGGTCATACCCAAGCGGGCCCTCGTACCCGAGGGCGGCGAGAACTACGTCTTCAAGGCCGTGGCCGACAGCGTCGTCAAGATCGGCATCCGCACGGGCTACTCGAACGGACGCTACACCGAGGTGATGGAGGGTCTGGAACTGGGCGATCGGGTGGTCACGGTTGGAACTGGTAGCCTTAAGATGGGCACAAAGATCAGGCCCCTGGAGAACATGCTCGGCGAGGACGAGGTCGCCATGGCCGACTCCATGACCGAGGGAGCCGAGTAAATGAAAATCGTCGGCGCTTCCATGCGCAGGCCCGTGACGGTGAGCATGATCACCCTGGGGGCCCTGCTCTTCGGCCTGGTATCGCTTTCGCGTCTGCCCTTGAACCTGCTGCCCGACATCTCCTATCCCACGCTTACCGTCCAGACCGAGTATCAGGACGCGGCGCCCGCCGAGGTCGAGAAGCTCATCACCGAACCGCTGGAGGAGGCGGTCTCGGTGATTCCGGGCCTGCGCAAGCTGCGGTCCTCGTCGCGGCCCGGCCTGTCGGAAATCACCCTTGAGTTCGGCTGGAAGACCGACATGGACTTCGCCAGCCTGGACGTGCGCGAGAAGCTCGATCTGGTCTTCCTTCCCGAAGATGCGAGCAGTCCCGTGCTTCTTCGCTACGACCCGTCGCTGGATCCCATCCTGCGCGTCGGACTCTACGGCGACAAGGATCTGGTCACCCTGCGCCATCTCGGCGAGCGTCTCATCAAGAAGGATCTGGAATCCTTGGAGGGCGTGGCCTCGGTGCGCCTGCGCGGCGGGCTCGAAGAGGAGATTCAGGTCGAGGTAGACGAAGGGCGGCTGGCGGCCCTGGGCCTTCCCATCAGCGCCATCTCGGCTTTCCTGGACAGCCAGAATCTCAACGCGGCCGGAGGACGACTGCGCGACCGCGACGCCGAATTCCTTGTTCGCACCCTCAACGAGTTCGAGCGCGTGGAGGACATCGCCCAGACCGTGGTCTTCGAGGAAGATGGCCGCCGGGTCAAGCTGGAGGATGTGGCCACGGTCACCCGCGGCTACCGCGAGCGCGAGATCATCTCGCGGGTACAGGGACGCGAGGCCGTGGAGCTCGCCCTCTACAAGGAGGGAAGCGCCAACACCGTACGGGTGGCCCAGCGGGTGAAGCAGCGCATGGAGGACCTGCGCGAGATGCTGCCCGAGGGCGCCGACCTTCAGCTGCTTTTCGACCAGAGCACCTTCATCGAGCAGAGCCTGCGCGAGGTACGCAGCAACGCGGTGATCGGCGGCGTGCTGGCATCGAGGGCGCCCGCGTGGAGCGCATCGGCGAAGGCATCAAGATCACCTTCGACTCGGGTATCCTCTTCGACGTGAACAAGGCCGACCTGCAGCCGGCGGCCCAGGAGAACCTGGGGAAACTAAGCGTCATTCTGCAGAAGTACTCGGACACGAACATCCTCATCGAGGGTCATACGGATTCCGACGGAACCGAGCAGTACAATCTGGAACTCTCGGAGCGCCGGGCCCGGTCCGTGTCCAGCTACCTGGGCGAGCACGAAGTGCAGCTCGCGCGCATGAGCATCGTGGGTTACGGCGAGGCCCAACCCGTCGCCGAGAACACCACGGTGGAGGGCAAGCAGGCAAACCGCCGCGTGGAGATCGCCATCATGGCTAACGACAAGCTCAAGAAGGTCGCCGAGGAACAGGTAGAAAGTTAGGCGCGCGTCGCGATCATTGGAAAAGATCTTGCGAGGGATGTCCCGCCCACCTGCCGGCGGCAGATGGGCGGGGGATCCCGAATCCCCATGGTCGCTCCCAATCCAGCACAGGATGGATATTCGCCGCGCATGAAGATCCTCGACAAGATCATGAATCGCTCTCAATTGGCCCAGGGCGACTTCGAAGCTCTCTTCAACAAGATCGAAATTCCTACTTTGCCGGCAGCGACGACCCTGTTGCTTACCGAGGTAACCAAAGAAGAACCTGATTTGCACAAGGTGGAGCAGATCATCTCCACCAACCAGAGCCTCGCGGCCAAGGTGCTCCGGCTCATCAACTCGGCCCTCTACTCACTGCCCAATCAGATCAGCTCGGTCTTCCACGCCATCAACATGTTGGGACTGAACCGAGTGCGCGAGATCGCCCTGGCCTTCGCAATGGTGGAGGGCGTGCCTCGCCCGGAGAAGGAGTACTTCGACCATGAGGCCTTTTGGGCCGATTCCCTCTTGCGCGCCCTGCTGGCGAGGAGCTTCGCCAGGCATGTGGATCCCGCGCGGAGCGACGAGGCATTCACGGCCATGTTGCTGGCCGATGTGGCGGTTCCTGTCCTCATCAAGAACTGGGAGGAAGAATACGAACCGGCCCTGATGCGTTGGGCCGATGGGCAGGGGCGTCTGGACGCCATCGAGCGCGAGCTCTATAAGTGGGATCACGGACTGGCCGGCGCGTGGATCCTCAAGAAGTGGAACTTCCCCCAGCACATGGTGGACCTGGTGAGCACGCACACCCTCTCTCTGGAGGAGGTGGAGCAGTTGCAGCTCGGTGACGAGCTCGCCCTTCCCATGGCCGTGGCCTCCCAGGGACCCAGCGTGCTCCTGCCCGACGTCGAGCGCGCAAAGCGCATGATGGCGGCCGCCACCCAAGCCTTCGGCCTCGATCAGGACGCCCTACGCAATCTCATCTTCGATCTTCAAGTGGAGCTGGAGGAGTCGCGCAAGCTCTTCGAGATCGACGCGAACATGACCTTCAACCAGTTCATGGCCTACTTCGCGGCTCTCAACATGGAGAACGAGAACAGCTCGATCTCGTCCTGATCATTCGTAGCGAAGAGCTTCGATGGGATCCAGCGCCGCGGCCTTACGCGCTGGATAGAAACCGAAGAAGATGCCCACCGAGGCGGAGAATCCCAGAGCCAGCAACACGGTGTAGGGCGACACGCTCGTGGCCCAACCGGTGAAATGGGATACCATCACCGCCGCCGTGAATCCGGTTGCCATACCGATGAGACCGCCCACGATGGCGATGACCACGCTCTCGATGAGGAACTGGATGAGCACATCCGCCGATCGCGCGCCCACCGCGCGGCGGATGCCGATCTCACGCGTACGCTCGGTCACCGACACCAGCATGATGTTCATGATCCCGATGCCTCCCACGATCAACGAGATGCCCGCGATGGCGGCCAGCAGCAGGGTCATGGTCTCGGTGGTGGCCTGTGCGGTTTCGGCGAGGTCTGTCTGATTGCGCACCTCGAAGTCGTCGTCCTCCCAATCGGCGAGATCATGGAGATCGCGCAGGATGAGCGAGATCTCTTCCTGGGCCGGCTCGATGTCTTCAGGCGATGATGTGCTGGCGAGGATCTGCGCGATGAACTGGCGGCCCGAAAGGCGGCTCTGCACGGTGGTGTAGGGGGCGAGGATGGTGTCGTCCTGATCCTCGCCGGTGGCGCTCTGCCCCTTGGGCTCGAGCACGCCGACGATTTCGAAGGGCACCTTGCGCAGGCGGATGGTCTGTCCCACCGCATCGCCGTCGGGGTAGAGGTTCTCCGCCACGGTGTTGCCGAGTATGGCCACCTTGCGCATGGCGCGCATGTCGGACTCGTCGAACCAGCGTCCCTCCTTCACGTCCCAGTCGCGAATGAATCCGTAGTCGGTGGACACGCCCTGCACCGGCGCCCGCCAGTTGCCCGTGCCGCCCACGATCTGTCCGAAGGACAGGATGACCGGCGAAACCGAGGAGAGCAGGTAGCTCTGCTCCTTGAGATCGAGGGCGTCGTCCACGGTCAGGCGGTTGAAGCTCTGGGCGCCGCGACTCACGCCACCCGAGCTGCTGCTTCCCGGCGTGATCACGATCATGTTGCTGCCCAGATTGTCGATCTGCTCCTGGATCTGCCCCTGTGCGCCCTGGCCGATGGCCACCATCACGATGACCGCGCCCACGCCGATGATGATGCCCAGCATGGTGAGCAGTGAGCGCATCTTGTTGGCCAGGATGCTGGCCTGGGCCACGCGTATGAGGGTCGCGGGATTCATCTAGAACCCCGGTCCGGGAGGCCCGCGCCGAGTCTCGCCCTTGTTCTGGAAGGGATTCGTGCTGCTGCTGCTCTCGCCCTGGGTGATGCCAGCAATGAGCTGCATGCCCTCTTCGATGCGCCGACTCATGATGACCGTCTTGCTGCCGTCCGATAGACCGGTGCGGGCGGGCGCGGCGTCGAGATTGCCATCCTCATCGACGAAGTAGAGCAGGGCCATGCTCTCGGGCGCGGCTCCTCCGCCGGGTCCGCCTGGGCGCATGCCGGGTCCCGCTTCACGAGTCTGATCCCCGGAGCTTTTCCGCTGCTTCATGCGCTCTTCGCGACGCCCCTGCACCTCGGCCATCATGGCTTCGGTGGCCCGGAAACGCAGGGCGGCGTTGGGAACGAGCAGCACGTCCTCGGCGGTTTCCACCACGAACTCCACGGTGGCCGTCATGCCGGGCAGAAGCCGCATGTCGGAATTGTCCACGCCGACGATGACCGTGTAGGTGACCACGTTCTCCGAGACACTCGACTGCAGGCGCACCTGGTCCACTCGGCCTTCGAAGCTGTCGTCCGGCCAGGCCTGCACGGTGAAGCGCACGGTCTGCCCTTCCTCGATCATCCCGATGTCGCTCTCGTCGACGGTGGCGAGTATCTGCATGCGCGAGAGATCCTCGGCGATGAGGAAGAAGCGCGGGGCGGAAAGGCTGGCGGCCACGGTCTGACCCACATCGACGTCGCGCTCGATGACCGTGCCGTCGATGGGGGCGAGGATGGTGGCGTAGGACAGGTTCCGCTCGGCCAATCGCAGCTTGATGCGGGAGGCGTCCACGCTGGCCATCGCGCTCTCGTGGTCGTAGCGGGCGCTGATGAATTCTGCCTCGCTGACGACACCCTCCTCGTAGAGCCCACTGACACGGTCGAAGTTCTGGGTGGCGAATCGAAGCTTCGCTTCCGCCTGGTCCAGATTGGAGGTGGCCTCGCTCACGGCCAGCGAGAGCAAGATCGTGTCGAGCTTGGCGATGACCTGTCCCTTGCGGACGGTCTCGTTGAAGTCCACGAGGATCTCCGAGATGATCCCGGAGACCTGGGTGCCCACCTCCACCGTGGTCACCGCGTCGAGAGTGCCCGTACTGGACACCACAGCCTCGAGCGTACCCCGCTCCACCTGGACGAAGCGATAGCTACCGCTCTCACCCCCGTCCCGCATCATGAAGAACCACGCGGCCAGGGCCAGGAGAGCCAGAACCGCCACCGTCGCCAGGAATCTTTTCATGGGATTTCACCTCGTTGTCGCTGCCGCCTCGATTTGGACACCTCAGGCAGGCAAAACGCGGAGGTCAATCGTTCAGTATCCGGCCTCGAGATCCACGGCGTGGGGCATGGGCTCCCCGCGGGCCGCGGCCCCCAGGGATTCGGCCAGGGCCCGCATCCGGAGTTCTTCATTCTCGGGATGCCGATAGGCGCCGCCCCGGTGGGGGCTCATCACCAGATTGTCCAGCTCATGGAAGGGGAACTTCGAAGGCAGGGTGTTGTCGCGGGCGTCCGCTGGCGGATAGCGATACCAGACGTCCAGGCCCGCGGCGGCCAGGCGCCCTTCCTTCAAGGCCATGAACAGTGCCAGCTCGTCCACGATGGCCGCACGGGCCACGTTCACCAGTACGGCCTCGCGGGGTAAGAGGGCAAGCTCGGGTTCGCCGATCCAGCCGAGGGTCTTTTCGGTGAGGGGCAGGTTCACCATGAGAACCTGAGTTTCGGGGAGCAGGGTATGCAGGGCCTCGGGCCCGTGCAGGGCGACGCCGTCTACCTTTCCGGTTCCCGAACGGCGGAGGGCATGCACCTCCATGCCGAGACTGCCCAAAACCTTCGCCACCCGCTTTCCGATGGCCCCGAATCCGAGAACCAGGGCCCGTTTGCCCGCGAGGAAGAGCGCAGGGTGCCCCTCGTAGCGGGGCCGCCAGTCTCCCTGTCGCATGCGCCGATCCAGGGGAAGCAGGTGCTTGGCCGCAGACAGGAGCAGGGCCACGGCGAGTTCCGATGCCGGACCCGCGTTGTGATGGATGTTGTGCACTGCAATGCCCGGACGCTCCATGAGAAGCGTCCGGGTGTTCTTGGGCAGGCCCGCGTAGGGAATGAGCAGGGCGCGCAGATTCGGACAGGCGTCCAGCATCGCCGCGTCGGGACGTCCCTCCACGAGGATGTCCGTGTCCGCGGGCGGCGAATCGCCCACGCTCAACTCGACTCGAGGATCGAGCCGCTCGCTCAGACGATCCTGCTCTTCGAACTCCCAGACGAAGTGGACCTTCAAGCGCTACTTCGCCTCGGGATCGGCCTGCATCATGCCGAAGGGGTTGCCTTCGCTGTCCTTGCAGTAGGCCATCCAGCCTACGCCGGGCACGGCCATCTTGGGTACGAGCAGGCTGCCGCCAGCCTCGTCCACCCTGGCGAGGTAGGCGTCGAGATCATCCACGTCGAGGGTGTTCACGATGCCTTCCACCGGACCTCCCTTGCGCATGAGGCCGCCGTTGATGCCGGGGCTGCCTTCCTCGCCGGTGGTGGCGAGCCAGTAGTCCACCGGTCCTTCCCACTTCTGGATCTTCCAGTCGAAGACCTTGCTGTAGAACTCGGCGGCACGATCGGGATCGGCGGCGGGTATCTCGAAATGTACGATTCTGGGCATGGTATCTCCTTGGGTGAGGGGAGTGCAGACTAGCACGGCGGGGGAGTCAAAAAAAGACCGGCCCCGAAGGGGCCGGCCTTCCCATTCAGTCCTGAGCAGGAACTACTTCACCAGCACCACGCGCAGGGTCTCCTCGTACTGACCGGCTTTGAGCTGGCAGAGGTAGACGCCGGCGGACAGTCCCTTGGCGGACCAGATCACTTCGTGGCTGCCCTCATCCTTCTGACCGTCCATCAGCTTCTCCACGAGACGTCCCTGGATGTCGTAGACCGACAGGGTCACGTCCATGGCCTCCGGAAGCGCGAAGCTGAAGCGCGTCATGTCGCGGAAGGGATTCGGATTCGCTGCGCGAAGCATCTTCAGGAATTCGCCCTGTTCGGGCACGCCCACGGGAGCGCTCATGCCGATGGCCGCCATCTGGGTCTCGGTGAGAGGATCGATGTAGAACATCTGATGGCCGTCCCACTGGTCCTTGCCGATGCCCGTCCAGAGAGCCGCATCGCCTGGAGGCGGATCGCTGGGGTCTCCCGTGTAGGTGAGGAAGTCCATCCTCCATGCGGTCTCGTAGTCCGAGGGCATGGGGATGACCCCGTGGATCCAGCTGAGGGTGTGGCTGCCATCGTCCCAGGTGGCGAATTTGATTTCGCCCGTGTTGTTGTATTCCTCGATGGCCGCGTTGCCGGGGCCATAGTTGTAGTGGCAGTCGTCGCAGGTGCGGCCATTCAAGGTGATGGTGTGCGAGGTGAAGGGGCCGAAGGCCGCGAAGGCGGTACCATCGTTGGTCAGGGACTGGAAGGTCATGGGATAGACCTGTCCCACGCCATCCCGGGTCGCCTTGCGGTTGCCCAGAATCACGAAGTCGTGCAGGGGCTGCTTGGCCCGCTTCACATGGGCCTGAACCTGGCTCTCGAAATGGCAGTTGTAGCAGCTCAGCACCGTCTGCGCGTGGCAGGCCGTGCAGTGCAGAGCCCCATCGTGGGGATCGTAGCTGTCATGGGCCGGCTCATTGGTGTGACAGTTCTCGCAGTCCGCGTCGATGGCGCCGGGTTCGAGCATGGACGCGTATTCGGTGCCATCGCCATGGATGTCGTACATGGAGTGGCAATCCCAGCAGACCATACCCATGTCGCGGTGCACGTCCGAGTAGCCGAGCGCTATTTCCTTGGCCTGCCGGCCGTGGCAGCTCAGGCATTGTTCCTGGGCCACGGGCAGGAAGCTGCTCGGGTGGCAGTCGCCGCAGTCGGGGGTGTATGGATCTGAATAGGGGTTGCCGTCGGCATCGGTGGCACCGTGGCAGCCCACGCAGCCGAGATCCTCGATGGGCACGCCGGTGAATGCCTCGAATCCACCGTTGGCGGCACCGTACCAGGTTTCCTTGCCGGCTCGAGTCTTGTGAAGGCTGGTGTCGAAGTATTCCCACTGGGCGAGAGACGGAATCACCCAGAGCGCCAGGAACAGGATTCCCAAACGGCTAAGTCTCATCACTCCTCCTCGATCGATTTGGCTCGCGGACCCCGAGAGGCGAGCAGCTCTGTGACAGGATTGTGACGATGGTAACAAGCGAACGATTACTATACAAGTGTTAAAGGTCTTTTTATTCTAAATAGTTCTGGAAAGACGAAACTTATTGGGTCACATGTGCTTAGCGAATCTCATTCAGGTTGGCAACGCTGTTGACCTATGCCCTTGAATCCATTTGTGAAACAGCGTTTACTATCATGGGCCGCCCTTTGGGTGCGACGGAAGCCCATCCCGAGTGCTGGATTCCGGGGCACGAAAAAACGCCCGCCTCAGGACGACGGGCGCGGCAAAGCCGAGCAGGGATCTTTGCCTAGTAGCGCGACTTGAGCTGTCCCCAGTCGCTGACTTCGGTGCTGACGGTGCAGTCGCCGATGGTCATGCCGATGTCCACGATTTCCCACCAGGATCCCCAGAGATCCAGGTCCGGATCGCAGATGATTTCATGGACGGGCTTGGGATAGTCCGCCGGATAGTTGTATCCGTAGTCCTCGCCCATCTGGATGGCCTCGACCACGTCGAAGAAGACGCAGACGTCGATGCAGTCGACGAACTGGGCCATCATCTCGATGGTGGTGCTCCGGAAGATGGGAACGCCGCCCACCAGGGTGATGGTCGTGGTGAAGTAGGCCGACTGGATGTCCGCGATGTACTCGGTGTGGCCGTTGTCCCAGGCCTCGCCCGGGCCATTCAGCCAGAGGGCTCCACCGCAGTATTCGGTGAAGTAGACCATGTCGCCGTTGCCGTAGGCATCGACGGTGTCCTCGATGAGCAGGGGCTCCACGCAGATGGCCGGGCAGGACAGGACCCACTGGCCGCCAAGCTGTCCGTCGAAGGACTCGGCGTAGATGGCATTGCCGATCTCGCCTGACTGTCCGGTGGGCTCGGACTCGGAAGCCCGACCCGGCAGCAGGTCTCCATTGCCTGTGCTGTAGTCTCCATAGAAGGGGCAATTGGCCTGGGCTGGACCCGAACAGACTATGAGGAGCAGCCCCATGATGATCGTCGTTGCAGTGCGCACTTTGACCTCCAGGGTGCGATGTGGAAGAGCAGGATGCGATGAGCATTCCTCGGGTAGATGCGGAAAGGGTATCATTAATGTGAAACTAATTCAAGATGGCCGGGTCTTTAATGGTCAGGATTCCAGACGCCGTCCCATGCTGATCCTATCTTCGATCCTGTAACCGATTGACTCATAGAAAGATATAACCTCTTCATTCTCGGCCCGAACCTGCAGGTTCACCTTGGGGCACCCGGCATGTGCCAGGACCTTTTCCGCCGATTCCATGAGTCGGCGGCCGAGGCCCGTCCTGCGAAAATCGGGATGGACGGCCAGGTGGTGGATCCAGCCTCGGTGGCCGTCGAAACCGGCCATGACCGTGCCGACGATCTGCCCAGCCTCGATGGCGAGCAGGAACCCCCCTGGCTGCACCACCATTTTCCGGTCGAAGATCTCCTCGGGCACGTTGTGGGTGGGATCGCCGGGGAAGACGAGTCGCCAGAAATCGGCCACGGCCATGCGATCAGAAGCTTCGGCGGGACGCAGTTGGACCATGGGAACCTCCCTTCGCCCGGATCTTCGCTCCGCCCGGATCAGGGTACAAGCAAAGAAAGCCCGCGCCCTGGTGGCGCAGGCCTTCCCATCAGGGAGTGGTTTCCCTAGATCCAGGCGGGGTCCATGCCCCCGGCGCTCGCCACGGGACATTCCATTCGCATGTGCTTCTCGTTTTCGAAGATCTCGTCGAGCAGGCTCTGGATGCGCGAGGAGTTGTCACTGCCGCGCTCCGCCGCTCCAATCTCGATCTGGAGCATGAGCTCCTGTCTGCTTTCGTGGAGCAGGCTCAGGGCATAGAAGTCTCGATTGCGAAGTGCATTGAGCTGGGCCTCGCTGATCTCTCTGAGCAGTTCGAGCATCCTGGTACTCATGGTCGCCGCTCCTTGTCTCTCTGGCCGAAGCATGGGCCGCCGATTCCTTGGCTGTTGCCATGATGTCCTCATTGGAGGGGATCGATACCTATATAATGGGCCGGAATTGTTCAGAACCGATGAAGAAGGAATGGGGATCTCATGAGGAGAAACCGGATACAAGATCCCTGTTTTCACGTATTTAGAGCATCTCGATCAAGCACGATTCCGAGATCTTGCAGGTCCTTTCCCATCTGGCCTGTCGCTTGCGTTATACTTGGTTGGTCAATTCCAAGTGTCCTGACGAGGGTTCGCACGTGAAGAAGCTCGAGTTGACATCCGGCCGGGTTCTCCGGCTGCTGCTTATCGGCCTTCTGGCCTTGGTGGCTCAGGCTCCCGCCTTCCACGAAGGTGGCGTGGCCAGTTGCCAGGGATGCCACGCCATGCACTACGTGCGCGACGGCCAGACGGTGTCCCTGGGCTACACCGACCTGCTCATCGCCGATACGGCCAGCGACGTCTGCCTCACCTGCCACGCCGACGAGCACGGAGCCGTGTTCGGCGGCAATCCTCTAGCTCCGCCGCCCCAGAAGGGCGCGGGCAATTTCGTCTTCCTCCTCGAGGACAATCTCAACGACGGTCCCGACGGGGCGTCCAATCCCATCGGCGGACACGCGGCGGGCCACAGCATCGTGGCCTCGAGCATGGGGGTGGGGGCCGATCCCTACTGGGTCCAGTCTCCCGGCGGCGACTTCGATTCACAGACCTTGGGGTGCACCAGCTGTCACGATCCCCACGGCAACCAGAACTTCCGCATGCTGCGCGGTCTGGGTGACGAACTGGCCGACGGGTTCCTCTACAACTACCCCGCTCCCGACGCGGCGGGCATCGACCTGGACGCCTTCAGCGAGGAGGCACCCGATCTGCACACGGCCTATCTCTCTGGCATGAGCCGCTGGTGCGCCAACTGCCATGAGGACTACTACCTGGACGAGCACGACGAGCACGGTGGATCGGCCTTCGAGCACGACACCGATCGCCCCATGAGCAATGAGGCCCACCACTACAACGAGTACAATGGTACGGCCGATCCCCATGGTGGAAGCCAGGCAACGGCCTACCTGCCCGAAGTCCCCTTCGAGTCCACCAGCAACACCACTTACTCCACCATGGGTCCCCACCCGAGCGATCGAATGCACTGCCTCTCCTGTCATCGCGCCCACGCCAGTTCGGCTCCCGCCTCGGGACGCTGGGACTTCAACGTGGAGACTCTCGGCGAGGACGGTGTGATCTCGGGCTCCTATCCCCTGCCGAATCCCTACGGGGATCCCGCCCAGCGGCAGCTCTGCGAGAAGTGCCACGACATCGACGAGGACGATCGCGCTTCGGCAGATTGGAAATACCACCGTCACGCCAGCGGGCGGCCCTAGTCTCACATCTTCAAATTCAGGTGAATACGGCTCAGCCATGGAAGGCCGCAGGCCTGCTCCAGAGCCGAGTCGAGCCTCGGAAATCACGGGGTCGTCATGGATTCCGACACGGTTTCGTCACGCCCCCGGGGACATCTTTGTGACAAAATCGCGTGATTTTTTTCTCCAAAGATCTGCCAATACATGCAGGGTTTTGAAGCTAGCCTCACAAGTGTTTGACAATTAAATAGTTACAGATTTACCCGAATAACAACTATTTCGGATAACATTGCCCCGTATTCTTGTAGTGTTAACCGCGTTTTGGTATGATCGTGTGCATAAACGCGGTTAACATCTGTGGTGGAACATTGAGAATCATGCATCGAGTCAAAGGTACATCCTTAGCTGCAAGCGGACATCTTCCGCATGCGGCTTTTTGTTTTCTGATGCTACTCATTGTCCCCCTGACGGCCGTCAGCCAGCAGGATTCCCCGCAGTCCCTGACCGTTCCCGCCGAGTTCCTGCGCGACCTTTTCCCGGCCGGTGGTGCCGAGACCCTGCTACGACCCACGGACATCCATGTAGACGCCACTTCCGGAGAGATCTTCGTGGCCGAGTCGGGGAACAACCGCATCCTCATCTTCGACGCGGACGGCATCCTTCGCTACCAGTTCTCCTGCGCCGGGCTCGTATCGACTCCCGTGAGTGTCGATGTCGACTCCCAGGGATTCATCTACGTTCTCGGACCGGGAAAGAGCGGACGCGTCGTCTATCGCTTCGACTATGACGGTCTGCCCCTACAGGCCCTGCCCTTGCCCGAGGCCATCGGCGAGCGGCCCATCGAACTTTCGAGTATCGCCATCGACGAGAACGACAGGATCTACGCGCTGGATCGAGCGGGCAAGCGCGTCTGCGTCTTCGGCCTGGGCGGAGAGCTTCTCAACAGCTTCGACGTCGCGCCCCAGCTCGATCCCGATCTTCGCTCCGAACTGAGTTTCGGAGCCCTGACCGTTCACGAGAATCGTCTCTACCTGCCCATGTCCGGACTGGGCAGCGTGCAGATCTACGACCTCACCGGGCGCCAATTGCGCAGCCTCGGTCACAAGGGGAGCACCCAGGGCGAGATGAGTTTTCCCATCGCCGTGGCCCACACCGAGAGCGACATGATTCTCGTACTCGACAAGCATCGTTTCAATGTACTCGGCTTCGACATGAGAGGCCGATTTCTGGGTGAGTTTGGAGGGAAGGGTTTCAGGTCGGGCTGGTTCTACCACCCGAGCCTATTGGCCGTGGATGAGAAGGATCAGGTTTACGTAGGACAGCTGTTCGAGAACAAGATCCAGGTTTGCAGAATCCCGGCTTTCATGTCTGAGAGACTCTCAACCAAGACCTCCGCGGCGGGCGAGATACCGTTCGTCGCGGCTCTTCCGACCGCAAGGGGGACCTATCACAACGCTGAGATTCACCACCGCGATTTAACCGCTGCAGCATTCAAATCGCAATTGACGTCTGCATCATCGTTTGGAGGTTAACCAATGAAGAAAGCTGTGTTGCTAGTTCTGGGCGTGTTCGTGCTGAGCACTCCCGCAATGGCTTTCCACGATGAAGGTGTGGCTCACTGTAACGGTTGCCATACCATGCATAACAGCTATGACGGAGAGCTCGTGGACCCGGATAGTCCGATGGGCAATCCCTATCTGCTCGTGGATGCCACTCCCAGCGACGTCTGCCTGGGCTGCCATGCCGATCACCTCGGCTCGGTGTTCTATGAAGACGTGCTGAACCCGGCCGACCTGAAGGGCGCCGGCAACTTCATCTTCCTGCTGGAAGACAACATCAATGACGGCTACAACGGTGCCAGCAACCCGATCACGGGTGACGGCGCGGGCCACAACGTGAACGCACCGGGTCACGGCCTGTACGCGGACGCTACCCTGGCGACTTCGCCCGGCGGTAACTTCCCGGCCGGCGTCCTGGGCTGCACCAGCTGCCACGATCCCCACGGTACGGATGCCTTCCGTATGCTCTACGGGGCGGGCCGCCTGGTCCAGGAGTTCTACGCCTTCACGAATCCCTCCCCTGACGCCGAAGGCCTGAGCATCTTCTTCGGCACCGAGGCCAACGATAATCACACGGCCTACCAGGGCGGCATGAGTGCCTGGTGCGGAAACTGCCACGGTGATTTCCATGACGAAGCCGGTGGCGCGCTGATCCACCCCTCGGGCTCGAGCCTGGGCGGAACCATCGCGAACACCTACAACCTGTACAACGGCACGATGGATCAGACCGGTGGGGACGCGGCCACGGCTTATCTGGCTGCGGTTCCCTTCGAAGATGCGGCGAACACCGTCAGCGGCACCGATGGCCCCACGGCCAGCAGCCAGGTTTCCTGCATCACCTGTCATCGCGCTCACGCGACTTCTGCTGAAGACGCGGGCCGTTGGGACTTCAATGTGACCTTCCTGCACGAGGACGGCATGGAATCCGGCAGCTATGCCATTCCCGATCCTTACAACGATCTGAATCAGAGGTCGCTGTGCAACAAGTGTCACAACAAGGACGAGTTCGACCACAACCCTTTCTAAGTCAGTCCTATCTCCCACCGGAGGGGACTTAGGATTTGTGGTACTGATAGAGCACGAAGCGCCCGGGCCGATACCCGGGCGCTTCATTTTAAAAAGTCAGCACTTACGGGAACGAATCTGGCATGATCGCGCAGGTTCGCCCCCTGTAGGAACCTTGGAGGAAGCCTTGTCCCTCATGAGGAACAGAGTCCGGCCCGGAAGTCCTGTTGCGCAGGGCAAGTCCATTGCGCACACGTGCTTGCTGCTGGTCCTGGCCCTCGGAATCTGGCCCTCCGACGAGGCCAGGGGGCTTCTGGCCGACAGGATTCAGGCTCGCCTGGACCTCACCGCCGTCCAGACCGAGAGTGGCGACCTGAGGGACGAGAACTACAGGCAGGACTATAACGCCGTCTATACCAGGCAGTTGCTTCCCTATCTGAACCTGATGGGCTCCTTCCGGTACTTCAAATATGACGTCATGCAGGAGGAGGTGGAGAGCCTCTGGTCCAAGGAGATGAACCCGCGGGCGGAGCTGAACTGGAAGCATCCCAGTTTCCATTTCGGAGCCGGCGCTTCACGACGCGACTCCTGGGCTCTCGGAGGTCTCGGCGTCCTTCGTACCGACGCCATGAACTTCACCTTCCGCACCCGGAATCCGAACCTGCCCGTTGCCATCGCCAGCTACGACTGGCACCGAAGCCTCGAAACCGGTTCCGGTGCGCCTCGCGATCTCCTGGATCAGCGGCTGCAGGCGGGCATCAGCTATACCAAGGGCGGCAGCTCTTTGGGCTACACCCAGACGCGGCGTCTGTCGGAGAACCTGCTGCCGGGGCTGGAGACCGAGCAACTCGACCACATGGTTCGCTGGTCCAGTTCTCTCAGCGGCTTGGAGGGCGGCCGCGTTTACCTCTCTTCATACTACACCTTCATTCGCAGCGAGCGCACCGACCGTGTCCTGTCGGCCGGCGCCATCCTCGAGCGGATTCCGCTGCTACTCAGCCTCTATGCATTCGATACGGCACCGGAATTCGGAGCTCTCGATGAACTGGCGGGTCTGTCGGATGAGGACACCGCGACTCCCGTCGATCCACCCGTGGACATCGGCGGCGACAACGAAAACCAGAACCTCGGCGCCGATCTGGGTTTCGCGCGCCCGGTGAGCTCCGCCTTCGTCTATACCGATCGTGCCTCCTCGGCCAGCCTGGTCTGGGACCTCTACACTTCCGAGGACAATCTCGACTGGACGAGCCAGGCCGCCAGCCTGTCCGGAAACTTCAACGCCTCGCTCAATCGCTACGAGATCGAGTTCGCGGAGGTAGAGGCCCGATACGTGAAGGTGGTCAATCGGGGATTCAACGAAGTGGCCGAAGTGCTGGTGACCGAGCTGGAGTTCTACCAGGCTCTACAGGCCGAGGAACAGGACGTCACGAGGGACATGCAGATGGCGCAGCTCCGACTGGGCGTTCAGCTGCACGAGCGTGTCCTCGCTTCGGTAGATCTCTCCATGCAGCAGGATCCCGCCACCGGATCGGTGGGGAAGCGAACCAACACAACCTACTCCATTCTGGGTCGCTACGACATGAGCTCCTGGCTCCGCCATCAAGTGAAGTGGGAGCAGTCCCTCCAGGATTTCCGTGACGAGGGATCCGACCTTCTCGACAATCTGGCTTCCTACACCATGCTCATCGATCCCCTGGAAACCCTCAATGCCACCTTCTCCCTTGCCCAGAGGCAGAACTGGATTCAGGGCGAACTCGATCAGGAACACCGCAGCGCCTCCTTCGGTTTTCGCGGAGTTCCCGCCTGGGGGATAGAGTGGGCCGCCAGCGTGTTGCGCAATCAGGCCATCCTCCATGCATCCGACCGCGAGTACGCGACCTGGGCCTTCCGCAACTCCCTGGGCGGCGCAATGACGTCCAGCTTCGACTTCCGATTCACCTACTCTCTGCGGGACACCCGAACCGAGCAGGACGACTTCCACTTTCGCCAACATGTCTGGGGCCTGGAGGGCCGCTACCAGCTTACCCAGGACATCTTCGGCTCGGCTCGCGTCAATTACGTGACCGAACGCGACGACTACATCAGCTCGGACTACAACCTGACCTGGCGCATCCTTCCGGCTCTCAACATCAACGGAAGCGCCAACCTGAGCGACGCCGAGGGCGGACTTAAATCCCGCCGGTACAGCACCGGCGCGAACTACAACTTGAATCGACGCAGCGACCTCTACCTGAGATATTCCTACACGGATCTCAGCGAAGCAGGGGGCAGCAAGACGACCTCATTCCAGCAAGGCTTCAGGATGAGGTTCTAACAGAGAGGGAAACAGCCATGAGAGCTGTGACATGGATGATGTTGATCCTGGGGCTGCTGTTGCTGGCGGGTTGCGCGGGAGTTCGCAGCACGACCTTTGCGCATCCCGACTACAACTTCGGCTACATCGAGAAGGTGGCGGTCATCCCCTTCGAGAACACCTCGAAGGATCAGGGTGCGGGAGTTCGCACGACTCGCTTCTTCGTCACCGAACTGCTGGCCGCCCAGGCCTTCGATGTGGTGGAGCCGGGCGAGGTGGCGCGGGTTCTCGGCGAGCACGGCCTCGTGCGCACCGCCGACCTCAGCCGCGAGCAGATCCTGGCCATCGGCAGGGAACTGGGAGTGCAGGCTCTCTTCCTGGGATCGGTGGGCGAATCGGCCACCCAACGAGCCGGCAATACCAATGTGAACGTGGTCACGCTCAACGCACGGCTCATCGAGACGGAAACCGGCGAGGCGATCTGGAGCGCGACCCATTCGGAGAGCGGCTCGGGATTCTGGTCCACGCTTTTCGGTACGCGTCAGCGGTCCCGGAGCGAAGTGACCCGTTCCTGCGTGAGCGAATGCATCGGAACCCTCATCAACTGACGATGGTGACATGAAGCCTTCGGCGATCATATGTCTACTGGTCTCGGTGACCGCGCTGATCCTGATGACGGGATGCGCCTCGCGCGAACCCGTCTTCGAGGAAGACGAGGCCCTGCCGGTTCTGGCCGTCATGCCCCTGGCCAACCTCAGCGAATCGGGGGACGCGCAGAGCCAGATCATGCCGGAACTCTGTGCCGCGCTGGGCAGGCGAGGCATACCGGCGATCTCCGACGCTGACATGAGACCCATCCTGCGTCGTCACAGGATCCGCGGCGGGGGCGTGTTGACCCGTTCGGACATCGACAGCATTCGCGAGGCCACGGGAGCCTCGGCCATACTCTTCGGCAGCGTCGATTTCTACGCCGAAGGGATCAACCCCGAGATGGGAATGTCCCTCCGCGTCCTCGACGCCCGCAGCCTAGAGATCCTCTTCGCGTCCAGCGCCTCGGTCACGGGGGACGATTTCGCCGGGCTCTTCGGCATCGGTCGGATCGATTCCCTGGACCGTCTTCTTCCGCCGCTACTGGATCAGGTGCTCGCGGACTTCGATATTCGCGAGTTGGGATCGGCGCTCCGCAGCGAGGGATTGCCACGGGGGCCCTCGGTGGCGATCATCCCCTTCGAGGGGCACAGGGACTATCCCTTCGCGGGAAGCGTGTTCACGTCGATCGTGGGTACGGAGCTCTTTTCACGGGGCTACCGACTGATCGACGCGGCGCTTCTCGGCGACGCCTATCTTCGCGAGCGACATGCTCCCCGGGGGGCCACCACCCTCGCCCTGGCGGAAGATCTGCACGGAACTCTTGGCGCCCGGTGGATTCTCACAGGCGGCGTGGACTACTTCGAACCCTCCAGCGGCGACCCTCTCTCCGCTCCGGAGCTCGAAATCCACGCGCGCATGATGAATGCCTCCTCGGGAAGACTGGTCTTCAAATACGATACCGAGCTGCGAGGCTCGCCGGCCGGACAGGTTTTCGGCTTCGAAGAGCGGCGCTCCCTCGGACGACTGGCGCGCAAGGCCGCCGGCCGTCTGGTCGACGACATGACTCACAGGATCGAGGAAGAGATTGAAACTCAGAATTAACAGCCCCTCCTTGCTGGCGGCGGTCCTCATCATGCTGGCGATGACGACCCTGGTCTCTGCCGAGGAGGCTCCCGTCCCCCTAGCCTGGATCAATGGTGAGCCCATCACCACCGAAGATCTGGACGCTCTCATCCTGAGCTCCCACCAGGGTCGGGACATGAGCGAGATGACAAGCGTCGATCTGCCTAACTTCCTGAACAAGGCCGTGAACGATCGCCTCCTTCTGGGCGACGCCCTGGCCATGGGCATGGACGAGGAAGCCGCCGTCAAGGGCGCGGCCGACGCGTTCCTGGAGCAGGCGGCCAAGGAGTTCTTCGTGGCCGCGGAATTCCATCCGCCCACCGAGGTGGAACCCGCGGACATGCGGGCCTACTTCGAGAAGTACTACTGGCGCATCCTCCTTAGGCAGGTTTCCGTGCGCACCCGCGAATCGGCCGACTCCCTTCGGCAGATGGTCGTGGCGGGGGCCGACATGGACAGTCTCGCCCGAGTCCGGTCCCTCGACACCCGGAGAGGCCACGGCGGCCTGCACAACCTGAAGTACTGGGGCGACGTGGAGAACGTTCTCCGCGACGCGGTCTTCAACGTGGACAACGGCGGCCTCTCGGAGATCTTCCCCTTCCGTGAATCCTTCGCCTTCCTGCGTGTGGAAGAGCGGCAGGGTCTCCACGAGGAGATCTATCCAGAAAAGGAAGACTTCATTCGCAGCGTCATCCTGAATCGGGATCGGACGGATGCATGGACCGCCTTCGTGGATAGCCTCGACGCGCAATCGCCGGTGGAGACCGTGCCGAGCACCCTGGAGGCCATTCGGGCCGACGCCGGCCTGGTCTTCATGGGCGAGTTCCTCAGGGAACAGCCCGAACCCGCCATGAGCCTGGAGGGCCTGCCCATCCTCACGGGCACGGAGCTTCGCCGCGAGATCTCCCATACCGCCATGGTGGACGGCACCGCCCCCTTCGACAGCATTCTGCGGAAGGCCGTGGGTTCGAAGCGTCAGTCCATCCTGCTCACCCACCATGCCCGCCTGAACGGATACTTCGAGGACGAGGGCCTGCTGAAGAAGCGCTGGCAGCGTATGGAGCAGTTGCTCATCGAAGCCTATCTGCAGGAGTTGATCGTTCCCCGCATCGTTTTCAATCGTGAGGAATTCCAGGATTTCTACGACGGGAATCCCGATCGATTCCGCGGGGCCGACGAGGTCAAGCTCGACATGGTCATCATCAATGAGAGGGAGGAGGCGGACGACATGGCCGCCCGTCTTTCTCAAGGTGCCGATTTCGATTTCCTGCGCAGCCAGTATCTGGGGGATCTGGATCAGGGGAGCGGAAGCGTGAGATGGGTGTCCGAAAGCGTCTTCGCCGGATCCATCCAGGATGAATTGAAGAAGATGGACACCGGCCAGTCCAGTCAACCCGTGGAAACCCGCGGCGGCTGGCTCATTTTCAAACTGCTGGGACGAAGGAAGGGCGCGGTGAAGCCACTCGGCGAGGTGGAGATGCAGATCCGCGAGATCATGTTCCACCGGAAGTTCACCGAACTCCTCGACGAGCATCTCGCTCTGCTCAAGGAGCGTTCGGAGATACGAATGAACCAGGAAGCGATCGATGAATACTTCGGCCAGGGTTCCTAGAAAACTCGGCTTGCCGGCCCTGCTGGCGACGATGCTGCTCGCCCTCTTCGTCTTCGACGCGGGGGCCCAGATCCAGCGCGGGCAGCGTTTCGAGGGCAAGGGGGAGTGCAAGCGCTGCCACGACGAGATGCCCCAGTTCGGCATGCGGCACAAGCACGAGCCGTTCTCCGACGAGGATTGCAAGTCCTGCCACAAGCCCCACGGCATGGTGGGGGTGCTTCGCCTCAAGGAAACGGGTTCGGCGCTCTGCCTCGGCTGTCACGAGGGGACCGATCTGGGTCTCGAGGCGAGCCAGGTACACGAGCCCGCGGCCCGGGGCAGGTGCCTGGAATGTCATGATCCTCACGCCACCGGCGAACGCATGCTACTGCGGACCGAGGGCGCGGAACTGTGCTGGACCTGCCACCAGTCGGAGGGCTTCGAGCGCAAGCATCTGCACGAGCCTCTCGAGAAGGGCTGCTTCTCCTGTCACGTGGTCCACGGCGGCGAACACGAGGGTCTGCTCGTGAGCCCACAGGCCGAACTCTGCGCGGACTGTCACAAGCTGGACTCCCGCGATTTCAATCGCGCCCACTTCAACTATCCCCTGCAGGATCGCGACTGCGCCGAATGTCACACGCCGCACTCCTCCGACAGCAAGAATCTGCTGGCGCTCTCCATGCATGAGCCCGCCAGGGAGGGCGATTGCGAGGCCTGCCACAACGGTCCCGAGGATGAGTTCCCCTTCGCCCTCAGCGGCGACGGCAATGCGCTCTGCCTCGACTGCCACGACCGCGAGGAGCTGGCGCCCGAGGGCAGTCACGATCCCGTGGCCGAAGGCGCCTGTCTGGACTGTCATAGTCCCCACGGTTCGGATCACGCGAATCTCATGAGCCGCCTGCCCAGCCGCATCTGCCTGGAGTGCCACTCGGACATCGTGGACGACCTCAACCTCGTCTCGCGTCACGATCCCGCAAACCGCGACTGCACCCTCTGCCACACGGCCCACGGCATGAGCGAGGGGGCACTCATCGTGGGCGACCGCCGCGAGCTCTGCCTGAGCTGCCACGAGGAACAGGCGGATGAGATGTCCATGAACCTCGTGCATGCGCCTTTCGAGGACGGCGACTGCCTCGACTGCCATCGCCCTCATGGCTCGCGTTTCGAGAACCTGGTGGGCGAGCACAGGTTCGACCTCTGCGCGTCCTGCCACGAAGAGGCCGAGGACTGGCTCCGCGACACCAGCGCCCACACTCCCCTGAAGTCGGGTGACTGCAACGGTTGCCACAGCGCTCACGCCTCGGACCTCCCCGGCCTGCTCAAGGCCGAGGAGAACCAGCTCTGCCTGGACTGCCACGACGATATCCTGGAGGGGCCGAACAGCCGGGTCCACTCGCCCTTCGAGGAGCGCGACTGCGTGGCCTGTCACCTGCCCCATTCCTCGCCCCAGCGGGGACTGCTCGTGGACGCCATGCCCGGACTCTGCGAGAGCTGCCATGATCCCCTCGGCCCGGATGCCCACGCTCCGGCCGCCCAGGGCGACTGCATGGCATGCCACCTGCCGCATCACGGCAATCTTGCGGGGCTCCTGCCTGACCGGGCGGATCGGGTCTGCTTCATCTGCCATTCGGACATCCGCGATCGCATGAACGAGGGCCACGCCCACGATCCGGCCGCCAACGGCGACTGCCTGCTCTGTCATCTGCCTCATGAGTCCGAGCATCCCACCCTGCTGGCCGAGGCCATGCCGGCCGTGTGCCTGGACTGTCATGACGGCGACGATCGCGATTTCAAGCGCGAGCATCTCAACCTCGCGGGGGACAAGCTCGACTGCCGCAAGTGCCATGATGCTCACGCCTCGCCTTCGTCCACCCTGGTGCACGAACTCGCCCACGATCCCTTCGAGGAAAGGGACTGCGCAGCCTGCCACCCGGAGGCCGAGGAAGGAGGTGCGCGATGAAGAAGCTGATGATCCTTCTGCTCTTCGCACTGCCCGCCTTCGCCCAGTCTCCCGTGACCGTGGACGAACCCGCGGTCTGCTTCCAGTGCCACGACGAGGTGGAGGAACAGGGTCGCGCGCGCCACGTGCACAGCGCCTTCGACGGGGGTAAGTGCTCGGACTGTCACAATCCCCACGCCGCGCGTCACGCCGCGCTGCTCAAGAAGGACATCCGCGCCTTCTGCCTTGATTGTCACGAAGACACCGCCGACCAGCTCGCGCTGCGGTCGAGCCATGCACCGGCATCGGGCGGCGACTGCGTGACCTGTCATCATCCCCACTCGTCCGAGCATCCGGCGCAGCTGCACAGGACGGCCTTCCAGCTCTGCGTCGAGTGCCACGGCCAGGCCGAGGATTGGTTGGGCCGCGCCGTGGTGCACGCGCCGGTGGACGAGCGCGATTGCCTCGGTTGCCACCTACCCCACGGCTCCAGCGAGGATGGCCTTCTGGCCGGCGGCGTTCCGGCGCTCTGCCTGGATTGTCATGAGGTGGACGATGAATTCGCCGACAGACACGAAGGAAGGGCCATCGGCGACTCGGATTGCACGGCCTGCCACGATCCCCATGCCGCCGAGCGTCCCGCATTGCTGCGGGCTAACCAGCATGATCCCTTCGCCGAGGGCGATTGCGCGTCCTGTCACGGATCCGCGCGAACCCGCGAGTCCTTCGAGATCGCGCGGGACACCGCCACCCTCTGCCTGACCTGCCACGAGGACTACGGTGAGGAGTTCGAGCGGGCGCACCACGACCATCTCGTGACCGAGGGATCCTGCGTGAACTGCCACAACCCGCACGCGTCCGATGGAGACGCCCTGCTCGCCGCGCGCCAGAGCGTGCTGTGCCTGCGTTGCCATTTCGAAGAGGCCGCCGTTCGCGGCGAGAAGGACCGCTTCCTCACGCACTCGGCCATGGATTGCAACGAGTGCCACCTTCCCCATGGCGCGGACAATCCGCTCATGCTGAAGACCCTGGAAGTGGAACTCTGCCTGGGTTGTCACGAAGATTCCCATCAGGGCGGCCACCCCGTGGGTCCCGAAGTCATCGACGGTCGCACCGGCGAGTCGGTGACCTGTCTGAGCTGTCACCAGCTCCATGCTCCGGATTTCGAGTTCTACCTGCCCCTCGATCCGACCATGGACCTGTGTATTCAGTGTCATAAGAAGTAGCGGCCAGCAGCCAGCTACCAGCTGCCAGCAAGAACCCTCCCCCGGCGATGGGGGAGGGTGTTTTCTGGCTGGTAGCTGGTGGCGGGTAGCTATCTTCCGAAGGCAATCATCTCCGGTGATCCCGTATCCATTCCATGCTCATGGCAGCCGTTGCAGAGACCGTAGCGCTGTTCGAACTCCACGAGCTGATCCTCGTCGCGGCTCGTGAGATCGTGGCAGGTGACGCACTCGATCTGCTGATCGTAGAGTCGGATTCTCGGATCGAGCACGTTGCGGATGCGCAGAACCGGATCGCCTCCGCCCGGAACCATGGGCACGCTGTAGGCATGACTCGCATGCTCGTTGAAGCGGGGCGTGTTCACGGGAATCAGGTGCGAAGCGAGGTAGCTGCTGCCCGAACTGTGACAGGCCAGGCATGCCTCGGAGGGGGACAGCATCTCGAGGTCGAGCAGACCCTCGTGATAGAGCGCCGCCGCCTCTCGATGCCCAGCCGACACGAGGTCGAGGTCACCGTCCAGGGAATGACAGGCCGCGCAATGTCCCTCACTGTTGGTGAAGTCCGTCGGCAGATGTCCCGATCCCACGGCCGTGATCATCCGATCGCTTTCGTGGAAGGCGTGACATTCCGTGCAGCGGCGGCCCGGCTGTCCATGGAATCCCAGACGATCGAGATCGCCGGACGGCATGGTGTTGTGACAGGTCAGACACGCGGCGTCGTCGCTCGCGGAAGCGGCGCCGGCGGACGCGAAGGCCGTGTCGAAGGAATGACAAAGTGTGCATTGGGCCTGCTCGTGGCCCTGACTGGTCCCGCTCTCCAAGGCGGTCGCGACGCTGACTGGGGGGAGCGTCACGAGAAGGAGAGCAAGGATGAGCGATGCCCGAGTGCTCATCCGGATCCTCCTGATCATAGGTATCTGATCTGGGATCGGCACTCCCTACGGATCCCTTAACTCCTTTAATTTCAGGGGAATCTATGGGTTGCCCTGGGGAATCCTGGGGTCCAATGAGAGCATCCCGGGACGGCAATCGCCCCGCCGTGGGCGTCTTTCATGCGATGGGAGTGGGAAGGTCACAAGGCCTGGAGGGTTGAGCAGCGCCGCGCCGAGCGGCGAGAAGCGGCCAGGCCTCTTATCGGCACTTCGCCGGAAAACTTGAGCGTTTTCTTCAAGAATCGACGAATACATTTCAAAGATTCCGTCTTCGCAGTCAAGTCGAGGCACATCGAGGCCGATCTATACCTCAAAGGATCGATCCACCCCGAACAAGGAGTCATCCTGCATGGGGATCCTCGACAAAGTCCGACGTCACTCCCAGGTGGCATCGGGGAACTTCGCATCCATGTTCAAGGACGTGAAGCTTCCCGGTCTGCCCGAGGCGACCAGCCAGCTCATCCACGAGGTCAATCAGGAAGACCCCGACCTGCGCCGCATCGAGCAGATCATCAGCGCCACGCCTGAGCTTTCGGCCCGGGTCATCCGGGTCATCAATTCCTCGCTCTACTCGCTGCCCAATGAAGTGACCTCGGTCTTCCACGCCATGAACATGCTGGGCTTCGACAAGATCCGGGAACTGTCTCTGGGATTCGCGGTGGCCAACTCGCTGCCCGAACCCAAGGGCGGGCTCTTCGATCACGAGGCCTTCTGGACCGACTCCCTCAGCCGCGCTCTTCTCGCCCGCGCCTTCACGCGCCGCTTCAGCCCGGGTTCCGAGGACGAGGCCTTCACGAGCATGTTGCTGGCGGATGTGGCCGTGCCCGTGCTGCTCTCGTCCTGGGACGACTACTATCGCCCCCTCGTCGACCAGTGGCGCGAGAGCCCCGATCGGCTTTCGCGTCTGGAACGCCAGGCCTTCAACTGGGATCACGCCCAGGCCGGCGCGTGGATTCTTCAATCCTGGGGATTCCCCGAGGAGATGGTGGCCTACGTGGGCACACACAATCTCGGACCCAGGGCCCTGGAGGAGTGTGAACTCGACCAGACCCTCGCCATGCCCCTATCGCTGTCCTCCCTGGCGCCGAGCATTCTCAAGGCCGACGCGCAGCGCGCGGAAAGCTTCGTGCTGGCCGCGTTGGGCGTTTTGAACATGCAGCCTGCCGATCTGCATCAGCTGCTTTCCGGCGTTCGCATGGACCTGGACGAGATGCGCGACATCTTCGACCTGCATTCCCAGCGCGCCTTCCTCGGATTCGATGTCATAGAAGAAGCCGTCGCACGCTGTCCTCAGGAGGTGAAGCCATGAAGCAGACCATGCCCGTGAACCCTCATGGAACCTTCCTCTTTCGCGCCATCGCCTTCGTGTCGCGCTTCCGCTTCTGCTACCTGCATCGCAGCACCGGACAGCGGCAGTGGCCCCTGGTGCTCTTCGTCCTGCTGACCGGCAGCACCGCCCTGGGCATCATCTCCCTGGCGGCCTGGCTGACGAAGCTGCCCCTGCTGTTTCCCCCGCTGGCGCCCTCGGCCTTCATCCTCTTCTACACGCCCATGTCCGAGCAGGCGAGCCCTCGCAGCGTCTTCGTCTCCCACGCCATGGGCGTGGCCGCCGGCTTCGCTTCCCTGTGGATCATGAACTGGATTTTCCCCGATGCCGGACTGCTTACGACCACCAACCTCGGCGTGCCGCGCATCCTCTGCACGGCCCTGGCCATGGCCCTGATCAGCGTGGGCATGATCGGCATGAGCACGCCGCACCCGCCGGCGGCGGCCACCACCCTGATCGTCGCCACGGGCTTCTTGACCAATCCCGCCCACGTGCTCGGCCTCATGGGCGCGGTGAGCCTGCTCGTGCTGGAGGCGCACTTCTTCATCCGCTTCCAGGCTGGGCTGCCCTATCCCATCTGGCGGGCGGATCCCGAGGTGAGCCGACGATACGGAACCCTCGCGGGAATTCCCAACAGCGGCGCCACCTTCTGGGGACAGCTCATGGCCGCGGCGGTTTTCTCCAGCCGCAAAGGCGACGAGTAGGGGCGCTGATTCCGGGGTCGGGCTTGCGGGATGGCTCCGCATGTCCCATCCTGCATCCCATGTTCGAATACCAGAAGCACAAGCGTTTCTTCGCCCAGTGCGGCGGCGCCCTCGAGGATCTCGTGGCCGCCGAGCTGGCCGAGCTCGGTGCCGGGGACTGCAAGCCCGGCTACCGCGGCGTGCATTTCCGGGCGGAGGCCGAGGCTCTCTACCGGGTGGCCTATTCCACACGCCTGTCCAGTCGCATCCTCGCTCCCCTGATCACCTTCGACTGCCACTCCGATCGCTACCTGCACCAGACCGCGATCAAGATGGAGTGGGAGAAGCTGATGAAGGTGGGGGAGACCTTCTTCATCGACGCGAAGGTGTCCGACAGCAAGATCGGGCACTCCCGCTTCGCCGCCCAGCGGCTCAAGGATGGCATCGCCGATCGCTTCCGCGAGCGCGAGGGCGCGCGACCCAGCGTGGACAAATTGAAGCCCGACCTGCGGCTGGACCTGCGCATCCATCGCAACCGGGCGACCATCAGCCTGGACCTTTCCGGCGGCGCCCTGCACCGGCGGGGCTATCGTCTCGACGCGGTGGGCGCGCCGCTGCAGGAGACCCTGGCCGCGGCGATCCTCCGCATCAGCGGCTGGAAGGGCGAACGCCCGCTCTACGATCCCTTCTGCGGATCGGGAACCCTCATGGCCGAAGCGCTCATGATCGCCTCGAAGATCGCGCCGTCGACCTTGCGCACGGGCGAACGTCCGCCTCTTGCTCGACTGCCTGAGTTCGATGGGAAGCTCTGGGACAGGGTCCGCAAGGGAATCGACGGAGCGGCCCTGCCCATCGACGCGCGACTGGTGGGCGGCAGCGACATCGATCAGAAGGCCGTGCGCGCGGCTCGCAAGAACCTGCGGCGCCTTCCCGGCGAGCCCGGACCCTACGTGAAGCGGCAGGACTTCCGCGACATCGAGTCCCTGGAGAACCGCTGCATCGTGACCAACCTGCCCTACGGTCACCGGCTCGGCGAGCGCGAAGCGGTGGAAACGCTCTATAAGGAGTTCGGGGATTTCCTCAAGCGCCGCTGCACCGGCTCCACGGCCTGGATACTCTGCGGCGACACGGGGCTGGTGAAGAAGCTCGGCCTGCGTCCCAAGCAGCGCATTCCCATCTACAACGGACCGCTGGAGTGCCGGCTGGTGGAGCTGGAGCTCTATTAAGTCGCGATCGGCAATCCACAACCGGCCTAACGCTTGCATTGTACACGTGTACAATTCTGAATGTCGGCGAACTCGGTGGTCACGAAGCACATCTTGCTGAAGTTTTTGAAGCGAATGCGTGTTCGAGCACTACTTGAGAAGCACTAGCTTCGCCACATCCGAAAAGCCCTGTCCTTCTATTGCGGCGAAGTAGATACCGCTCGGGAGAGGCAATCCCGCTCCATCATATCCGTTCCACATGCAAGTATGGGTTCCGGCTGAAAGTGACTCGTCGACCAAATTGACCAAGCGCCTTCCCGAGCTGTCGTGAATGCTGAGGATCACGTATTGAGGTTCGGGAAGGGTGAAGGAAATGGTGGTCAATGGATTGAAGGGGTTTGGGAAAGCATGGAGCGTAGTCCCGGACCCCGATGGAGTCTGATCGACGGCCGTGCCCGGTGAGGGATCCCATCGGGCGATTCCCTCACTAGGATGGCCGCCCGCGTATTCGAAGTCACCGCCCACATAGAGGGCGCCTTGATAGACTTCGGAAGCCCGTGCCCGATAGCTGAGTCCAGAGCCCAGTGGGGCCCAGAAGGAACCGTTCCAGACAGAGATGTGGTTCACTGGTACACCGTTCGAGGTCCAGAACTCACCACCTGCGTGGAGCTGGCCGTCGAAAACCTCAAAGGTCAGCACATCTGCATGGGAGTCGTAGTCGAAGCCGTGACCGACCGATGCCCAGTTTTCGCCGTCCCAGCAAGCTACGTAATGGGAGGGTTGTCCCCCTGCCTCGGTGAACCTACCTCCGGCATAGAGCTTCCCCTCAAACACGATCAGGTCCTCTAAATAGTCGTTCAGGCCAGATCCAAGAGGAGTCCAGCTCTCGCCATCCCATTGGGCAACAAAGCTTGGGAAATGGTCTGAGCCGGCCACGATCATGCCCTGGTACTCCACTATCGGGGCAGCAAAGTGACCTGCGGGGATTCCCAGGGAGTGCCACTGGTCACCGTCAAAACGAACGAGAGGACCGAGGTACTCGGAGTTAACGGTGTAGAAACTCCCACCGACATAGAGCTCGTCATTGTAGACGAGTAGCCGATGCACTGTCCCGTTGAAGGAGGCGATGTAGTGCCACTGGCTACCGTCCCATCGAGCGAGTCTTCGGGCGAACTGATCTCCCGCATATTCAAAGTAACCTCCGACGATGAGGTCACCCCTATAGACTGCTATACTGGTTGCTGTCGCATCGAAGCCAAAATCATATTCGAACCAATTTGAACCATTCCAGCCAGCGATATTGCCAACTGGGATGCCCCCAGCCCAGTCAAAATTCCCTACAGCAACAAGGTTGCCATCATACTCACATAGATCCGCGACTAGTCCATCGTCGACTCCATTCCCGGCAAACCCATCCCACCAGAATTCATCGCCTGGATCGCGAGGAATCCAGGCATAGGTATCAACACTGAATAGTACGAATCCGAGGGCCAGGATCATCGGAATGAGCACAGTCTTCTGTAAGATTTGCCTAGCCAAGCTCGGTTCCTCCTCGGTAGGTATACTAGTATAGCATAAGCCTATTGAGGATCAGTGAAGGTGGACTTGCCCGCACTTCTCGAACCCGGCAAATGCCAGCCTTGTGTTCCAGGTCAGCAGTGGGCCGAATGAACAGTGGGACATATCGGTCTACGATGTCCAGGGGCATCGGTTTGCCGACCTGGGCACCATTGCGACAGGCGTGAAGGGGAAGGCTGAGATTCGATGGAACGGGCGGTCCGGCCGGGGTGAAGAGCAGTCGTCGGGGGTCTACTTCGTCAGGGCAGACAATCCCCAACGTGGGCACATGAATCGGAAGGTTCTATTGCTCAAGTAGGTGCAACCGGGTTCTCGATTGCACCCGGGTACAATCCCTCACTCGGATAAACCGCGAGCGTTCTCCAATTCCGGATGCCGGATCTCGCCGCCCTCGTGGGCCGTCCAGGCCAGTACCACCGCCAGCACCAGCGAGGCCGCGAGCAGGGCCCAGCGTATGGCCGATCCCGGCCCATCGCCCTGGGCGTACTGGATGAGCGCACCCAGGGTCACGGCAGCCAGCAGGATCATCCCCACGAAAGAGATCTGACCGAAGAGGGCGTGGCGCTCCACGATCTCCTCGTCGGCCAGCTCGGCGGCCTCCACGATTTCGTAGCTGGGCGGTCCGCTCAGATAGGTGCCCACCGCGAAGAGCGAGCAGGCGATGAGGAAGCCGCAGGCCGTCTTGAACATCAGTTCGGATTTCGCGAATTGCGCCACCACGAGCAGCGCGATGCTCGCGAGCAGCCCCACCACGGGCAGGTGGGCCAGCATCAGATGGACCTGGATAGGGTTCACTGCTTGCCCGTCCTGATGGCTTCGGCCGGATCGACGCCCTCGTCCACGGCTTCGTAGTTCAGTTCACTGCCGCCCATGCTGTGGGGGATGAGATAGGCGCCGGTCATGGCCAGGGCCGCCACCACCACCACGGCGCGGCTGATGCCGTCACGCCGGCGCGGTTTGAATCCGATGATCGAAACGGCGAAGACCCAGGCCAGCCACATCACCAGCATCTTGTTGTCGGTCCAGTCACCGCCGAAGGGCCAGCCGGTCCAGTAGTCGCCGAAGGCGTACTTCTGCACGATGGGTCCGAGTATCATGCCACCCACGGTCATGCCGGCCAGGGACACCCATGCCCAGAGCCGCATGCCGCTGGGCGCGAGCACCGCCGCCAGGCCCGCGCGCATGCCGATGAGCACCGCGAAAAACATCATGATCACGTGGGGCGCGAGAAATCCGATGGGCACGTGATCCTTGAATCGGATGACCACGTTGCCCTCCACCTCGCCCGGAATGAGGATGTCCCCCTCCGGCGCCTTCATGACCACGAAGTACTCCAGCTTGCCGGCCGCCGGCTGCGCGGGCAGGTAGCCCACGAGCACGGGCTTACCGTCCTCGGTCTCGCTGACCAGCCGCTGCACCTTGAAGGCGTCGTCGGTGCGAAAGCGCTTCCAGTGCATCTCCCCGCCGAAGCCCGGATCGGGAAGAATCACCCGAGCGGCCTTGTTGGTCTTCTCCGACCAATCGCTGCGGATCAGGTCGTAGCCGTAGCTGCGTCCCGCGCTCGCGAACTCGCCCTTCTTGGGATAAGTGGGTCCGGTGCCGCGCTGGTAGACCACGGCGGCCAGCATCAGGGCCACCGCGATGAGCCAGAGGGCCGATCGAAGCCAGATGGATTCCTTGGAGTAGCTGTAGGGGGAGGACATGGCGCCTTTCGAGTTTTGTGAGGGATAGTGGATGGCAGAATAACGACTAGCCATAGCCTTAGCAATAGCCATAGCAAGAAAGAAGGATCCGCCGAACTTGTTGCTACGGCTGCGGCTATGGCTACGGCTGAATCAGCAGCTTCACCACTGCCGCCAGGGCGCTGACCGCCACGAAGACTCGAACCCAGGCCGCTCCCCGGGCGATGACCAGCTTCGCCCCGATGATGCCGCCGGTGATGGTCCCCGCCGCCAGGGCCAGCCCCGTGCCCCAGCGCACCAGTCCCGCCTGGCTGAAGAGCAGCAGCGAGACGCCCGTGAAGATGAAGGCCAGGCCGAACTTCATGGCGTTGCCGCGCACCACGTCGAAGCCGGCCACGAGCACGAACATCCCCGTGAGCAGGATGCCCAGACCCGCCTGCAAGAATCCGCCGTAGATGCCCAGGAAGAAGAAGATCCCGTAGTGGTAGGGCTTGAAGCTCTCCTCGCCGGAGGGATTCGTCCAGCGGTCGGTCCCCAAGAAGACCGTGCTGGCCATGAGCAGGAAAAGCAGGGCCATGGCCCTGCGGAAGTTGTCCGGATCGAGGTGAGCGGCCAGCCAGGCACCCAGCAGGGCACCGGCGGCCGTGGGCAGCGCCACCTTGGGCAGCTTCCGCCAGGGGCGCACGCCGTGGCGATGGTAGGTGGCGATGCCCGCTCCGGTCTGCAACAGGATGGCCACCCGATTGGTGGCGTTGGCCACCTGGGGAGGCAGGCCCATCCAGAGCAGGAGGGGAAGCGTGACGAAGGAGCCGCCGCCGGCCAGGGCATTGATGATGCCGCAGGCCAGTCCGCCGAGAAAGAGCAGGGGGAGATGCCAAGGATCCATGGAGCCTCCGGGCTGGGGCGGATTTTCCCCGGGATGGGCGGCAAATGCCATGATTTTCACTCAATCAGAGCCTTTAGGGAGGAAGAATCAACCCTCATGGGGAAGCACGGGGAATCATGGGAAAGGGGCTGAGGCATTCCAGGGAAGAACATGGCGGGTAGGGAACTTGCTTTGCCTCATCGGCCGCGTCCTGCCTCCGCGGCCGGTCCGCCTATCCTGGAAGGTGAGCATGTCCGACAAACTGAAGATCAGCTCCGAACTGGACACACTGCGTGCATCGGATCTCTGCAGCGAATCCTACGTGCCGGAAAGCGAGATCGGCCCGGAGATTCTCGGCAGGGCGCTCACCGCTCTGAACGACAATCGGGCCCTCGCCTTCCTGCTGGATTCCATCTCCGAAGGCGTGGCGCTGATCCGCGGCGCGGATGGCCGTGTGGAGTGGGCGAACCGGGCCTTCCTGGATGCCATTGGCGAGAGCCTGGAAACCCTACGCGAAGGCGCCTGCGAGAATCGCTGGAAGGGCGAGGCCGACCATTGCGAGCGCTGTCCGGTTTCGCGCGCCCTTTCCAGCGGCGAAATCGAAGAGAGCGTGCTCGAAGACACGCAAGGGCGAAGCTGGCGCGTGAAGGGCATACCCATTCGCGAATCCGGTGAGATCACCGCGGCCCTGGAACTGCGCGAGGACATCAGTCGCATCGCCGAGCTCGATGGCGAACTACAGCGCACTCGGCGGGAGTTCGAGCAGCGCCTCGAGCGCCAGGCCGACGAGACGCGACAGCTCATTCAAGAGCGCGAGTTGATCATCGACAAGACCAGCGAGTTCGCCTACCGCCACGACGACGCGGGAGTGTTCAGCTATCTATCTCCCTCGATCGAGCGCATCACCGGCTACACCCTCGAGGAGTGGAGTCAGCACTATACCCGCTACCTCACCGACCATCCCGACAACGACTGGGTCGTGCAGGCCACCGAGCGGACGCTCCGCACGGGTGAGAAGAGCGATCCTTATCTGGTGGAGATCTATCACAAGAACGGCACGCGCCTGACCCTCGAAGTGGACGAGGAGCCGGTGCTGGAGGACGGCAGTGTCACCGGCATCGTCGGCGTGGCCCGAGACGTCACCCAGCGCGTACTCAGCGAGCGCATCCGCAAGGAGGCCCATCGCAGCCTGCAGATCATCCTCGACTCCCTTCCCTTCGGTATCTTCTGGAAGGACCGTGACTCGCGCTACATGGGTTGCAACCTCAAGTTCGCTCGCGACGCGGGCAAGTCCAGCGCCGACGAGGTGGTCGGCCTCAGCGATTTCGACATGGCCTGGGCTCCAAAAGCCGAACTCTATCGCGAGGAAGATTTCGAGTGCATGGAGAGCGGAGAGGGTTTCTCTGACCGTGAGGCGCACTTCTCCCTTCCTGACGGACGGGAGGCCTGGCTGCGCAGCAGCAAGGTTCCCCTGCGCGATGCCTCGGGGACCGTCACCGGCGTGCTCGGACTCTACGAGGATATTTCTGCGAGCCGCGAGGCGCAGATGGAAAGCCGCAACCAGCTGCTCGACCTGCTCGAGGAAAAGACCCGCAGCCTTGTGGAGATTCGCGACGAGATGTCCCGCCGCAAGGAGCAGGACAGCAAGCACGGAGACCCGGAGCCTCAGCGTGCCATCGACGCCTCGCATCTCAGCCGCGAATTGAGTTCCCCTCTCGACGGAGCCATCGACCTCATCGGGCAGCGCCTTCAGGGTGAGATGCCCGAGGTGGAGCGCGGTGAGCTGCAGGGCGCCTACAGCTCGGCCAAGACCCTGGCCGGCGTGCTGGGCGATCTCATTCGCATTTCCGATCCCGCGGCCGAGAACGCGGAAATCGACGCCCATCCCTTCAATCTGGAAACGCTGCTGAGCGAAGTGCTGGAACTCATGCGCGCCCGGGCCGGCGACAAGAACCTGGAGCTCGAACTGGACTGCGCCAGCCGCCTGCCCCGCCGTGTTCGCGGCGACCGCCTGCGCCTTCGCCAGGTCCTGCTGAACCTGCTGGGCAACGCGGTGAAGTACACGGAATCCGGCTGGGTGCGCCTGGAAGTGGATCGCCCCAGGGCGGAGGGCGAGACCATGGAAATCGTGGTGCGCGACAGCGGCGAGGGTATCGACGCCGAGAGGGTGTCCGAACTCATGGGACGCGATAGCAAGAAGGGCTATCCCGGAGGGCTGCCCACCTCCCGCAAGCTCGTGGAGATGATGGGCGGCAGCCTGCTCGTGGAGAGCGAGCCGGGCCGCGGCACCGCCGTGCGATTCTCGGTTCCGCTGCCGGGGCGCGATCCGCACCCGCCGCGGGAGCGCGAGAAGCTTGAGGACGAAGTGCACCAGGGCCAGCGATCCCGGGTGCTGCTCGTGGGTGGCGGATCCGAGTCGCGAAGCAAGCTGCGCCGCATCCTCGAGCACGCCCGCTGCGACGTGGAGGACACGGGCAGCTATGGTCGCGGGGTGGAGCTGTCCCGCTTCGGTCTCTACGACGCCGTGCTCCTGGACTGCGACGCCGACCGCGAGAAGGCCGGCCGCACGGCCCGCAAGCTCATGGAGTCGTCGGAAGTCGAGACGGCCAGCGTGCTGGTGGGCCTCAGCGAAGGTCCCACGCCCGCGCTGCGTGGCAGCTGCCGCCAGTCGGGCATGGTGGACGTCATCGACCGTGAACTGGAAAAAGCCGATCTGAGCAAATTGCTGGGGAAGATATTGGGAGGGGAATAGCTGCTCGCAAGAGCGGCTGGGGGCCGGAGGTGGGGAAGCACCTTCGGCCCCCTCTTTTTTAGCGCATGATCAGCAGCTTCGCGCTCTCGCTCCAGTCGCGACCCTCGAGCCGCGCCAGGTAGACGCCTACAGGTAGTCTGTTTCCATTCTCATCCTTCAGATCCCAGACCACTTCACGCGATCCCGCGGCGAAACGCTCATCGGCGAGCTTCCGCACGAGGCGACCGCGGATGTCGTAGATGCTCAGGCGCAGATCTTCGTCGGCGCTCAGGCTGAAGCGCAGCGTGCTGCGCTCGGTGGCGGGCGAGGGGAAGGCGCCGGCGAAGCGGCGTGTGGCCGTGGGCAGGTCGGCGCTGGTGGGGTACTCGTTAACCAGGGCCTTGATGCAGAAGTTGGCGCTGCCGGTCCAGGGATCGTCCTCGTACTCCTGCAGGTCGGTCCAGGCCGCGCCGTCCCACCAGAAGCTCTCGCCGGGGGAGGCGCTGCTCTCCACGATGGTGCGCGTGGCCGCGCCGAGTAGCACGGGAATCTCGCTGGTGCGGTCGTAGGGCTGACCGCCGTCCGACAGGTTCAGGTAGACGTAGAAGTCCTCGCCCGGAGCCAGGGGCACCGGCGATGGCAGATCGATCACGCGGAAGCCGGAGTACTCGGCCCATCCCGAGACGGATGCGAGTTCGGTGAAGAGATCCACGCCGTCGAAGTCGTCGTAGACCTTCACCGTGAAGTCCACGCTGTCGGCGGCCGTGTAGAAGCTGAGGGACTTGATCAGGTGGATGCCCTCGGCGGTGAAGGCGTTGAAGGCCTGGGAGCAGTCCTCCATCTGGTCGCGCCAGCCGTGGTAGTCGTGGTAGTAGCAGAAGTCGTACTGCAGGGGCTCCACGTCGCGAAAGGACACGGCGCCCATCTCCGGATCGATGCAGCTGAACTTGTCGTAGTAGGAAATCCAGAAGTAACCGCCCATGCCCCAGTCCTCGCCCCAGCTGTTCTTCACGATCCAGGCGCCGGGATAGGGCGCGTGGCTCTCCTTGTCGTCGTCCCAGCCCACGATGGTGATGGCGTGGTTCGGCGCCACAGGACTGAGCGGCGGCTGGTAGTGCACGAAGTCCACGATGAAGCCACTGCGGTAGGCCATGCAGGTGCCGATGGCTCCGTAGTCCACGATGGCCTGCTTGATGACGCCCATGCGCTCCATGTCGCGGCCGCGATCCAGCCAGATGATCTCCCGCGGCGTGTAGTAGTGATAGCTCGGGTCCCAGCGCAGGGGCGGCTCGTCGAATTCCTGGCCATCGATGTCGCGTACGGCGCCTTCGTGGCGGGTCAGATAAGCCGCCGCCACCCGGTAGTCGCCGCCCTCGTGCACGATGAGCCCCGAACCCCAGGGCGGATCCAGATCGTCGTTGTTGTGCTCGTTGAAACCGTTCCACCAGTCCAGGTGGTACTCGGCCAGGTTGGGCTCGCCCTCCTCGCCGGCCAGGGCCCAGATGTTGGTGGTGAGCAGGTTGCTTTCCATGGCGGCCATGACACCGTGGGTCCAGCAGGTGCCGCCCTGCTGGTCCTTCACGGAGGTCACGCGGCCCTCGTCGCGCAGATCGTAGTAGTGGGGAAGATCGGCGAAGGCCGCCAGGGGCAGGGCGATGAGTACGGCGAGGCAAGCGCGGAGCATTGGGAACCTCCCGGAAGGGGTGCATCAATTATAGACGGTACAGGGGAGCGGCTCAATCACGATTCAGAAGATCAGCTTGCGCGCTGACTAGAGTATTTCAGAAATCTCTTGCCCAGGGGGGGGGGTGATTGCAGTAGTCTAATAATGCCATTTGCTGGATGTGTGAGGGCGAACGGTCAGAGTCGCAATCGCTCTTGGATGGGGCGGTTCCCTTCATGGTGGAATGGTACACCGAATCGGAAAGGGGACCGATATGAGAAGTATCACTGTAGTATTCTCAGCCATTCAAATCTTCATTTCCATTCTAGTAATCCCTACGAGAGCATGGGGCTCTGATGTTGAGTGCTATGGGCTCGATTTCGTGGATCCAACACCCGTAGAGGATTATGAGAACATCGGATCTGAGCATTTTAGTGTCTGCTTTGATTCTGTGTTCATCGTCGCGGCGAATTGGGATCCAGAAAGTGAAGATCCATTTTGGCCACTTTGGAAAATCCAGGAGTTTGCAGAGCTTCTCATTCCCGAACCAGATCAAAACGGCTATTGCGTTTCAGGTAGTTCAATGGCGGACAGTGTAACTCAGTTCTTTGGGGATGACCTAGACTGGGAAATCTATCCAGATATCCATTTCACCTGGAGAAAGACCAATGGCGATGTCTTTGATAGTGATGACAACGGTGGTCGATTCCTAATCAGATTGAACGATAGCCAAACAGGGAGTGGGGCCTCGACTGATGGCATAGTAACTCTAGGACTTGGCGGGAACTCAAGCATGACTCCCTGGCGGCTCGCCAGGGTGCTGTTCGCACACGAGTGGGGCCATATCTGCCACTGGACTTCTGAGCCCTGGAAAATCGTCAATGAAGGATGTGACAAGTGGCATCGAAACGGCGCCAATGAACTCGTGGCCAATGCAGCAGAGTTCTATGGTGGCAAAACGCAAATCCTTCACCACAAAGATCCTTACTACCGTATGGGATTTGGCAACGGTACATGGAAGGAGCAATGTTGGCAAGTTCCGGGCGACTACTCTGAGGATGCCCGAGATGAGAACTACGAACCCTTCACCGCTTACATGATCCAGCATCTTGATGCTGGATCATCTGATCCCTACGATGATGGACTATCGCTGTGGATTCAAGGTGTCGAGTGCGATGAGATTGAAACCGCTAAGTTCGACTTCGCAGCGCTGGATACAATGCTCATGGAGCAGCAGTTCGATGACTACTTCTCAGCCCAAACCGGCGATGAGCGGCTTCAAGAACTATTCAGAGATTACGTTCTTGCCCTGTGGGTGAATTCCTCGAACATTGATGGTGAGAAGTCGGTCTTTCTCCCCAATCTTCCCGGGAGCTCGATCCGAGATAATTTCCACTTCTTCCACGACTATGAGGTTGGAGGTCAGTACTGCATTGATGACGCACTCGTCTATCCACTCTACAATGAGGTCAGCACCACTCTCGTTGAGGAGGAGGGGCCGGTCTATGCCGAAGACGTCACCGAAGTGCCGCCCATCAATTGCAATCCAACAAGCGATGAAGAGGACTGGTATCGCAAGGAACTAGTCTTCGAGACCTATGGCTTTGAAGTCCTTCCGTTCGTGGCCAGCGATGCGATCGTGAACTCAGGGAAGTGCCACGATCTACTCGTCAGTATCACCCTAGAGGAAAGTTGTGACTGCAAGATTGATGATACTCCCGCAACAATGACCTGGAACCCCAACGACCCGGAGGCTGCAGAGGAAGTTCTTCATTTCTGGGTCATCGGATATCCGGACTATCGAACGGAGTTGGACACCCATGGAAATGTTGCGGTGCTGATTGACAGCATAACGGTTGTTGGTCCCACCGTGAACCAAGCAGTTTCTTTCACCATCCCCTGCTTCGGCACGCGTTTTCAGAGTGTTGTACTGCTCGCCTCACTCGCTGAGCAGCTTGCCAGCGACGGCGAAACTAAATCTCAGAACATTCCCTTCCGCTACACCTACATGGCAAAGCTAAATCCTCTCGAAATCGTCGAGGACTCAACCTATCCGACAAACACGAAGTTCCTCTGCGTCGACGACTGGGTGACCATTCCCGATCAAGTCTCGGCGACCATCCTTCCCGGTACCGAAGTCTGGCTCGCCGATCCAGATGTTGTCAGCGAGGATGTCGGTTTTGAAGTCACAGGCCTCCTCGAAATCGGTGATGAAAATGGGGATTTGACCACGTTCATCCCCGCTGGAGACTGGGACGGTTTCACCGTCGCCGTTGGGGGGTCGTTGATCGTGGCCAACGCCGAGATTCTGGACATCAAGGAGATCGACACCAACAGCCTCATGCCGACATTCACGGCACGGGTCGACCTTCGTGACGTGGAGATGTCCTTCACTCAGACGGGAAACGGATTGCTGCTGGACAAGGCTGCGGATGTCTGGATTTCCGGCTCCACCTTGAATCGAGTACCATTTGTCAAGCTAGGCGACGCCACTGTCCTGGATACAAAAGCCTACATGAGCAGCAACGACGGAAGTGTTGCTTTTCAGATCGGCGATGATGCCAGCCTGGACAACGTGGTCATCTATGATGCCTGGACCGCGATTCAGGTTACCGACGGCGATGTCTCTCTCAATGATGTCAGTGCCAAGATCAGCCAGGGATCAGGCAGCAACCTTAAGCTGGGTCTACACATTGTTGAAGACGGTGAAGTGGATGCCAAAGACTGCACTTTCCGGGGCTTCGACAGAGGGGTTGCGATTGAAGACAATGGCAAGCTGACTCTGAGACAAGCCGTCATCGAAGAAGCAGACCTTGGCGTCTATTGTGCGGGAAACGGCGTTGGCGAACTTGGTAACAGCCAGGGCCAGCCCGGCGACCCTGGAAACAGTTGTATTGGGGGCGACCCGACACGAGTCCTGAGCCGATCAAGTGTCGGCGTCCTCGCTCACTACAACTACTGGGACGATGCGAGTCCTGATTCCGCCTGGTTCCGGGGCAATGTTGACTGGGCGAATCACCAGCTAAGCTGTTACCTGGGTGCAGGGGGTCCGGGATTCTCCTATGGCACTGGAGGCACACCCTTCACTCCTGACCGGCCGGCCGTGTTCCCCAACCCCTTCAATCCTAGCTGTACGATCCACTTCGCTCTTCCAGCTGGCGAGCCGTCCTGTGAGTTGGCGATCTACGACATCGCCGGCCGGAGAGTCGCCACCCTGTTCGAGGGCGCGGGAGACGGAAAGGATCATGAGCTTGAGTGGTCTGGAGAAATGGACAGCGGAGGCCGGGCCGGCTCCGGCGTCTACCTGCTATCACTACGCATCGGAAACCAGGTCAACAACACCAAACTCGTGCTGGTCCACTAAAGGAGGCTGCCATGACAAGAATCCTCTGTATCCTCGCCCTGGTTTTGACTTCCTCCTGGAGCCAGGCCGAGAGGATCGAAGTGACGATTCCAACCGATGCTGTACTTGACATCGAGTTATCAGGTGGAAGCTATCCTGGGTTTGCATTGGAAATGCCCGAAGAAGTATCCATGGAGAATTTTCTGACCGCGCAACTTGAGATCAGGGCCAGTCGCAGTGTTGACTGCCAGGATGACTTCTTCGAGGTCGAGGTTGCCCATCTGGTGAATGGTAGTCCCGTCATTCCGTTCAGAAAGACGGGCTACGTATCCGAGTTCAGCATGGCCGAGGGAACGACGAGTCTCTACATGGATCTTTCCGCCATCCTGCGGCACTGTCTGCTCGAAGAAGTGCAGGACATGACGCTGATTCTGGGGGCGATGTCCGAAGACATTGCTTCATGCGGTGAGCTCTCGCCGCTTGATCCAAGTGAGGGGGCCTGGGCGGCAATTCGGTTCCAAACAAGGGATTAGAATGGAAGAAGCCCCGCCAGCAATGGCGTGGCTGTTCCTGGAAGTCGGAATTGGTGTATAATTAGTCAACTTCGTATTGGAAACCAATATGCATAGCCGACGAACCACCTTTCTTTTTATTCTAAGCCTAGCCCCTGTTTTGGTGAAGGCAGGGACACTCTATGTGTTTCCCGACGGCACGGGTTTCTTCCCGACTATCCAGAGTGCCATCGACGCTGCTCAGCCGCTGGATACCGTTCTCCTTGCTCCGGGAACTTACACGGGCGCGGGCAACCGGCGGCTGGATTTTGGTGGGAAAGATTTGGTTCTGATGGGCAATGGTGACCGCGAGGAAGTCATCATCGACGCAGAGTATCAGGATCTGGGCATTTACCTCCACTCGGGAGAGACCAGTAACTCAATCGTTTCTGATTTGACTGTAATCCATGGACAGAACCCCGAGATAGTCCCAGGGGGGGGAATCTACTGTGATGAGTCTAGCCCGTGCCTTGAGCGCTTGGTTCTTCGGGAGAATAATGCCATCAATGGATCAGGTTTACTCCTAGAACACTCGAGCGCTCACGTTAAGGATGTTCTTGTAGAAAACAACTTTGGAGTTACAAGCGGGGGCGGGGCGGGTGTTCACTGGTCAAATGCTGTACTTGAGAATGTCCAGTTCATTGGGAACGAGACTAGCGGACAAGGTGGTGCCCTGGATATGTACCAATCAGATGGAGCAGTGTTCATGAATTGCCTTTTTCAGGGGAACTTGGCTGACGATCAGGGTGGAGCGGTTTACCTGAGCTCAGGCAGTCCCCAGTTCATTGGATGTCAGTTCATCGCGAATGAAGGTTATCATGCAGGAGCTGTGTGGAGTGCTCACTCCTCCTCAACGTTTGAGGACTGTCTTTTCTTTGCAAACACTGCCTGGGCAGGACCAGGCGCAATCTTCTTCGGCTATTCACCCGATGAAGGTAGTGCAGCTCTATCGAACTCTCAGGTTTTTGGAAATTCCACCGAGTATGGTGTGGCCGGTGTTCTTGCCATGTATGATGCGGCACCCGTAATTCTGAACACTACCATCGCTGCAAACATGAGCAACGATGACAATTGGAGTGCTGTTTATTGCTCCTATGGTGCTGATCCGGTGTTCGAAAACGTCATCATTGCTTTTCACGACGGTTCAGGCCTTGGCGTGAACACTCCCACCTCTACTCCACAGGTGCTTTGCAGCAACGTTTTTGGCAATTCAGGAGGAAACTACTCCGGAGCCATCGCGGACCAGACCGGCATCAATGGAAACATCTCTGAGAACCCTCTATTCTGCGACCTGAGCGAATGGATCCTCACCCTGGCCAACGAATCGCCCTGCCTTCCGGAGAACAACGACTGCGACGTGCTCATGGGCGCTCTCGGTGCCGACTGCACTGTGACGGGTCTCGGCGAGCTTCCGGCCGAAGTGCTCAGGCCCATCCGCTGCTTCCCCAACCCCTTCAATCCGCAGACGACGATCCACTTCGAGCTGCCGACTGCCGCCCATGTGAGCATCACGATTCTCGACATCGCCGGACGTCGGGTCTGCCATTTGCTCGAGAGAACTCGTAACGAAGGTACTCACCAGATCACCTGGGATGGCCGGAGCGACACGGGCGAGGCCCTGCCCAGCGGCATCTACCTGTTGAAGCTCGAAGCCGGAAAGCTCAGGCAATCCGAGAAGCTGACTCTGCTTCGATAGCCGACGATTGTACACGTGTACATCAAGTTCATGCCCCGCGCGCTTGCGCGCGGGAAGTTGGTTTGTTAGACAAAGCCCATGCCCCGTCACTATTTCGAGAAAGATGCACCCCCCGAGGGACTCGCTGGCCAGCAGGTCGTGATCGCCGGATTCGGCAATCAGGGCCGCGCCCAGGCCGAAAACCTGCGGGATTCGGGCTTTGAGCCCCTCATCGCCCTGCGGGAAGGCGGCGAATCCTGGGCGAAGGCGGCAGAGGCGGGCTTCCAGGTGCTGCCGGTGGCCGAGGCGGCCGCCCGAGCCGACATCCTCATGATGCTCACCCCCGACGAGACCCAGGCCGAGCTCTTCGAGGCCGAGATCGCGCCTAATCTTAAGTCTGGCAGCGCTTTAGGTTTCAGTCACGGCTTCGCCGTGGGCTTCGGCCTGCTGGATCCGGGGCCGGAATTCGACGTCTTTCTCGTCGCCCCCAAGGCCCAGGGCCTCAAGGTTCGCGAGCTCTACAAGGCCGGAAAGGGGGCCGCGGCCCTCATCGGCGTGGAGGCAGACGCCAGCGGCAAGGCCTGGCCCCGGGCCCTGGCCTATGCCGGCGCCATCGGCTGTCTGCGGAGCGGAGCCCTGGAAACCACCCTCCGGGAAGAGGCGATCAGCGATCTTTTCGGGGAACAAGCGGTGCTCTGCGGGGGTTTGAGTGAGCTGATCCGCGCGGCTTTTGATACATTGACCGCCCGCGGCTATGATCCCGAGATCGCCTATTTCGAGACCCTGCACGAAGTGAAGATCCTGGCGGATCTGATCCACGCGAAAGGCATCGACGGCATGCGCCGGCACATCAGCGGCACCGCCCTCTGGGGCGACCTGAGCCGCGGGCGGCGCGTGATCGACGAAAGCACACGCGAGCGCATGGAAGCGCTCCTGGACGACATCGAAAGCGGCCGCTTCGCCCGTGAGTGGGTGGAGGAGCATCGAAGCGGGCGCGGCAAGCTGCGCGAACGGCTCGAGGCCGACGCGGAGCATCCCATCGAATCGGCCGGCAGGAAGGTGAGAGGCCTCATGCCCTGGCTGGAGGAGGAAGAATGAAACTGCGGATCTTCACCCTGCTCATGATCCTGGCGGCGGCGGCCATGGCCCAGGACGACAGCGAGGCCTGGGTGGACACCACCTTCGTCACCGACACCGGCGTCGAGATCAGGTACCAGGGTCCCCTCAAGCCCACGGACAAGTCGGGCATGGAGAAGGCCCTGGCCATGGCCGACGAGCGCGTGCCCCTGGGCTACGGCTGGAAGAGCATCCGCACCTGGGTCGAGGGCGACCTGCGCCCCGAGCCGGTCTACACCGACACCACCCTGACCACCGAGTGGGTGGAGCTGCACCACGACATCGAGTGCGGCAAGAAGGTGGCCGGCAATTTCGCCGAGTACATGGACTTCGTGCACTTCGGCGTGAAGGACAAGCTCGGCTACACCATCGAGGAGCCCGTGGTCATGGAGGCCGCCTGGACTCCCGAGGAATACGGCGAGCGCTGGGGACTGCCCTGGTGGGTGCCCTGCGACCTGCGCGGCGACACCATCGTGGTGCAGCCCATCATGATGGTCACCGGCCGCGGCATCGCCATGGAGTCGCTCACTCACATCTACGTGGAACTCATGCTCCGCCGCATGACCGGCGATCGCATCCCCTACTGGTTCCTCTATGGCGCCGGTGCCTTCCTGGCCGAGGAGGAGTGGATCCTCAAGGGACAGGTGGACGTGATCAACTTCGACATCGCCATCGACCAGGAAACCATGATCCGCGATCTCGAACTCTTCCGCGGACTCGACCTCGAGGGCAAGGCCACCGACGTGAAGGGCGGTACCCTGGTGGAGATGCAGGCCAGCCGCATCGCCTTCTGGCGGGCCCACGAGCTGGTGGAAGGCATCATCGTGGGCGAGAGCCTCAAGAAGTTCAAGACGCTCATCGCCGAGATGGAGGCCGACCCCGCCCTCGACTTTGAGCGGGCGGTGAAGGCCGTCTACGGCAAGACCGTCGACGAACTCGTGGCCGAATACGAACCCAAGTACGAATCCAAAGGATAAGAATGTCCGATCAGATCCGGGTGCGTTTCGCGCCCAGTCCCACCGGCTTCCTGCACGTGGGCGGGGCGAGAACCGCCCTCTACAACTGGCTCTACGCCCGCAAGGTGGGCGGCGCCTTCGTGCTGCGAATCGAGGACACCGACGCGGAGCGCAGCACTGCCGAATCGGTGGACGCCATTTACGAGGGCATGCGCTGGCTGGGCCTCGATTGGGACGAGGGCCCCGAGGTCGGCGGGGACTACGGTCCCTATTTCCAGAGCGAGCGCCGCGATCTCTATCGCGCCGAAGTCGACCGCCTGCTCGAGGCGGGGGCGGCCTATCCCTGCTTCTGCACGCCGGAAGACCTCAAGGCCCAGCGCGACGCGGCCCAGGCCGAGGGCGCCGACGCCAGCTACGACGGACGATGCGGAAAGCTCTCGCGTGATGAAGCCGCCGCCCGCGTGGCCGCCGGCGAGGCCCACGCCATCCGTTTCCGCGCGCCGACCGAGGGCGAGACCGTTCTCTTCGATGTGGTCCGCGGCAAGATGGTTTTCCAGAACGAGCTCTTCGAGGACTTCGTCATCCTCAAGGGCGACGGTCTGCCCAGTTACAACTTCGCCGTGGTGGTGGACGATGCCGCCATGGCCATCAGCCACGTGATCCGCGGCGACGATCACATCAGCAACACGCCGCGGCATCTCATGCTCTATGCCGCCCTGGGCTACAAGCTGCCCAAGTTCGCGCACCTGCCGATGATTCTGGGTGCCGACAAAACAAGGCTGTCCAAGCGGCACGGCGCCACGGCGGTGGCCGAGTTCGCGGGGGAAGGCATATTGCCCCAGGGCATGATGAACTACCTGGCCCTGCTCGGCTGGAGCCTGGACGGCAAGACCGAGTTCTTCACTCCGAAGAAACTCGTCGAGGCCTTCAGCCTGAAGCGGGTGGGGAGCAATCCTTCGGTGTTCGACCTGGAGAAGCTCAGCTGGCTCAGCGGCGAGCACTTCAAAAAGCTGCCCCTGGACGAGCGGGTGGCGGGCGTGCACGACTATCTCGCGGCCAAGGGCTACGACCTTCCGCCCATCGACGAGCGCTTCACGGCCATGGTCGAACTGCAGGGCAATCGCATCAAGAGCTTCACCGAGGCCGAGTTCGGCATGGACCACTTCTTCAAGGAACTGCCCGACTACGATCCCGAGGCCGTGACCCAGTACCTGCCCGAGGGATCGGCCGCCCTGCTCGCGGGGCTCGCCGAACGCTGGAAGGCCCTGGGCGAATTCAAGGCGGAGTCCCTCGAGGAGGCCCTGCGCGAGGAGGCCCAGGCGGCGAGCCTGAAGGCGGGGGAACTCATCCATCCCATGCGCGTGGCCGTGGTGGGCCGCTCCAAGAGCCCGGACATCTTCAAGACCTGCGAATTGCTCGGCCGCGAGTCGGTGCTAAAGCGTCTGGAAGCAAGAAGATAGCGGGGGCTCGGGCCCCCGTGAAAACGCCCGCGGGGGCTTGCGCGGGCGGGTATGATCTGATAAATTGGCGCCCTCATTGCCCAGTCGTCTAACGGCAGGACAGCGGTTTCTGGTACCGCCGATCGAGGTTCGAATCCTTGCTGGGCAACCGAGCGGAGATTTCCGCGAATGGTGAGAGAAGCGCTGCGCTGCAATTCGCCTCGCATCAAGCGCTTCGCGGCAGGTTGCCTCGGCAAAACCGCCGCGGCTTATGGCCCATTCGTCTAGCGGTTAGGACGCCGGGTTCTCGACCCGGTAACAGGGGTTCGATTCCCCTATGGGCTACCCGGAACGCCTCGGACCTCGGTCCGGGGCGTTTCTATTTGAGCAGCACCAGGCGCGTTTCCGCGCGATGATTCCCCGACTCGAGCAAGGCCAGGTAGACGCCGCTGGGCAGGCCCTCGGCGCGCCAGGCCGCCGACTGCTCGCCGGCCTCGCGCCATCCGTCGAAGACCGTGGCCACTCGCCGGCCATCGGCCGAGTAGATGCCCAGGCTGGCCTCGCCTGCCGCGGGAAGACTGAATCGCAGCGTTGTCGCGGGATTGAAGGGATTGGGATGGGCCCGCAGCGCCATCTCGACGGCCGCTGGCGGTGATTCCACCGAAGTCTCCAGGTCACTGTAACGGTAGAGCCCGCGATCGCTGGTGATCACGTAGAGGTCGAGATTGGCTCCGTCGACCACCGCGTCGATGGGCGTGCCCGGCAGATCGCCGGTCTCGTCGGTCCAGGTGGTTCCGAAGTTCGTCGAGACGAGCAGGCGTCCGTCCCATGTCACCGCGACCATGTCGTCGGGGGCGTAGGCGAACTGTCCGGGTATGCGAGCGAGTCGGCGGCAGGAGACGTCGGACACCTGTACCCAGTTGCCTTCGTATTCGCAGTAGTAGATTCCCAGATCATTGCTGGCGAAGACCGAGGGCCAGGTCATCACGTCGCCGCCCGCAAAGGCATTGGCGACGCAGTAGATGCCGTAGCCTCCGGGCAGGTTGGCGGTGAGGTTCGTCCAGGTCTGGCCGAAGTCCCAGCTTCCTTTCACGCCCGCGTCGCCGGCGAGAAAGGCTGATCCATCCAGGCCGAAATCGAGATCGGTCATGGCATGGAAACCGTGGCCGGCGATGGGCGTCCAGCTCGTACCACCTGTGTTCGAATAGAGCAGCTCGCCGGGGGCGACGTCGGACCAGGTGCAGGCCAGGTGATGATCGTAGTAGTGCACCGCGTCGGTCACCCGCCCCCCGGTGGATTCGTAGACGAAGGTCTCCGTTGCGCCCAGGTCGTCGCTGACTTCCATGTATCCCTTGAACCAGGCGTTTTCGCGGCCGGTGATCACGCGCTCGGGAAGGGTGCGATGGGTATCGATGGCCCAGACCGTGCGGCCGATCCAGTCCTCCCAATCCCGCTCGGTCCAGATTTCCGTCGGCAGATCCAGATACCAGAAGCCTTCGTAGGTGCCCACGAAGACGCGCTCGCGGTCTTCGTCCACGGTGAGAGTGGTTGCATTCACGCCGTCCATGCCCAGGTATTCCCAGTTGTAGGCGAAAGCGGAAGTGGCGACCAGAACCAGCAGAATGATGAAGACGCGCATGGGATCTCCTTTACTTGGGCCAATTATACCAAATGACGGAGTGGGGGGCATCGCGTAAGAGCCCCTGCAAGCCCATGGGCTGCAATGGCGAATTATCTTCATTTCGGTCCCACTTGCCCCAAATGGTAATAATATGATAACATTGATGTTCCAGATGGGATGACTACTACAGCGACGCCATCTACCAGACCTTCTGCATCGACGCGGAAACCCTGGCGGGCACCGAGCCCGTGACCTACGCCTGCGTGCCGCTCACCGAAGCCCGGGCCACCCCCGGACTGACCAGCGGCCAGCTCAGCGCCTTCCGCGCCTATCTGCTGGAAGCTCTCTGGGGTCAGTACTACGCCATGACCGCAACCAACGAGGGCGCCATCGCCTTCGGCCTGGCCGTCTACGAGATCGTCTATGACGGCGAGCTCATGGACTTCACCGGCGGCTATCTCGCGCCGACCTACGAGTTCGAGTCCGGTGTCTTCGACGGCTCGGAGGAAGGCGCATCGGTTCACTGGCCCATCGCCAAGGGCTGGCTGAACACCCTGGATTACTACGGCATGTCCACGGCGCTCATCGCCTGGGCCGCCGAGGGCGGGCAGGACCAGATCACCGAGGACGATCAGCCCACCGCCACGTCCCAGACCAGCTGGGGAGCGCTCAAGACCCTGTACTAGTTGTGTGTGTTGTGTACCGAGATGGAGCAAGAGGCGGCGCCGGATATCCGGCGCCGTTTTCTATTGGGGGTCGAGCAGTTCGGGCAGTTCGCCGGGCGCGTCCACGAATCGAATCGTGGCCTCATGCAACTCGTCGATGCCCAGGCCGAGTCGCAGACCCGCGGCCTTTTTCACATGCCTGGGAATGCGTTTGAGCAGGTTGCGCGCGGCGCTGTCCCGTCCGCAGGATGCCTGCCAGTGGGTCACCGTGCACTGGATGAAGGCCTGCAGGAAATGACGCACCGGAGTGCCAGGCTCCACGGCGAACCAGAGATCCTCCAGCACCTCGTGACATTCCCAGAAGAAGCCGTGATTGAAGAGGTCCAGGGCGAAGAGATAGCCCGGGCAGTCTCGCCAGTTGTCCGCGGCCAGATCGGGACACTTGAAGGTGGGCTTGTCGCGGAAGTGGCCGTCGGGGTGCTGGGTCGGATGCGGATACACCCGTTTCTGAAACTTGTAGGGGGGCAGGGGAATCTGGCTGAATCGGATTGTGCCTGACAAAGTTCTCTCCTGATTGTCACGAGATGGAATGCTGAGACCCGAATGATAGTCCAGTTCGTCGGACGGGGACACAGCAAAGGTTCCTGGCTCGGCGACCACCCTTCTTGACTTATTGAAGCCGAATATCTAAGTATCGCCTTGACGGCAGTCGCCCGCTGCTGAACCCCTGGAAGGGACGTTTCCGTGAACTCGGTACCGATCTTGTCAGCGGTGCTCCTATTGCTGGTTTCGGCCATCCATGCCCCGGCACAAATCCTCATCAACGAATTTGTTGCGATGAATCAGACGGGTCTGTCCGACGCCGATGGAGAGATCGAAGATTGGATCGAGCTCGTCAATACGAGCGGGGAGTGGATGGATCTGGGGGGATTCAGCCTGTCCAACGATCCCGATGAGCTCGACATGTGGATCTTTCCGAGCAGAAGTATTCCACCGGGTGGTCACCTGATCGTTTTCGCCTCCGGCAAGAATCGGATCAGCAGCGAACTCCACACGAACTTCAAGCTTGAATCAGAGAACGCGCGAATCATCCTCGGTGATGACTTTGATGAGGTCCTGGATGAGATCGTGACGCAACGCATGCTTGCCGATATCTCACGGGGCCGCGATGCATCCAGTCCGGAGAACTGGGTGTACTTCCGAGAGCCCACACCCGGTGAGATCAATGAAACGCAGAGCTACGATGGAATCAGCTCGGCTCCGTCCTTTTCGGTGGCTCCGGGACTTTGCGACCAGCCCTTCTCACTGGAGTTGGAGGGGGAGGGGAGGTCCGCCTGGCATTCGGTGGAGTCGAGCCCACGGAGAGCTCGACTCTTTATGAGAGCCCGATCCTCATCGACAATACAAGCATTGTTCGAGCGAGGGGATTCGCACCGGGAATGATCCCCAGCGAAATCGTCACTCGGAGTTACTTCTTTTCCGAATCTCCCGACATGGCCCTGATCTCCCTGGTCACCGAGCCGGCCAACCTCTGGGACGAGGAGATCGGCATCTATGTCCTGGGCGATGAGTATGATCCCGATCCGCCGTACATCGGGGCGAACTTCTGGCAGGATTGGGAGCGCCCCGCGCACATCGAATTCTTCGAGCCGGATGGTACTCTCGCCTTCGCCCAGGATGTGGGTATCCGGATCTATGGCGGCTGGAATCGTTGTCAGCCTCAGAAGTCGCTCTGCCTGATGGCGAGGAGCAACTTCGGACCGAAGTCGATCGACTATCGAATCTTCCCGGACAAGAACATCGACAAGTTCAAGAACATCCTGCTGCGGAACTCGGGAAACGATTGGTCCGTGACACATTTTCGCGATGCCCTGATGCAAAGTCACATGGCCGACACGGCCCTGGATCGACAGGCCTATCGACCGGCCCTGGTTTTCTTCAATGGCGAGTACATGGGCATCCACAATGTTCGAGAGCGTATAAACGAGCACTTTCTGGCTGATAACCACGATCTGAACGATGAGATGATCGACCTGCTGGAAGGGCATTCGGAGGTCATCGAGGGTGGAAACCAGCACTACCTGAGCCTCCTCGAGTTCATGTCGAACCATGATCTCTCCGATGAGGCGAACTACCAATTCTTGCGATCGCAGATGGATGTCGAGAATTTCGCCGCCTACAACGTCATGGAGATCTTTTTCGGCAACACCGACTGGCCGGCCCACAACCGAAGATTCTGGCGTCCGGCTTACCCGGATGGACGATGGCGATGGATTCCCTACGACCTGGATTTCGGTCTGGGACGGTACACTGAGCCCAGTTTCGACACCCTGGCCTGGGCGCTGGATGAGGACAGCGAGAGTTCGGCCAACAAACCCTGGTCGACGTTCATGCTGCGAAAGCTCCTCGAGAACGCGGACTTCCGAAGCCACTTCATCGCTTTGTTCACGGACTGGCTCAACAGTCGCTTCCTGCCCACTGAACTGCTCGCCGCGGTCGATGTCCACCGCGATCTTCTCATCGAAGAAATGCCACGCCACCTGGAACGCTGGGATCGATACATGTACGGCTGGGAAGGGAGTATCGAGAATGTGCGCGAGTACATCCTGGAACGACCGGATCAGGTTCGCGGGCACCTTATGGCGGCCTTCGGCCTGACGGACACCTTAGAGATCACCCTCGAGGTTCGGCCGCGCCGTGCCGGTCGAATCGAGATGACGGGCCAGCAGGTGGATTCGCTACAAACCGGAATCTACTTTTCGGGCACTCAGTACAGCCTGCGAGCAGGTAGCTCGGAGGGCTATCGATTCATAAGGTGGTCTGGCTTGGAGGAGGGAGGCGAGGAGGAATTGATTATCCTCCCTTGGGAAAGCGGGAATCTCGTCGCCGAGTTCGAGGCCGAGAACTTCGAATGCGGCGACATCGTCATCAATGAAATCAACTACCATTCCGCCGAGGATTTCGACCCGGGAGACTGGGTGGAGATCGTCAACTGCGGTGAAGAGGCCCGGGATCTATCGGCTTGGGTCCTGATGGACAGCGATGATTCCCACGCCTTCATGATTCCTCAGGGTTCGGTTCTGCCGGCGAAGGAATACCTGGTGCTCTGCCGAGATCGTGCGAGATTCCAGGCCCACTTTCCGGATGTATCCCGAATCATCGGCGACCTGAGTTTCGGATTCAGCGCTTCGGGGGACCAGGTCCGCCTGCTGAACTTGGCGGGGGAAACCGTGGACTGGGTCTCCTATGACGATGCAGCTCCCTGGCCGAGAGAAGCCGACGGGATGGGATCCACGCTTCAGTTGCGTGCTCCGACTCTGGACAATCGCCTCCCTGAATCCTGGGTGGCCTCTCAGGGGCACGGTTCCCCCGGCCAAATCAATGAACCTGTTCTCGACGCGGCCCCCATCCCGCCCACGGCGCTGTACTCACCCTATCCCAATCCCTTCAATCCTTCCTGCACGATTGAATTTCGCACGAGCAGCTCCGGGCGAGTCCGCTTGATCGTTTACGATATCCGAGGGCGTGTGGTGGATCACTTGCTGGACGAATGGATCGGAGCCGGCGAGCACATGCTCCATTGGTATCCCAAGGAAGCATCGAGTGGAATCTATCTGCTGAGGCTTCACACGGATGATGTTTCCATGCAGCGGCCGGTGGTATTGCTAAAGTAGCGGGGCTAGCGATTTCGCAGCGAGGCGGCGAGTTCGTCGTTCAATCCCAGAAGCAGCCGCTCGGTCTCGTCCCAGCCGATGCAGGCGTCGGTCACCGAAACTCCGTACTTCAACTCGGCGAGATCCTCCGGAATCTTCTGATTGCCGGGCTCCAGATTGCTTTCGAGCATCAGTCCGACGATGGACTTGTTCCCGTGCAGGATCTGGCGGGCCACGTCCTCGGCCACCTGGCTTTGCAGCTCGTGCTGCTTGAAGGAATTCCCGTGACTGCAGTCCACCATGATGTTGGGGGCGAGCCTCGCTTCCTCCAGGGCCTTCTCGCAGAGGGTGATGCTCACCGAATCGTAGTTGGGCCGACCGCCACCCCCGCGCAGGATGATGTGCGCATGGGCGTTGCCCTTGGTGCGGAACACCGCCGACTGCCCATCCTGGCTGATGCCGAGGAAGTGATGGGGCTGCGACACCGAGGCCAGGGCATTGATGGCCACCTCCAGCGACCCGTCGGTGGCGTTCTTGAATCCCACGGGTGTCGACAGTCCGCTGGCCATCTCGCGGTGGGTCTGGCTCTCGGTGGTGCGCGCGCCCACGGCCGCCCAGCTCATGAGGTCGGAAATATACTGGGGCGAGATCGGATCCAGCGCTTCGGTGGCGGCCGGCAGTCCCATCTCGGCGAGTTCCAGCAGCAGGCCCCGCGCCAGGCGCAAGCCCTTCTCGATGTGGAAGCTGTCGTCCATGTCGGGATCATTGATGAGGCCCTTCCATCCCACCGTGGTACGCGGCTTCTCGAAATAGACCCGCATGAGGATGAAGAGACTGTCCCTCACTTCGTCAGCCACGGCGCGGAGTCGGCCCGCATACTCGCGGGCGGCGTCCAGATCATGGATGGAACAGGGGCCCACCACCACCATGAGGCGCGGGTCCTTCCGATCGAGGATGTCGCGCAGGGTATCGCGGGAGGCCAGTACGGTGCCCTCGGCCGCCTCGGTGACGGGAAGCTCCTCCTTCACCTCGCGAGGCGTGGGCAAAAGGTCGCGGGAGGCGACGTTGACGTTGTCCAGACGGCGGGACTCGCTCATGGATGGCTCCTTGCCGGTGAGGGCCGGAAACCATAGCAGATGCGATGGACGCTGTGAACCGGGAAGCGCCTGCCTAGATAAGCCCCAACCACCAGACGCCGATGCCGATGGCCGCCGAGGAGGTCAGGGCCAGCATCCAGCGATAGGCGCGATTGCCCGCGTCGCGCAAGCGGATGAACACGGCGCCCAGGAGACCGGCGAAGACGGTCATGCCCAAGATGTTGCCCAGGGCGAAGGCCACGAGGTAGAGCCCCGCCATGAAGTGGCTCGGCATGGCCAGGGCCGGCAGCAGGCTCACCACGTGATGGCTCCCCGCGGCGCCGTGGAAAGCGCCCACGGCGAAGGCGGCGTGACCGTGGCGGTGGCGCGGCGTGGAATCGTCTTCATCGTGGGCCGCAGCCTTGTCATGGAAGTGGATATGCTCGTGGGGGCCGTCCTCATGGACATGGGAGTGGCTGTGCAGGTGAAATCGCCGAATGCGCGAGAGGCCCCAGACGCCCACCGCGATGAGCACCAGGCCCACCGCCCGCTCGCTCCAGTGGGACAAAGTCTCCATGTGGATGAACCGGCGCAGCAAAAAGGCGACTGCCGCGATGAGGGCGACTCCGGCGGCGTGTCCGAAGCCCCAGCGCAGGCCCAGGCGCCAGGCCCGGCGGGGCTCGTCGGCCGAGAGCGGCGCCACGGCGGCGAGGTGGTCCGGTCCCATGAAAACGTGCAGGGCGCCGGCGGTGAAGCCGGCTAGAATGGTGAGGATGTCCACGGCGAGCCTCCCAGTTTCGGAAGGGTGAAACTAGTCAATTCACCTCGGACCGCCAGAGCAAAAAAAAGCCCCCGCGGGGCGGGGGCTCTGTGTGACATGCGAGGGATCTAGCGCTCTACCTGATTGACGCGCCGGTCCTTGCCCGCGCCGAAGAGTTCGGGGTGGATGTAGCGTCCCTGGTTGTAGCTCTCCTTGTCTTCCTCCACCACGATGGGATGGGCCCTGGCGAACTCATCCTGGCGGATGCCGGTGAGCTGCCAGGACACCTCGAGCCCGGCCTCGCCGCCGGCGATCTTGAAGCGGTTGCCGCTCACCTTCTCGGCCACGTAGACCGGCGCGAAGCCGCCGATGCAGGTGAGCTGGTAGCGGAAGTCGCGGTTGAGGGCCTCGAACCATTCGGGCA
>CAYPGS010000008.1:63832-121631 GCA_964410395.1 uncultured bacterium
CCCGCGGGCGCGTCCTGCCAGGTGCCGTAGCCAAAGTCGTCGGTGGTGAGCACCTGTCCGGCTGTGGCCGTCGTGCCGAGCCGGAATTCGGGCGTGGTGAGCGAGTTGCCGACACCCAGGTCGCCGGAGAGGTCCATGTCGCCGTCGATCTCCGTGAAGCCGTTCAGAACTGTATATCCGTCCACTGTGAGTTCGCCGCCCACGCGTGTGTCGCCGTCGAGCCATGCCGCGCTTCCCGCACCGGCATTGCTCGCGTAAAGGCTGGCCACGCTGCCCCGGGATCCGACGACCAGGGCGTGTTTGCTGCTCGCGGGGAACATGTTGGCGAAGTCGCCGGCGATGCCGTCGCCCTGGGTTCGGGCGAAGACAGCCGCGCCATCGTTGAAACTCTGGGCGTAGAGGGCCGCCGAGCCGGTCGATTCGCTGCTGAGCTCGAACTCGCCGGCCTTGCCCGCACCGGTCTGTTCCACGCGGAAGGCAGGGATGGCGCTGGAGGCGTTCCCGCTGTACGGCAATTCGAGTTCGGCGGAGGGAAGTCCGCCGGCCAGCGAATCGGCCACCGCGGCCCGGAAGGCGTAGGGCGTGCTCGACAGGGGCAGGCGGGGTTCCATCTCGGGATCGCCGTCGAAGGAGAAGGTGATCCAGTAGGGGGCGTCGAAGGGCAGGTCCAGGGGCATGACGCTGCCGAGCTGCGCCTCGAAGTGGCCACCGACCACGGGCAGGACCTGGGTTTCGACCCAGACGGCTGTGCCCCCGGTCTCAACATCGTAGATGAAGAATTCGAACTCCCAGGACGTTTCGGCCACGGGCGTTCCGTCTGCGTTCTCGATGACGCCCTGGTAGTGCAGGGTCTGCGCCGCAAGAGGAAGCGCCGACAGTAGCAGGATGATCGCGAAGATGCTGCGCATTGTATGGACTCCTTCTTACTTCAGCAGAACAAGCTTGTGAGTTTCGGTGAATTCGCCGGCAACGAGGCGCGCGAAATAGACGCCGCTCGAGAGTCCGTCAGCCACCAGTTCGAACTGGTGGTAGCCGGCTTCAAGCCTGTCGCGTAGAAGCTCACGCACTTCCCTGCCCCGCAGGTCGTAGAGGCGCAACTCGACATGCGTCGCCTCGGGAAGGGCGAACTCCAGAGTCGTCCTGGGATTGAAGGGGTTCGGATGATTCCCTCGGAACTCGTAGGCAAGGGGCAGCCCACTCTCCGCCGAGGTTTCCTCCGCGGAGGCTTGGGCGAGGAAGCCCGCGCGTCCGACGAAACTGGTGTTTCCCATGAAGCCCGCCTGTGACTGGCCGACACTGGCCCGGCTTCTGAAGTTCGCATTGGTCTGGGCCCCGCCGCCGGCGTCGAGCACCTGTTTGACGCTGACGACTTCGGCCCGCACCCCGCCGGCGACGACGAGTGCCGCCAGGAGAATCGTTCGCATTGTCATGGGGTCTCCCGTTGTTCCCTCTGAGATGTTTGGCACGAGAAGGTCGGGAGAGATTATCGCACAATATTTCGGATAATTCCAGCCTGAATAGCGGGTAAGCGCCACTTACCCAACGGCTTAGCGAATTCGAATATGCCTATACACTCGGCTTAGAAGCGGGTCTTCAGGGTGCTCCAGCTCGTGTCCGCCGCGGAGGTCTCGTCGCAGTCCACCGGGAAGGAACCCATGTGCACGCCGTAGTCGTTGTTAGCCGCTGCGGCGGGCGAGTCGGATTGAAGCGTGTAGGGACCGTTGTTGAGAACACCGCAGAACTCCGGATTATAGTAGATGTTGTCATGGCTGTTACCACAGAGGATATCGCCACCGTTGGACCAGACCAGGTTGTGGTAGATCTCGGGAGTGCATTCATAGCCGCAGTACATCACGTTGCCGGTGGTGCCGAAGGCCAGGATGCACTCGTAGACCGTCGCGTTGGACAGGAAATCGAAGTGCAGGGATCCGCCGTCGTTGGCCGAGTTGTGCACGAAGGTGCAGCCGTGGATGGTCGGCTCGCAGCTGCTGAAGGTGCCGATGGCGCCGCCGTCCTCGGCGCTGTTGTCGTCGAAGAAACAGTCCGAGATATCCGGCGAGGACGTGATGTTCAGGCCGATGGCGCCGCCGTTCAGGGAGCTGTTCCCGATGAAGTCGCAGTTGTTGATCGTACCGGAGGAGGAGTTGGTGCAGTAGATAGCCCCGCCCTTGAGGTCGCTGCTGTTGGACAGGAACTCGCAGCCATAGATGGAGGGGGCCAGGAGTCCCGTCACGAAGATGGCTCCGCCGTAGTCTCCCTGATTCGTCTCGAACTCGCAGTTCTCCACGAGCATGCCCATGCCGCCAGCGCCCAGGCAATAGATGGCGCCGCCCTGCACGGACTGGTTGCCCGCGAAGCGGCAGTACCTCACCGAGGGGGAGGCACCGTAGAAGTAGAAGGCTCCCCCCGAACTTCCGTGGAATCCGTTCAGGAAGACCAGGCCCTCGATGATGGTCGATCGGGTCTGAGCTCCATTGAGGAAGATGGCCCTGCCGAGTCCCTCGCAGTCGATGATCGAGTTGTCGTTGAAGTTGTCGGCCCGCAGCACGAGGTTCTTCCCGCCGAAGGTCAGATCGCGGTTCTCGGGGCCGGTGTAGGTACCCGCACGCACCAGGATGGTGTCTCCCTCGGCCGCCGCGTCGATGGCCGGCTGGATGCTGGTGTAGTCGCCCCCGCCGCCCAGGTCCACCACATGGGTGGTCGCCGCGGCGCTCAGCGCGAAGGTGAGAATGGTCAGGGATGCCAAAAGGGAAATACGCATGCTCGTCCTCCTCAGGATCCTCGCCATTCTATCCAGGCGCGGATTTTTTTCCAGCATCCACTTGGACACCTGCAAAAGCCGGAAGTCACCGCCCGAAAGGCGCCACCGGATGGGGTAGGGGCCTCCCGGGATCCCCAATATCTCGTAGCTCTAACGCTTAAGCGAAGAAAATTCAATGAATTGACGCCCGGGCTTGAAGAAAAATCTTGCCAGGATTTCGCCGCCGGTGCATAAGGGTCGCGGCTCGAGCCGCACCGAGCCGAGGATCCCCACCGGGAGGGCTGTCCCACAATGATCCGAGAGAAGATGGTCCGGGTCGACCTCGGGGGCGAGGAGATCGAGGGCACCGTGTCCTACTACTCGCCCTACCTCATGAAGAAGCGGCGCGAGGCGGAGTTGCCGGGCAAGGGCGGCCGGGTGCTGCTGGAGCTGAGCAACTTCGACATCTCATCCATCCTCATGGTGGACGGCAAGGTGCTCGCCGAGGGCGAGGGCTACGACCACTACGCCAGCTTTCGCGAGCTCCAGAAGCAGCTGGCCAAGAGCAAGGGCCGCATCCACTCCTGCGCCAACTGCTCCTATTTCCTCTTCTCCGGCATGGCCCGCGACATGAGCAACGGCTCCCGGGGCTACTGTCTGCATTCCAAACTCGGCAAGAATCTGAAGCCCTCCGATGTGAGGGAGATCTTCCATTACTGCCACCATTTCAGCTATGGTCCCGATCAGGAGCGCGAGGATTTCAGGCTCAAGTGGAAGAAGAGCCTCATCGCCCGGAACATCGAGCAGGCCGCCCGCGGCGAGAAGAAGCTGCCGGGGATGACCTTCCCCCTCGAGGCTCCCGACAACCCGGAATCACCTCCGCCGCCCAAGCCCTGAACCGGCGGCGGCGACACCTTTGCTAGATCGGGATAGTATGGAAAAACCCGGACCCGAAGAGATCCGACGCCTCCGGCAGAGCCCGGAGGAGATGGCCAAGATCTGCCAGCTCTGCAAGGGCAGGTGCTGCCGCTACGTGGCCATCGAGATCGACGAACCCGAAGACTTCGACGACTTCCAGAACATCCGCTGGTACTGCGCGCACAAGAACGTCTGGGTCTTCATGGACGAGGACGAGTGGTACGTGGCCTTCGACACGCCCTGCGAGTACCTGGGCGAGGACAGCCTCTGCACCACCTACGAGACCCGTCCCGAAACCTGCCGCAACCACAAGTTCGGCGAGTGCGACTACTTCCTCGACGGCGAGTTCGACCTGGAACTGCGCAGCATGGAGGAAGTGGACGAATACATGAAGAAACGCTGGCCGCGGAAGTTCGTGAAGCGCCCGCAGCGGAAGAAGTGAGGACCAGGAGCTGAGCATGTCCGAGAACCGCAAGACCATCGCCGTGGTGATCGGCACGCGCCCGGAGGCCATCAAGCTGGCTCCCGTGATCCGCGAACTCAAGCGCGATTCCGAGCGCTGGGACGTGAAGGTCGTGGCCACGGCCCAACACCGCGAACTGCTGGACCGGGTGCTCGCCCTCTTCGAGATCGACACCGACGTGGACCTCGACATCATGCGCGCCGACCAGAACCTCTTCGACGTCACCGAGAAGGCCCTGCGCGGGCTCGGCGACACCTTCGCCGAGATGAAGCCCGACCTGGTCCTGGTGCAGGGCGACACCACCAGCGTCTTCGCCGGCGCCCTGGCGTCCTTCTATCACCAGATTCCCGTGGCCCACGTGGAGGCCGGCCTGCGCACGGAGCAGCGCTACAGTCCCTTCCCCGAAGAGATCAACCGTCACCTCACCGGCGTGCTCACCGACCTGCACTTCGCGCCCACGAGCAAGGCCGCCTGGAACCTGAAGCACGAGGGCTACGACGAGGCCTGCATCACGGTGACGGGCAACACGGTCATCGACGCCCTGCTCGAGGTGGCAGGCCGCGAGGACGCCCCCCTGCCCGAGGGTGTCGACCCGGACGCGCCGCTCATCCTGGTCACGGCCCATCGCCGCGAGTCCTTCGGCGCGCCCCTGGATCGAGCGTTTAAGGCGCTGGCGGAGCTGGCCGAGATGCACCCGGAGGCGCAGATCGTCTATCCCGTGCACCCGAATCCGAAGGTGAGAAAGGCCGCCGACGAGAACCTGAGTTCGAGCAAGAACATCGTGCTGCTGGAGCCCATGGACTACGCGCCCTTCGTGAGCCTGATGAAGCGGGCGAAGCTGATCCTCACCGACAGCGGAGGCATCCAGGAGGAGGCGCCCAGCCTGGGCGTGCCGGTGCTTGTGCTCCGGCCCGTGACCGAGCGGCCCGAGGCCGTGGGGGCCGGCACGGTGAAGCTGGTGGGCACGGACGCCGCGAAGATCATCGACGAATCTCATCGCCTGCTCACCGACGAGGACTATCACGCCCAGATGGCCGCGGCCGTGAATCCCTACGGCGACGGGCGGGCCAGCGAACGCATCGCGGCGGCCATCTCGCACTTCTTCTTCAAGACCGGACGTCCCGAGGACTTCCGCGTGGAGGACGATGCGTAGCCGCTCGCTGAAGACCACCCTCTGGATCAGCCTGATCTTCGGCCTGGTGGTCATGGTGGCCCTGTCGCTCATCGCCGACCTGCGCGAGACCACCACGGCTCTCGCGGGCATGGCACACATCTGGTGGCCCCTGCTGCTCTTCCTCTCGCTGCTCAACTACGGGACGCGCTATCTCAAGTGGGAGTACTTCCTGCGCGTGCTCGGCGTGCGCATCGACTGGCGGGACAGCCTGGGCATCTTCCTGGGCGGCTTCGTACTCTCGGTGACGCCTGGCAAGCTGGGCGAGCTCTTCAAGGCCTGGCTGGTTCGCGAGGTCAACGGCGCGCCCCTCTCGCGGGTGGCGCCGGTGATCATCGCCGAGCGCTACACGGATCTGGCGGGGCTCATGGTGCTGGCCTCGGCAGGGGTCTACGGCAGCGGCTTCGGGGTGAACATCCTGCTCATCGGCCTGGCGCTGCTGGTGCTGCTCTACCTCATGGCGGCGTCCAAGTGGCTGCGCCACGGCATCGTGGTGCTCATGGGCAAGGTGCCCTTCCTTGCCAAGAAAGCCCAGAGCGCCGAACAGGCCATGGACAGCACCCAGGAACTACTTCGTCCACGCAGCCTGCCCTGGCTGACCCTGCTCAGCGCGGTTTCCTGGTTCTGGGAGTGCTGGGCTCTCGGATTCACGCTGAACGCCTTCGGCGGCAGCATGCCGCTGAGCGAGCAGGTCTTCATCTATTCGCTTTCGACCCTGGTAGGCGCGCTGGCCTTCCTGCCCGGCGGGCTCGGGCTCACGGAAGGCAGCATGGCCCTCATGCTCAGCAATCGTATCGGCCTGGACGGCGGCACCGCCATGGCGGCCACGCTTGTGGTGAGGCTGGCCACCCTCTGGTTCGCCGTGCTGCTGGGCGTGCTGGCGCTCTTCATCTTCGGACGCCGCTGGAAACTGGGCAAGCGCCTCTGGGGCGGCGGTTTCCAGGATGACTTGAGGAAATAGGCACTCAAACTATTCCGTACTTGCCTGCCTTTTTTCCGACAAATCTCGATTACAAAGAAGTCGCCTTTTCGAGGCGTCGAAAAAAGGCGGGCAAGTACATTAAAGGGAGCGAGGTGAGTCAAACACACCGAGTACGCATTTCTAGCATTAATGGTTTCATATATTCACATATGGCCATGTTCAATCTCTGTAACTATTCTCTTGAGTAGGATTACTAATCTCGATAATATCTCTTTATCAGGGGGGGGCAATATGGGACCCGCGAGTACTATTTCAAAGTCAATACAAGCTGGGCTCGCAGAAGCAAAAGCCTACCTGAACGATCCCGCCTTAATCTCACCCTCTCGATACAATGTCTTGATTCCAGAAACGAGTTCGACTCCACAACTCCTGTTTAACTGTATGACACAGAGCCTGACTGAGATCGAAGCAGGGGAAGCCAAACTAGTCGACTTTCTTATTGGGCACACAAATGCTAAGAGAGTACTAGCTGACCTCCAGATTGAGGCTCTAGAGTACTTACTTGACAATGGTTTCATTACTCACTCTTCAAGAGATGAGTACTCAGAGTTTTTACTCCACCATGAGATGACGCGGTACAACGCCGACAACTCCTGGGTCACAATCATGCCAACGGAAAGATGCAATTTCCGTTGCCCCTATTGCTTCCTAGACCCAGATAACAGTGACATGTCAGAGGAAACTATCCAAAAAACGCGAGACTTCATCGAAGAGCTCTCGCGTGAGAAGAGTTCCTTATATGTAACCTGGTATGGTGGAGAACCTCTACTCCGGTTTGATATCATTGAACGACTCAGTGCAGATTTAATCCGATTGAATGAAAACTACACGGCAACAATGATCTCAAATGGATATCTCCTTACTGAGGAGATCGCGAGGAAGTGCAAAGATCTGAAGATTATAAAGGTCCAAGTCACTATTGATGGACCCAGGGAGTATAACAATCGCCGTAGGATTCATGAATCTGGCGCTCCGACTTTCGACACAATTCTCGCCAACGCTGTCATGGCCTCAAACTACATGCAAGTTAGTGTTCGAGTGAACCTTGACCCAGCAATGGGGCAGGATGTTGAAGGCATGGCCAGCTTTATGGACGATGTATACCGGAAATCCAAAGGGAGAGTCAGCGCCTACCTAGCGCCTGTCTATGAAGTCGAAAACTGTCCTGGTTCTGTGATGTACGGAGACTTCGATTGGCAAGTATTTGTCGAGTCATTTGAATCTATATACAGGGCAGTTCTCGAGGAAATCCCCCAGTACAGCTTTCCATGGATTAGCCGAAGATACATCTCGTGTGGTGCAATTGGGCCAGATACGTGTTTGGTCAATCCGAAGGGGGAAGTGTATCAATGCTGGGAAGATCCTACGGGTAGGGGAGATGGTCCATCGGGGAACGTACTCCGAGAGTGGAGAACCTACGAGGAATGCGCTCAGCTAACCAAGTATTTGACATGGGACGAAGTAAGGAAAAGTGATTGCTCATCATGTTCACTCTTGCCTGCTTGTGCCGGAAGGTGTCCGAAGAAGGTCATCTCTGCAGGTGAGGATGGGAAAGTGAAGGAAGCATGCAAGTTTACGGCACATTGGATCCCACTCGTTTGCAGACTCACATATCTGCAGAAGAAAAAGCTCGGAGAGCAGTATCCATATAGCTGAATGGGAGGTGGTTATGAGATCAGTTCGTTCGAACAGGAACCTAAGTGACCTGCCGGTGTTTTCATTGTTAAATAAGAGCCGGCGTGTGCTGATGTGTGAATATCCAGACGTGCACTGCTACCTGTACAGCGAACCGTGCGTACCAGCACCGGCCTTCTGTTGGTGCAATAGTTGCAGTGAACAGACTTGCCCACCCCTTGTCTGTGGTTGCCATCAGGAAACCTACGGAATGTAGCAAGATAGAGAGGATAGGGAGGAGATATGGATAGAAGACAGTTCATTGCTGGAGTCTCCGTTTTGAGCTTGAGCCTACCAATACTCGGCAGTGTTTTGGTCTCTCATGCTGACGGAACCCCCGAGATAATCCTCGGGACATTCGAAGAGGCAATTCAGAGCAAAGACTTCGATGCTCTCCAGCTGCTGATTGCAGAAGACTTCACGCACTCGAACAGGCCTGCAGACAAGAGCAGAACTATTGATCGAGACGAATTCCTCGGCAATTACTCTGCAACCTGGAGCGATGCTCGCTTTAGGGGGATCCGGTACGATCTGGGTGGGATGCCCTCAACTAAAGGCCTAGATCGTGGTACATGGATCATTGAGGGCGCAGAGTTTAGAATCACTGGTGAGATGGATCTCGGCAATGGGTGGAAGCCCCTCAATGCAAACATGCTCGTGGACATCTATGTGCGTGAAACTAGTCGCACACCCATTGGATTTGAGATTATCAAGTGGGTTGAGTCACCGCTTTAGCACCCGTCAGGGTTGTATGGGAGTACTGGCTGTTGATTGAGCGGATTAACACACCCCGTACATGGGTGAGTGTGTTGTTCCGCTCGATTTTATCCCTAGGGTCAGACTGCGGTGGCCGGACTCAAAGAACGGAGCCTCCGGAGAACCTGGGGCGGTTCACCATCCCCTCCGTTTCCAATTCCACCCAATGCCTTCTCAAAAGGCCCTTGCCGTCCTGGCAGGGGAGTTGCATGCTTGTGAAGCTGCCAGCGGCCAGCGGCCAGCTGCCAGTCTGAGAAACCCATGTCGTTGCGAGAGTTATGAGTCAGCAGCCGGAAAAGAACAGGGAGCACGGGGCGGTGCCCATCCACCGTTTCGAGCAGTTCATCCCCCATGAGAGCCGGATCTTCGTGAACCGGAATCTCAAGATGGACTCCATCCACTGGATCGGCTTCGACATGGACCACACCCTGGCCCTCTACAACCGCAACTTTATCGAGGCCCTGGCCTTCGACCTGGCGCGGGAGGCGCTCATCCGCGAGCGGGGCTACCCCGAGGCCCTGCGCGAGGCGCGCTACGATCCGGCCTTCGGCATCCGCGGTCTGGTGGTGGACAAGCAGCGCGGGAACATCCTCAAGATGGACCAGTTCAGCTACGTGGCCCATGCCTACCACGGCAAGGCGCCCATGGACCGGGAGAAGCGCAAGAGCATCTACAGCCCGCGCACCCTTACGCTCTCGGACGAGCGCTACTGGACCAGCGACACGCTCTTCGGCCTGCCCGAGGTCTCGCTCTATGCCAGCGCGGTGGAGGTGCTCGAGCACACTCCCGAGGAGTTCGACACCTGGAAGCTCTTCGACGATATCCGCTACTCGGTCGATCTGGTTCACCGCGACGGATCGCTGAAGAAGATTATCCTCGAGCGTCTGAGCGAATGCTTCCTGCTCGATCCTTCGCTGCCGAACACCCTCGAGCGATTCCGCCGGGCCGGACAGAAGCTCTTCCTGCTGACCAACAGTGACTACGAATACACGGACAAGGTGCTCACCCATGTGCTCGGCAACATGGGCAAGAGGAAATGGTGGGAGTACTTCGACCTCGTCGTGGTGGACGCCAAGAAGCCCGACTTCTTCCATCGCCGCCTGCGCTGGAAGACACTCGAGCCCGCCGAGCACGAGGTGCCCACCTTCTCCGGCGGCAACTTCCGCCTGCTCGAGCAGCAGATCGGCGCCCTGGGCGATCGCATCCTCTACATCGGCGACCACATCTTCGGCGACATCCTTCGTTCGAAGAAGGCCAGCGGCTGGCGCACCTGTATGATCGTCGAAGAGCTGCATCACGAGATCCGGGCGGGAGCGGCGAATGAGAGCATCCGACAGGAGCTCGACAATCTTCAGGACGCCAACGGCGGTCTGCTCGCCAAGCTCGATCAGGTGCGGCGCCGCCATCAGGACCTGCGTGATCGCAAGCTCTCGCAATACCGATCGCTCAACGGCGACCAGCTGGCGGATCTGGACAAGGAGATCGAGCTCACGGCCCGGGAGGAGCGAGAGCTGGAGGAGCAGCTCACGGGTAATCTGCTGCTGATCAAGGGCGCCGAGGAACGCGCAGCGCGGCGCTTCAACGACTACTGGGGCGCGCTCTGCAAGGTGGACAACGAAATCAGCCTCTTCGCCGCCCAAATCAGAGACTACGCCTGCATCTACACCTCGCGGGCGAGCAACTTCCTGCACTATCCGCCCGACCGCTACTTCCGCAGTCCCACGGAATTCATGCCCCACGAGATATAGTTAGCGGAGCAGCACCAGCTTCCCGCTCTCCGATTCCCCAGACACGCTCAGCTTCATCAGGTAGACGCCCGAGGCCAGTTCCTCGCCCGCGTCGCTCCGACCCTGCCAGGTGATCTCGTGGCGTCCGGCGTTCAGCGTGCCATCGACCAGGGTCGCCACTCGGCGGCCGTCGGCGTCGAAGATCTCAAGGCGCACCGCTTCCGCGTGGGGAAGATCGAAGGCGATGGAGGTCCAGGGGTTGAAGGGGTTCGGCCAGGCGCCGATGAGCCGCGCAGGACTCGCCGTCTCGCCCTGATCGGGCACGGAGACCTGCTCGCCAAGTCGGAGCACGAGTAGCCCCATCTGCGGAATGTCGAGCATGGCCGACTGATCGAAGCCGTCGTAGGGCAGCGCCTCGCTGTGGATATCCCCCGCGTTCACCATGCCGTTGCCGTCATAGGCCGCGTCCTGGCTGTTGATGGCCTCGTGCCAGATGCCGGCCTGGGGTAGGCCGAGTCGGTAGCCCGTGTAATCGGAGTTGGAGAAGTTGGCCACGACCACGACGACCTCGCCCTCGGCCCAGCGCTGGAAGGCGATGAGGTTGCCGCTCTCGTTCAGGTGGAAAACGTCCTGGGGCGCGTCGGCGTGAAGCGCCGGAATCGACTTGCGCAGTCCGATGAGATCGCGGAAGTAGTCGAAGGTGCCGCGATAGGTGTCCTTCTTCGACCAGTCGATGCGGTTGGCGGAGTCGGTGCCGAAGTCGGTGTCCTCCAGCCACTCGCTGCCCATGAGCATGGCCGGGATGCCCGGCGCCGTGAACACAAGGCCCTGTCCGAGCTTGATGCGCCCGCGGGCGTAGATGTCGTCGTGGGGAAAGCTGCCGTCGATGCTCTTGACCATGCGCTGGCCGCCGCTCGTGGGCCAGGCCTCGTCGTGCAGCTCCAGGTAGTTGGTCACGTAGCGGCCGCTCAGGTACTCGCCGCCACCGTTCACGATGTTGCGAATCTTCCACATCTCCGGATCGCCGAATGACGCGTCGAAGATCTCCTCGCGCAGGCGGTCGGTGAACTCGTCGTAGTACTGGGAGTCGAAGCCCGCGCCGCCCAGGTCGCCGGGACGGGTGATCCAGCTGTTGTCGGGGAGCTGCTCGGCGATGGCGATCTTGTCGATCCAGCGGCGGTCCATCTCGTAGTTGAGCCACTGCATGAGGCTCCAGCCCGAGGCCTCCTGGGGCGGAATGTTCATGTAGCTGGTGGCGTCCATGCGGAAACCGTCCAGGCGATACTCCTCCAGCCACATCCGCGCGCTCTCGATGAAGTACTCGCGCACGGCCTGCCGGTCGAAGTCGGCCTGACTGCCCCAGGGTGTTTCCACGGCGGGATCGTCGAAGTAGATCTGGGTGCCGTCGTACCACCAGAGGAAGTTGTCGCTGAAGGAGAAGTGGTTCCAGACGATGTCCAGCAGCACGGCGATGCCCTCGGCGTGGAGGGCGTCGACCATCTGCTTCAGCTCATCGGGCGTGCCGTAGATCCACTCGGGAGCCCAGGCGCTCACCGGGTTGTAGCCCGCCGAATGGTCGCCGGGAAACTCGGTGAAGGGATTGAACATCACCGCGTTCACGCCCAGCTCGGCCAGGTGGCCCGCCCGCGCGGCCACCTCGGGGTATCCCGCCGGGAAGGGCGCCGCGCCGTAGGGATCGTTGCGCCCGGCGAAGGTTCCGATGTGGAGCTGGTAGACGACCATCTCCTCGAACCAGGGCACCTGGAAGTCGTCCACCTGCCAGTCGTAGGCGAAGGGGTCGATGACGAAGGCATTGTAGTTGTCGCCAGGATTCAGACGGCGGGCCCGGGCGTCGGTATTCCAGTGGCTGTTCTGGAAGAAGTACTTGTACATGTCGCCGGCTTCGGCCTCGGGCACGTGGAGCACGAAGTGCTCGCCCACCTTCGCCATGGGATCGGCAGTGGACCAGCCGTTGAACTCGCCGCGCACATGGCAGCTCGTTCGGTCTGGCGACCAGACCTTGAAGACGACGCCGCCTCCGGGTATCGGCGTGGCGCCCACGGGAGCGTGGATCAGGGTATCGAAGTCCACCACGAAGCCACCGTCGACGGGGACCTCGTCGAAGACTCCCGAGGCGCTCAGGTAGTCGATGTCGGCGCCGTCGCTCAACTCGAACCAGTAGAGCAGGGACGTCGCGACCGTCGCTGGCACCGTGGCTTCCCAGATCTCGTAGGGTCCGCGCAGGCTTGCGGGCGCGGCGTCGATCCACTGGACGGCGCCATCGTCCACCTGCACGCGTACGGAGGTAAGGTCGCCGGCGTAGGCGGCCATTCTCACGGTGAAGGCCTGCCCGTCCACCGGGCAGAGGGGGCGGGTGTCGAGGTCGGGCAGGTGGGAGAGGCCGTCCCATTCCACGACGCCGTCCTGGTCGGCGGCGAGGGTGGCGGAGGTAAAAAGCAGCAGTGCGAACAGGGTTGTCTTGAGGACTTTCATGTCGACCGATCGGGAGGAGGTGGTGAAACGACCTCTAATTATACCTCTCCCGAGGGCCCCGGACAATGCCGCCGCCCGCCCCGAAGGGGCGAGGGCACTGCTTCATGAAGGGGATGGCGGTGTTTACTTGCTCTCGACGAAGGCGAGGATCTTCCCGACGCTGTCGAGATTGTCGAGGTTGACCTCGGTGGCGCCGATCTTGATGCCGGCTTCCTTCTCGATGAAGGCGATCATCTCGACCATGTTGAAGGAGTCGATGAGCGAGGTGGAGATGATGGGGGTGTCGTCCTGGATCTCGTCGAGGTCCAGATCGAGCTCGTTCTCGAAGAATTCCAGGAGCGATTCCTTGCTGAAGGCCATGTTCATCCTCGTCGGCTGGGTTCGGGTCGAGAGCTCAATTGATAAGACCCGCGGCGCGATCCTGCAAGGCCTTTAGATCGGGTTTGTTGGTGCCGGTACGGGGCATGGCGGGAAGCAGCTGCACCCGCGAGGGAACCATGTAGGCGGGCAGGCGCGCGTTCAGTTCCTTGCGGATCTTCCGCTCCTCGAGCTCGGCGCTCGCAGTGGCCACGGCGAAGGCGACGAGCTCCGTGTCGCCGTCCTCCTTCTTCACGCCCACCACCTGAGCCTCGGCCAGGCCCTCGATCTCGAGCATCTGGTCGATGATCTCGCCCGGGTAGATTCGGTTGCCCATGACCTTGAGCATGCGGTCCTTGCGGCCCGACAGGGTGAGGTAGCCCTCCGCGTCGAGGCTTCCCATGTCGCCGGTGTAGATGATCTTCTCGTTGGCGTCGCCCTCGCCGAAGAAGGGGTTGGGCCGCAGCTTCGAGTCGGTGTCTGCGTCGCCGAGATAGCCGAGCATGGCGCCCAGGCCGGCGTGCAGGATCTCGCCGGTCTCGCCGGGCGCGCAGGGCTGGCCCGACTCGTCCACCACATAGAGCTTCACCGTGGCGTAGGCGCGGCCGACGCTGGCGGGGTGCGACTCGAATTCCTCGGGCCGCAGAGAACTGGCGCGGAATGCCTCGGTCTGACCGTAGGTCTTGAAGATGCCCGCATGGGGCGCGAGCCGAGGCAAGCGTTTCAGGTCGCGGTCGGCCAGGTCGCCGCCGGACACGGTGATGTAGCGCAGGCCGCCGTGCTCTTCGCCGAAGCTCATGTCGGCGTTCATCATGTCCATCCAGATGGCCGGTACCGCGGAGATGCCCGTGACCTTGAAGTCGGCGGCGACCTTGAGGATGTCGGCCGGCAGCCAGCTTTCCAGCAGAACCAGAGTGGCGCCCGCGGCGAGGCAGCTCATGAGCTGGTTCAGGCCCACGTCGAAACTGAAGGGCAGGATGCTGAGCAGCACGTCGTCCTCGCCCAGGCCGTACCAGTCCACCTCGGAGGCGGCGCGTTCGGCGAGATCGCCCGCGCTGATGAGCACGCCCTTGGGCGTGCCCGTGGATCCCGAGGTGAACAGGCAGCAGCCGGCAGCGCCGGGATCGTAGGGGGGCAGATCGCCGGCCGCAGCGAGGGCATCCGCGAAGGGCGAGGCCTTCGGCAGCTTGGAAAGCGGCTTCTTGAAGGGCCCTTCGGTCTCGCCGGTGGTCCACCAGGCGCATCGCGTGATGGGCGCGCCCTCTTCGAGCCCGGCCTTCAGAGCCATGGCTCCCGGTCCGTCGATGAGGCCGCGCTTCGCGCCCGACAGTTCCAGCACCTTCTCCACCTGGGGCGCGCGCAGCTTGCGATTGAGGAAGGCGAAGACGCGGCCGGAGCCCAGACATCCCAGCATGATGGCGATGCCCTCGGCGGTTTTCGCGGCGAAGATGGGAAGGTGGGCGCCGGCGGGCAATTCCGATTCGAGGGTCGTGGCCGCCCGGACGGCCATGTCGGCCAGCTCGCCGTAGGTGGTTGGCTGCGGATCGCCGCCACCGATCTGCCAGAGGGCGACCTTGTCGGGCCTCGCGCGTCCGTGCTGGAGAACTCGCTCGAAGAGGCTCGTCATGATTCTCCTAGGCGGGCAGATCGATGGAGACGAGCTTGGCCAGGATGCGCAGCGCGCCGTAGAGCGTGGCGTGCTGATAGGTGGTCGTGAAGGCGTAGCCCGCCACGATCCAGATCATGGTCGGCACGATGCCCCAGTACTTCAGCACGGGCACATTGTCGGGGAACTTGATCTTCCGCTTCCGCTTGAAGCGCGACCAGTTCAGGAAGATGACCAGGCCCGTGGCGTGATACCAGCCCCAGAAGAGCCAGTGGAAGGATCCCGCGTGCCAGAGGGCCATCACCGACATGGTGCTGTAAATGGCCAGGTAGGGGTTGCGTGTCAGTCCTATCACCGGCAGGTAGATGTAGGCCTGCACCCAGTTCACCAGGGTGATGTGCCAGCGCTTCCAGAAGTTGCTCACGTTGGGGGCGATGATCGGCCAGTTGAAGTTCTCGGTGATCTTGATACCGAAGAGCCGGCTCGCGCCGATGGCGATGTCGGAGTAGGCGCTGAAGTCCATGTAGACCAGCAGGAAGCTGATGGTCAGAAAGCCCCAGACCTTCCACACGGGCAGCACGTCGATGCGCTCCAGCAGCACCGAGGCGTCGGTGACCGCGCGCATGAGCGGCACGAGTACGAGCCCCGCGATGGCGAACTTCTTGATGAGCCCGTACATGATGCGCGAGAGGCCGTGCACGATGGCGTCCAGGCTGGGCTTCTCGTCGCGGCTCTCCAGGAAGACGTCGAAGCGCTCGATGGGCCCGGCCGTGAAGATGGGGAAGAAGAAGATGTAGAGGAAGAAGTTCTGCAGCGAACGATCGGTTACGTTGCCGCGCCCCACCTCGATGGCGTAGTGGATGAGCTTGAAGCTGAAGTAGCTGATGCCCAGGGGAATCACATAGCTGCGCTCGATGTCCGTGGGGGGACAGGGCCGCGATGATCGGCGGGATGTACTTGAAGAAGGCCAGGTAGCTCAGGATCGCGATGATCGAGGCCGGCACCACCCAGCGTCGCCATCCGCCGCCGCCCACCGCCTGGGGCGCGAAGTAGTAGAAGGCCAGGGCCCAGACCACCAGGGCCGTGGCGCTCATCCAGTCGAGGGTGGCGATGTAGATATAGCTGGTCAGGGCCACCGCGCCGAAGCGGAAGCGCCGGGGCAGGATCCAGTAGAGGACCACGCTGCCGATAAGAAAGAACCAGAATATCGGAGATTGGATCATCGCCTAGAATCCCTGGTAGCGGAAAATGCGGGCGCCGGTCTCGAGCCCGATGAGGCTGCTCACCGCGATGAAGAAGAGGATCCCGCCGAGCACGGCCTGGATCAGGATTCCGAGGATGCGCATGAATTTCTTCACGGTGCCTCCATGAGTTCGGGTCTGGCCCTGAAGATCTCGGCCAGGTCCTCGGCCAGGTATTCGGTGAAGCGCTCGCGGGCATTCGGATTCTTGAAGTGCACCGTGTCCTTGAAGTCCTCCGGCGCGAGGCCCAGGGGTTCTTCGTAGTCGCGGTAGATCGTCCGCTCGCCGGCGAGGAAGCTTTCCACATAGCCCTCGTACAGTCCCTGGGCCGCCGGATAGCCCGGCAGCGACCTCACCCAGTCATTGGTCTTGGGGTTGGACACCGAGGCCAGCAGGATCACGTGCAGATCGGGATTGGCGCGAATGCGGCCCAGGATGCGCCGGTAGGCTTCGGCGTTGAGGTCGCCGCGCCCCGCGATCTCATCCACCCACTGGCCGCGCAGCTTGATGAAGCCCGCCATCTCGGCCTCGTTGGGATCGCGCCACTTGTCGCCGGCGTGGTAGTCGCGCCACTGGCGACCCTTGAGGGCGTGGCGCAGCACGGGCACGAGCCTGGCCACGAAGAAGCGGTAGTTGTCGCGGAAGAAGTTCCCCGAGAGTTCGCCGCGCTTCTCGAAGCCGAGGCGCTCACGCTCTTCCTCGAGGTCCGGCGAGTAGAGGGCCAGTCGCGGTGACTTCGTGATCTCGTCGAGGCGATCGCCCGATTCGTTGAGCACCGCCGGAGAACAGGGCAGCACGACGACGCCCTTGATGTCGTCGAGCACGCCGTCGAGCATGGCGGTGATCTCCCAGTGAGTCAGTCCTCCGGCGGTGAGGTTCAGCACCTTGACCTTGCTGCCCAGTCGATCGAGGAGCAGTTCCTCGAGGTGTCCGCGACTGGAAAGGGCCTCACGTAGCGAGGAGGTGCCGAAGTAGAGCACCATGGGATTCTCGGAGGGGTTCTGCTGAAGGCGCAGGACGTCGGCCGAGATGTAGGAGTACTCGTCGTTGACGTTCTCCACGAAGTAGCCGTAGCCAGGACCGCTGAACAGCTCCGGCGTGATCAGTAAGAAACATGCGGCGAGGGATGCGCCGGCCACCAGGATCATGCCGGCCAGGGCGGGCAACGAAGGACGGGTCAGTCCCTCGATGAAGGCCATAAGGTATTCGCTGAGGCGGTTCAAACGGTCCTCCCCCGGCACGATCATGCTCGCAAGCTCTTCAGAATTCGGATGATACAGGCTTTCAGCGAAAGGCGTCCACTGGAAATGCCCAGGCCTAACCCGGCTTTTTAGCAATGATCAGGCCGCGGTCGGGCATCAGGCCCTCTTCCTCGAATCGGGCCTCGAATCCGGCCTCCGCGAGCAACTCCAGGTGATGCTGGGGCGCCACCAGGGGCATACGATAGGTCTCTACGAGGTGCTTCACCTCGCCGCCCGTTCGGGCCACCAGCCAGTGCATTTCAATCACGGCAACGCCATCCTCCACCTGCGAGACCACCTGACGGCAGAGCTTCAGGTCATCTTCCTCGTAGGTGCTCATGTGGGCGGTGCCGGGGCGGAAAGCCTCCGGTGCGATCCAGGGCTCGATTATGAGCAGGCCGCCGGCACGCAGTGCGGAGCGAAATGCGTCGTAGGTTCGGAGAAGGTCCTCGTCACCCTGAATGTGACCGATGGATGAGAAGAGGCAGAGCAGAGCGTCGAAGGGTTCGTCCACGCCGAAGTCGCGCATGTCGGCCCGGAAGAGCGGAAGGCCGGGAAGCTTCTCGCGTGCCACATGGAGCATGGCCTCGGAGAGATCGAAACCCTCGCAGTGGAACCACTGACGCAGGTGTTCGAGGAAAGCGCCGGTGCCGCATGCGGCTTCGAGGAGGCGGGAGCCGTCCTCGATTCCCTCCTCGCGCAGAATCCGGGCCAGGCTCTCGGACTCCTCCGGGTAGGGCTTGAAGGAGTAGATCTTGTCGTAGAATTCGGCCAGACCGCCGTAGAGGCCGCTCTCGCTGTTCAGCTCATCCATAGGGGAAGCTCCAGCCCGGCCGCCAGCTTCAGGGCCTGATGGAACCATCGAAACTGAAGGTAGGTGGAGCTGCTGCGGGAGAAGCTCGAGATCTTCTCACTCGACTGCGATCCGTAGAGCAGTCCGCCCAGGAACTCCTGGTACACCGGCACCATGTCCTTGGGAATCTCGCGACCATAGCTGGTACCGCTGAGGGTGTGAGGAAGCCCCATGAGCGCGTGGATGACCGAGTCGGTGCTCAGGCCGTCCCCCACGCGGTGGAAGGCCACCGCCTCGTCCCGTTCGAGCACCTTTCCGCGCCCGCCGGATGCCAGCAGACGCAGGCGCGCCACGGGCTTGCCGTCGAAGGGTCCGTCCTGGCGCATGATGAGCGAGAGCAGGGCCGGCCATTCCTCCGGCTCGAGGCGATCCATGATCTTCTGCAGGGCGTCGGCCAGGAACTCCTCGAATCGCGCCTGGATGGGATAGTTGATCCGCCCCACGCAGCCGAACTCGTCGGCCTTGGGATCCAGGTTCGCCCGGCAGTCTTCGCAGCGCCTGATCAATGGGCCGATCTGTCCGCCCACCCTGTCCACGTCCTCCCGGCCGAACTCCTGCTGTTCCCGATCCAGACCGCGGGTCACGGGCATCTTCCAGCGCTCGCTCACGGCGCCGGGCATGTCGGGATTGGCCTTCAGGTATTTGTGGACCATGTAGAGAAAGGTCCAGCGGCGAAGGCCGTCCTCGCCGAGCTCATCTCGATTCACGCAGGGGTGCGGAAGCACGTAGTCGATGCCCAAGAGCAATCCTTCGGATAGGGGTTGTCAGCATCCGGCTAGGAATCCCGGATCGCCTCCACCGGATCCAGGCGGGCGGCCTCCCAGCCCGGATACAGGGTCGCCGCCAGACTCACCAAGAGCGTGATGCTCGCCACCAAGGCGAAGTCGACGGGGTTCATCAGCACCGGAATGTTCTCCACGATGAACAGATCCCAGGGGATGGTCAAGGGATGTCGCATGAGAAGCGCGCCGAGCCCCCAGCCCGCGAGCAATCCCGATGCCACGCCGACCACGCCGACCACCCAACCCTCGAGCACGATCATGCCCATCACCGAGCGCCGGCTCATGCCCAGGGTGCGCAGAATGCCGATCTCGCCGCGTTTCTCGCTGACCATGAGAGTCATGGATCCCACGATGCCCAGGCTGGCCACCGCCACGGTGAGCAGCAGGAAGAGATACATGAGCAGCTTTTCCCGGGCCATGGCCTCGAAGAGCAGACGATTGCGCTCCTGCCAGGTCTCGGCCCGGAAGTCGCCGAAACGGTCCAGGGACAGGGCGGCCTCGGCAACGCGGGAAGCGTCCTCGGGCGTCTCGCAGGCCACGGCCAGGCCCGCGGCCTCGCCGTCCACCTTGAGGAAGCGGGCGGTGGGGGACAGGCCACCCAGGGCCAGGGTGGCGTTGATCTCGTAGAGCCCGGAATCGAAGAGGCCCAGAACGAGCCGCGCCTCCTCCCTGCCGCTGACACTGTCGGCGGAGGCAGAACTGGCGTCGGGCACGACCACCTGGATGATGTCTCCCCGCCCCACGCCGAGATTGTGGGCCAGCTCCAGGCCGAGTACCAGGCCTTCGCGGACTTCCTCGCCGGGCGGCAACTGCCAGTCCGCGGGCACCGAGAAGCTGTCGAAGTCGTCGGCGAGCAGGCCGCTGAGCTGCCCTTCCCGCAGAGGATCGACGCCCCGCAGTGAGGCCGTCTGCATGCGGGTGGAAGTTCCCGGCTGGCGCTTGACCAGCAGCACCTCCGATTCGGCGAAGGGGGCGACCGTCGCCACGCCGTCGATGGATTCCAGATCCGCGAGCAGGGCTGGCAGGTCGCGCAGGCCCTCGGGGCCGGCGGGCTCGAGCCGCAGATGGCCCTCGCCGTCCTGGAGCAGGGCGGCCAGCTCCGCCTCCATACCGTTCATCACCGAGATGATCAGGGTGAGGGCCACCACGCCCGTGAAAATGCCCCCGGCGGCGACCAGGGCCGTCATTGCGAGGGCCCGGCTCCTCCGGGGGCTGATCAGGTGGCGCAGGGCCAGATAGAAGCTCAGACGCAAGGCGCCCTCCGGTTGCCTAGTTGCCGGCGGCCTGTCTTGCCATCAGCTGCTCCTGGCGCTCGGCCTGCTGGCGGGCGTAGCTGCCCCACTTCTTGTTGGCCATCACCGATTCGAAGAGATCCAGGGCGTCCTCGTACTTGCCCTGATCCTCGAGAGCCTTGGCCTTGCTGCAGACGAGGCCGGCCTTGGTGTCATCGTCCTTGGTGATGCGCAGTCCCGCATCGGCGGTCTTGATGGCCTTGCGCGGCTCGCCGCTGGCCCGATAGAAATCCGCGAGATACTTGTGCGGCAGGTTCTTGTCGGGACGATCGGCGGGCTTCATGAGCTTGACGAGGTTCACGGCCTTCTGCAGATAGGTCATGGCGTCGTCCTCGGAATTGCCCTTCTCCAGGTAGCAGAGACCCATCATCAGGTTCACGTTGAAGTCATTGGCCTTCGATTCGTAGGCGATGTTCAGGTGCTTGAGGGCCTGATCGAACTCTTCCTTGTTGAAGTAGAGCACGCCGAGATCGTAGCGGCCGCTGGTCTGATCGGGCTGCAAGGTGAAGGCCTTCTCGAGGAACTCGATGGCGCGGTCGTAGCTCTTGCGCTGCTTGTAGAGGCGTCCCTGGTAGAAGTTGGCCTGGAAGAGGATGCTCTCGTCGCTTTCCTCGGTGGCGAGGATCTTGTTGAAGAGCTGGATCGCGCGATCCTTGTCGTCCTCGGTCTTACCGTTGGAATAGATGATGGCCAGCTGCATGCGGGAATAGTTGTCGTTGGGATTGCAGCCGGTGGAGCCCACGACCTCTTCGTAAAGGTCACGCGCGCGGGCCCGATGCTTCAGGCGCATCTCGGCGTAGGCCAGCTTGGCCTTCACCGTGCAGTTTTCGGGCTGGGCCTTGTGGGCCACTTCGAAGCCGCGCTTGGCGCGGGGCCAGTCCTGAAGCTGGAGGGCCGCCTCTCCGAGGCCTTCGCCGGCACCGAAGTTTGCCGGGTCGAATCCCAGGGCCTTCTCAAACTCCGAAGCCGCGTCGGTGTACTGTCCGTTCCGGAGGAACTCCCAACCGGTGGATGTTCTCAGTTCGGCCTGCTGGGTGTCTTGGGCGAAGCTCGAGGGCGCGAGCAGCAGAATGCCGACCAGGGCCATCAGGAGCAAGGCGCTACGTTTCATTTCGATTCTCCCGTTTCGGGTTTGGGAAATTCCTTTCGGATTCAAGCAGGGGCAATATACCCGAGCCCTTTTCACCGTTCAAGGCATCCCATGTCCGGGAAATGTGCAAGTTCATTTTGCCCAGGGCTTTTCGCGGGACTATATTCGTAATGCTGTCCACAAACTGTGAAAAAAACATGAAATCCTCACTATCCCTGCTGCTACTGGCGGCATTGGCCGTTTTGGGTGCCTGCCAGAATTCGACCACCATGCCCGAGGATCCGCCCGATCCTCTGGAAATCCTATATACCAGCCCCTCCAGCGACAGCCTCTTCATGGCCGAAAGCGACTCCCTGACCTTCGTCCTGCGCGCCCAGGGGGCCGGCCCCGTCTTTGTGGAAGCCCAGCTCGAAGGCGTTCACATCTGCGAGGAGGACAGTTTCACGCTCAGGGCCTGGGAGCATGTGGATGCCCAGGCCGGCCGCCCCGACGACTTCCTCACCCTGGAAATCGCCGTTAACGACAGCCTCGAATCAATGAGCCACAGCTGGGAGCTGAAGATCATCTGGGGCTTCTCCTATTTCCCCGAGGATTCCGATCTGGTGAACGTGCTCGGACAGCCGCTGGTCTTCCAGCTGGGCATCGAAGCCGGAAACCTCGAGGTGGAGTACGAGTTCTTCGTGGATGATCAGCCGGTCGAGTCCACCGGCGAGTTCTTCTACTTCCACGCGCTGACCGTGGGGCAGTATGAGGTTCGCGGAGTTCTGCGCGCGGGCGGTCTCGAGTGGGAACGCGTGTGGACGGTGGAGGTGCAGCCCGACGAGCCCGTGGATCCCCCGGAGACGGTTTCCGGGTTGAGGGCCGGACCCGGCAGCGAGGCCGGCCGGCTGGCCATCGCCTTCTATCCTCCTGAAGAGGGCCTGCGCGAGCCCGTGCACAGTTTCGAGATTCGCGCCTTTCCCTATCTCATCGAGGGCGAGCAGTGGGAAACGGCCTACCTGGTGGGCATCATGGAGAAAACTCCCGGCGCGGAAGAGGAGCGCTACGATGTGGACGGCCTGGAAGCTGGCCTGGAACTCTATGTGCGGGTTCGCAGCGTGGGCGTGAACGGCAACACCTCGGAGTGGTGCGAGGCGGCAATCGGACGAGTCGCCGGTTACACGGTCCACGGCCAGGTCATCGACTTCGAAACAGGTGATCCCATCCATGGAATGACCGTGCAGTACGATGGCGTGATCTCGGTGACCGACCCGCAGGGGCAGTTCTACTGCGACGATGTTCCGCTCTACGAGGAGGGAGGCGCCTGGGACTTCCCCGGCAACTATTACGATGAGACCGGCTCGGGTCTGGGAGAGTGGTTCGACCTGCTCGATTCCCGCGCGGTAGAGGATTCCGTCGAATACCGAATGGGAACCTTCTCGCCCCAGCCCTTCAACTCCGAATCCTACGCGGACTTCCTCGAGTACTTCTTCCATATCCTGAGACCGCCGCCGACCAACTTCCACCTGATCCGGCCCGCGTTTCCCATCACCACGTATATCCCGCCCCACGTGAACGAGGGCCTGGACTACGTGCCGGTCATCCTCGATGCCCTCGATACCTGGGAGTCGAGCACCGGACTGGACATCTACGTGCGGGTCGAGGATCCCGAGACGGCGGTCCTGAGTTTCGCCTATGACGACACCATGTCCATCAACGGAATCACGACCATCCTCGAGTGGAACATGGATACCCTCACTCCCACCAAGATGCGAATACTCCTGGCCGGCGACGCCACCCCGGAGTATGCGGACGGCCTCTTCCAGGTGGTACTGCATGAGTTCGGGCATGCCATTGGGTTCTGGGTGCACAGCAACGAACCCGATCACTGCATGAACAAAACAAATCGTCGCTACGACCCGCACCCCGATGAGGTACGACTGGTAAGGATAATCTACAATATGGAAACCTATCAGGATCTTGGTTTTCTGCTGAGCGATTGATCCTTCGAGTGCCTTGGTTCTCACGGTAAATCTGTGATATAATTACGCCTTCAACCAGGCGTGAAAGGATCACTGTGAGGAGATTCGGTACTCGGGCCCTTCCGATTCTCGTCCTCGCACTGTCTCTCTGGATGGGAGTCGGTCAGGGCGAAGTCCTACTCGATTTCGAGCAGCCCTATTATCTGGAACGCGATTCCGTCTTCGTCAAAGACCATGCCGTGGTCAGGGACGAGGGCATCTATCATGTATTCTTCATTCAGAGCCTTCCCCAGGAGCCCGGCGAGTACAACCGCACCGAACGCTGGCTCGGTCACATCACGAGTCCGGACCTGCGCCACTGGACCGCCCATGACAGCATCCTCCCCGTGGTTCCCGATACCTGGGAGGGCAAGTACATCTGGGCTCCGAGGATCATCGAAAGCCCTCTGGGTACCGGCTGGTGGATGTACTACACGGGCGCGGACGAGGACGTCTGCCAGCAGATCGGAGTGGCCTTCAGCTCGAACCTCTTCACCTGGGTGCGCAATCCTACCAATCCCATCTACAAGCCGGGTCGCTGGTCCGACTGGGAATTGGGCCAGTGGGCCAACTGTCGCGATCCCGAGATCTACTACGATCCTGGGAACGCCACCTATCACATGTTCACCACCGCCACGACGAATTTCAACCAAGGCGCGGTGGGCCTCGCCACGAGCACGGACGCGCTGGAGTGGGAAGACTGGGGCCAACCCCTCATCACCAACGACGACAGCACGCAGATCGAGAGCACCCATCTGGTTCAGGACGCCGGCGGCCTCTTCCACCTCTTCTACCACGAGGAGGGGACCAACGGCACATACCACCAGTTCAGCGATTCCCTGCTGAGCGGCTGGGACATGGCCAACGGCAGCTTCGTCACCAAGCGGCGCGGCGTCGAACTCACCGACGTCGACGGCGAGTGGCTCTTCAGCGGATTCAATACCGTGCCGCTGGACGACGGTCCCCAGTCCTATCTGCGTTTCGACATGGTGGACATCGACACCGATGACCACGAGCCCGACATCCTCAGCATGCAGGGCCTCCAGTCCCACTGGCACAAGGTTTTCGGTACGGCCTTCGACTATCAGCCCACCTGGGGTGACAACTCCTACGAGCGCTCGGGCGTGCACAGCCGCATGGAGGGCAACAGCTACATCGGCACCTACGAAAAGTACCCCCATCCCGGCTACAACGAGGCGGGATGGATCCAGGGCAACGGACCGGTGGGCATGATCAAGAGCGACAACTACGTGATCGAGATGGATCGCTTCTCGATGCTGGTGGGCGGCGGAGCTCATCCGGACACTTGCTTCGTGGCCATGGTGGATGCGAGCACCCATCAGCTCTACTTCACGCAGACGGGCCTGAACAGCGACCTCATGCTCAAGTACATCTGGAACACCGAGACGCTCATCGGCACGCAGGTCTACTTCGTCATCGCCGACCTCTTCGACGGCAGCTGGGGAAACATCTCCGTGGACAGCATCAAGGAGTACTGGTACGACGGCCACGAGCCCGGTACGCCCGCCGATCCCATGGTGGACGGCCCCACGATCTGGGAGATCCTCGAGAACGCCGGCTTCGGAGGAACCGTGGTTCAGGAGCTTCCCGCTCCCGTGAAGGGCCGGCTCTTGAATCCGCATCCCAATCCATTCAACCCCTCGACACGCTTGAGCTTCGTGCTCGACGAGCCAGCGGAACTGAGCCTGAGTGTGCATGACGCCTCGGGTCGCCGCATCCGCGATCTCTGGAACGGCCCCCGCGAGCGGGGTGAAAGCGTCATCGTTTGGGACGGCCTCGACGATGATGGCCGACCCGTTCCCAGCGGACTCTACTTCGCCAGCATGGGACTGGATGGCCGGCACGTGGAAAGCCGCAAACTCGTACTTCTCAAGTAAGCACCCGCGTGAAGCGGGTAGCGGGCGGCCGGAAGCGGAAAGGAGGCACGCCGTGAAACACAATCGAATCCTGACGGCGGTCCTTCTGCTGCTCATGACGGCCTTCGCCTCGGCCGAGATCTTTTATGACTTCGAGCAGGCCTTCTTCGTGGAGGACTACGGGGTCAAGGCCAAGGATCACACGCTGGTCTTCCACGACGGCACCTATCACCTCTATTACATTCAGGGATATCCCGATGGTCCGGTCTGGCCGCTGGGTTTCGAGCAGTGGCTCGGTCATGCCACCAGTCCCGATCTGCGCCACTGGACGCGCCAGGACAGCATCCTTCCCGTGGTGCCGGGCACCTGGGAGAACGGGTTCATCTGGGCGCCCCACGTGATCGAGGATCCCAGCGGCGGATGGCTCATGTACTACACCGGCGCCGACACCACCGAGGCGGTGAGGCAGCGCACGGGCATGGCCTGGAGCGGAGATCTCTACAACTGGGCGCGTGATGAGGACAATCCCATCTACGAGCCCGGCTCCTGGACCGATTGGGCGGATCCCCTCTATCAGTACGCCAACTGCCGGGATCCCTTCGTCTATCAGGTTCCGGGCGACACGCTCTACTACATGCTCAACACGGTGCGCGAAGCGAGCGGCAACTCGGCCGTCGATCTGGCCGTGAGCGAAGACCTCCACAACTGGGCCCACCTGGACACCTTCTGCCGCTCCTCCAACGCGAACATGCTCGAGAGCGCCACCCTCTGGGAAGACGAGGCAGGCAAATGGCACTTCTTCTTCACCAGGCAGAACTATGCGGGCACCTACCACACGGTTGCCCTGGATCCCTTCGGGCCCTTCTGGCCGGGCGCTGCGGGCATCTTCGACGTGGGCTACGGCGCGGAGGTCACCGAACTGAACGGCGTGGACGTCTTCAGCCGATATGCACGCGCGACCCTGATCGGCGGCGACCGCTACTTCATCCGGTTCGACGAGATGCTGACGCCGCTGTGGGGGGGCGACTGGCCGACTCTGGGAAGCATGCAGGGCTTCCGGGATTGGTGGACGCCTCAATTCGGCACGGCCTTCGACCATCAACCGACCTGGGGGGACAACCCCCTGGAGCGTGGCGAGGCCAGCAGCAACATGGACGGCAACAGCTACGTCTCGACCCTGGAGCTCTTTCCCTATCCGGGTTTCGCCAATCCCGGACGCAGCCGCGGCAACGGCCCCACGGGCCTGCTCAAGAGCGACGCCTTCACCCTCGAGCGCGATCGGATCAGCCTGCTCGTGGGCGGCGGAGACCAGGATTCCACCTGTTTCGTCGCGCTGGTGCGCGACTCGGACTTCCGCCTGCTTTTCCGCGAGACGGGCGCGAACGCCAACGGCATGGACCTGCGACTCTGGAACACCGAGAGCCTCATCGGCGAGAGCGTCTTCCTGGTGGTCGCCGATCTGAGCTCCCTGCCATGGGGATGGATCAGCACGGATCTCATTCAGGAGTACGATCGCGAAGGCGACGATCCGATCACGCCCGATGAGCCCATGGTCGAAGAGATCTATCTGGGCGATGTACTCACCTCCGCGGGCGTGGAGTGGAACTGCAACTTCGTCGGGCATTCCCTCTTCGGCCCGGCGCCGCACTACGTGATATTCACCGATCTCACCGAAGGCATGGCCGAAAGCTACGAGTGGGATCTGGACAACGACGGCGACTACGACAAGTTCACCCAGGACTGCGCGCACACCTATCAGGATCCCGGCGTCTATTCGGTGAAGCTTCGCGTGGTGAACGGTCTCGGCATGGAGGCGGTGGAGCTCAAAGAGAACTACATCATGGTTCTGGCCGAGGACACCAATTCCCTGATCTACCCCGCCAAGATCAGCTCCGGCCTTCCGACTCCGGTTTCCTTCGGCTACTCGGGAGAGGACAGCCTTAGCCACTACAGCGCCGCGGTGACCTTCGACAGCACGAAGATCAAGTACGAGGGTCTTCAGAACTGGCTGCCCGGCCGGACCTTCGCGGACAGCCTCGCCGAACAGACGGTCTTCATCCACTGGGAGGACGAGAGCGGCATCGATCCCATCATTCCCGTCGATGATCCGACTTTCATGTTCGGCTTGAGCTTCACCGCCCTGACCGCCAGCGACACCACGCAGATCTCGTACATCGACAGCCTCTGTATCATGAAGGGCGCTTCGGGCGACACCCTTCAGGAAGTCGGCTGGGTCGATGAACCGCCATTCGGCGAGGTGGTGCTGGACGTGACCTGTCTGGTCACCGGTATCGTGGAGTACTACACGCAGGAAGATTATATTCCGGGCGTCGTGTTCTCCATGGGCCCGCCCAACGAGGATGCCGTCTCCAACAACTACGGTGAGTGGGAATTCGAGCCCTATCCCATGGACGACTACGTTCTCAACATCAGCAAGGACGACGAGCTGCACGGCAGCAATTCCCTGGACGCCGTGAAGATCCTGCGGCACGAGTCCGGCCAGGAAGAGCTCGTGGGCGACCTGCGCCTGCGCACGGCCGACGTGAATCTGGATGAGACCATCGATTCGCTGGACGCCCTTGCCGTGGCCGAGGCGGCGGCCCTCATTGCTCCACTTCCCTCGGGAGACTGGGCCTTCGAACCGGACAGCGTGATCTACGAGCCGCTGAACCGTGATGTGGACGAGTACATCATCGGCATGAGAATGGGTGATGTGGACGGCAATTGGGCGCCCAGCTATCGCGGCCGTAACGCGGGCCCGCGTGATGGCATCGTGCTGACCCTGCCCGACACCACTCTCAATGTGGGCTCTTCCGACGTACAGATTCCCATGCTGGCCGAGGGAATCGACAGCATCGCGGCCATGTCGCTACGGGTGATGTTCGCCGACACGCTCATGACCTTCACCGGCGTCAGCAGCAACCAGCCGAGCCTCGACCTGCTCGCGGGTTCGGAGGCGGGAGAGATCCACATCGAATGGTTCGACGACACCGGCGGCGACAGCCTCTTCTCCCAGGTGGGCGACACGCTGCTCTTCCTGAACTTCACCATCGGTCGAAGCGAGTGGTCTATCTCGCCACTGGACTTCATGGAAATCTGCGCGCTGGGCGACTCCATCGGCGACGCCATCTCGGGGCTGACCCTGGTGGACGGTTCGGTGACCATTCCGGGTCAGGGCGTCGATGCTGAAGAGCCTCCGCCGGCCAGCTTCGGCCTGCACCAGAACTTCCCCAATCCCTTCAATCCATCCACGGAGATTCGCTTTTCCCTGGCCAAGACCGGTGCGGTGAGCCTGCGCATCTACGATCTGGAAGGTCGGCTGGTGCGCCATCTGGTGCCGGGCACGCGGATGGAAGCTGGGCACCACGGCGTGGTCTGGGACGGCACCGACCGGCGCGGCAATCCCGCTGCCAGTGGCATCTACTTCTATCGACTGAAGACCGAGGATTTCAGCGACAGCCGGAAAATGATGCTACTGAAATAGGGCTCGGAGAGGCAGGCGCCTCCCCTCACTAGAGCTTCGCAAATCGTTCGGGGAGGCGCCTGCCTCCCCGAGCCCGTTTCCATCCGCAGCCCAAAGTGAATTCCACCCGGGTGGATTCCATTTTCAGCTCACAGCGAAATGGGATTGTGCCCAGGTGCGGGGCGTGGGATGGTGCACGTGTACAGCCCACGGAGGTGACCATGAACATCGTGAACTACGGTTTCGCTCTGGCGGCATTGCTGTCGCTGCTGACCTGGGCCGTGCACACTTTCCTGGGAGGTCGCGCCATCGCCAGGCCCCTGCTCGCCTGCGAACTGAAGCCCATCCCGAAGTACACCAACTACTACTGCTGGCACATCGTCACGATCACACTGCTGGCCATGACGTGGGGCTTCGCCTACGCGGCGTTTCGTGAAGAGGGCTTCGATGTGGGCCTGCTGTTCACCCTGCTTGCGATCTCCTACTGCCTCTGGAGCCTGATACTCGTCGCATGGAAAAAGCGGAAGCTCATCGAGCTTCCGCAGTGGATCCTGTTTCTGGGTGTGTCGGCGGCGGCGGTTTTGGGAATCCTTACTTGAGGAGCACCAGCTTCCGGCTGCCGGCCGCCTCACCCTCCACGACCAGGCTCGCGAAGTAGATGCCGCTTGCCGCGGGCTCTCCTGCCTCGTCGCGGCCGTCCCAGACCATCTCCCAGCGGCCGGCGGGCTGCGTGCTGTCCTCGAGGGTCTTCACCGCGCGACCCTGGATGTCCACGATGCGCAGCTGCATGCGCGCCTCGCGTTCCAGCTCGAAGCTGATCCGCGTGACCGGATTGAAGGGATTGGGATAGGGGTCCAGCATGCGACCGATGGAGGCGGGCTCCTCGGCCAGGCCCGTGGGATCGTAGCCGGCGTCGATGAGCACATCGAGCAGTGTGGGACCGTCGACCATGGGGTCGCTGGGCGGGAAGGGATCGTCGCCATCGCGCATGTACTCCTTGATGGAGTCCACGGCGATGTGTCCCCAGTCGCCGATGGAGAGATCGGCGATGGCCACGTAGACCTCCGTGCCCATGAGGGTCTCGGTGTTCCAGAGGCGCGGGCTCATCCAGTGTGAATGCAGGCCGGTCTCGGTGAAGAGCACCTGGTCGGTTTCGTAGTCGATGAGCGCAGCGAAGCAGACGTTCGGAAGATCGCCGCCGCCCACGAGCAGGCTGATACGATCTTCGGTGACCGTGAAGGGATCGCTCTTGAGCACGCCCCAGGTCTCGTTGCCGGCCCAGGCGCCGAGGTCCTCGTCCGAAGGTTCAGGGTAATCCTCGTAGGTGGCCAGGTAGGAGTTGCCCTCCATGTTGCTCTGACCGGCGCCGCGCTGGTGGGGGTTGTCGCCCCAGGTGGGCTGGTTGCCGAAGGCGTTGCCGATGTAGGTGTGCCACCAGGGCTGCAGGCCGTCCAGGCGATGGATCTCGGGCCGGTGATCCTCCGTCTCGAGCAGGATCTCGTCGAAGCGCAGGAAGTAGATGATGTTCTCCACCGTCACCAGGCCGTTGAAGCGGCTGAAGATGGTCTCGCCGTCCAGCTGGGTGACCTCGGCGCCGTGGCCCTCGTCGATGATGATGCGATTGTCGAGATCCCAGCCGGCGAAGGGCTCGTCGCTGAACATGTGCGAGGTGCCGGTGACGCTCTCCTCGGTGAAGAGGAAGTGGTAGTAGCCCGCTCCGTCCTCGATGAGCTGTACGCTCTCGATCATATTGTCGTTCTCGTGGGCGTAGAAGGGTCCGGCGTCCACCCAGTGCACCAGGTCGGTGCTCATGGCCAGGCTAACGGCGCCGGTTGAGTCGGCCATACGCGCCGTGTTGAGCATGTAGTACTCGCGATCGCCCTCGGCGTGGAAGATTTCGGGATCGCGACAGTTGGACCAGGGAAAGCTCTGATTCTCCTCGAACCAGAATGCCCAGGATCCCGGATGATAGATGGGATTGTGCATGAAGCGATCCCAGTTATAGAGATCCGAGCTCTTGGCCCCGCCGGTCTGCTGGGTCACCCAGTAGTTGGCGCCCGTATAGTAGAGGTACCATCCGTCGCCCTCAGGCTTCTCCACGATGTCCGGCGCCCAGATGAATTCCTCTTCCCAGGTCCCGGGCACCACCGGCAGGATACTGTCCTGGCGCGTCCAGTGGCGCAGATCGGGACTGGTGATGTGCCCCAACCATTTTTCCTCGCGCATCCAGTCGTCGTCCGGGGGAAAACTCTGGATGTAGAACACGTGGTAGAGGCCCTCGTGCTTCACCATGCAGTGGTCCTTGACCACCACATCCACCTCTTCCACGAAGTAGGGCTGTTCGAAATCGAAGAGGATGCCCGCGGCCGCCGGGGCGAGGAGGCCCATGGCCAGGATCAACATGAGTATGGGACGAGTGTGCGGTCGGATCATTGTGCAGAGCCATCGCCTTGTGAGAACGGTGTTCATGGGGTTGCAGGCGACAATTATACCAGATAGGAAAAGCCCCGGTCAAAGCGCCGGCTCCCTCCACATCTTGTTGCCCCGCAAGGTTTCCCGTTGTTCCCAGGCCTTTCCGCGCTGGCCGGGCGGCCCTCCTTCGACTATGTTTGGAAAATGACACTGAGAGGCATGCAGATAGGCCGCGTCCTGGGAATCCCGGTTCGCCTGCACTTCACCTTCCCATTCTTCCTGGTGGTGATCGTCGCCCTGGAGGCCTTCAGCGGCGGCCCGGGCGCCGGCCTGCGCGTGGCCTTCATCCTCGTTTCCCTGTTCTTCTTCGTGCTGCTCCACGAGCTGGGGCACAGCGTGGTGGCCCGGCGCTACGGCATTCCCATCCTGGACATCACCCTCATGCCCATCGGCGGCATCGCCCGCACCCTCGGTCTGCCCAAGACTCCGGGCCAGGAGATCGCCATCGCCCTGGCCGGTCCCGCGGTGAACTTCCTGCTGGCCATACCCCTGGCGATCCTGGTGGCGGCCGTCGGATCTGGACCTTCCGGCATCTTCGTGCCCCTGCTCGCTGCGAACCTCATGCTTGGCCTCTTCAATCTGATTCCGGCCTTCCCCATGGACGGCGGCCGCGTGCTGCGGGCCCTGCTGTCGCTTCGCCGTGAGCACCTGGACGCCACGCGCATCGCCGTCTGGGTGGGACGCGCGGTGGCGGTGATCTTCGTGGCGGTGGCCATCCTCGATCGGGAGTGGATACTCCTGGTGGTCATCGCGCTGTTCATCTACAACGCAGGCGGCGCCGAGCTGCGATTGGCCCGACGGCTCAGCGCCCTCGCCCGGGGCAGCGCCGAGGAGGCCGCCGCGCCCCTGCCGCCTGCCATACCCGGCGAGGCCAGCCTGGCCCGGGCCTGGACCTGGCTCGAGAGCTATCCCTACGCGCTCTTCTTCGCCATCGAGATCGATCCCATCACCATCTCCCTGGTGGACCGGGACCAGCTCGGGCACTGGTGCATGGCCCTGCAGGCCGACAAGGACATCGCGCGGGTCACCCTGCACGCCGAGATCCCCCTGTCCGGCCGGGCCAGCCTGGCCGAAGCCCGCCGCAAGCTGCAGGAGGCCCACAGGCAGATGCTGCCCGTGCGCCTGTCCGGCGGCGGAATCGGCATCCTCACGCTCATGGATCTGGAGAGCTGGCTGGAAGGTTAACAGCCTGCTAAGAATCGGGCAGCTGGGGTATGGCCAGCTGCAGCACCGTGGCGGCGATGGTCCTCGCGCCGGCCTCGAGGATCTCGGGCATCACCGCGCCGAGGGTGTCCCGGGTGCTGTTGGCGTGGGGGAAGTAGTCCTCGGGACCTTCCGTGATGTAGATGGCCGGCAGATCGTAGAGCCAGAACCAGTAGTGGTCGCTGGCCGGCGAGTTGTAGGGATTGTACCAGTCGAGGGTGTCGGTGAAGACGGGAGCGGAAAGCTCCGCGGCCAGGGGCAGGGCGTCCACGGCCATGGGAACCGTCTCTCCGTGGCAGATGATGTTCAGGTCGGGCTCGTCCACGCCGTCCCAGCCGATCATGTCCACGTTCACCATGCAGATGAGGCTGTCGGGGGCGGTCTCGTTTCTCCACCATTCCGCCAGGGGCTTGCTGCCCTTGAAGCCCAGCTCCTCGCCGGCGAAGAACATCACGCGCACGGTGTAGGCGGTGGGGGTGTCGCGAAGGATGCGGGTGAGTTCGAGCAGGGCCGCCACGCCCGTGGCGTTGTCCACGGCGCCGGGCGAAACGACGCTGGAGTCGTTGAAGCTCGCGTTGCCGGAGGACGTGTCCCAGTGAGCTCCCACGAGCACCTGGCGCTCCGGCGCCACCGTGCCGGGGAAGTCGACGTAGACGTTGGCCGTTTCGATCCAGCGGGTGCGGAAGAAGGAGAAGGAGTCCCAGACGGCCACGTTGCCCTGGTCCTCGATCCACCCGAAGAGCAGGTTCAGGGCCTCGGTGCAGCCCTCGTCGTAGTGCATGTAGCGGGAATGGATCTCGGAATAGGCCGTCACATAGTCCATGAGCCGCTGCCGCGACACGCCCTCGACGCGCTCGGCGATGAGCTCGTCCTGGTCCGCGTAGCCCACGGGACAGGTGGTATCGGACTGGCATCCGGCCAGAATCAGAAGCAGCAGAAGAAAACCGAGAAGTCTCATGGGGCGATCATAGGCCCCTCGTCATGGGGCGGCAAGTTGGAATGGATCTTGTCAGGGGCCGAACGGCTGTCTAGTATTGATGTATCCCCTCGACCCACGGATTCACCCCGAAAGGAAAACCATGGATCGCAATCTCGCGCTCGAGCTCACGCGCGTCACCGAATCCGCCGCCATCGCCTCGGCCCGCATGCTCGGCCGCGGCGATCCCAACGAGGCCGACCAGGCCGCCGTCACCGCCATGCGGGAGCGTTTCAACGACGTGGCCATGGACGGCACGGTGGTCATTGGGGAAGGCGAGCGTGACGAAGCGCCCATGCTCTACATCGGCGAGAAGGTGGGCACGGGCGACCTTCCCGAGGTGGACATCGCGCTCGATCCCCTCGAGTGCACCAACTCCGTTGCCTACGGCCGGCCCAACGCCCTGGCCGTCGTGGCCGTGGCGCCCAAGGGGCACTTCCTGCACGCGCCGGACACCTACATGGAGAAGATCGCGGTGGGTCCCGAGGCCGTGGGCGTCATCGACATCACCCGGTCCCCTTCGGAGAACCTGCAGACCCTGGCCGAGGTCAAGAAGGTCGAGGTGAACGATCTCACCGTGGCCATCCTCGACCGCGAGCGCCACGAGGACCTCATCGCCGAGGTGCGCACACTGGGTTGCCGCATCCACCTGATCCCCGACGGCGACGTATCGGCGGCCATCGCCTGCGCGGTGCCCGATTCCACGGTGGACATCCTCATGGGCATCGGCGGCGCGCCCGAAGGCGTGCTGGCCGCCGCCGCCCTGCGCGGACTCGGCGGCGACATGCAGGGGCGTCTGGCCTTCCGCAACGAGGGAGAGCGTCAGCGCGCCATCGGCATGGGCGTGGACGATCCCGCGAAGGTCTTCGAGATCACGGAACTGGCCCAGGGCGACGACATCATGTTCGTGGCCACGGGCATCACCGACGGCGATTTCCTGCGCGGCGTGGGTTTCTACCCCGGTGGGGCCAAGACCCACAGCATGGTGATCCGCAGCAAGTCGGGCACCCTGCGCTTCATCGAGACCGAGCATCGCTGGAACTGGAAACCCTGATGGCGATCAACTTCCTTGCGGAACTGGAGGAGATGCAGGGCTTCCTGTCCTGGAAGCGGAAGCATCACCCCGACTGGCCCGATCTGCGTCTGGAGTGGGGGCTCTACCATCATCTGAGGGGCGCGCTGGCCATGGATCAGGCGGCCGATCCCGATCTGCGCGAGCAGGCCGAGAAGCTGCTGGCCGAGGGCTATCGCACCCTCGCCGAGAGCCAGGACGCCTCCCGCAGCTTCGGGGAGTTCGCCGAGTGGGACGCCTGGACCATGCACCACCTGCCGATTCGGGAAGTTCCCGCGCCTGCACCGAGAGGCGAGAAGATCCGTGAGCACTTCCTCGCGGCCTTCGAGGGCGAGAATGTCGACATCGCCGATGAGTTGCTGGAACGCATCGGCGATCTGGACTCCCGCCCCGAACCCCTTCGCCGGGCCGCACTGGGTCGCCCCTTCCGCCGCCTGCTGGCCTCCATGGCCGAGTACCTGGCCTTCCAGGGCCGCCGCGAGGATGCTCTCGAGGCCGAGGCCTGGTCCGTGCTGGTGGGCGGATCGGTACTGGAGCACTGGCTGCTTTCAGCGCGCATCGAACGCATCTGCGGCAAGCGCGTGGAGGCCGGAGAGATCCTCGACGCGGGACTGGCGCGCTACCCCGACAACGTCCCCCTCATGCGCGAGCGCGCCGAGGAATACGAGATGCAGGGAAAGGTCGAGAAGGCCGCCCAGGTTCTCGAGGAGGCCGTGAAGCTCAAGCCCAAATGGCCCGATCTGAGACTGCGTCTGGCCCGCGTCTATCAGGAACTGGAACAGAGGGATCTGTCCCTGGACCAGTTCGAGAAGGCCCTGGAGCTCAATCCCCGATACGAGAGCGCCGCACGGGGCCGGGCCGAGCTGCTCAAGGTTCGCGGACGGCACGAGGAGGCCGAAGCCCTGCTTCAGGCCTGGACCGAGGACAAGATTCCCCACGCCGAGGTCTATCGAATGCTCAGCGAAATCTACGCCGAGCGCGAGGACTACGTGGCCGCCGAGCGTTTCGCGCGCCTGAGCCAGTCGGGAGTGAAGAGCCATGAAGACGCCTAGGCTCGCGCTTCTGCTTCTTCTGCTCGGCCTGCCTGCGATGGCGGACTTCGATTGGAGTTTCGATCAGCCCTTCTTCGTCGAGGACTACGACGTGAAGGCCAAGGATCACGCCCTGGTCTACGACTCGGGGCTCTACCATCTCTACTACATCCAGAGCTATCCCTACGAAGGGCCCGGCGGCAACGACCTGGAGCAGTGGCTGGGGCATGTCACCAGTCCCGATCTGCGCACCTGGACACGCCAGGACAGCATCCTTCCGGTGGTGCCGGGCACCTGGGAGGACGGCTACATCTGGGCTCCCTGCATCGTGGAAAACCCCACGGCGCCGGGTTGGGTCATCCTCTATACGGGGGTGGAAGACTCGGCGGATCGTCGACAGCGCATGGGCGTGGCCTTCAGCGAGGACCTCTATACCTGGACCCGGGCGGCGGAGAATCCGGTCTACGAGCCTCCGGAGTGGACCGACTGGTCCGATCCCGTCTACGAGGAGGCGCACTGCCGCGACGCCGAAGCCTTCCAGCTACCCGGCTACCCCGGCTTCCATGTGATCAACAGCGTGCGGACCATCGAGGGGCACGGCGCCTGGGCCCTGTCTTACACCGAGGACTTCATCAACTTCGAGCACCAGGACACGCTCTTCTACCATGGCAGCCCCAACGTGCTGGAGAGTCCGACCTTCTACCTGGACGCCTCGGGGAAGAAGCACATGTTCTACACCGAGTTCAACTATACGGGCACCTGGCACATGGCCAGCGACCAGTATCTCGGGGGCTGGAGCAAGGAGAACGCCGACTCCATGGATTCGGGATACGCTCCCGAGATCTCGGTGCTGAACGGACAGATCATCTTCAGCAGGTCGGGCAAGGACTCCCCGGCCCAGGGGGATCGCTACTACATCGAATTCGACACCCTCGTGCCCTCGTCCCGGGACTTCCTGCCCGAGAAGACCGAGCTCGAAGGTTTTCGGGATCACTGGCACCTGCGTTTCGGCGACGCCTTCGACTACCAGCCCACCTTCGGCGACAATCCTCCCGCGCGGGGCCGCCCGAGTTCGAATCTCGAGGGAAACAGCTACATCGGCACCGGCGAGCGCTACCCCTATCCGGGGCCCGGGCAGCTGGTGGGACGCTACGCGGGGGCCCCGCCCACGGGCCTGCTCGAGAGCGATCCCTTCATCATCGAGAGCGATCGCATAAGCCTGCTGGTGGGCGGCGGCGATTTCCCGGAGCTATGCTTCGTGGCCCTGGTGCGCTATGACGACGGTCGCATCATGTTCCTGGAGACGGGGCAGAACGCCTACGGCATGGATCGCCGCATCTGGGACAGCTCCACCCTCGTCGGTGGCGAGTACTTCATCGCCATCGCCGACATGCACAGCTCCTACAGCAGCCAGTACTCCTGGATCTCCGTGGACAGCATCCGCGAGTACCCCTTCACGGGCAGCGACGAGGTGACGCCGTCCACGCCCCTGGTGGAGGATGTCTACATTCGGAATCTGGTCGAGGATGCGGGCTACGACTATCCCGCCGTGAAGACCACGAGCTTCTCGAAACTACGCTGGCTCTTCCAGTGAGCTAGTCCCGGTACAGCACCTTCACCAATGACCAGCTCGCCTCCTCGGTGGCCACGGCGCAATAGATGCTCGCCACGTTGTCGGCCACGTAGAGCAGGTCTCCGCCCGCCTCCACGTAGACCTCCAGCACGAAGGGATAGTCTCCCGCCGGAAGCAGCTCGCCGGAGTTGTCCGTGCCGTCCCAGATGATGCTGTGGTAACCTGCTGGCTGGAATGCGCTGACTAGGGCCCGAACGACGGTCTCACCGTCTTCCGACAGGACGAAGAGCTGTACCAGTCCGTCCTGGTCGAGGCCGTACTCGAAGGTGGTGATGGAGTAGTCGGGCTCGCCGGGAATATTGCAGAAGGGGTTGGGAACGTTGTCGGCGAGATACCACTCGCCGCTGGCGGGCGAGGCGAAGAGGGCAGCTGTGGCGATGGCCAGGATGCTCAAGATGTGGGCGCGCTTCATGATGTCGTCCTTGGATGCAGGAGTAGGCCTTAATTTTATCATATTTGGTGGCCCGCTACCAGCTACCAGCGGCCCGCAGCCTGCAGCCCGTAGCCCTCGGTCATTCCATCTGTTATGGTAAAGCCATGGAACTCTTCGAGAGACAGCAGGCCTCGCCCCTGGCTGATCGCATGCGTCCGGAAACCCTCGACGGCTTCGTGGGGCAGGAACAGATCCTCGGTGAAGGCAAGCCGCTTCGGCGCTTCATCGAGAGCGGTAAACTGTCCAGCTCGCTCATCTTCTGGGGGCCGCCGGGCACGGGCAAGACCACCCTGGCGCGCATCCTCGCGGGTGTGGTGGACGCGGAGTTCGTGAGCTTCAGCGCCGTGACCAGCGGAGTGAAGGAAGTGCGCCTGATCGTTGCGGGCGCGCGTGAAAGGTTGCTCCTGCACGGCCGCCGCACCCTGCTCTTCGTGGACGAGATCCATCGCTTCAACAAGGCCCAGCAGGACGCCTTCCTTCCGCACGTGGAGGACGGCACGGTCATCCTCGTGGGCGCGACCACCGAGAATCCGAGCTTCGAGGTGAACAGCGCGCTGCTCAGCCGCAGCCGCGTCTTCACCCTGCGCTCACTGAACGAGCATGACATCCTCACCCTGCTCAGGCGGGCGGTGACCGATGTCGAGAAGGGCCTCGGCGAGTTGAAACTCGAATTTGAGGACGGCGCCCTGGAGGCCATCGCCGGCAGTTCCAGCGGCGACGCCCGCACCGCCCTCAACTCTCTCGAGATGCTCGCCGAGAGCCTCGAGGACGAGACGAAGGTGAGCATCAAGCAGGTGGCCGACTTCGCCGAGCGTCGCAGCCACATCTACGACAAGGCGGGCGAGGAGCACTACAATCTCATCAGCGCCCTGCACAAGTGCCTTCGCGACAGCGATCCGGACGCCAGCCTCTACTGGGCCACGCGCATGCTGGAGTCGGGAGAGGATCCCCTCTACGTCATGCGCCGCCTGGTGCGTTTCGCCAGCGAGGACATCGGCAACGCGGATCCCCGGGCCCTGCAGGTGGCGGTGTCGGCCATGCAGGCCGTGCACTTCCTGGGCATGCCCGAGGCCGACACGGCCGTGGCCCAGTGCGTGCTCTATCTGGCCACGGCGCCCAAGAGCAACGCCACCTACACCGCGGTTAGCGCGGCCAAGGAAGACGTGGATTCCCTGCCCGACGCGCCGGTGCCCCTGCACCTGCGCAATGCTCCCACGCGACTCATGAAGGAGTTGGGCTACGGCAAGGGCTACGAGTACGCGCACCGCGACGCCGACGCCGTCGTGGACCAGTCGCACTTCCCCGACGATATCGGAGTTCGGCGCTACTACCATCCCACCGAGCGGGGCTACGAGGCACGCATCCGCGCCTTTCTGGAATGGCTGGAGGAGCAGAAGGCGGAGCGGCGCAAGGAGGACGCGTGAAGATCCGTCCCATTCTGGCCGCCGACATTCCCGAAGCCCTCGTGCTCTGGAAGAGCGTGGACATCACCATCACATTCGGCGACGAGCCCGAGAACCTGCAGCGCACCTTCCAGCGCAATCCGACCACCTGCCTGGCCGGCGAGATCGACGGCCGCCTCGTGGCCACGGCCCTGGGTACCTGGGACGGCCGTCGCGGCTACCTCTGGCATCTGGCCGTAAGACCCGAGCTGCAGAAGCGCGGACTGGGACGCGAGATGCTCGTGGCCCTGGAGGATGCATTTCGAGAACTCGGCGTGCCCAAGGTCACCTTCCAGATCGAGCAGAGCAATCGCGATGTGGCGGGCTTCTACCTGCGCATGGGCTATCACGAACGCACGGACCTGCTCTGCGTGAGCAAGGTTCTCGAGGAGGATCCATGAGTCGCAAGGAATGGTGGGAGAGCTTCTTCCGGGGCGCCTGGATCGACGTGCAGAGGGGTCGGGACACCGCGGAAATCGTGGATCCCGCGGCCAGCTTCATCGAAGTGGCGCTGGCCCTGGAGCCAGGCCAGCGGGTGCTGGACGTTCCCTGCGGCGAGGGACGCCTCAGCCGGGCCCTCGCCCGAAAGGGCTACAAGCTCAGCGGCCTCGATCTCACCGCGGGCCTGCTGACCCAGGCGAAGAGGCAGGCCCGTGCGGAAGACCTCGACATGGAACTGAGGCAGGGCGACATGCGGAAGATCCCCTGGCGGGGCCGCTTTCACGGGGCCTTCTGCTGGTGGGGGAGCTTCGGCTACTTCGACGAGGCGGGCAACCTGGCCTTCCTCAAGTCGGTGCTTCGATCACTTCGTCCCGGCGGCCGATTCCTTCTGGACGGCCACTGCGCCGAGACCATCTTCTCCTCGTTCGATCCCAGGCAGTGGGTGCAGGAGGGAGAGACCACCGCGCTTCTGGAAAACCACTACGACCCGGGCACCGGCCGGGTGGAGATGGACTGGACCTTCCTCAAGGGCGGTCGCAAGAGTCGGCGGCGCAGCTCCATCCGGATCTACACCCTCAAGGAGCTCAGCGAACTGGTCTGGGAGGCCGGATTTTCGGAGGTGCACGCCTTCGGCGGGCTTTCCGGAGAACCCTTCGAGCTGGGCTCCGGTCGCCTGCTCCTGCTGGCCGAAAAGGCGAGTTAACGCTCGCTTACGCCATTTTAATCCCTTGTCAAATAGTGGGTTGCGGGCTTTTCCCCTTTCGGCACTCGCCAAAGAAGGGGTCCGAGGCTAAACTACCCTGCCTTTCAGAGAGGTGGCAATCCAAAGGATGGGCTTCGCAAGCATGATTCGGCTCCGAGATTTCATCATTCGGGGAAGCCTACTGGCGGCTCTTCTCGCGCCCGGTACAGTCCTGGCCGAGAGCACGGGCTCCGAGTTCAATTCCCCCGAACGCAGGATCGAGATGGAGGGCGAGATCGCCGAACTCCAGTCTCGCGTTCAGCGCGCGCACCTGCATTGGCGTGCGGGTGAGACCGTCATGATGCGCCTGAGCGAGTCCCAGCGCGCGGCCCGGCGAATGGAGGGTCCCCTGGCCCTGCCGCCCGCCGGCCGCAAAGCCCCCTTCCAACAGCGCGACTTCACCGGCATGGACATTCCCCTTCGCCTGGACTGGCGCGCCAATGGCGGCGACTTCGTCACTCCCGTGCGCGATCAGGGCGAGTGCGGAGCGGGCTGGGCCTACGCCGCCACCGCGGCCCTCGAGAGCGCCTTCCTCCTGGGAATGAGCGCCGGGGATCTGGAAGACTTCGACCTCTCCGAACGCGGCCTCATCGAATGCATGCCCGACTACGGCTTCGCCGCCTCCTGCGAGAGCGGATGGACCGTGGACGCCCTCTGGTTCGCCGAGAACGTGGGATTGCTCGAGCAGAGCTGCCTGCCCGACGGCGTCCAGTTCGACGATGCCTGCGCCGGCGGTCTCTGTCCCGGGGACGAGAGCCGTCGCTACTGCTTCGCCGAGCACGGACCGGTCTGCCACCAGGCCGATCCGGAGTCCATCCGCCGGGCCCTGCTCATCTTCGGACCCCTGATCAGCGCCATGGAGACCTATCCCAGTCTCGATGCCTATCGCACGGGCATCTACCACCCGCTGCCGGACGAAATGCCCAACGGTGTGCAGAGCGTGCTCATCCTGGGCTATGACAGCACCCGCCGCGCCTGGCTGGTGAAGAACAGCTGGGGCGAGGACTGGGGCGAGGACGGCTTCGCCTGGATCGCCTGGGACGCCGAGGGCGGCCTGGGCAACAACACCCAATGGGTGCGTTTCGATCCCCTGGGTAGCGGTCCCCACGCGTCCTTCGCCGTAAGCAGCCGCGGCCCGCTTACCGGCGAGGTCTGCCGATTCGAGGATCGCAGCGTGAGCCTGTCCGGCGAGATCGCTTCCTGGGAATGGGATTTCGACGGCGATGGCGGCATCGACGCCACGGGTCCCGGTCCCCACGAATTCGTCTTTGAAAACTCGGGACGATTCAGTCCCATGCTGAGAGTCATCGACTCCGCCGGCGGTGTGGACCAGGAGAATCCCCTGGGTCTTCTGGAAGTGGTCTACAACGGACCCCGATGGGTGGTGGACGGGCGGCGCGGCAGCCCCTACGGCGAAGGATCGCCGGCGCGTCCCTTCCTGCGCATTCAGAGCGCCCTGGACGCGGCGGCGGCCGGCGACACAGTGCTCGTCATGCCCGGCGTCTACGCAGGCGTGCTCAACAGCGACCTGCGCCTGTCCGGCCTGCACCTGGTCCTGCGCGGACAGGGCGAGGCGGGTGAGGTGGTGCTGGACGGAGGCGACGAGACGCGCATCCTCACGATCCTGCCCGGCGAGGGTGCCGGTCCGGCCATAGAGAATCTGAGCTTCCGGGGTGGCCTCCACACGGAACGCGGCGGCGCGGTACTTGCCGCGGGCGCCACGGCCCGATTCGCGGACTGCCGTTTCGAGGGCAATCGCGCCCAGGGCGACGCGGGCGGCGGCGCAGTCTGGAGCGACCGCGCCCTGCTCTTCGAGCGCTGCCTCTTCACGGACAATCTCGCCGCCGGCCCCGGCGGCGCACTGCGCGCCGAGGGCGTGCTGGGGCTATCGGCCTGCCGCTTCGAGGGCAACCTCAGCGAGTCGGAAGGCGGCGCATTGGCTCTAGGACCGGGAGCACTGCTGGATGTGGTGAACTCGGTCTTCCTGGACAACCGGGCCACGTCAGGTGGAGGCATCCACGGACTCGAATCCCGCGCCCGATTGGTGCACCTGAGCGCGGCTTCCAATTCCGCCGAAGAGGCCGGCGGATTCATCCACTGGACAGGCGGCCGCGTGGAATTGGCCAACAGTGTACTCTGGGCTAACATGGCGCCCGCCGACGCCGAGATCTTCGCCCTCGAGGCCGAGGTGGATCTGGGCCGCTGCCTGATATCGAGCAGCGCCGAAGGCGCCGACCTCCTGATCTCCGAACCGGGATTCGTGGACCTCGAGGCCGGCGACCTGCGTCTGGCCGAGGCCAGCGCCTGCCTGGGCGCGGGCGAGGATCTAGGCGTGCCTGCCGACATCGAAGGGCGCGCGCGTCCCAATCCCTACGGCAGTTCGCCGGACCTGGGCGCCTACGAGGCCGAGGGCCTGACCAGCTCCAGCGAGGAGGCCCTGCCCATGGCCTTCACCTTCGAGGGCATCTATCCCAATCCCTTCAATCCGGCCACGACGATTCTCTTCCGCCTCGAGGAGCCCGCCGAAGTGAAGGCCGACGTCTACCTGCCCACCGGTCAGTGGGTCTCCACGCTCCTTTCCGATGAGATCGGCGCGGGATCCCACCGCCTGTCCTGGACGGCCGAAAACGAACTGGGTGAGCCCCTGGCCAGCGGCCTCTTTCTGGTTCGCATCGAATGTCGCTACGCGGACGGCCGCGTGGAGAGCGACTATCAAAAGGCGATTCTTGTTAAATAGCGCCCAGCTACCAGCTACCAGCTACCAGCAAGAACCCTCCCCGAATAGTCGAGGAGGGTGTTTTTCTTGCTGGTAGCTGGTTGCTTGTTGCTCAAGGCTCCTTCAGCGCCTTGCCCGTCATGGGCACGAATCGCACTGGGATCACGGTTCGGCGCTCGAGTTCGCCGTTCACCTTGCGAACCTGAACCAGATCCTGACTCCAGCCGCCCACCGGTGCCACGAGTACACCGCCCTCGGCGAGCTGATCGAGCAGGGGCTGGGGAATCTTGCGGGGAGCCGCTGTCAGGAGGATGGCGTCAAAGGGCGCGCCGGCGGGCCAGCCCGCGTAGCCATCGCCCACCCGCAGGTTGAGACTGTCGTAGCCGGCGGCCCTCAGGTTGCTTCGCGCCAGCAATCCCAACTCGGGGATTATCTCCATGGACCAGACCTCCGCCCCCAGCTCCGCGAGCACCGCCGCCTGATAGCCCGAACCGGTGCCGATTTCGAGAACCTTATCGCCGGGCTCCAGCTCCGCAAGCTCCGTCATGAGGGCCACGATGTAGGGCTGGCTGATGGTCTGATCCTCGCCGATGGGCAGGGGCCCGTCGCGGTAGGCTTCGTCGCGAAAATCCGCATCTACGAAGAGATGGCGCGGTACGGTCCGCATAACCTCAAGTACCCGCTCATCCTTGACCCCGCGGGCCCGTATCTGCTCGTCCACCATACGATGCCGCATGGCCTCCCAGCCGCCTTTCTCCGATTTCGCCGCTGCCATCCCGAGGACGAGCAGGGCGCCGGTGCAAAGAATCAGGTATCTCATCATGGCGTGTCCCGTATCATTTTAGCTCATTTAAGGTGGAGCGGGCAGGGCCTGGTGGGTCAATTGACCTGGAGGTCCGAATTCATTACCCTGCCCTGTATTGTGCCCCAAACCCCTGGAGGTTTTCCGATGAGAATGCGCGCGTGGTGGATCGCTGCGGCCTTGCTGGCCCTCTTCACTCTTCCGACCCTGGCTGAGCCGGGTGTTCCGGGAGTGCCCGCAAATCTCGGAGGACCCGGTTGGGAGGAATGGCTGGCCGAGACCGGCGACACGACTTGGGAAACGCGACAGGCGGAGATCTCCGGTGATCCGAACGCGACCAAGGGCGGCAAGCTTCGCATGGCCATGCAGGAGTTCCCCGCCACCCTGCGCACCCAGGGCAAGGACTCCAACAGCGCCTTCATGAGTTCCGTCGAGGGTCTGATCTACGAACCTCTTCTCACCCTCGACAACAACACCCTCGAGATCGTGCCGGTCCTGGCTACCCATTGGAAGATCTCCGAGGACAAGATGACCTTCAGCTTCCGAATCAACCCTGAGGCACGCTGGGCCGACGGCGCTCCCGTGACCGCCGACGACGTGGTCGCGACATGGAGCCTGCTGGTGGACGAGGGCATCCTCTATCCCTATACGAATCTGCTCTACGGCATGTACGAGGAGCCAGTGGCCGAGAGCCCCTACCTCTTCCATGTGACCACCACCGAGGAGAACTGGCGCCACTTCCTCTACTTCGGCATCTCCATGAGGATCATGCCCGCCCACGTCATTGGCGGATTGGACGGCGGTGAGTACCTCGACGAGTTCCAGTTCAAGATGGTTCCGGGCTCGGGGCCTTACGAGTTGCTGGATGATAACATCGACAAGGGGCGCAGCATCGTGGTCACCCGCCGCGACGACTGGTGGGGCGCCAGCCTCGAGGAGAACACCGGTCTCTACAACTTCGATGAGATCGAGTGGACCGTCATCATGGACGAGCGCCTCTGGCTCGAGAAGTTCAAGAAGGGCGAGCTGGACGTCTACGTGGTCGGCCGCGCCAGTTGGTGGGTCAACGAGTTCAACTACGACGAGATCGAGCGCGGCGTCTGCCTGAAGCGCAAGGTTTTCAACGAGGACGTGCAGGGCATCAGCGGCCTGGCCTTCAACATGCGCGAGTGGCCCTTCGACGACATTCGCATTCGCAAGGCCTTCGCCCACCTCTACGATCGCGACAAGCTCATCGAGAAGCTCTTCCACAACGAATATCTGAAGCTCTACTCCTACTTCCCCTCTTCCGTGTACGAGAATCCGAACAACCTGAAGTACGAGTACGATCCCGAGAAGGCCAAGCTGCTTCTCGCGGAGGCCGGCTACAAGGAGCGCAACGCAGACGGCTGGCTCGTCAACGAGAACGGACAGATCCTCGAGCTGACCCTGACCTTCGACTCGCCGAGCTGGGAGCGTATCCACACGGTGCTCCAGGAAGACCTGCAGCAGGCCGGTATCAAGTTGAATCTCAAGCAACTCACGAGTACCACGCAGTTCCAGAACAACATGGATCACAACTTCAAGCTGGCCTTCCAGAGCTGGACCGGCCTCTTCTGGCCCAATCCAAACAGCTCCTTCCACTCCGACAACGCCGAGGTGACGCCCTCCACGAACATCTGCGGCGTGGCCGACGCCTACATCGACTCGCTGGCCTACATCTACGACAACGAGTACGACCAGTCCAAGCGCGAAGAGCTCATCAAGCTCATCGACCGGCGCCTCACCGAGATCGTCCCTTACGCCCTGGCCTGGTACGGTCCATTCAACCGCGTCGTCTACTGGAACAAGTTCGGCTACCCCGAAGGAATGCTCGGGCGTGTCGGCGACTACCTGGCGATCCAGTCGCTCTGGTACGTGGATCCGGCGAAGGAGAAGGCCATGAACGAGGCCATCGCCGATCCGAATAAGACCCTGCCCACGGGCGAGGTCGAGGAAACCTACTGGCTCAGAAAACTCGGGAAGATGTAGGAACAGAGGAATGACAAGCTATTTCATTCGCAGGTTCCTGCTGATCATACCCACCTTTCTGGGCATCACCATCCTGGTCTTCACGATCATGCAGCTGGTGCCGGGCGGGCCCCTCGAGCAGGAGCTTCTCAAACTACAGGCCGGCATGATGATGTCCGGCGAGGCCGGCGGCGGCAGCGCCGGCGGTGACATGGCCAGCGGCGGTATCGAGATTCCTCCGGATGCTCTCGAGGAGATGCGCCGTTTCTACGGCTTCGACAAACCCATTCCCGTCCGATATCTGCGCTGGCTGGGCCTCTGGCCCCGTGAGATGGACGGCGTCTCCCTGCGCCCCGGGCAATGGAAGAAGCTGCAGAAGGGCGTGAAGGTGCGCGTGCTCGAGGAGCCGGAGGGCTCCCGCGACTTCCGCATCGAGTACGACTTCGAGAAGCTGCGCGAGAACTGGCAGATTGCCGAGGTGCCTGAGATCGCGCCCGGCGGCGAGCAGGAAGTCATCATCGCCTGGCTGAAGTTCAAGGGTTCCTGGGTTCGAAAGATGGAAGACTCCCTAGCCGTTCGCCCCGGCGAGTGGATCGAACTTCCGGGCGAGATCCGGGGTCGCGCGGTGGAGGCGCCCGGTGAGGAGTTTGGCTATAGCGTCGAGCTCGACACCGAGCCCCTCGAGAAGAAGTGGAAGGTGACCAGCATCGAGGAGCCGGAGGAGGAGGGCGAAGAGGTCAAGGCCATCGTCTCCTGGACGCGCTTCAGCGGATTGCTCACCGGCGACCTGGGCAAGAGCCACGTCTTCGCAGAACCCGTTGGAAAGGTCATCCGCAAGCGATTCCCCGTTTCCATCTACTTCGGCCTCATCGGATTTCTGCTCAGCTACATGGTCTGTATCCCCCTCGGCGTGTTCAAGGCAATCAAGCATGGCAGCCGCTTCGACATGGCCTCCAGCGCCATCGTCTTCCTCGGCTATTCAATTCCGGGATGGGCCCTGGGCGCGGTGCTGCTGGTGCTTCTGGGCGGCGGCAGCTTCTGGGAAGTCTTCCCTCTCGGGGAGTTCAGAAGCGCGGGCTGGGAGGAGTTCAGCACATGGAAGAAGATCACAGACCAGGTGCACCACACCATCCTGCCGGTGATCGCCTACATGGTGGGAAGCTTCGCCTCGCTCACGGTGGTCATGAAGAACTCGCTGCTGGAGAATCTGGGACAGGACTACGTTCGCACGGCCTTCGCCAAGGGCCTTCACGAACGCAAGGTCGTCTTCGTGCATGCCTTCCGTAACAGCCTCATCCCTATCGCCACGGGCCTCGGCCATCTGCTGAGCTTGATCCTGGCGGGAAGCTATCTTATCGAGAAGGTCTTCAACATCCAGGGATTCGGACTGCTCGGATACACGAGCATCCTGAAACGCGACTACCCCGTGGTGCTCGGCATTCTCGTGATCGGCTCGCTGCTGAGGCTGTTCGGCAACATCTTCAGCGACATTCTCTATGCGGTCATCGATCCGCGCATCAGGTTCAAGTAGGGGGACGCGATGGCCAGGAACAACGCGAACAATACGCAGACCGTCAGCGTCAGCATCTTCCGGAAACGATTGCGGAAGTTCCGCACCTTCAAGCGGGGCTACTACTCCTTCATCATCCTGCTGACCGCCTATGTGATCTCCTTCTTCCTGCCCCTGCTCGTGGGCAACAAGCCCCTGCTGGTGACCTACGAGGGGAAGACCTTCTTCCCCCTGGTCAATTTCTACCAGAGCAACGAGTTCGGCCTGGCGGGATCTGAGGAGCCCAACTATCGCGAGCTGAAGGCGCACTTCGACGCGACGGACAAGGGCATGGTGATCCTGCCGCCCTATCCCTATCACCCCGACGAGTCCCTGCTGGACATGCCGGGAGAGCCGCCTCACTCGCCCAGCATGGAGCACTGGTGCGGCACCGACAACCGCGGGCGCGACGTCTTCGCTCGCCTGGCCTACGGTTTTCGCATCTCCATCACCTTCGCCCTGGTGACGACCTTCTTCGCCTACACGGTAGGCATCACCATCGGCGCGATGCTCGGATACTTCGGCGGACGCTTCGACATCACCATGCAGCGATTCATCGAGATCTGGAGCTCGATGCCATTCCTCTACACGGTGATCATCGTGAGCTCCATCCTGCAGCCGAATTTCATGCTGCTCTCGATCGTGCTCATGTTCTTCGGCTGGATGGGCATGACCTACTATGTGCGCGGCGAGTTTTATCGCGAGAAGGCCAAGGATTATGTGGCCGGTGCCATCACCATGGGCGCGGGTCATCGCGAGATCATCTTCCGGCATATCCTGCCCAACGCGCTCACGCCGGTGATCTCCTTCGCACCCTTCGCGGTGGTGGGGAACATCTTCGCCCTGGTCGGACTCGACTTCCTGGGCTTCGGGCTTCCGCCGCCAACGGCAAGTTGGGGCCAGCTCGTGCAGCAGGGAATGGACGACGTGACCACGGCCTGGTGGCTGGTGCTCACGCCCCTGTCCGCCCTATTCATGACGCTTCTCATGGTGGTGTTCATCGGTGAAGCCATTCGCGAGGCGTTCGATCCCAAGGTCTTCTCGAGGTTGCGATAGCATGAGCGAAAGAAAGAAACTCTTCGAGATCCGCGGCCTCGTGACCCAGTTCACCACGGAGGCGGGCGTGGCCCGTGCCGTGGAGAACGTGGACTTCGACATCTACGAGGGCGAAGTACTGGGCATCGTGGGTGAGTCGGGAAGCGGCAAGAGCGTGACGGCCCTCAGCCTCACGCGGCTGATTCCCAATCCTCCCGGCGAGATCACCGACGGCTCGGTCATGTACAAGGGCCGCGATCTGCTCAAGCTCAGCTACGAGGAGCTGCACAAGATCCGCGGCAAGGAAGTCGCCATGATCTTCCAGGAGCCCATGACCAGCCTGAACCCGGTCTTCACGGTGGGCTACCAGATCCGCGAGATCATCGAGCTGCATGAGAATCTGAGCAAGGCCGAGGTGAACCAGCGGGCCATCGAGATGCTCGATCTGGTCGGTATTCCCGACGCGGAGAAACGCATCGACGACTACCCGCACCAGTTCTCCGGCGGCATGCGCCAGCGCGCCATGATCGCCATGGCCCTGGCCTGCAATCCGGCGCTGCTCATCGCGGACGAGCCGACCACGGCGCTGGACGTGACCATCCAGGCGCAGATCATCGAGCTGATGCTCACGGTGAAGGAGAAGCGCCCCGAGGCCGCGGTGATGCTCATCACCCACGACCTTGCCGTGGTGGCCGAGACCTGCGAACGCGTCATCGTGATGTACGGAGGGCGCATCCAGGAGACGGCTGAGGTGGGCGAACTCTTCGAGAAGCCGCTGCATCCCTACACCCAGGGTCTGCTCAAGAGTCTTCCGCGGCCGGGTCACGAGAAGGAACGTCTCGAGACCATCCGTGGCATGGTGCCGAGCATCTTCGAGATGCCCGCGGGCTGCAAATACTGTACTCGCTGCGACATCGCCGAGGAGCGCTGCTTCAACGAGGAACCGCCGTTGGTCGAGGTGAGGCCGGGACACGAGGTGCGCTGCCATCTGGTCGAGAAAGGGGGTCAGGCATGAGCGTCAAGAACCCCATTCTCGAGGTGAAGGATCTGCGAGTCTATTACCCCATCTTCGGCGGCGTCATGCTGCGGAAGGTGGCCGAGGTGAAGGCCGTGGACGGCATCGACTTCCACCTGGAAGAGGGCGAGACCCTCGGCCTGGTGGGGGAGTCGGGCTGCGGCAAGAGCACGGTGGGCCGCGCCATCCTCAACGTGCTCTGGACCACGGCGCCCGACGTGGAGATCAGCGGAGAGGTGCTCTTCCATCGCAACGGCGAGGCCACCGATCTCGTGGGCCTGAACCGCAAGAAGATGAAGCCCTTCCGTCGCGATCTGCAGATGATCTTCCAGGATCCCTACAGCTCCCTGAATCCGCGCATGACCGTGGGACAGATCGTCAGCGAGCCGCTCCTGCTGCACCGCAAGGACATGAACAAGAAAGACCGCATCGATCGCGTGGCATGGTTGCTCGAGAAGGTGGGCCTGAGCGCCGAGCAGAGCAATCGCTATCCCCACGAGTTCAGCGGCGGACAGCGTCAGCGCATCGGTTTCGCGCGGGCCCTGGCCACGAACCCGAAGGTGATCATCGCCGATGAGCCCGTGAGCGCGCTGGACGTGAGCATCCAGGCTCAGGTGATCAACCTGCTCGAAGACCTGCAGGACGAGTTCGGCCTGACCTACATGTTCATCGCCCACGACCTCAGCGTGGTGGAGCACATCAGCGACCGCATCGCGGTGATGTACCTGGGTAACATCGTCGAGATCGGCAGCGCCAAGGACGTGTACTTCAATCCGAGCCATCCCTACAGCAAGGCCCTGCTCTCGGCGGTGCCCCTGCCGGATCCCAACCGTGCGAACAAGGGCGAGCGCATCGTGCTCACCGGCGACGTGCCCACGCCCATCGCCAAGCCCTCCGGCTGCGCCTTCCGCACGCGATGCCCCATCGCCAAGCCCGAGTGCGCGGGGGAGGTGCCGAAGCTGGTGGAAGTGGAGGACGGGCATTTCGCCGCCTGTCCCTACCATACCGAGATGTAGACGGAGGACCCAGGGGCTCCCTCCTCGCTACAGCTTCACATGTCACTCGGAGGGTCCTCATGACCCTCCGTTTTCATTTGCCGTCCCCTGCACCACTGCACACGTGTACACTCCTGCCTTTTGTAACACAGCTTAGCCCTTATTCCTAAAGGAGTTAGGCCGCCTCTGCTTAATTACTAAGGTGGTAGGTGTTAGTAATAGCTTGACATCTCACGGGAAGTGTCGATTTAATACTAACGTTGACTAGATTAGTAGTTGGGGGTGAAATGCGAATTCCGAGAAAACCGCCCGAGATGAGCGGGCTGTTCGAAGAAGTCCTTTCGAGGGCTCGGTCCGGCCTAGAGATGGACCTAGTCCTGTCCCAAAGTTCCACGCCGGGAGGTAAGTACCTGCACTGGGATGAGCTTCTGTATAGGGAGCCACCGGAGGGGCTCGACCACGAAGCCTGGTGGTTGGGGATCAAGCTCGCTCGTTCAGGTCGCCTAACCCCGATTCCCATGACGGACACCGTGGGGCGAAATGTACGATTCGGGCTGACGGATCGGGCTCAGGAACACCTGCATTTCGTCGACAAGATGGCAGCGGGAGCCATTGAAACTCCTGATGTCCTCCTAAACCCAGAGACGCGTGAGTTTTTCGTTTCCCGTTCTTTAGCTGAAGAGGCGATCAGATCCAGTCAACTCGAGGGCGCAGCCACCACTCGTGTTGTAGCAATGGAGATGCTGCAAACGGGAAGAAGGCCCCGGGGCAACGCCGAGCAGATGATCTACAACAACTACCAGGCAATGCGCACCATCCGCGATCTGAAGGGGCTTCCACTCAGTCCGTCAATCCTCCTGGATCTTCAAGGAACGCTCACTCAGGATACGCTGCCCGATCCCACCGCTTCAGGAAGGTTGCGGCGGGCAGATGAGGATATTGTGGTCAGTGACCGAAACTCGCAAGCGATTCTGCATGTTCCTCCACCGGCGGATCAACTGAACACCAGGCTCGAATCACTTTGTGAGTTCGCCAATGGAAACACGGATAGCGGATTCGTTCATCCAGTCGTACGCGCCATCATGCTTCATTTTTGGCTTGCCTACGATCACCCCTTTGTCGATGGGAATGGGCGGACCGCGAGGGCACTGTTCTACTGGTCCATGGCGGCGCAAGGCTATTGGCTATGCGAGTACTTGCCGATCTCTCGACTCCTCTACGCCGCTCCCTCCCAGTACGGTCTTGCATTTCTCCACACCGAGACGGATGAAAGCGATGCGACCTACTTCGTGCTTCATCAGCTTGAGATTTTCCGTAGGGCCATAGCTGATCTGTACTCATACTTGGAAAGAAAGACCAAGGAGATTACTCAGGCGAGGGAGTCCTTGGCAAGCAACTCCAATCTGGCGAAAGTACTGAACCATCGTCAGGTGGCGCTCATCCATCACGCCCTCCGACATCCCAGTTTCATCTATACAATAGAGCAGCATCGACGAATCCACGGCATCGCTTACCAGAGCGCCAGAACCGATCTGCTGGGGCTTGCGGAGGCAGGACTTCTGGTTCGGGCAAAGAGTGGAAGAAGATTCGTTTTTTCGGCAAGAGATGACTTGTATTCTAAGTTGCATGAGTGAGCACACTGACGATTCCGTGCTAAACTCTTGGTGACGTGGGCGAGCTACCCCATGGCTCGCCGAGGAGGGAAGCATGAGAATCATCCTCATCGCCGCGCTCCTGGTCATGCCGCCGGCGGCCTGCGCGGAATTCTGGTGCTGGAACGGGGATTTCTTCGAGCTGGAAGTGGAAGGCGCCGACCTTCACATCTGGCATCTCGCAGACCTGATCAACTGCTGTCCCGATCCCATCACCTTCGAAGTCTATGTGGGGGATGCCACCATCTTCGTGACGGAACACTGGGAAGACCCCTGCGACTGCGAATGCTGCACCGACATCAAGGTGACCCTGGAAGATGTGCCTCCGGGCCCCTGGATCCTTCGCTACAGCTGGTTCGACATCGAGATCTGGGATTGGGCCGAGGCCTACTTCCAGATCGAGATTCCCGATCTGGGCCAGGGCTACGAACCGGCGGTGGGAGAGATCTGGGATTCGGATTGCCTGGATCCCACGGGTGTCGAGGAGCCGCCCCTGCCGCCGTCCAGCTGGAGCGTCATCAAGGCGCTGTATCGTTAGCTCTCGGGTAGCCCCGGCGGAACGATGACCGATTTCTCGCGCTCCACCATGGCCAGTCCCGGTGCGCCTCCCCTCGGTTTGCGCACGTACTTCCTCAAGGTGTAGATCACCGGCACCAGCTTGCTGTTCTTGGCCTTGCTGTAGAAGGCCGCGATGGACGCCGTCTGTTCGATGATCGAAGCCGGCGGCTCGTCCTTGTGGCCGCCCTTGCGCAGCACCACATGGCTGCCGGGCACGGCCTGGGCGTGGAACCAGAGATCATTCGGCGATGACGCGCGATGGCTGAGCTCGTCGTTCTCGCGATTGTTCCTTCCCACCCAGACATGCCAGCCGCCCGGCAGCTCGAAGCGTCGGAAGGGTAGCGCCGGTTCGGGCTTGCCCTTGGGCGACTTCTCCGCGGGCGGGGGAAAGACGAGGATCCAGTCGGCGAAGAGCGTGTCGCGCAGATCCTCGAGGGGCACACCCTCCTGGTCGGCGTCGAGGTCCGCGAGGGCTGTCCGGCGATCTGCGATCTTCGCCTTCGCCTCGTCCAGGCGCTCCTCGATGTTCTCGCGTCCCCGCTCGCCCTTGGCCGCACGCTTGTAGAGCCGGTCGAGATTCTTCTTGGGACCGTCCCCGGGATTGAGCGGGATCGTCAGGGTCTCGCCAGGATTGTGCACGTCCTCCAGCTCCACCGAGTCCATGCCGCGGCGGATCTCGCTGAGATGGGACGCGAGGGTGTCGGCCTGCCGGCGGAGCAGGTCGGCGTCCTCGGCCCGGGAGAGGTCCTCGCCCAGGCCGGCGGCGAGCTTCTCGAGACGCGAAAGCTCCGCCTCGTAATGCCGCCCCAGACTCGCCCGCATCTCGGCGATCTGCCTGCGGAGGCGACCTCCCGCGCCAAGCCGATTCAGCATAGGCAGGAAATCGGGGTGCTCGTGGAGCTCCTCGGCCGGGCGCGCCGCTCCCTCGGCGGGCAGGAGCCATCCCTGTTGGAAGGGCGAGGCGGGCGGAAAGCCCAGGCGCCAGGGCCCCGGCCAGGCGAGCAGCCGGTTCAGGGCCTCGGCGGGGTTATCTTTATTGATTTCAATAAGATAGCTCAGCGTGGGGCCGTCCAGGCCCCGAACCCGCTTCCCCTCGGTTTCCGATGCTTCCCAATCGCTGAGAATAGGGGCCTCCGGTGGCAAGTCTTTACCCAGAATGGCCAATTCTCCCAGACCCGGCAGGTACTCCGCCCCCGGCTTCACGTGCAGGCCGCCTTTCCGGCTGGCCCGGATCACCGTTCTCGCGCCGTCGGTGAGCACCAGGCGCCCCCCCGCGAAGAACTCGAGGAAGAGGTGCAATCGGTTGCCCGCCTTGAAGTTGCCAGATCGCTCGAAATCCAGTCGGAGCAGGGACTGTCCTGCCAGGGGCCCGCCGCCCTCGAAGACGGCCCGGTCCAGGTGGTCGGGCAGGTAGGAGAAATCATGTCTCTGGTCTTGGAAGCGAAATTGCTGAAGGGGCTCCGGAAGCGGGGGCTCCAGGTGCGCTCCCTGCTCGTCCTGTTGGAGCGTCAGGACAAGGTCCCTCGGCCCTTCGGGCAGCGCGAAACGCAGCGCCAGGACCGGCCCGCTCCAGGACAGGCCTTGGACCTGGCGGCCGCGTAGCGACTCGAACAACGCGCGGGCATGAAAAAGCAGGGGATAGTCCAAGGCCTCACTCCGGATTCGAACCCGCGGAGGCTAGCACGACCATGCGAGCGCTCACAAGGAAAGCCCTGATCCTCTTCATCTTTGCCGTCTGCATTGCGCCGGCGGCCCACGCTCTTTCCATGGATCCACTCTGGACCTTCGCGCCGGTGGACACGAGTGCCTGGCGCGCCGACACGCTTTCGTTGGCCATGCGCGCCGATACCCCCTCATCCCACATCGTGCGACTTGTCAACAGCAGCGGCGACAGCCTGGGGCCCTTCACCCTGCAGCTGGCCGGAGCCCTGCGCTCAGCCAGCGGAGGCAACATCTCCACGGCGTCGGTGAGTTTCGATCCCGCCATGGTGACGGGTTTGGCCGCGGGCGCGTCCACCGATGTGGAACTGGACCTCGTGCTCTCGCCTCACACGCCGCCCGAGGTCTACCGCGGCGAGCTGCAGGCCCGGCTGTCCGATCTCAGCGTACACAGTCAGTGCGTGCTGGAGCTTCGCGTTCGTAACGACGAGAACCTGCGCGTCGCTCCCAATCCCGTCTACGGTGACCGCCACGCCCAGGTCGATTTCCGCATCGCCGCGAAGTCGGGCATGAACGTGGACATCGACATCTACACCCTCGCCATGGACAAGGTCCGCACCCTTCACGGCGACGGGCCCTGGAGCGCGGGCGACATCGAGACTCTCAGCTGGAACATGACCAACGAGGCCGGCTTCACCGTGGCCAGCGGCATGTACATCGCCCTGGCCCGTTTCGAGGTGGGCGGAGAGACCTTCACCGAGACCCACCGCGTCATGGTCGTCTTCTAGGAGCGAGATGGAAGATAGAAAACGGCAGAACTTCATTCTCGGCGGATTCATCCTCGCGTTGCTGGCCCTTCTGGCGGTGGCGACGGTGCAGGCCGAGGCCGAGCTTTCGAGTTTCACGGGCAGCAGCCATTCGGTGATGAACGCCATCGGCATGGATGCGCGGGCCGCGGCCATGGGCTGGTCGGTCACCAGTCTGGACATGGGTGTGGCCGGACTGGAGTTCAATCCCGCGAGCCTGGCCTTCCATAACCACGGTCAGTTCTACTTCGGCCACTCCCGCTGGGTCATGGACATTCCCCTGGACCAGGTGCTCTACGCCAGGCCCCTGCCCGGCCAGTGCACCTTCGCCCTGGGGTTGCTGCACATGGACATGGGCAGCGTCGACGAGACCCTCGAGGACGGTACCTACACCGGCGAGAGCGTGGGCGCTCGGGATCTGCAGTTCAGCATGAACTTCACCATGCCCCTGCACCCGATGCTGAGGGCCGGTGGCCGCGCGAGTTTCATCTACAAGAGTATGGGCGACGAGACGGCCGGCACCTTCACCGGCTCCATCGGCGTGCTTACCCGGGAAGTGCAGGGCATTCGTCTGGGCGCCTCGCTCATGGACGTGGGCCCTCCCCTGAAATTCCTGGACAAGAGCTTTCCCTCGCCCTGGCGTTTCCGCTTCGGCGCTTCCCATCGATTGGAGCTGGCCGAAGGGCATCGCCTGCTGAACTCCCTGGATCTGATCTATCCCCAGGAGAACCATCCCAGCGTGGGCTTCGGCAGCGAGTGGACCTGGAACGACCTGGTCTTCCTGCGGGTGGGTTACCGCCGTAGCGTGCAGGACGACGGCATGCCCGAAGGCGACCGCTTCCACTACGGCGCCGGCCTTCAGGTGAAGCACTTCCGTTTCGACTACTCCTACAACTCGAGGCAGGACCTTCAGGGTGCCCATCGACTGGGCGTGACCTTCGACCTGGGACAGCCCGAGGAGACCGAAGCGCCCCAGGTGTCGCGCTATGTGCACTACGCCAAGAAGCCGGGCCTGCAGACGCCCCTGCCGCCCGATGTGCGCGTGATCATCGATGAACCGGCGGCCGAGCCTGCGGAAGACATCACCATCTTCCGCGACCTGCTCTTCAGCGCCGATCGCACGGAACTGGAACCGGAGCACGGGCCGGAGCTGGACGAGTTCGCCGAGCGCCTGCTCGCCGTCGATGGACTCATCGGCATCGAGCTGCAGGGCTACGAAGAGGACTCGGGGGATGTGTCCTGGGACCGCAAGCGAAGCCTGCAGAAGCTGCACGCCTTCAAGACGGCTCTGGTCGAACGAGGAGTTCCCGCCGATATGATCGGCCTGCGGGCCTTCGGTTCGGATCACTTCGGCGAACGGCTCTCGAAGACACGCATCGAGGTGCACCTGATCAGATAGCGGCCAGCTTCCAGCTTCCAGCTGCCAGCCAGAAAGCCCTCGGCGATGTCGGGGGCTTCTATTTTGGTTGACCCCTGCAGTGGGATGCCCAAACTGCCCACACCGACCCCCTGCACTCCCACTCTCAACTGGGATTCGCTCATTGAAGCATTCGCCAGCCTGGATCCTGTGCATTCTCCTGCTAGAGGCCGCTGTTGCCATCGCGGCCACGACGCCTCTTCAACTTCTCATCGATCTAACACCCGCGGGGAAGACCCTGAGGCCGCCTCCCGGCCGCTACCTGGGACCGGTGGTGATTCGGAAGCCCATGGTATTGGACGGGCAGGGCCAGGTGACCATCGACGGCGGGGGAAAGGGAACCGTGTTGAGCGTGGAAGCGGATGGCGCCATCATCCGCAATCTTCACCTGACAGGATCCGGACGGTCCCACGATCAGGTCGATGCGGCCGTTGAGATTTCGGCCGACCACGTGCTCCTCTCAAACAATGTCATCGACGAGGTCCTCTTCGGCGTTCATATCTCCCAGGGAAACGGCAATGTGGTCCGCGGAAACCGGATTCGGTCCTACCCCGGTCCCGCGACTTTGCGGGGAGACGGCATTCGCCTCTGGTACAGTCGCGAGAATCGCATCGAATGCAACGCGATCACACAGGTGCGGGATCTGGTTTTCACCAACTCTCCGGACAATCTGCTCAGGGACAATCACATCAGCGACAGCCGCATGGGCGTGGAGCTGATCTTCTCTCCAAAGATCGAGGTGGTCGGCAATCGATTCAGCCGCAACGATCACGGCATCGTCGGGGTTTACTCGGACGAGTTGCACATCCACCGCAACCGGATCGAGCACCAGGCCAATCTCCTGGGCTCGGCGATCGCGGTGAAGGGCAGTTCACAGACGGTCATCGAGAGCAATGAGATCCTCGATTGCGCGGTAGGCCTGACCGCCAATTCTCCGACTTTCCCGGAGAACCTGTTGTTCATCATCGACAACCACTTCGCCTACAACGACGTGGCTCTCTACTTCTACGGCGAGAAGGGCGGCCATGTGGTACACGGCAACATTTTCGAAGGTAACTTCCAGGAGGTGGCCGTGACCAGCAGCACCAGCGCCTTGAGCAACGACTGGCTGGGCAACTCCTGGCAGAACTACTCCGGTTTCGACCGGGACGGAGATGGTGTGGGCGACACGCCCTTTTCGGTGGTCCTGTACTCGGAGCGCATCTGGATGGAGCGTGGGATGGCCAGGTACTTCCGCGGTACGCCGGCCTTGCAGTTGGTCGATTTCGTGGAGAGGCTGGTTCCCTTTTCCGAGCCCGAGATCATTCTGGAAGACCCGAAACCCATGATGCGCGTTTCCGACTGATCATCGGTATGCCCATGGTTCCGATCAGATGCCTCCCGGGCTTGGGGCGGTAGCAGGCGATGACCATGAGTCCCATGGCTATTCCCACTT